>FMUA01000081.1 GCA_900100595.1 Ruminococcaceae bacterium P7
TTATATCCGTGGATTTCCGAATGGAGCAATCCGGCAAGAGGAAAGTCTTGTCATCATATACTGAATCAATAGGTATATGAGGGGAACCGCCTGAACTGAAACATCTAAGTAGGGCGAGGAAAAGAAATCAACAGAGATTCCGCCAGTAGTGGCGAGCGAACGCGGAAGAGGCCAAACCGAGGGTAGTAATACCTTCGGGGTTCGGACAGAATACGGCATGCTTTGATTTAGCCGAATGACATGGGAAGGTCAATCATAGAAGGTGAGAATCCTGTAGGCGAAAAGTGAAAGCAGCTATCTGTATCCAGAGTACCGCCGGACACGTGAAACCCGGTGGGAAGATGGGGGGACCATCCTCCAAGCCTAAATACTACTCGGTGACCGATAGAGAAGAAGTACTGTGAAGGAAAGGTGAAAAGCACCCCTGGCGGGGAGTGAAAGAGAACCTGAAACCTTGTGTTTACAAGCACTGAAAGTCATTCAATGGACGATCAGGTACCTTTTGTAGAATGGTCCGGCGAGTGAATGTATTTGGCAAGGTTAAGCACTTCAGGTGTGGAGCCGCAGCGAAAGCGAGTCTGAACAGGGCGTATGAAGTCAAATGTATTCGACCCGAAACCGGGTGACCTACCCATGACCAGGCTGAAGTAAAGGTAAAACTTTATGGAGGGCCGAACCGACTCCCGTTGAAATGGTAGCGGATGAGTTGTGGGTAGCGGAGAAATTCCAATCGAACCCGGAGATAGCTGGTTCTCTCCGAAATAGCTTTAGGGCTAGCGTTGAATTAGATTACCGCAGGTAAAGCACTGAATTGGCTAGGGGCCGAGAGGTTACTGAACCTTATCAAACTAAGAATGGCGGATAATTGATGTTCAGCAGTCAGACAGCGGGAGATAAGTTTCGTTGTCGAGAGGGAAAGAGCCCAGACCCACAGCTAAGGTCCCCAATCATAGTTAAGTGGAAAACGATGTGGAATTGCTTAGACAACCAGGATGTTGGCTTAGAAGCAGCCACTCATTAAAAGAGTGCGTAATAGCTCACTGGTCGAGTGATTCTGCGCGGAAAATTTAACGGGGCTAAACTATGAACCGAAGCTTGGGATTCCTGTTAAGGAATGGTAGGAGAGCGTCGTATACGGGGTGAAGTCAGAGC
>FMUA01000084.1 GCA_900100595.1 Ruminococcaceae bacterium P7
TCCGGCAAGTGTAAATTAGAAATTCTCAAATACAACTGATAAAATGATAATGCTTTTGTTCGATAAATACTTCGTATATCGTCCACATATACGAATGTGAACTATCACTATATATCCATTATTATTCTAACACACTTTGTCTGTTTTGGCAACAGTTTGGATAGATTTTGTGCAAGAAAAAGCTTGAAAATTTTTCACTTCGCTATAAATTTTGCTTGTTTTCTGTGATTGTTGGTCAGATATGTGGTCAGGTACAATAGAGGTGCGTTTTTCGCAGAAAGGATGATACTATGGCAAGAAAAGAAGCCAGCATTTACAAACGTAAAGATGGTCGCTGGGAAGCACGCTATGTCAAGGAGATTGGAGTGGACGGTAAGAAAAGGTATGGTTCGGTTTACGGCAAGACTTATACCGAAGCACAACAAAGACGTTTTGCGATAATACAGGATACCAGAATGCACGGAGCTACTTCATTTTCTCTTATTCTGTCAGATATTATGTGGGAATGGCTTCAATCTATGAAGAACAATATAAAGCCAAACACATATCAAAAATATGATGGAATTATCAAAAATCACGTTGAACCCTGCTCCATTGGCAAAAGCAATATTCGATTTTTAACGTCATCGTCACTTTCCAGCTTTGCAGACAAAAAGATAGCGGCAGGATTGTCTGCAAAAATGGTCAATGATATTCTGATAGTAATCGGATTGGCTTTGAACTATGCCGAAGAAGTTTATCATATACCAAAAATAAAGATATATTATTTGAAAACGCGCATGAAAGAGATGCGTGTACTGGATGTCTCTGAACAGAAAGTTCTGGAATCCTTTCTTGTAAGAGATATGGATTTATATAAATTTGCCGTATTATTGGCACTGTATACGGGCATGGCTTTGCTGAATATGGTCAGCTAATTATGGTCAAATAATTGGTCAAGGTAATGCGTTTATGCGCATTTGCCTTGACCTTTTTTCTTGTGTTTCGTATATGTGGACGTTCTACGAACAATTACATCGCAGTTCCAAAATAGAAAAGGACTGCGATTTTTTGTCGTATAGTACCTTGGAAAAGATAT
>FMUA01000078.1 GCA_900100595.1 Ruminococcaceae bacterium P7
TGCAGCATTTCGTTGCGGCTCTGGTGAAACATTTTGCCGTTCTCGAAGTTCACGCTGTTCATAATCAGGTGGTTATGGATGGCGTTGGTGTTAACGTGCGTGGCGACAACGATTTGGAAGCCCGGAAAGTATTCCGCAAATTTTAAACCGATCTCGTGAGTGGTTTCGGGAGTGAGGTCGTCGTCGGGCGAGAACGACTGCACGATATGGTAGTAACTCCTGCCGTCCTCCTTGTGAAAACGCTGCTTGACGAAGCGGAATTCTTCGAGCGCACTCTCGGGAGAACAGTTCACACCGCTGATCAGTTTGTCCTCTGTCGCTTCGTCGCGCATGACATAATCGAAGATATTGTTCAGCGGACTTCCTGCAGGAGCGAATTTAACGATTGCCATATTCGTGCTACCTCCTCTCTCGTCTCGCGCAAATCAACCTCATAAGCGAAGCCTGCGTTGACCGCACGCGTCAGCTGGTTGAGATTATTTCCGATTTTTCTCAGCTCGGAAGTGAGTTCGTCGACGCCTTTTACGACGATAATTTTCTTATCCAGTGCACAGTCACGCAGATACATGCTCGGCGTTCGGTAGGAAGAGAACGCCTTTTCTTCAATTATTATTCTCTGCTCGGGCGTCACACGGCATGAAAGAATTTCTGTTTTCGCTTGTTTTTTCATAAAATATACCTCCAAATAGTTTTTTAAAGGGGTGCGGGCCTTGCCCGCATCTGCCTTCGCGGCCGCCGGAAACCGGCGGTCGTAATACAAAGGCGAAACTGGCAATAAAGCGGGATTTGTAACGGTAGTTTTTCTGTCCTGAAAGATGGGTATGATGAATTTTGGGGCAATCCGGGCAATCGTAATCAATCCTCAGTGTTCATCAGCTTATTCGGAATCACCCCGGGGCAACGCCGAGGCAATAAATCGCCCCGGTTATCACCCCGGCAGAAAAAGAGATAATCCAGTGTTTGTGAGCCTTTTCAAACCTCATCACCCGAATCACCCCGTTATTCACCCAGACCTACGATATAGTCAAATTCCGATTTTGGAATCCAAATCAATCGCTTGGTTTTGTTGTTGATGTTTATGGATCGGGTATTCTTTCCCGACTTCTTTTCCTTTTGTGATATACCTTCCTCCGCAAGTGCTTTCAGTAAATCGTTCTTTAAAATCGTGAAATTCTCACCCTGCTTATCACAAAGACTTTTCACCATTGTATG
>FMUA01000077.1 GCA_900100595.1 Ruminococcaceae bacterium P7
GAAGGCGCTGAACGGTTATTCTATAATCCCGAAACAAAGGACGAGCTCTTGGATCGTTTGCCGGATGATATTGCTTTTGTATGCTATTTCCGGAACTTAATCATCAACGCTTTGCAGCGCACGATAGACGAAAAGCGGTTTAAGAAGATACACAGAGCATTGGAAGACAGATACAGCTACACGCTTATGAAGCGTTATTACAACAACTTTTGTACGCAGTGGGTAGATATTCAAAATGTAAAGTATCTTAAACGTGCGCCTGAGAAAAGAAAAACCTATCCTAAATTATTCACACCATTGCCTGGTAATCGCCTCAACACCAGAAAAACACTGATAAAAATGAAAAACAAGCTTTCACCTAAAAGATGAAGCCCGTGAGGTATGGAAAAGGGACTTCAGATTTGGTATAATGCAGTTACCATACAACAATAAACCAAAGGAGAGAAGTCCCATGGCTATTATAACAGGTATTGCATTGGAAAGCAACAAGAAATTTCGCGTAAATTTCGATGGTGGCAATCTTTCCTCGGATGGTGGTCTGCTTCTGCTCAAGGAGTTTTATCATAAGCTGGGTGTCAATTCGCTGCTCAGAAAACACTTTCACACAACAGACTCGGCTTCATACCGGATTCACAAGGATTATCAGAACCTTTTGCAGATGCTCTACCAGATTACCGGTGCCTATTTTCAGGATGATCACGCCGATAGTCTGAGAAACGATCCTGTCCTGAACGCTGTTATCGGCAAAGCTGCTTTAGCCTCTCAGCCCACTTTGTCACGTTTTCACAACCGCATGGATGAACAGAGTCTACAGCAGTTGGAAGAGATACAGCGGATTCTCCGCAGAAGAGCCTACTCCATCAAGAAACCGGAGCACGTTCTGTTTGATTTGGACTCCACCTTGCTGGCTACCTATGGTGCGCAGGAAGGTGAGGCTTTCAACTATCACTACCAAGCCCATGGTTATCATCCTCTGCTTTGCTTCGATGGGATGACCGGAGATTTGCTGAAAGTCGAACTGCGTCCGGGAACGCAGTATTGCAGCAAAGGCGCAGCCGCGTTTATGCTGCCGCTTCTGGAGGAATATCAAAGAGAATATCCTCAAACAGCCCTCTTTGCACGGGGAGACAGCGGTTTTGCCACAGATGAACTCTACAGCCTGTTTGAAACGAACGGCACTTCTTACGTCATCCGGCTCAAGGAAAACCCTGTGCTGAGAAGACTTGCTCAAGCTTTGGACTCCGAATTGTCTTATCTGACGCAGAACGACATGGT
>FMUA01000076.1 GCA_900100595.1 Ruminococcaceae bacterium P7
CTCTTGTTGACTTTCTTGAAACCGTCTGTTGATGGCGGCTTGGAGCTGTTGCCAGAGTTCTTGTTAAGCTGCTCACGCAATTCTTTGATTGTCGCATTGAGTTCGTCTATGGTTTTACTCAACGAATCGACTTGCTCTATCAGCATTTGATTTTGCTTCATCAACGACTCAATAAACTTTTGTGTAACCGGCATTTGCTCCACCGCCTTTCGTTACCGATATTATACCATAATTAACGAAATTTGGCTATACCGCGCCCTACTGACGGTTGTGCATTTTGACGAACCTGATTTTTAAGAGGCGTTTTTAGTGCCTCTGGAGAGCATAGCGTGTGACCAATTTGTACTTCTTTCATCTGCATGCCTGCTATTCGATATTTCAAAATTTCTTTTGTGCAGGTATACAATTTTTTGTTGTTCTGAATAGTTACCAAAAATCTATATTGAAGAATTACGGCAGTACGGCAATTCATAGTCTGAGCCTATATTATAGCATATTAATTTAGAATTACCTATGACGAGCTGTACGGTGGTATAATACATTCCGTAAGGAGTGTTTGTAATGACCGCTTTTGTGATAGGTAATTTTTTGTTGTATTGTCTGATAAACGCTTTTACACCGGGACCGGGGAACATCTTAGCATTGAACACGGTAACGAATTACGGTTGGCGTAAGGGTAAAAAACTGTTCTTCGGCATTTTTGCGGGATATTATGTTGTTCAGATAATATGCGCTTTGTTTGTGTTTGGTATAGGGACTTTTCTGCCCAATGTTCTGGATGTGATGAAGTATGTCGGAGCGGCATATATTTTGTTTTTAGCAATCCATATTGCTGTCAGTAAACCAACAGAGGACACTAAATCAAAGAGCGCTTCCTTTATAAAAGGCTTTATGCTGCAGTTTGTGAATGTAAAGATATATCTGTTTGGCATTACTGCGCTGACGGGGTTTATTACTGATTACAGCAAAGAATTATGGGTATTGATTGGCTTTTGAGTTATTAATAGCTACCATAGGAACGATTGCAACATTGAGCTGGATTGGACTGGGAATGTTGATACAGAAATTCTATATCAAACATTTTCGCATCATAAACATCATACTTGCATTGACTCTTTTAGAGTGTATATTATAGTATACTGAAATAAGATATCGCAAATTGGTTTATAAGGACTGTGATGGTTTCATTGTAGGTGTTCCGGGTTATAACAACCGATGGAATTAATTCTGGTTAAACAACTGTAACATAAATTCTGATTGTGCGCCCAGACGAAGGGCGGATAGTCTAGCAGGTGGGAATCCTGTTCGGTAAGGTCTAACCAACCACCGATAGCGAGTCTTGTGCTGTAA
>FMUA01000073.1 GCA_900100595.1 Ruminococcaceae bacterium P7
TTATACTTTTTTCATTCGTAAGCCCGCTATTCGATACTTCAAAATTTCTTTTGTGCAGGTATACAAATTTTTATCGTTCTGAATAGTTACAATAAATAATCAAAAAATATGCTGTCAATTTGCTTTTGATGGCGAAAAAATCAAGTTTTTTACCTAAGGTAGCCTGTTGTTTTTCTATTACAATTTTTTACAGACATTCACAAAAGTGTGAGTGTCTAATTTTTTTGATATTTTATTTCTTTTGTATTGCTATTATTCTAAACATGGAATATAATAGAAAAATAAAAATATATGGTATTTATGTTAACGTAAATGACAGCTGCTGAAGCAGCTATTTTTCAGAAAAGGTTGATAAAAATGATTGAGTACATAACGACTAAAGAGGCATCAGAAAAGTGGAATATTAGCCGAAGAAGAGTAAACACATTGTGTCAAGAAGGAAAAATCCCAAACGTTGCAAGAGTTGGCAATATGTGGCTGATTCCATCTGATTCAACAAAACCCTTAGATGGTAGAAGCTTTAAAATTCCTAATAATGAAGTGCGGAGGTTTTGTGTTTCAATAGAAGAAATTATTTGTGAGGATTTTGTCGTTACCGCTGATAGTATTGAAAAAGCCATACAAGTTGCCGTCGAAAAATATCAGAAAGAAGAATTTGTATTATCACCCGGAAATATTGAAAGTAAACAAATAATGGTGTATGATAAAGGAAATGATACTTTCACAGATTGGATAGAGTTCTAATGAATATGTATTTTGACATCTCACTTGCGGAAGGATATAAGAGCGCTGCTCAAAAAACAAGAGTACTTTCAGAAGCGTGGGTAACTGAAAATGTATTTTGCCCCTGCTGCGGAAATCCGCACATTTCAAAATTGGAAAACAATCTGCCTGTTGCGGATATGCGCTGTAAAAAATGTGGTGAAGTATTTGAGCTGAAATCAAAAAACGGAAATATCGGGAAGAAGATACTTGACGGTGCTTATGAAACGATGATAGAGCGTATCAGCAGTTTTACAAACCCTGAATTGTTTGTTTTGCAATACTCGCCTGATTATGCTGTTACGGACTTAACTTTTATTCCAAAGTTTTTCTTTGTGCCAAACATTATTGAAAAGCGAAAACCATTACCACCTACGGCAAGACGTCATGGATGGGTAGGATGTAATATTTTATACAGCAACATTCCAGAACAAGGCAGAATCCCTATAATCAGAGGAGGTCGATTTATTGACAAAGATATTGTAGTAAATAAATACGTAAAAGTGAAAAGCATCCAAACAAACAACATTGAAAGCCGTGGTTGGCTCTTTGATATTTTGAATTGCGTTAACAGTATCCGCAGCGAGTTGTTCACATTAAAAGAAATGTATGGATTTATCACTGTTCTACATGATCTCCACCCGGAAAACAACAATGTTGAAGCTAAAATCAGACAGCAATTACAAGTACTACGTGATAAGAGGTTTATTGAGTTTCTTGGAAATGGCGTTTATAAAAAGATAATATAAACCTGAATTATTCATGCACATCCGGAACTGCATCTG
>FMUA01000072.1 GCA_900100595.1 Ruminococcaceae bacterium P7
GTCTCGAGCATCATTGCAACAATGTCCTTAATGCGCCATGACAGTGATTACGACGATTATATTCCGATTGAAAAAGAAGATCTTGATGATATGATCCCTAAAGTTAATAAATTGATTACATAGGTTCAAAAGTATCTTGAGCCAAAGTTATAGGAAGGCAATAACGGCAATTAACTGTCAAAATTTGCGACGCTAAATCAAAGAAAGGGATTTTTCGCCAATGCTGTAAATGCTGGTGGCAGGTTAAAAATATTTACGATCAAAAAGGTGAACGCTGCACTTGACATGACTTGTTGAGTGCAGCGTTTTATACTTTATCGAGAAGAAATTTAGATTTATGATTTGGGTAAAATTTAATTGGTTTTCGTTGGGTGAGACTGCCTTGGTATTTAAGTATACTTACTCGAAAAAGTATCAGCCAAGGTTTTCAGGAGGGGATAATCGTCTCTTTCCAACCTAATGAAAAATTGCTGGTCTTTTGATGCTGTTGCGAATTCTTTTGCCGGTTTTAAACTCGTTTTTGCATAAATCACTTTAACGACCTGCAAAATCAAAAACACGAAAAAAGGCTTGAAACCGACGTTTCAAGCCTGAGAAGTCCAGTAATCATGCGGGGAATTAAGTCGCGGTTGACGTTTGGAGACCGCTGCTCTACCAACTGAGCTATACCCCTAAATATTAAATTGCTGCATAGTGACATTAACTCACTGCAAGAGATATATTACCACAGACACGCGATTTTGTCAAGCATTTTTCAACACAAAAACGCCAATTTGAATAAAAACAGTGTTTTCCACGTGCGAGACGCACGTCAATTGCATTTCATTATCAGGGATATCACGTGCAGAATAGCTTGTTTGCACACGTGAGTTACGTGGTCTTTGACCGCTGCCCGACCATGTTTTCAGAGCTGAAAACCGCACGTCTTTTTTCAGCGGCTGCGATGTGGCTGGATATTACGTTAAAAAATGTCTACTTGTCGGGGTTCGGATGCTTGTAAAACTAAAAGCTGGTTTGTAAGGGTAAAAGTAGGCTTAAACTTGCATTTAGTTTTACAATCAACCCAGGGGCATGCCAGCGAGGTGTCCGTTTTATTGTACACCCATCCGTTTATAATTGAGTTTGAGAGTTCCTAAATTGACAAAGTGAACCCCATATTTTTTGAGTTTAGCTGGATATTGACCAATGCTTGTGGTATTGTTGTGGTTACTAAAAAAGGAGGTTGCTTCAATGAAACGAGAATTATTAGACAACGGAAACATCTGGCAGAAAAGCGACGGGCGTTGGATAGGTCTGGTGCGTTACAAGGATGAGTTCGGTGTAACACAGCGTAAGAGTTTTTCCAGCAAAAAGAAGAAAACGCTGCAGGCGAAGATGACGGAGTACGTCAAAAACTTCAACGAGCAGGTCGCCAACTCTGACGAATCAAAAAAGCCTTTGAAAGAGAGCATGAAGAACTGGCTGAGAGTTTATAAATTCCCGGAGGTGGAGCGCACTACCTATGACCGATATGAGTGCACAGCCGAGCACCAAATCTATCCTTACATCGGCAACAAACCTGTTGGCGACGTCACTCCCGCCGACATCAAGAAACTGCTTACCAAGCACATGAACGCCGGATACGCCTTCACAACGAGCAAGAAAGCTTACTCACTGTTAAAGATGTTCTTC
>FMUA01000069.1 GCA_900100595.1 Ruminococcaceae bacterium P7
TTATAATGTTGACAAGGGGCTTACGCCCCAGAATAATAATTTTTGCTCTATTTTGCACTGCGATTTAGAGTTTACACAGAATTTGGGACAGACCCGTTCAGGCGAAAAATCAGATATGAGCCTGTTTATTTGAGTTAAAAAAGTTAAGCGCCGCTCAGGACAAAAATTCTGAGTGGCGCATGCTTTTATGTTAAAGTTTTCTTTTGACCGTAAAATGCAGTCCGTCGGAGGAAAAAACTGCTTCATGATTGGATTTGTTCAGAAACGAGCCAATGAAGTCAGCGATTTCTTTATTGTTTTTGTTGAGTGTAAAGAACGGCTTTGGGCAAGCGTCATGGTAGTGAAGCTGTACTTGGTAATTCTTCTGCAAACAGTTTTTCAGTTCAATAATCTCGGAAAATGATAGCATATAACTACCTCGTATTTTAAACAGATAAATATATATCTTCGCAGCTTCTCATTGCGAGAATCGTCAGCTCAATCAGTTTATTCAAATCCCATCCGAGCATCTGAGCGCCTCGCTCAATGACCTCTCTTGAGCAGCCCGCGGCAAAATTCTTGTTTTTGTACTTCTTCTTCACGGATTTTACTTCAATATCCTGAACACTCTTTGACGGACGCATCAATGCGGCGGCGCCGATTAAGCCTGTCAGTTCGTCAACCGCGTAAAGCACCTTTTCCATCTCGTGCTCAGGCTTTATATTGACGGTGAGAAGATATCCGTGGCTGGCGGTTGCGTGGATAATTCTTTCATCGATACCGCGCTCACGAAGGATTTCCTGTTCCTTGATGCAATGCTGTTCGGGATATTGCTCAAAATCAAGGTCGTGCAGCAATCCGACAATTCCCCAGAATTCTTTTTCATCGCTGTAGCCGAGCAAATCGGCATAGTATTTCATAACGCCCTCAACCGTTACGGCGTGCTGTAAATGAAAATGCTCTTTGTTGTATTCTGTAAGCAGCTTCCATGCGTCCTCTCTTGTGAAATCATGATTCATGTTACCTTCTCCATTCGCTGAAATTGATATAATCAATTATAACTTAAGATTTTCGTTTTGTCTAATAGGGTATTTGAATAGCTGGATATAGAAAAAAGCTATCATTCAATAATAGACAAAAAAGCTGCAATTTGATATACTTGACTATCATGTGCAAGAATCTGAGGTGTATAAATATGATTTATGATTTTACTACTATTATGGATCGCAGCGGAAAAGATGCGTTAGCTGTTGACGCGATCGGCTCGTCTGTAAATTGGGCTATAGTTCCCACTGCGCCCAAGAACGGCTTTTCGGTTATTCCGATGTGGGTAGCGGATATGAACTTCGCGACCGTTCCCACTATCCCGCAGGAGATCATCAAAAGAGCGGAGCACCCTGCTTACGGCTACTATATTCCGACCAAGGAATACTATGATTCAATCATCAACTGGCACGAAAAGCGCAACGGCGTAACGGAGTTAAAAAGAAAGAACATTGGCTATGAAAACGGTGTGCTCGGCTGCGTCAGCACGGCGATTCAGGCGTTCACAACACCGGGAGAGAAGATCTTGCTGCACAGTCCCACCTATATCGGCTTTACTCATGTATTGGAGGATACTGGACGTGCGGCTGAGCTTAGTCCGCTCAAAAAGGACGAAAGCGGTGTGTGACGAATGGATTATGAGGACATGGACAGGCGTATCAGAAAAAATCATATCCACCTCGTGATACTCTGCAGTCCGCACAATCCCTGCGGAAGGGTGTGGGAAAGGGAAGAGCTTGAAAAAGCAATGGAGATATTCCGTGATAATCAGAGTGTCGTCATTTCTGATGAAATCTGGTCGGATATTCTTCTGAACGGAAACAAGCACATTCCGACGCAGAGCATCTCAGAGGACGCGCGTAACCGGACAATTGCCGTTTACGCACCCAGCAAGACCTTTAATCTTGCGGGTTTGATCGGAAACTATCATATTATCTTTGTAACTATTCAGAGCTACCCCACAAAGATCTGATCGGTTTGACATGACAAAGCCATCTTAACCGCATGATAGGAATCGAATCCGTTTTTGCGGGC
>FMUA01000068.1 GCA_900100595.1 Ruminococcaceae bacterium P7
GTTCCTTCCTATTCTAACAGCTTAGGCAACGAGATGTCCCATGCCTATGGCTGGCTACCATAAACCAAGGGGCAAATATATTGTAACAGGAGTTGATAAACAATGTATTTTACAGAAAACCGGTATGACCGCAGCATCGAACAGATGATGAAGGGCATACCGAACTTTTACCCGAGAGGTTCGGGAATCGTCGTGACAGGAAAATTTGAGTACACAGCCAATATGTGCGATTGTCGACTGTGCAGTTGCTACGGAGGGAAAATCAAAGGCTGTACTGTTCCCCGGTGCGTCTGCATAGAAGAAAGGATTGCCGTCGGTGTCGCCTCACTCAAAGAGGTCATGAAGGAAACAATGTCTGAAATCAAGCACAGCGGGTTCCTCCGCCGACTGAGAAAATATATAAAGGAAAGCGAGGTCATCCCCATGACATTCTTGAGCGAACAGCACAGACTGAGTTTTAACGCAGCACTCGACAGGATCGGAAAGTATGACAGAAAGAACTGTGCGCTGGTTGCGGCGTTATATTTGCTGACAGCCGATTTCCGACTATGGAATCAAACACGGAGATATGTCGAGAACCACGGCATCAGCTTCGGCAAGCTGCGACCGAAGAACTGCTCCGAGCATTCCTATCCCCTCTACTGCGCGGCGAAGGATTTGTATCTCGGTACCAAGCACATCACCATCAACGATCTTGCCGACAATAAGCTGATCAACGCAAAAACCTTTGCGCTTATCTGTAACGCGATGGCAATCCGCAAATTCGGGTTGGGAGCAATCCAGTTCACCGATGAAAAGAAAACATGAAGCGAAAACTATTCACGGGAATCGCAACAGTTCTTCTATTCGCTGGCTTGACGATGCTAATCGCTCCGAGAATATCCAACCACGTCGGCGAGCAGATAGCCCATACTACCATCGAGGATTTCAAGGCGCTGAAAAGCAAGGCGACGTCCGATGAGCCGACGGAAAAGAACGATTCATCCGAGAACAGCATATCGAACAGCAATCTGGCGGCAGACCCTGCGAAATCAGAAAACGATCCTCTTTGGCAGATTGAGGACGAAGAAGGCAACAACGAAGACGACGAGTTATCTGATTCGGTCAGAAATGTTGACTTTGACCGCCTCTATTCCGACAGCGTCGCATACAATGATAATCTGAAAAACCACCAATGCCTACCGCCGCATTGAGAACGCGATGGCATCCGCGCAGACCGTCCCGTCGCTTGCCAATAAAGCATCGTCCGACGCGCCGACCTATACGCTCAGCGCTGTGTACAACAACGTCACAAAGAAGTGGAAATACAAACCTCTGACGCTGACTGACAGCAGCAGCATGATGGCGCAGTTCGCGGCTTTCAATAACAAGACCGTGGACGTCGGTAACGCAACCGTCACCGTTAAGGTGAGCGGCAACAAGGTGACGCTCACACCGTCAGCTGCCAAGCTGAACACCACCGGCAAAACCGTGACGCTGAATGCGAATAAAACAGGCGTACCCACTACAAACGAGGCGAAGCTGATCGCCTACACATCAACATATCAGGACGTCGTTTCGGGCGGAACGGTCACAGCTCCGACGGCATATTTCAATGTCAAAGTTGCGGTATCGCAAAACGCCAAGCTCAACGCGGATTTCAGAGTCCGCAAGGTTATCGGCACACAGAATGAGTACGATAACTGCGACGAGGACGTGATCGACGGCGTCGCTTCAACTGCCGAGAACTTCAAGGGCTGGTATTTTCAGATAAAGGTGTCCAATGTATCCACCTTCTACCGCTATTACAATACCACGGCTTTCATACTCGGTCCGACCGATGAAGCGGGTTTGACCCAAACCGTCGGCGAGTATGTTCAGGAGCATTTTGACTGCAGCGACGTCAGCGGGCTTGTCCCGTCAGATTATTATGAGGTGACGGAGATCGGCAGAAAGGAAGGCTCGGCATACGTTATGCCCGACTTCTATGAGCCGGAAGCGAAGACCCGCTCATATCTGTTCAAATCCACCTCCGGTGACAGCAACACAACGACGATCTACGACTGCTACTACACCAATATTTTCAGCATTCCGTTGGAGATCAATAAGACGACCGACGACGGCAGCTCGACCGCGCATTACTATTTCAAAATCGTCAACCGCGATACAGCCGAGGAATATACAGCCCATGTCACGGCGAAGGGAACGCTTTGCACAGGTCATCAGGTTCACGTTGCCGACGGGCGTTACTGCACTGTTTTACCTGCGAGCGTCGAAGACAAGCCGTATTTGTTGGTATCCACAACAGCAA
>FMUA01000067.1 GCA_900100595.1 Ruminococcaceae bacterium P7
ATGATGTTGCAGCGCGCGATGGTCCGCAACGGTTTTGAGCCGATCGACTGTGAATGGTGGCACTTCACCCTGAAGGATGAGCCATATCCCGATACCTATTTTGAGTTCCCCGTTTCGGCGGAATATTTGAGAAGATGAAATGAACACCGGTCTTTCCTATGATTTGTCTGTTTGGCTACACTTTGGCGGCAGAGTGTTAATTAGGCTACAAATCGAGGGTATTTTGCATCTGTACAAAGTCAAATATATATGTTATATTTATCTTATCAACAAAAAGGAGAAACTCCCATGAAAAAGAAATTGACCTTTACCTGCATTCTTCTCTGCCTTTGCATGGCAGCGGCGGTAGTATTCACCGGCTGCGGCAACACGAACCAAAATGCGACTGCCGACACAGCTTCAAAAGCCACAGCCTTTTCCACCCCGAGAGAGCGCCTTTCGCAGGAGCCTCAGGCTTCTCCCGAGTGGGTCACAAAGCTCGATGCCGCAAAGAATGCGAAGCAGCTCTTTGTGGTTGCCGGCTATGAGCGTTCAACGGCTTGGATATCCATGCACGAAAAGGATGAGAACGGCAATTGGAAAATGCTGACCTCCACACCCGGATTTATCGGCAAAGAAGGTTTGGGCAAGACAAAAGAAGGCGACGGCAAAACACCTGTAGGCACCTTCCGCTTCAACGCCGCTTTCGGTATTGCGGACGATCCCGGCTGCGCCATCGAATACACCAAGGTCGATGATAATACCTATTGGTCGGGCGACAACAACATCAAATACAATCAGATGGTAAGCATCAAGGATTATCCGAATCTTAATACCGAGGACAGCGAGCACATCGTCGATTATCAGTACGAGTACCAATACTGTATGAATATCAGCTATAACGAGGAAGGAACAGCGGGCAAAGGCTCCGCGATCTTCCTGCATTGCCTCGGCGACAGAAAGCCCCGCACGGGCGGCTGCGTCGCGGTACCCGAGGAGCAGATGTATTACATTATGCAGCATGTCGATCCCGATTGTGTCATTGTGATCGATTCAATGGAAAACTTAGGTGCGGAATTCTAAAGTAATAGGTAATATGCAATAAAAAGGTTACGCTATGATCACATCATAGAAAACGGAGGATATAATTATGAGAATAAAAAAGAATACCATCATTTGCGCTCTTCTTTGCATGTGCATTGCTGCAACTGTTGTTTTAGCAGGCTGCGGCAGCAGCTCGTCAAGCAGCTCAAGCAAGGCAACAACAGCGGCAACGGTCGATTCGGCAAAGACCGACAGCATCGACTATATGGCGCTTGTCAACAAGACGCACAAGCTCCCCGACGATTGGGAAGCTAATCTCGAGACCGTACATATGACAAACTCCGTCGGCGACGACGTTGAGGTTGAGAAGAAAGCCTATGGCGCTTATCTCAAGCTCAAGGCAGAGCTTGAAAAAAAGGGCGTTTATGTCGACCTCGACTCCGCGCGCAGAAGCGTTGCCGACCAGCAGCGTATCATGGATGAGTTCACCGAGCAGTACGGCGCGGACTACGCGGCAAAGACCGTCGCGAAGCCCGGATATTCCGAGCACCACACCGGTCTTGCGCTCGACCTTTACCTCATCATCGACGGCATGGACGTTGTCGAGAACGAGGATATGATCCAATATCCCGAGATTTGGTCGAAGATTCACGCAAAGCTCGCCGACTACGGCTTTATTCTCCGCTATCTCGACGGCAGCGAGCACATCACCGGTTACGGCTACGAGCCGTGGCACATCCGCTATCTCGACAATGTTGATACCGCCAAGGAGATCACCTCAAAGGGCGTTACCTTCGAGGAATATCTCGGAGCCTACACCGGCGGATCCGTCAGCATTGATTACGGGACCTCCAAGCTCTATACTGAGGATGAGCTGAAGGACGCCGTTATCCAGATCAAGTGCAAATTCGCGTTCTGGGGCGATGTCGACCTAAAGAGCATCCGCTACGCAGGCGATGAAAAAGCGACAGACGAAATGCTCGCGAAAATGAACGAGATCAATCCCGACGGCAAATACACGCAGGTCGCCGAATTCCTGATGGATTTCCACACGCCGAAGGAAACCGAAGAGCTGACGCTTACGGCTGACAAGGATTATACCGACTATCAGTGGTGGCTTTGCCGCACCGCAGACGGCGGCTGGGAGATCGTTACCTTCGGATACGGATATTGAATTTGATCTGTTGATGTATCTGCGATAATCTTTCATTTCAATTATAAATTTATTTACGTGTTTCCTGTCATTTCCAAACTTTATTTTTCCTTTCAAATGTGCTATAATCAAAACAAGGCTCAGGATCGGTTATCATTTCAGCAAAACAAACCGGGGTGATTGTTATGAAAAATTATAAATCGGATATCGCGGCAGATCCTTCGGGTTTCGTGGTGCTTGCGGACTATGTACCGCATATCGTGCAGGAAATCCGCTACTATTCAACCTACAATTTTATCGGTGAA
>FMUA01000064.1 GCA_900100595.1 Ruminococcaceae bacterium P7
CGTTGCTTTCAGAGCAGCCTTTTGGGGGAATTTATTTTTCTATTTTTCTCGTTTTGTTCGAGTACCATGTGTCAACTTTTATTATACAGGATCAACTTCCAAAAAAACATTACGGTTGACGACGTTGCAACGCACTGCGGATTAACACGAAGCTATTTCGGCAAAATTTTCAAGGACGAATTTGACAAATCCCCTCAAACCTTCCTGATACGCTTGCGTATGACAAAGGCGACAGAGCTGCTGCTGAAAACAGACCTGTCTATCGGAGAAATAAGCGCATCCGTAGGTTATCCCGATCAGCTCCATTTTTCAAAGTCATTCAAGAACATTTTCGGATGTTCGCCAAAGCAATGGAGAACAGAACATAGAGGAAAAGAATAAGCTTTATTTTTCTTTCTGATTTTGCACAGAGCTTCAAAGCTTTTCTCAATTCAAAAAGCCACCGCTATGGAGAATACTCTCATAGTGGTGGCTTTTAATCCTATTCGATTTTTATTTTTCCGTTAAGGGACGCACGCATCTCCGCATGGTTGAAGTAAACGGTATTGGCTCCCTTTGCCGCCGCCTTTGCGACGATGGAATATCTCGAGCCCTTTGTCATCGGCATCGCTCTGCCGAGATCAATCTTGTGATAGCCCGCATACGGATAGGTCTCTTGGGCAGTTACCACGCAGGCGCCGTCAGTCGGCGATTCCGCTCCGTCGTTGAGGAAGTATACGCTGTACTCGACCGTGGTGTCCGCGTCAACGGTCTCGATGCCGATAAAGCGGACGGTGCAGTTGTTCTTCGCGGTGAATACGTTTGACATATACACGTCCCCGTCAAAGCTGACGCGGTCGCGACTGACCTCAGGCATGAAATCGTACATATCAATATTCTGCATCACCTTCGAGGTCTCTCTGCTGCTCCCGAAGCGGAAGCTCTGGGGATTGGTAATGCCCTGGTCGTAATAGGAGAGCCAGAAATAGCCGTCGCCGCCGTTGCCCCAATACTCGCGGTGCGCGGGATTTTCCGCGTCAACACAGCCCCAGCTGTTCTTGACAAGCCATGCGCCGTCGCCCTGTAGCGTACCCTTGGGGTCGTTGAAGTATTCCTTCGGGAAGCTGTCGTCATAGCCGACAATACAGGCGCCGTGATTGACGTCAAACACCTTGCGGTTCACGGATCCGGACTCGGACGGGTCATAGCTTCTGTCAAAGGAGTACTGCGCCCAGATAGCCGCGTGCTCCTTGTCAGACGCGGGCTGACCGTTTTTATCGATGAATTGGAAATAGGAACCGTCCGATAGCGTCTGTCCCGGGAGTGACTGGTCGGCTTTGTAGGTGAAACAGACGGCTCTGCCGTGAACCAGCTCGTTCTTTATCATTTCTGTGGCGTTGGCGTCATAGACGTACGCGCCGTTTTCATCCGCCTGTGCGGGATTGGCAAGAATATTTGCTTCCAGCATTTCATACTCGCTGTGGAAACGGTACTTTTCATCGACCGTCCAGTCGCCGTTGCCCGAATGCACCATCGAGAAAAAGACGGTCTTGTCCGCGTACTCGGGATTCTCCTTCGCCAGCATTCCCTGAACGGTTTCCATCGGAAGATAAATATATCCGTTTTCTTCATACTGCGCGACGAACTGACCGAACTGCTCCTCACTCATGGAAACTTCCGTCAGGAGCGGCGTCATGGAACTGTAATCCACGAAACCGCTGCTGTCAATTCGGATAGAGTAGCTTGAATAGTATTTGTCATACAGCTCGGCGTCCTTTCCCTCATACGGTACGTCCTTTTCGAGAACGGGACCGATCCCGGCGGAAAGAAGCGTTGTCGCCTGCGACATGAATCCGCCGACGCCGAATATCACCGCGCTCTTCTGCTGGTTGTCGAGCGCTTCGGTGTCCTGTACGGGATAGTTGCCCTCGCCTGCCTGCGACGGGAAGAACCGGTTGCCCTCGGGAAGCGCGTTATACATGAACCACGCGAGATGTCTCTCGGACAAATCGAACTTGTCCGCATCAGGAGCATCCTTGTCATTATAGTCGTGACCGAGCGCATAGGCGATGCTCGTTTCGGCTGCCGCGACCGAGCTGAAGCTCCAGCAGGTCGGCCACGGGCTCTGCTTTTTGACCGGACTGACGTAGCATTTTCCGCCGACATCCCTGAGGTCGAGCTTCGACGGCAGCGCTTCCGACCCTTGCATCGCGTGATTCCTGTCGGGAGCGTTTTTCTCCTTTTGGATGTAATAATCCTTGCTGCTCGTCATACTTTCCAGCGTATTGTACTGCACATCGCTCTGATGAAGCGCAGACACGACTTCATCAAGCGTCATTGCCGACGGAGCCGCCGCCACGGTCAGATGGGCCGTCGCCGCGAGCGATACCGCCGCTGCCACAGCAATCAAGCGTCTGATGTTTTTTGCCATTGTTTTCACCCTTTTATAAATAATCCTGAATTATTCACGCCAGCGCCTGATAATCGCCTCAACACCGGAAAACCACTGATAAAAATGAAAAACAGGCTTTCACCTAAAAGATGAAGCCCGCAGGGTATGGAAAAGGGACTTCAAATTTGGTATAATGTAGTTACCGTACAACAATTAACCAAAGGAGAGAAGTCCCATGGCTATTATAACAGGTACTGCATTGGAAAGCAACAAGAAATTTCGCGTAAATTTCGATGGTGGCAATCTTTCTTCGGATGGCGGTCTGCTTCTGCTCAAGGAGTTTTATCATAAGCTGGGTGTCAATTCGCTGCTCAGAAAACACTTTCACACAACAGACTTGGCTTC
>FMUA01000063.1 GCA_900100595.1 Ruminococcaceae bacterium P7
TTTCTTCCTCATGATGCCCGCCGCCACGCCAAACAGGGCCTACTGTATGTATGACATATTTACACGGCAGGCGGTATGCACCTGTGATTTTGGCTTCACCAGTATGACAGCCGCCCAGCGTTTTGCATTCCGCCAAAAGCTCCGAACCTGCCGCGCGGTGAATCGCGCCATCTACGCCACCGCCGCCAAGCAAGGTCTGGTTTGCAGCATTGACAATCGCATCAAAGTTCATTTTTGTTATGTCGTTTCTGACGATTTGAATCGGCATGTTAATCCCCTCATAGTCATGTTGATTATGAACATAGTCCTTAAAAGCATTCTTTATAGTAAAGTATAATAATTATATCTAAATAAGTCAATAATATCATAGATTATTATATACAATTGTTTGAAGGATTTCTGCAAACTGTGCTTATGCCCCCATAAAAAGCATTTGTTTGAGATTTCTCTTTGGCTGTAAAGCTGATGGTTGACGCTATGAACACCGAGAAACCCTGACCCGCCTAAATTCGCCGAACTTGGCGCGAAATAAAAAATCGGGTAACAACCCGACCTCGCCCAACAAAGCCCACACAGGCGATTTGTCGCGGTTTGTGGGCACGAAAAAGGCTGCATAGGCACAATGCCCGCAGCCTTCATTTTTCCGCGTTTTTCTTCAGTTTATTCAAGATGTTTTTCAGTTTTTTCTCCGCTCCGTCCTCGGTCAAGCCAAGCAACAGCGACGCCTCGCGCAGGGTTTTCTTATCTTTATTTTTCAGACACTTAGGACAAATGCCATAGACATATTCAATCAACAACCTATCCGGTTTGCGAAGATCGGCAAGTGCGCTATTGAGCTTTTCCTGTCGCAGCAACTTGAAATACAACGCTTCCGTATCTAAATCGTTTGCTACAGAATCTACAGCAGAAGAATAGTAATCGTTCTCATCATCACTTGCGTAGAAATCCGCGTTGTACTTCGGCTTGAATGTCGAAACGGCAACAAGGTATTTTTCAACGCTTTCTTCTGTCAGCTCCAACTCAGCCGCAATTTCGGCGATTATTTCCGATAGAGAATTATTATCTTTCTTCTGATAGTAAAGATACGCTGTCTTTTTCAGGAGTAAATACTGATGACGATTATCAACTTGGAAATTGCCGCAATTCACCCGAACGTACTCCTGCCACGCAGCTTGAACCTTGTACTTTATCAGCTGCAACAGAGGAAGCTCGGAATCATAGCTCTGCAATTCTTCCCACAGCAGAATAGAAACAATCTTCTTCAAATCCTCCGCACGGGAATCCTCTATTTCATACTTATCAATAAAACGCCTTGTTTTTCTATCCAACACAGGCTCATAAAAGTGAAGAAACTCCCTGTAATATTTTATAGCTCGCGTTTTCTTAAATCGGATAAAATACACATTCCAATCTAACCTCTCGGGCTTGTACTCCAACTCATACATCTAACATTTCCTTTGCCATCTGATAAATATTCTCTATTTCCATATCCTTTTCAAACTGCGTTTCCGCATAATCAAAATCGGTTAGTGCTTCATCAAAGCGGTCATCAATATATTCCTTTGCCTTGGCAGATACGGCTTCATCGTATTTGCCGAGGCTTTTGTTTTTTCTGATTAAGTCATTACGCTTTCTCCAAAGCAAATAATACGGACTGTCAGTTTTCTTCTGACGTTCCATTTTCCGTTTGACCACTTCGGGGTGTTTCGCAACATAAGAGCACGGCACATTGTATTTAGGGTTCTTTGTACTGCAATATAACTGCTTGTGCGCTGTAGTCATAAAGAAGTACCTGTCACAAATATCGCACTGCCATAGATAGTGGCCGTGAATATATCCCTCAAATAAATCGGTCATCAAAAAGTCCTTTAGATTATTGTAATAGACCTTTCGGAAGATATAGTTTTCACCGACAACATTTTCGATAACCGGCATAACCGTCGCCCTCGTCTTAAACGGGTGTGAAGCGGTATGGAAGATGAACTGCATATATTCATCAGAGAGAAACGCACCGAACGTGTCAGCCAACTGACTTTTGCTTCGCGCGCCGCGCTCTACAATCCGGTGTGTTATTTGGAAAACCAGAGCAGCGTATTGCTTTAGCTCCAATACAGAATTATATATGATTTTTCCGATTGCCATTGCGGAAATCAGATCGTTGAGAGAGTGCATCACCTCGTCGGCATAATTTGCTTTCTCTTCTGTAGCTAAGTCGATTCCGTGTTCCTGAAAGTCATGGATGGCAAGGTAATAATTCTTTTTTTTCTCGGAAAACAGACGGGCTATCTTGCCCTTTGCGTTTTCGATTCCCAAAAGCGCGAATATAGAGTTATCCTTTATTGAGTTGAGCACATAAACAATGCCTTTGTGATAGTAATCCAAATTTTCCTTTGTAAAATCATGGAGTAATTCGTCATAAAGACCGAGCAGTGCTTTGAATAGGTTTTCGTCCATAAACCGGCACTCTTTCTGAATGGCAAGGTAGCTCGTATAGCCAAGGGGATATTCTTTGCCTTCCAATACAAAGTTACCTTTTTTATAAACGACCTCGAAAAGGTTGATGTTTTGAACTCTGTTTTTTATATCTTCCTCAAACAACATTCGTTCACCTCACAATGCAATTATAGCACATACGTTTGAAGATTTCAATATAAATTCAAACAATCGTTCTAAATTCACAAAAATCAGGAAACGGTTTGAACCCTTCACGGGAAAATACGGACTTTTGAAAAAATTTGACATTGATAGAGTGGAAGGATGATTCAGCCGAACGGCGCCTTAAGGCTGAACCCACTTTCCGCAAATGTGAATACTACTCCCACTTTTCTGAGGTGGGAGTTTTGTATTCGAAAAAATATTTTAAGGAGGAATTACAGATGAGTAATTCAAGCACAAGCCCTGTACAGTATCCGTTGCCGTACAAGGTGGTGGGTGGCTGCCTTTACAAAGAGGTAACCACAAAAAGCGGCATAACAACAAAGAAGCTTTGTAACTTTTTACCGTACATCGTCAAAGAGGTCAGCGTTGACGACGGCGTAGAAGAAAAGTATGAGCTTCGCTTAAGCGGCGTTCATTCGAGCGGAAGATTGCTTCCGGAGATTGATGTGTCAGGTTCTGAGCTTGGAAACTTCAACTGGCTGATTGAACGCTGGGGAGCGGATTGCGTTCTTGAACCCGAAAGAAGCATAAAGGAAACCGTCCGTCACGCTATTCAGCTGACAACGGAGAATGCAGAGAAAATACACGTTTACCATGTTACCGGCTGGAAGCATATCGACGGTAAGTGGGAATATCTGTT
>FMUA01000079.1 GCA_900100595.1 Ruminococcaceae bacterium P7
GAGGATTTGCGGGATACGATAAAAACAAGACAAGAAATTGACCGCAGATATTTCGGAAGCTAAAAAACAGGCTCGGTGCAAAATGCGCCGAGCCTTGTTGTAGCTTTACAGGTCAAAACGATGTAATAATTTTTCCGTTCTGCTTTGCGTTCATATAGAAGTCCTTAAAATCGCTTCTTGCACCTGAACTGAAAATAATGTTGTGAGGATAAACCAACCCATCGGAGATAATACAGTTGCCGAACGGAATTAAAGCCGCCTGCAAAAGAATAGGTGGTCTGAAATCTGCGAGCATATCACTCCATGGTTCTGTTAAGCCTTTTACCAGATAAACCTTCATGGTCTCGGTATTCTCGGCATCAATAAAAACAGAACCTTTTGATAAATGGCGTTCCAAGATAAAACGTCCCGAAACCGGAAGCCGCCAGCTTTCCAATAGACGGCGGTCTTGTTCTTCTAATCCAAATTGTATTTCTGCAGCTTCTATATAGTCTCCGCTTTTAGAAAAAAGAATTGGCAAAAATCTCGAAAAACAGTGCATTTTTCCTCGGAATGTGCTAAAATAAGTGCAAGGAAATAAACCGGAGTAATCAAAAAACTTGCACTTTATACGGAGGACATCATGTATAAGTTCCACAGAAATCAGCAAATGAGCTTCACAGACTTTAACCAGCCCGCAGGGATGCAGATGGATTCCGAAAACAGATGGGTAAAGAAAGCGGCGAGCATACCGTGGTACGACATCGAGAAAAAATATGCTGCTCTGTTCCCGAGTGAGACCGGCATGCCGGCAAAGCCTTTACAGACCGCTCTCGGGTCGCTGATGATTCAGAAGAAATACAATTACTCCGACCGTGAGCTTGTCGAGCAAATCAAAGAAAACGCCTACTACCAATACTTTATCGGACTTTCGGGCTATCAATATGAGGCACCCTTCGCACCGTCACTTCTGGTGGAGTTTCGCAAACGTCTGACGGACGATATTCTTGAAGACATCAACGAAATGATGATTCAATTCAATCTGCCTGAAAACAATGATGACGATGATTCTGATAGCAACAACGATTCCGAAGAAAGCGAGGAAACACAAAGCGAAGATATCAAGGATACTGAATCCGCCAACAAAGGTACATTGATACTCGACGCGACCTGCGCTCCTCAGAACATCTCTTATCCGCAAGACATTAATT
>FMUA01000061.1 GCA_900100595.1 Ruminococcaceae bacterium P7
TCATTCAGCCGTTCAGCAACCATCACCGCCGGCCTTGACAGTGCCCCGCTGGCCTGTTGATTCGATGGCGGCGTGGGTGCGGCGGAGTCAGGAAAACAAAGCTCGACCACGCGGTAAGCCATTGTAACAGGCCAGCGGAGCCCGGTCAAGGCTCTTCGACCCGCTGTAAGCGGGCGGCTGCATGGCATCATGCCGAACATTTTTTGGCGGGATACAACAGAGTCAGAATTAACGCTGCCAATGTTCACGCATTTTTCTCAAGCCGTGGTCTTGACAAGGGGACCACTTTACAATTACTCTCTTAGAATATCGTTCAATTTCAATAGCAATAGAATTATCAATACCAGAAAGTTTTAGATCAGTAGAAAAAGCATTTAGCTTTTTCCTCAATTCTGGTAAGTATTCGCAATCGTTCTGTATAATAACAGGAGTTATATATTGTTTTCCATCAATTGATTCAATCCAACTATAGTTTTTCATAAAACCACCATTGTCTCATTGTTTTTTAAGATAGTATTTTTTCATAAGTTAACAATACAAATATACCATAATTTATTTATTTTTGCAATGAAAAAATCACACACAGCCATATTTATTTGTGTGTGGTTTTTCTTGCAATATAAGAAAATTCGTGTTATACTGAATTACGGATAAACTAAAGGAAAGAGGCTTTGAATATGGATATGATTCAAAAAGTCAATGACACTGTTATTGCAAGCGGCGGCATTGCAAAAACCTCAGATTTTGTTGCACAAGGAATTGACGCTAAGAGGATTGCGAAACTCTGCAAGGATGGATACCTTATTCGTGTTCGTCAGGGATACTATCAGCTTGCAGATGGATCCTTTTCAACGGAAGAACAACAATTGAAAACCCTTATCCCGGAAGGAGTAGTTTGTATGGAATCTGCTCTGTTTCATTACGGATATAGCGATTTCACCCCTCGAAAGTGGTCGATCGCTGTACCGCGTACTATCTCAAGAAGAAAATTGGAAATCGATAGCGTTCCCATACAGGTATATTTCGTTCAGAAAAGCCTTTATGGTATCGGTAAAACAGAGGAAGATTTCTCGGGTGTGATTCTTCCGGTATATGATCGGGAACGAACGATTTGTGACTGTTTCAAGTTCCGCTCGCGTATGGACAGCGAGACATTCAACAAAGCTCTTAACGCTTATGCAAACGATGAAAAGAAAAACCTTGGACGCCTCTCTGACTATGCCAAAGAGCTAAGAGTCTATAATAAAGTCATGGAATTGATGGGGGTGTTGTTGAATGGCTGACAAAGCAGCATCGGTTTTGGCAAGATTGAAGAATAAATCCGAAGAAAGCGGCAGGAGTAATCAACTCTGTATGCAGCTTTTCTGTCAGGAGGAATTTCTGCGGCGCTTAGCAAAATCAAAATACGCAGATAATCTTGTCCTCAAAGGAGGTTTGTTTCTCTACTCGATTACTGATTTTGACAGCAGAGTAACGGTTGACGTCGATTTCCTTTTGCGGAGAATTCCCAATTCACCGGACGAACTGAGAACGGTAATAAATGAAATCATTTCTACGCCGACAGAAAATGATTATATCACTTATGAAATAACGGATATTTCACCGATTTCTGTTGCAAAGAAATACGCTGGTATCAGCGTATCTCTGGTGGCACATATCAAGAACACTCGTACTCCTTTTAGTATAGATTTTGGTGTGGGTGATGTAATTGTGCCGCAGCAGGAGAAAAGAAGGATACCTACACAGTTGCCGGATTTTGAGGCTCCCGTTATCAATACCTATTCTATCGAAACAACGGTGGCTGAGAAGCTGGACGCCATCCTCAGCTTGATGGAGTTTTCCAGTCGAATGAAGGATTATTATGACCTATATTATATAGCGAACAAATTTGACTTTGACGGACAAGTTTTAGTTGAAGCACTGAGAAAGACTTTTGCGAACCGTGAGCATGCTTATACGATTGAGCAATTTGAAAAAATGCTGAAATTTGCCGATGATAAAGCTATGCAAGTAAAATGGAACGCGTTTGTAAAAAAGATCGATAAAGAAATAGATAGTTTTGAAATAGTCTTACAAACAATTAAAGCTTTTCTTGAAAAACCATTTTTTGCAGTAATTGAAAACAATGGTTTTGTTTTGAAATGGCATTGCGGAAAAAGCATATGGAATACATGATTATAACGTTAAACATATAAATAATAGGAGGAGAAAAATGAATCAACCGACAATAAGCCAATATTTATTATCAACTTGTCTTTTCACTATCGATGAATTGAATGAACAGTATTGCAGGCTTACCAAGGATGAATTAAAAAGGGTTGCCGATGAAGAATTCAATGAAATGGATATTACTGTTAGATTGGGGTACCCATTTAAGCAGATGGTACATTATACAGTAGGTGATTCTAAAAGACAAAACAGCAAGGTCAATCATGATTTATATGTCAGATCAAAAGACTTTAAAATAGAAATAAAATATCTGAAAAACTGGAAGAGTGGAATTGGAACAAATTCTGCAAGTAAAACATGGTCAGAGTATCAAAAAGACTTTGATTGGCTGATTGAAGAGATAAAGCAAGGGCATAAGCATAAAAGAGCATTTGTAATTGGCTGGTTTAATTGTGTTGATTCTATTTCTCGTTATTTACAGTTAGGAACAGGCGGCGGCAGTAAACCGTTAGTTAACGAAAACAGATTAGCATACTTTCCTTTTTTAAGAAGGTTAAAAGCACCAACACATACAACTGATCTGCTAATTAATTATGACAGTGCATATAAAGAATTATCCTTGAATCTAATTGGTGAAGAAATAGGTCCAACTTGTAATTGTATCTTTTTAGGCAACGAAAACGATGTTTTTCATTTTGCAATATTCTATTAAATAAGCTGTCTCTGATTTATATGAGAAAGGGTGATATTGTGTTTGGTACAGTTATTCTGGATGCCTATACTAAGGAAGAAACAGAAGAATTAGCAGAGGCGATAAATGATATTTGTTGTCCAAACGATAATTATGGATGGGCTTCAGCTGGAATTTACTCTTTTTGGGATTACTATACAAACGAGATACTATACATTGGTTTAGCAAGTGATTTGTATGAACGCTTTCGTCAGCACAATGGATTACTCCCTATTTCTCATAATGCATGCAAGTATAATCAAATAAATGACTATTTTAAATTTCACATGAAACTTGGTTTTACAATATTTGTTCAGTCTCCTATGTATCAACCTCTTGTTCATAGAAACAAATCCTTATATGAAGAATTAGCAAAGAAAGAAGATGAACCTTGCGGAAACTATGTAAACAAACAAGGAATTGACAGTATAAAACTGGTTGAAGGAATACTAATTGAGGCTCATAAAATCGCTTATGGTGTTTTCCCGCCATGGAATAAAGTTGGGGGATCGGTTATTGGTCAAAATAACGTTAGAGAGAACAATATTAATATTGTTAAGAGCTTTTGTAATCCTCATATGTACAAAAATAATCCTATTGTAGCAAGATCAACGATCAGAGAATTATCCCAAAATCCCTCATATGCGCATTATGAAGACTATTTACATGCAGTGCGTATACTAATGCTTAAATTTGAACCTGATTATAATAAAGCATTAGAGGCGCAAAATCATTTTGATTATTTTGGACGCTATAAAAGAATTGTTGATTCTGGCTATTTGAACAAAGAGTTAATTGTATAGTATAAAGTTAAAATTGAAAGACTTTACATGGATTAAAGCTGAATATTTGGGTATCATAACACTAGAATATAAATATTCTTATTAAATTAATGCGTACTGAAACTATGTTTTGTTGATGTAGGAGGCAATAATGAATTGCGATAATTGCGTGTGTTGTGGTAGCAAAAACATTGAAAAGGTTGGAGTTAATACTCGTGTAGAATTAATATATCCGGACGTGAGAAGATTAGGGGCAGTTACTCAACGAGTGATTACGCCATCTGATGCTTTAGTTTGTAAAGAATGCGGTCATGTTGAGTTTTTTATTGATGTTTCCAAATTGAATCGTTCAATGTAATTATTGCAGCGAGAGTATCAGAGTTCTTCTCTCGCTGCAATATTTTATACTGTTATGGATTAGTGCCCATCAAGTTGATTTTGCTTCTTGCTTACTTTCGCATATTCGATCATCGTTTTATAATGGTCCCTGTAATTTGGACCACGGGATTGAAAAAATGCGTGAACATGGTATAATGCGTCTAACTAAAGGAAGGAGCGCAAACTATGTCATACAAAACGTACACGTCGGAATTCAAAGCAAAGGTAGTCATCGAGGTTCTCCAAGGGGAGAAAAGTCTAAGTGAGATTGCCTCGCAGTACAACCTCAATCCCAACATGATCCGGAACTGGAAGTCAGAGTTTCTTGAGAACGCGAGCATGATTTTCGAAAATCCGAAGAAAGCCGAAAAGGCAGCTCGCAGGAAGGAGGAAGCCCTGAAGAAAGAAAAGGAAACCATGCTGAAAACT
>FMUA01000059.1 GCA_900100595.1 Ruminococcaceae bacterium P7
AATCCTTTTCCAAGGTACTATACGAAAAAAATCGCGGTTTGGCTATATTCCCTAAACACGTTGCGATTATTCGCAGAACGTCCACATATGCGAATAAAATCAAAAAAGGTCAAGGCAAATGCACACAAGAGCGCTACCTTGACCACTTTTTTGACCATGATTTAGCCAACCAAAGATTTCAGCAAAGCCATATTTTTCTGCTTCTGCTCCATACTTGAATGAACATATTTGTTGAGAGTTGTCTTCACATCGGAATGACCGAGAATCTCTGACAGGGATTTGATATCAAACCCAGCTTCAACACAACGAGTTGCAAAGGTGTGCCTGAGCGCATGAAAATTGGTTTTCGGAAGACCACATTCTACAACGAACTTTTCAAACGTCATCTGCATTAGCCTTGGCTCAACACGATTTCCGTTGCGGTTTTTTAGTACGGAACCATAATCGCGAAACCGTTCCACATAGCCCCTGATACATTCTGGAACCGGAATCACACGATTAGATGACGGAGTTTTTGGTTCCGCTATCTCCAGGACTGTTCTATTGCCTTGCTTGATTCGATAGAGGGTCTTGCTGATTTTGATTTCATCGGTAATATCGCCCCAGTCCAAAGCGCACAGTTCGCCGATACGAACGCCTGTGTATAAAGCCAATAAAACAGCAAATTTGTATAAATTCATTTCCTCTATCAGAAATGCTTCAAGCTTTTTCTGCTCCGAAATATCTAAAACACGAATTTCTTTTGCACGTTCTTTCAGAAAACTCACTTTTATCTTTGGAATTTGATAAACTTCCTCCGCAAAATTCAAAGCCAAACCGACGACAATCAGAATATCATTAACGGTTTTTACTGATAAGCCGGATTCCGCCTTCTGATTAGCAAAATCGGAAATGGATTTTGCAGTCAGAAATCGGAGGTTGGTTTTACCGATTACAGTGGTTTCTATGTGTTTTCTGATTATGCTGTCATATTTTTGTAAAGTATTTGGCTTAATGCTGTTTCGAACGGATTGAATCCACTCCCACATAATATCCGACAGAACAGAGGAGTTTGACGAAACTACGTATGGTCTGACATTCCGCATAATCTCCAAGCGCTTTTGCTGTGCCTCTGTATAGGTGCCGCCGTAAACTGAGCCATACTTTTTCCGACCGTCCAAGCCAATTTCTTTTACATAGCGGGCTTCCCAGCGGCCATCTTTACGCTTATAAATGTTACTCTCTTTTCTTGCCATAGTATCATCCTTTCTGCGCTATACGCCCTTCTATTATACCTGACCACATAATTGACCAACTATTGCCGTAGAAAGACAAAATTCACAAGTCTAAAGTGAAAACAAAAGCCTTTTTTACACAAAATCAAACCAAAGTATTGCCAAAACTGTCAAGATGTGTTAGAATGATAATGAAATTATAGTGATAGGTCACATTCGCATATGTGGACGATAAACGAACTAATTTTAACTGAAAGTGTGACGTGAAGGGAGAAGTTGAATAGAATTATAAGTAATTCAATATCGCGAATATGTTCGCTGTTATTGTGTTCATTCTTTTTCGTATTATTCATAATCGGTTGTAAACAAAAAATATGTGAAATCAATAATGGAAATGCCATAGTATTATCTTTTCCGTCGGAGAGATTAGAATAAAGCTGGGAAAATTTAATATAGAAGAGATTTCTGATTGACGTGAATTATGACGAAAAGTTTTTTCTAAGGGATGCTTGCTATGCAGAATGCATTGTCTAATCTTTTCCGAAAGGAAGTCAGTTCGCCCTGCTTGATTCTGGTAAACGGAACAGAACATTACTGGTAAGCTATTCCATTGTTCTGACATTTGATGAGAACAATGTTTAAAATATTGAGGAAACCAATGATTTCTGTTTGAAGCAGTAAATGGAATCATAATGGTAAACTACGAAAGGAGACATAAAAATGAAAAGAAAACAACAAAAAGCCGTTAGTGTACTATTGGTGTTTTCCATGCTGTGTTGTGTATTGGCGTTTACACCAATTGGCGCAGGCGCGGCAGAGACAGATGAAACAGTAGCCGCAAGTACGGTTAAAACGAGAGATGAGGCCGTTGCGTGGCTAAACTCACAGAACGGAGCAACCTATGACTTCAATGGAGCGAACGGAACACAGTGCGTTGAGTTTGTCAAAGCCTATGTGAATTGGCTGATGACTGGAAACGCTTGGCAGGATGTTTGGAACAGACCGACACTTAATGGTAATACCATCTGGCAAAATTCACTTTGGGGAGAGCTAGGTTGGGCGGTGTATTATAATTCTGCAGATTTTATGCCAGAGCCAGGAGATATATTCTCTGCCGGCACAAATAATGGAAATCATACTGGTATTGTTATTTCTTCAGATTTGAACACAGCGGTCATTGCTGATGCAAACGCTAGAGACAGTGAATGGTCTAATGGTGATCCAGTACTTATTCACACAATTAACTGGAGGTCGGCTTCATCTGATAGTCCCTATGGTGCAACACATTATATCAGACCGAATTTTACTTCTGGTGGACACAATCCCGAGGGTACTGTGGATGTTATTGAAGGTGGAAATGGAAAAATACATGTCCGAGGCTGGGCTTTTGACAGAGATGATTTCGGAAATCAAATACCTATCCATGTGTATATCGGAGGACGTTCGGGTGATGCGAATGCAGAAGGGCATTCTATTACTGCGAATACTCAGCGTACAGATGTAAATTCGGTTTATGGCTGCGGAGATTGGCATGGATTTGACGCGGAAATTAGCACTTCAAAAAGAGGAAATCAACCGGTATATATTTATGCTTTAAATATTGGCGGTGGAAATGATAATCCACAGATTGGTGAAGGAATGGCGTTTATGAAGGTTTGGATGAAAACGTGTTATTTGCGTTGCTTATTGATGATTTCGATGAACCCGATTGGGAGTATAGCATTGATCAAACCATTGATCTTGTAACGGAAAACGGAAGAATATTTGTCATCAACAGAAGATTGGACGGGGTGTATAACAATGTTGCCAGTCCCCTGACCGGTATTTGGGTTGATGAGGTGCCGAATCCTCAATCTCGTGTACGAATTGGTGATGTTAACGGCAGTGGGGTCGTTGATATTACCGATGTTACCATGAATCAAATGATTGCTGCAGAGTGTTTCAGTCCGACACAATTACAGTCTGAGGCTGGAGATGTGAACGGTGATGGGAAAATAGATATTACTGACGCAACCATGATTCAGTTGTATATCGCTGAGATGATTACTGAGCTTCCGGCGGAAAAGAAATTTAATGAGTTAACAGTAGAAGTGAATTCTAACTTTGGTAATGCAACACAAACCTTTAACAAGGATACAAATCAGATAACGGTAACCTTTTGGATTAATTCAACGGAAAAAATGGTAAACTGCCAATGGCAATTACTATATGACAACGAAAAGTTGATTTATGACAGAACAAAAGGAATCAATGGTAATGATGCTCAGCGCAGTGATTTGGTGTTTAGAGCTGCTCCCAATAGAACATATCAGGGTATGGGGACAACCATAGTGAACCCAAATCCAACTGGAAAAGACCGCATTATTGGGTTTACTTCGGATTGGAGAAATCCGTATTCCTTGACTGACAAAGGTAAAGCGATTCCATTTATCAGCGTTACGTTTAAGGTTGCAGATGATGCATATGGAGAGGCATATGTGGATTTATTAATTGATGTTCTGTCAATTGAGGATGACACTTCCAGTGGTTCTTTACGTTTGATTGAAAACTGTGATGTTGTTAATCCCGATATTGCTTTTATTCCGTCGAATGATGCAGTTACAGTAACCGAAGGTAGCTTTAGGGATCGTAATGCAGATGACCATCTTGTCCTTTCTGACAACAACATAGATAACTTCAATGCGTGGGAACACGTAAACGAGAATGTTGTTCTTTCGGAGGTTTCTTTGAGAGAAGACGAATATGCCGAAGGCGCTGCTGTAAAGTTTGGTACGTATTTGTTTCACGCTGACTCTGATGAAACAGACTTGAAGCAACTAATTGGTAAAAAAATTAACGCCAAGGGTCTTATCGTGACACAACGGACAGAAATCGGAAAAGATCCAGACCATTTAGATCAAACTTATGAGATCGAATTGCAAATCAGTGATGTAGAAGTTCTTGGCGATGCAGCGGAATCAATGAGTTATATTGTAGTTGACAATGAGTTTGACAACAACTTTCTTGTCGGTCAGCTGTATCAATTCGACATCGCATGGTTAGAATCTCAAAATGACGCGTTTGATGTACTAAACTATAATACTGACGGCAGTATTCTGTGTCAATATAACTATTCCGTTTATTCGATGTATACTTTCGATTACGAGAAAATGTTGCGTCAATATCAGGGAAAACAGCTGTTTTGCATGGGTGTTTGCCGAGGAACAGAAGAAGAAAAATATATTGATATTACTTTTATAGAGGTAAAATAATTTCTGTTCTGAAATATTTGTTACTCGTTATCTAAGCTAGCTGCCTTGAACAAACGACTTCTATAAGCAGGCTACTAAGCTTAATAACAAAATGAGGCTGACGTAATTTTGCGTCAGCCTCAAACTGTTTTTTGTATCTAACTTTTCGTGTTAATGTGATATTGTCAATCCTATTCGGTTTTCATTTTTCCGTTTAGAACCTCACGCTATAGGGAGCGATCTTATTGTTGTTATCGATCATCATCTTTTTACTCAGCATTGTGCCGTCTGTACTGGTTTTTATCCTGCTCAGAAACAGGCATAAGGGCGACACACTTTACCGAAAAAGCTGCAGCTATGCATTCATCAGCGGATTGATAAGTGTACTGCCGATCCTTATCCTGTCAGCCATATCATACCTATAAAAAGCAAGGAAAGAATCATATTTTACTTATTTATCTTTTGTAATGAAACGCGGAAGGACGTTCCGACATAAAACAGATTCATAACCGCCTATTGAATCTTATAAGGCAGAAGAAGAACGAAAAAAATTCCGTTTTTCTTCTGCCTTTTCTCTGGACTATTTCTTTTTCTGTGGTATCCTGTTGTGCTTGATAAGGCAGGTGACAACAATGACCACACTCGAAAACCTTTACTATGGCAACATCGCTCCTCACGAATATGAAGTTGTGCGCGGCAGCGAGTACGACATGACCGCAAAGCTGGTGATTCGCCACGAGCAGGAGTTATCCGCTACGCTGACGGAGCAGCAGAACGTCATACTCCAAAAAATCAAAGACAACCACACAGATCTAATGAACCTCGGTGAGCGCGATGCGTTTCGTCGAGGTTTCTCTTTGGCTGTCAGGCTGATGGTTGAAGCGATGAGCAGCGAGAAAACCTGACGCGCCCTGTTTCGCCCCGTGTCGCGCGAAAGAATCGGTGGGGCACGTACCCGACCTCGCCCAACAAAGCCCACACAGCCGATTTGTCGCGGTTTGTGGGCGCAAAAAAGACTGCGGAGCACAACGTCCGCAGTCTTCACTTTTCTATACTCTTTTTCAGTTTATTCAAGATATTTTTCAGCTTCTTTTCCGCGCCGTCTTCGGTCAAACCAAGCAACAGCGACGCTTCGCGCAAGGTTTTCTTCTCTTTATTTTTCAGACACTAAGGACAAATGCCATAGACATATTCAATCAGCAACCTATCCGGCTTACGCAGATCGGCAAGCGCGCTATTGAGCTTTTCCTGTCGCAGCAACTTAAAATACAATGCTTCCGTATCCAAATCATTTGCAACAGAGCCCACAGCAGAGGAATAGTAATCATCCTCATCATCGCTTGCGTAAAAATCCGCGTTGTACTTCGGCTTGAAGGTCGAAACGGCGATAATGTATTCTTCAACGCTTTCCTCTGTCAGATTCAGCTCAGCCGCAATCTCGGTGATTATTTCCGATAGAGAATTATTATCTTTCTTTCGATAGTAAAGATAAGCTATCCTTTTCAGGAGTAGATATTGATGACGCTTATCAACTTGATAATTGCCGCAATTCACTCGGACATATTCCTGCCACTTGGTTTGCACCTTGTATTTTACCAGTTGTAAAAGAGGGAGTTCGGACTTATAGCTTTGCAATTCTTTCCACAGCAGAAAAGAAAATATCTGCTTCAAATCCTCAGCTCGATAATCATCTAACTCGTACCGTTCAATAAATCGCTTTGTTTTTCTATCCAACACAGGCTCATAAAAGTGAAGAAACTCCCTGTAATATCTTATATCTCCAGTTTCCTTATATCGTGTAAAATACTCATTCCAATCTAACCGCTCGGGCGTGTAATCCAACTCATACATCCGTGATTCTCCGTACATATTCATCAATCGCTGTTAATTCCATATCCTTTTCGTATTGCTCCGCCGCATAATCAAAATTAGTCTGTGCCCGTTCATAACAATCCATAATATATCCTGAATTATTCATGCACATCGGGAACTGCATCTGCAAATGGTTGTGCATGATCAAACAGCTGCAAAGCTGATAACCTGACAAGTTTTCCGCTGAAAAAAGGCGCACTTCGCCCTTGGGTTTTCAGATCTTCATTTAACGAGGTTTCTTTGAAGCTGTCAAGGTACACGGGGTAACGGTTATTCGAGTTGCGGACTGAGTTTTTCAATATTGGCGAGAGTCTCGAAAAACTGCGTCTGGTATGGACAGTAACTGCAGAGTTTAAAATACACATATCTTGCAGAGCTGACAACTCTGGCTGCAATTTTCAACAGCTTGAGTCTGACAGTGTCGACACGATCCTTTCGCATGGATTCAGGCAGTGTCAGGCGACGGAACCAGTTAAAAAGATTGTATGCCAGAGCATGAATCTGAACCCGGTTGGCGTTGACAATCATGGAAGAACTGCTGACATAGCTCATATCAAAGCCGGATTTGCACTCCTTGATGAAGTTTTCCATCTTTCCCCGCTTACAGTAAAAGCGAATCAAATCCTCGGGAGAGGATTCCATATTCGTCACAACAAAGGTATTCATGTGGAGCATCTGACCGCAGGGCTTCTCAATTTTGCAGACGACACGTCTGGGATAAGCCCAAGAATCGGCTTTGTAAAGGAACTCGCCATAAACGACAGCATAAGAAACTGCATCTTCACGCGTCAGATAAGACAATTCGGAATCCAAAGCTTGAGCAAGTCTTCTCAGCACAGGGTTTTCCTTGAGCCGGATGACGTAAGAAGTACCGTTCGTTTCAAACAGGCTGTAGAGTTCATCTGTTGCAAAACCGCTGTCTCCCCGTGCAAAGAGAGATGTTTGAGGATATTCTCTTTGATATTCCTCCAGAAGCGGCAGCATAAACGCGGCTGCGCC
>FMUA01000056.1:0-2739 GCA_900100595.1 Ruminococcaceae bacterium P7
GATAGGTTTTTCTTTTCTCAGGCGCACGTTTAAGATACTTTACATTTTGAATATCTACCCACTGCGTACAAAAGTTGTTGTAATAACGCTTCATAAGCGTGTAGCTGTATCTGTCTTCCAATGCTCTGTGTATCTTCTTAAACCGCTTTTCGTCTATCGTGCGCTGCAAAGCGTTGATGATTAAGTTCCGGAAATAGCATACAAAAGCAATATCATCCGGCAAACGATCCAAGAGCTCGTCCTTTGTTTCGGGATTATAGAATAACCGTTCAGCGCCTTCCTGACGCAGGTAGCATAGGCTCCCTGAGGACAATCTTACAAATTCATCCAATACGCCATAGATAAACACCATCTCAGGCCACAGATATTCAAACGAAAACACTTCATCTCCGTACTCAATTTTACCTCTGTTTCTGTCTCCCTGATAAGCATGACGGATATCATAGCATAAACCCAATACACGAATCCTGCACGCTTCAAATTCCGGATAGCTCTCTTCTTCACCGATAACATTTGTCAGCGCGTCATATAACGCGTTCAAATCCCAATAGGTTCCGCTGACCGTCACGCCTGCCAAATTTTCTGTTGTCTTTACCGATAGCATTATTTCATCTCCTATTCCGAACAAATAGCTACATTCTTACCACTGAACGCTGCGCCATACCTAAAGATCGTTGTTATGCCGTGCGTTTTCATTTCCGTATCATATTGCCTTTCATTGATTTGATTCAGCGCCTCCTGTGCCAAAGTATCCAATTGTTCTTTCGACAGATCTTTTTTCGATTTCAACTCAATCAAAACACCCGGTCTGCTGTTATTCTTCGGCATCAGTTGAATATCAAATCTTCCCTCTCCCGATTCCCTGTTAGATGTCACGTAGTATTGATCGTCAAATATTGCGCATATACCGAGAAACAGACCGTGAAAGAATAGTTCTCCGACGGTGTCAAAGCTGCTTGCAGACTGTAAAAGCAGCTTTCTTAATTGCTGCTGCAAGCGTTTTGAATCATTTGTATAAATTGCTTCCTGAATTTCAACTGCTGAAGACTGAGGAACAATAGCGTTAAGTTTTTGAAGTATTTCTTTATTATATACTGCTTTGATTTCTTTATTAGGCAGAGAAATATCGCATAGGAAATCACCGCTTGAAGAAATCTCCGCATTTTCCGCCTTCAAATAACCGGCTACTAACAAAAAACTGTAAATCGATGAAGGATTGATCTTTATTTGAGGATAAATGACGCCTGTATCAATTAATGCTCTAAATTTGTCGCCCTGCAACAGTTTTTCCAATCGTTCATAAATGCTTTCATCCGCACATGCTATTACTTCCGAAATGATTTCATTACTTCCTGTCGACTGCCAGAACGCGCGCGGCTTACACCCGTTCTTAAAATAATTGATAACCGACCACGGATTAAAAATCTCTGTATCACCGAAGCGATACCCGTCATACCATTCGCATAACTCCGTCATTTTATCTTTTGCAGAGTAATACAATGCCATCTGCTCAACATCAGATTTTGTAAAACCAAAATACTGACTGTAGCTTTCATCAAGAATAGAATTGACAACTAAATTATTAAGTCCGCTGAAAATACTCTCCTTTGCCACACGAAGAATACCCGTTAAAAAACCAAAAGCTAACGCGGGATTATCTTTTAATCCACCCGAAAATAGGTTTCGCATAAAATCAACGACTTCATCATAAAAGCCTTTGGAATGTCCCTGCTGGATTGGAATGTCATATTCGTCAATAATAATAATCGCTTTTTGCCCGTAATGCCGATACAGCATTCTCGACAGAACATCAAATGCGCCGGAGAGCGATACAATATCTGCCTCTCGCTCGGCAATTTTCCGATATTGCTTTTTATCCATTTCACTGCATTTATCTGAATTTGCCAATTCAAAATGACGTTCAAATTCTGTGCCGATCACTGTATTTAGCATTTCAAAAGTCAGATCCCACGAATCAAATTTGATATCCTTAAAGGAAACAAAAATCACAGGATACTTGCCCTGATAGCTCCGATAGCGTTCTCCGCAATTCCATATAGCTTTATCTTGAAAATAAACAGAAGTATCCTCGTCACTCTTCTCAAAAAATGTTTTTAGCATATCCATGTTCAATGTCTTACCGAAACGCCTCGGACGCGTGAATAACGATACCATAGGACGTTCATCCAAAAAGTCCTTGATCATCATAGTTTTATCGATATAATAGTATTGTGTCGACGCCACGCGATATTCGGAAACACCAACCGGCAAAGGGAGCTTTTCTTGCTTTAGCTTGTTTGGCTGTTTTTTATATCTGTTGTCCGCAGGCTTTGGCGTGTCAACAGGAATCAGCCACGATTTACCATCCTTAACCGCACCGGGGATTTTCCCTTCGCGACAGAGCTTTGTGATTCTGCTGTCAAAAATATTCCATCGCTCCGATGCTTGTTTTACTGTCATCATTTCAGCCATACAATTACTCCTTAGTTTAGATTAAGATTATTATACCCTATCATTCAGAATAATACAAGCGCTTTTCGGAATAATATAAAATATTTTCAGAACAATATAGTTAATATTCAGAACAATATAGTTAATATTCAGAACAATAAACCTAATATCAGATTAATAGATTCTATTGTTCAACATAAATCAGCTCTATTGGTTTACTTTGAATTTCCATATATATCCATAATTCTGACCCGTCACAGATAACATTGAAAAACTGGCAAAAATTCT
>FMUA01000056.1:2749-8318 GCA_900100595.1 Ruminococcaceae bacterium P7
CGCACATGCTATTACTTCCGAAATGATTTCATTACTTCCTGTCGACTGCCAGAACGCGCGCGGCTTACACCCGTTCTTAAAATAATTGATAACCGACCACGGATTAAAAATCTCTGTATCACCGAAGCGATACCCGTCATACCATTCGCATAACTCCGTCATTTTATCTTTTGCAGAGTAATACAATGCCATCTGCTCAACATCAGATTTTGTAAAACCAAAATACTGACTGTAGCTTTCATCAAGAATAGAATTGACAACTAAATTATTAAGTCCGCTGAAAATACTCTCCTTTGCCACACGAAGAATACCCGTTAAAAAACCAAAAGCTAACGCGGGATTATCTTTTAATCCACCCGAAAATAGGTTTCGCATAAAATCAACGACTTCATCATAAAAGCCTTTGGAATGTCCCTGCTGGATTGGAATGTCATATTCGTCAATAATAATAATCGCTTTTTGCCCGTAATGCCGATACAGCATTCTCGACAGAACATCAAATGCGCCGGAGAGCGATACAATATCTGCCTCTCGCTCGGCAATTTTCCGATATTGCTTTTTATCCATTTCACTGCATTTATCTGAATTTGCCAATTCAAAATGACGTTCAAATTCTGTGCCGATCACTGTATTTAGCATTTCAAAAGTCAGATCCCACGAATCAAATTTGATATCCTTAAAGGAAACAAAAATCACAGGATACTTGCCCTGATAGCTCCGATAGCGTTCTCCGCAATTCCATATAGCTTTATCTTGAAAATAAACAGAAGTATCCTCGTCACTCTTCTCAAAAAATGTTTTTAGCATATCCATGTTCAATGTCTTACCGAAACGCCTCGGACGCGTGAATAACGATACCATAGGACGTTCATCCAAAAAGTCCTTGATCATCATAGTTTTATCGATATAATAGTATTGTGTCGACGCCACGCGATATTCGGAAACACCAACCGGCAAAGGGAGCTTTTCTTGCTTTAGCTTGTTTGGCTGTTTTTTATATCTGTTGTCCGCAGGCTTTGGCGTGTCAACAGGAATCAGCCACGATTTACCATCCTTAACCGCACCGGGGATTTTCCCTTCGCGACAGAGCTTTGTGATTCTGCTGTCAAAAATATTCCATCGCTCCGATGCTTGTTTTACTGTCATCATTTCAGCCATACAATTACTCCTTAGTTTAGATTAAGATTATTATACCCTATCATTCAGAATAATACAAGCGCTTTTCGGAATAATATAAAATATTTTCAGAACAATATAGTTAATATTCAGAACAATATAGTTAATATTCAGAACAATAAACCTAATATCAGATTAATAGATTCTATTGTTCAACATAAATCAGCTCTATTGGTTTACTTTGAATTTCCATATATATCCATAATTCTGACCCGTCACAGATAACATTGAAAAACTGGCAAAAATTCTGCTTCGCTATGTTGGACTTGCACAACAGAATGGGCTGGAGATAGTACATATTGACGAAGAAATATTCGTCAGCGGTGTATATCCGCAAGGGGTATAAATCAGGCTCGGTGTAATTTCTGTTACGCCGAGCCTGTTTTTCGTTGTAATTCACGTCATTAGGTGCTATACTGAATCTAAAGATTTCAAAAAAGGGTGACAAATGATGAATCTACCGCAATTTCTGAAAATGATTGATGATACGACTTCAAAAATGACAAAGGAGGAGCTTGCAGAAAGCATTCATCATATTGCGCGGACTCTACCTGAGGAACACAGGGATTGGTTAGTGTCCATGTTAAGCGATGATTATATTGAGGAGAATGGATCCAAAGAAACGGTCTCCGATGATTTGTATAAAGAGCTTGCAAAAATCACCTCTGGGGAATTCCGTCTTGATTCCGAAATTAACGAGGAATGGGACGATTGGTATGCCTCTGACGAGCCGGATTTTCTCTTTGAAGACAACGACGACCTGCTTTCTGTCATTGAAGACGCCGGCTCGGAGCTGCACCGGCTCGTTGACTGCGCGGAATACGAAGAAGCCCGCCGTCTCGGTCATATTCTGCTGAATTTGGAAGTGCAGGCGGACGGAGAGTATTCGGATTACGATAACGATACGCTGGATATTGACGATCTCGAAATGTACGACCTTGTGGATTTTTCTGTAAAAATTGTGCTTTTGGATATTGCCTGCGCCGTCTACTTTACATCTTCGGGACAAGAGCGCGCCGCAGCCTTATATCGGGTCGGAACGCACTTTAACCATTTCACGGGCTGGACGCTGGAAGAACTGATGCAGCATTCACCCGAGGAACTGCCCGACTTTGATGCATTTCTAAAGGACTGGATTCTTTATCTCCAAACCAAAGAGGAACCTGCAGCTGACGATTATTTGGATGAAGCAATGGAAATGCAGGCTGATCCGGTGAGCGCTTTGGAAACAGCGCGTCAGTCTGTTGAGCTGCACCCTGAGCTGTATTTAAAGGTGCTTTCCTTGCAGGATAATGACGCAGCAAGGTTAGAAACCGGTTTGGAGGCTCTTGGCAGCATCTACCCTAATTATATTGTGCGAAGCGAAATAGCGCTGCAAACAGCGGAAGCCGCACTCAGACTCAGCAACGCCGAATGCGCGGCATACTGCCGGACAGAGGCGTTCCGTTCAAACAGCACCGCCGTAAACTATCTCCGTGCTTTAGTGAATCACCCCGATTATGAGAAATGCCTTGAAGAATTACAGTCAATGATTTCGGACTTTCACGAGCCGCATTCCAATAATTTCCTTAAATACAACCGTCTTAAAGAGAACACCGTCAGATTCAGCCGTTTTTTAAGCGGTGAATTTCAAAACGCTTATGCGGATTTGTTTATGCCAAACAGCAGCTATGATTCAGGAATCTTTTTGCAAGGAGCCGCGTTAATCGCCCTGTTTTTGTATCCTGACGGTGCAATCCGTGAGGGCGGCAAGGAAATGCTGCGCATTCTCGAAACCGGTTTGCCATTTCATGCAAAAGAATATGTCAAAGGACTGGATATGAGTGCGCCTTCGAGTAATTCAGAAATGCTATGGAGTGTTTTGCAAACGTGCCGCAACCATATGCCTTTGCCTGACCGCGAAAGCGCGTTGGATATTCTGCAAAAGCTCTGCGCACAGTACACAGCCAATGTAATGAAATACAATCAGCGTAATGATTACGCAACATGCGCGGCATACGCGGCAGTTATCGGCGAAATCATGGAATTTGAGGGCAAAACACCGTCTAAAAACGACTATCTGTTGAATTGGAAGCAGGAGTATTCCAGAAGAACCGCTTATCATCGGGAATTGCGTAATTACGGGATGATAGACGGAAAATAAGAATAAAAATTTCTAAATCTTAAAATTAACAGGCTCCGCACGACAGCAATTCTGTGCAGAGCCTGCTTTTATTCATCACGATATCTTCTGTCAATTCCAATAACCTGATACATGATTTCCTCCTACAAAACGCCGAACAAATCTTCCAATCTTGTATCCCGAATGATTCTGTCGCTCGGCTTATCGACGTTTGCAAGCATGGATTCCACGCGGCTTGAAATGACCACGTCCACGAATTTTTTGGTATCAACGCCGCGCAGCGAGAAAAACAGCAGCGGCTCCTCGTCGAGCCTTGCACCGACGCCGTAGAGGGACGCCGCGACATGCTTGCACATCACCGCCCAGTCGGGGCAGGAGCAGGAAAAGGAGATTTCACGCGGCTCGGGGAACAGTCCGCCATCCTCCAAAAACACGTCCTTCAGTTCCTTCGGGAAGTCGCCGTTCACGAGCTGGTCGAGCGTTTCCACGCGCGTTTCGCACTTGCCGGTGATTTCCTCAATGCGCCGCTCCGACAGCGGACTGATACGGATCTCCACCTTGTAGGGCGTTTTGCGCGTACCCTGCACACGTGCCTGGATTTTACCTTTTTTGATTTGCAAATCGATCACTGCGCCCGTGCGGACATAGCGTCTGCCGCGCGGCAGTCTGGTATCAAAATCAGCATAGCGTTCGAGGTTCTGACACCATGCCTTGCCCCACCAGCTGTTGGCAATCTGACGGGATTTGATCACGATTGGGTGCAGCGTCTGCCCCTTTGCCGCCGCTTTTTTCCGCGTATTCTTCGCGTTTTCCTGCAGCTCCTCCTCGGTGGGCTGAGGATAATTCATTTCTTGCCAATATCGCGCCATGCTTACGCCTCCAATCTCAGCAGCTTCATCAGCTCGTCGTTGCCCATCTCGGTGATCCAGCTCTCGCCGCCCGCGCCGATAACATTCTCGGCAAGCTCCTTTTTTGAGGAAATCAGCGTGTCGATCTTTTCCTCCACAGAGCCTTTGCAGACAAATTTGTGCACCATCACGTTTTTGTCCTGACCGATACGGAACGCGCGGTCGGTCGCCTGATTTTCCACCGACGGATTCCACCAGCGGTCAAAATGAATGACATGGTTCGCCTTTGTCAGATTCAGCCCGGTACCGCCCGCCTTGACGGACAGCACCAGATACGGCACATAGCTCTCGCTCTGGAACCGCTCGACGATCGCGGTGCGCTCCTTGACCGGAACGCCGCCGTGAATCACGCCGCCGCGTCTGCCGAACACCTCAGCAAGATAATCGTCTAAGTGTCCCGTCAGCTCCCTGAACTGCGTGAACACCAGCACGCGCTCGCGCTTTTCGGCAATCGTCTGCGCCAGCTGCTTTAACAGCTCAAACTTGCCGCTCTGCGCCGGACTGTATTCCTCTGTTCCGAGATACTGGTCGGGGTGGTTGCAGATTTGCTTGAGGTGCAGCAGCAAAGCGAGAACAATGCCCTTTCGCTGCATGCCGTTGCTCTGCTCCACCTTCTCTCTTGTCTCCGCCAACAGCTTGCGGTAAAGCACAGCCTGTTTTGGAGAAAGGGTGACATAATCGATTTGCTCCAGCTTGTCGGGCAAATCGGAAATGATTTTTTTATCGGTTTTCACGCGTCTGAGCAGGAACGGCGCGATCATATTTTTCAGCTTAGCATAGCCCTCGGGATTCTGTTCCAGACCGCGGCAGAAGCGGCGGAATTCATCCATGCTGCCGAGCAAGCCCTTGTTGAGGAAATCAAACAGCGACCAGAGATTGGAAAGGTCGTTTTCGATCGGCGTACCCGTCATAGCGATACGCATACGGCTATTAAGCTTCTTGATCTGCCGCGTTTGCTTTGACGCAGGATTCTTGATCGCCTGCGCTTCATCTAAAATAATGCAGTCCCACGTCACATTTTCAAGCGTTTCAATGCTCATCGCCATGCGGTAGGTAGTGATGGTCAGGAAAGCCTTTGACGCTTCCAATCTGTCTGACAAAACGGGAGCGTGCGCGCCGTGCAAAATTTCAAGCGATAACGCGGGCGCGAACCGCGCCGCCTCCTTCTGCCAGTTACCGAGCAGAGAAGCAGGCACAATCAGCAGCACTCTGCCCTTTGGCTTTTGCGCTCTCAGGGCTTCCAGAAAAGCCAAAATCTGAACGGTTTTGCCGAGTCCCATATCGTCCGCTAAACACGCGCCGAAGCCCAGCCGATTCATTTGTAAGAGCCACTGATACCCTACCTCCTGATACGGACGCAGCT
>FMUA01000055.1 GCA_900100595.1 Ruminococcaceae bacterium P7
AGGTCAGGTGATAATTCAGCAAAAAGGCACAAGTGACCGCTGCAAAAAAGCCTAAAGGGATAAAGGAGTTCAAATGTGAAAGGCTGTAAAACGGATCAGCCATATACGACGCATGTTCAGCGAAAAAATCATATTTGATATCTAAAAATCGAGAAATAATCATAGGAGGAAGTCCGCAAATAAGCGTTCCTAAAATATGTGAAACCATTGCACAACCATAAGCACCCGGAACGGTTCTTGCAAGAAAAGCAAATCTTATTCGCTTAAAAGTGAGAAATGATATTGCCAACATTGATAAAAAGCAAAATAACAACAAAGACAAAGGCACGCACAATAAAAGCGGAGGTAAAAAAATCAATACGTATATAGGTAATCCTATTGAATAAAGATGTTTATTTCTCATCGTGCTCATCCGTTCTTAAATAGTCATTGGAGGCAATCACAAAAGTGAGCCTATTATTGTTTTACACATCCAATGGACAGACCTCCCAAAACAAGAAGGCAATAATTTGTGGTGAAATAACTATTCAAAAACTATTTCAATTTCCTTTGTTTTCCGATTGATGCGGAATAAATTCTCATGATAATCGTTGTAATAAACATAATCTTTATCCAGCAAGTAGATCTCATTAACCTTGCCGCATTTAGTCGGCAAACTCTCTTTCGTCCGATTCGTTACAGACAAAGAAAAAATACTGCCGCTGATAGCATCATCGCTAAAAAACAACGTATCATCCAACATATTAATGCTGGAAATAATGTCATCGGAATGATAAAGCAACGTGGTTGTCTCTCTGTTAAAATCGGTTTCATAAATATCTGTAGAATCGACCAGATAATATACCCTCCCATCCTTCGCAAACAAACACCTGATTGTGGACAACGCGTTTTCTATGTGAGTCAATTCGTCAGGAAGGATTGACTGTCTTGAACCGCTGTCAAGTGAAAACTTGCAGAGACCATCGTGATACGATACATAACAAATGAAGCTGTCATCAATATACATTTCAAATGGCATCTCGGGTTCACCGAGTGTATCGGCGGACACGAGCAATTCAGGTTTCTCTCCGTTCATACGGTATAACTCCTGACTGTTGTCGAGGGTGTAAAAATACCATACATCGTTAACTACAAAGCTGTGATTTGGGCTCAGTTCCTGCGGGATAACGGAATCGACATGAATCTTCTCTCCTGTTAAAATATCAAGATATGTTTCAATATCCTCCGCGATTTGTCCATCATAAACATTATCTAAGCTGATGTTTCTCGGAGATAACGCCGGGCCTTCCCAGTAAACGCGCCTTGTCATGCTTTCAGTGATTTCATATGTCCCATACCGCAAGCCGTCGCCGTTTCTGTAGTTATAGTATAGCTTATCATCAATCTGAACTAAACTTGATGTACCGTTTGCCAAGGTGTTGTGATATGTATTATTATTCTCGCACGGCTTTATCGAAATATCAAAATGCGCCTTCGGCTTAATTAGCATCCATAAGGCGAAAACAGATAAAATAATCAGAAACACTACTATACACAGAATAATCCAAGTTCTTTTTTTCATAAGAGTCTCCATTTCAAATGAGAAAATTGAATAATGCGTCTGATATTTTCTTCTCACTCAAATGCTAACATATTATCCGCAAACTTGTCAACCCTCCAAAATGTCAGATTTTACCGGAAAATACACAAATTTTACCAGATTATTGTTTTTACTGTATGCAATGTGTTATACTGATATATAGATAAGTATCGGATGTGGTAACATGAAAACCTTAATTGTTGACGACGAACAGAGCTTTTTGACGGAGCTTCGGCGGATTACTTCGCGTATCTGCCGCGAGAACGGAATCACCGCGGATATCAGCGTAACCGATGACGCGGAATCGCTTGTCAATGGCGGCGGAAAACAATATGATGTCATACTGCTTGATATTGAAATGCCGAAGCTATCGGGACTTGATTTAGCGGAAAAACTGAACGCTGTCAGAAACGGCTCCGACAAGCCTTTTATCATTTTTGTTACGAACCGAGAAGGTCTTGTTTTTGAAGCGCTGCGGCAGCAGCCCTACTCCTTCATTCGCAAATCGCATCCGGAGGACTTGGTTCCCTGTCTGATTCGGCTGAATGAAAAATGCGAAGAAGAATATCTGACCGTCAAGTCCGGACGAAGCACGGATAAGGTTGCGCTTCGGGAGCTGATTTATCTTGAAAAGGTGAAAAACTATGTGGTATTTCACACCACACGCAGCGAACTGCGTGAACGCGCCGCAATGGACGAAAAAGCGGCTGAGCTGACCTCAAAAGGATTTGTCCGCGCTCATATCGGCTGTCTGATCAATATGCGTTATATCGCGAGGATTATGCCGCAAAATATTCGGCTTACCGACGGCACCCTTCTTCCGCTTAGCAGAAAATACAGCAAGGAAGTCAGACGGCAATTCTTTGAATGGATGGTAAATGTGCAATGAATGTCGGATTAGTTTTAGAAATCACGGCGAACATGATCGAACAGGTGATTCTTATCGGATTTCTTTACCTGTTTTTCGATAAGCCCGAGAGCAAGGTGAAACGGATCATTACCTTGTGTGCGGCAGTTTGCCTGCTGTCTGCAGCGTCGATATACTTTACCTTCAATGAGATGACCTTTCACTTTCTTTACTACATTTTCGCCATGATTGTCATGGTGCTGTATGCCGTGCTTTTTTTGAAGGGAAAGCTGTATTTGCGGATTATCATTCCCATCGCGGTTTCAAACATATCAATCGCTTACCTTACGGTAAATGTCATGAGCACCTTCGGAAAAATCCCCTTTTCCGAAGCGGTTACATCGTCCGAAGCTTTTCGCTGTCTGGTTCTTTTTACTGCCAACGCTTTCTACGCGTTTTTTCTGTTTGTTATCTACAGGTTCAGCAAAGGCAAAATCAACATGCGAAGCCTGTCCGATATTCTGGCATTTATCGTCATACCACTCATCACCTGTACAGTCGGGTTTACCGCTTTGCTGGCGTTTGCGGCGGTTGATTTTAACAGGGATATACAGATCCATATCACCATCATCGCGCTGAGCACAGGAATTATGGCGGTTATCTTCTGGTACCTGCTGATTAAGGTCAGCAAAGATTACCGGGTAAAGGCAGATCTGATGGTAAGCCATCAGCGCGAGGAGCTTTACAGGCAATCCGTATTAAGCACAAACGAGCAGATTGAAAAAATCTCCGCCGTTAAGCACGACGCAAAAAATATGCTGATGTCTGCAAGCATGCTGATTTCTCAGGGCGAATACAACAAGGCGAAGGCGTTATGCGAAAGCATGAGCGAGCAGCTGTCTGCGGCTTATACGCCCGTTCACACCGACAATCCAATGCTCAACGCGATAATGAATGTTGAAATCGAAAAAGCGCAGGAGAAATCAATTGACTTCTCGTATGAAATCGGCGATACGCTTCGGTTTGTGGAAGATACGGACATTGTATCCATCATCGGTAATCTATGCGATAACGCGATGGAATACCTCGTCTCACGCCCTGTTGAGGAGCGAAAAATGACACTATCAATTACGGTTCATCAGGCGTATTACTGCGTGATTTGCAGGAACGCCGTCGCAGGCTCAGTGCTGCAATCAAATCCTGACCTGCAGACCACTAAGGGCAATAAGACGCTTCACGGCAAGGGAATCGGCATACTGCGAAATCTCGCAGAAAAATACGGCGGAGAACTGCTGTTCAATGAGGACAGCAATCAGATTACGGTTTCTGTGATTATGATGAATTGATAATCGGAGGTGGATCTTGTGAAAAAAGAATATAAATTAACAGTTCTGCTGATACCATTCGCAATATTATTATCCGCGTGTGCCGGACGTATCAGCATATCGGATTCCGAGCCAATCGACAACGCCTACGGCAATGAGTTCGCCAACGGCAGCGAGGTTGAAGAAGGCTTATGGCGCACAAAAGATGCGCTGTATGTCAGAAGGTTTTTGCGAAACTGGGATTGGCAATCTTCTTCCTATACTACGCAAAGCATCTACAAGTTGACCGACGTGGGACAGGAGCAAATCTACTCCGAAAAAACGGAACACAATTTAAGTACCGATCTGCAAATGCGGATGTATCACGGTGAATTACTGGATTATTACCTGCACACCGACACAGAGTCCGGTCATCCTGAAATATGGAGACTGAATATGGACAGCAGGCAGTTCGAGAAATACATCGAATTGGCGCCGCCGAACGGAAGCATACCGTACCGTTTTTTTGTCTTGGAGGATAAACAGTATTTCATTTCTTCGCCCGAAAAGGAAGAAGTGGAGGACTATGTATACCGCTATGATGACGGCACATACACACTGCTGGCGTCCAATGAAACCTTTGGAAATATGTTTCTTCCCCTCTATTTTTCCAAACACAATATGTATTATGTGTTGCCGGAATCATTTGATCAAATCGCTGACAGTCAGTTTTACACCTACTATATTTTCGATTTGGAAGCGACAAAAACCGTCAGGGAAATTCGGCTGGATAAAGTGGCGGAGCTCGATCAAAGCGGCAAAGGCTCATGCAATGACATCAGATTTACAGATCATTATGTTTATTTTAACTATCATTTTACCGACGATGATACCTATACCTTGTACCGCACTGACCTCAGTGATATGAAAACAACCAAGATCGTCGATAACAGAGGTTGCAGGATGAACAGCTGCGGAGATACCCTATATCTTGCGTTCGCGCCAAAGGACGCTTCGGATACGGTAAGGACGCTGCACGTTTTGACGCCGGAAAACGATACCCCTCAGAAAATCTGTACCATGGACATCAACAACCTTTACCTTGTCGATGACAAGTGGGTGTATTTTACGGACTTCAGCAATACGATCTACCGGATTTTGCCGACCGGCGAAAATCTGCAAAAGGTTATGTGATTAATTAAACGGTAACGCTGCTAATATAATTGAACTTTCTTGTTTCTCGGATATTTATTCAGACAGCAACATCGGAACGACCTGCTCATTTTTGCAAAAGCAGCTCCGCCCCAAGCAGAATCAACAATTTCAGCTCCGGATCTTTTTCGGACTATCTTTGATTTAGCGTCTCAAATTTTGAACAGTCCTGTTGCTCTGTTTTTACTATACACTACGTGTATAGTAAAAAGGGCATATGCTATGGGCGAATATGGATATGACTGCTATCGACCTGTAAAACGGGCTGTCTCTCACAAATCGCGACAAACGCCCAACACCGTGCAAACAATCCGTTCGGGTACTTTTCTCGCCTTTCTCTAACAAATCGCACACAGGGCGATACACGGCTAAACAGCGCGTTTATTGCTCGCAGTACCGTTTTTTGGTTATCGCTCACTATAGCCGAGCACAAACATAACCTTCAAACACCTCTCAATACGGGCTATCGCTCACAAACCGCGACAAACGCCCAACACCGCGCAAACACTTTTGGTCGGGTACTTACCCTACTTTCCTCAACAAATCGCACACAGGGCGACACACGGCAAAACAGGGTGCTAACCTCGTTGTTCACATAGAAAGACCGTAATATTCTTCGTCTTCGTCATCTACGTTATCATCATAACCGTTATCATCGTTATTCAGATAGTCAGAATATGCGTTGTCGAAATCATATTCGATTGACGGCTGAGCATTCGATTCTTCGACAGCCTGCTCATTCTCCTGATTCCCGAGTGAAATCAGGTAATCAAGCATAGTCAGGATACCCTCTGCGGCTTGGCTGTCATAGACTTCTTCATTGATACCACTACTGTCTGCACCTTCTTTCTGACCGTGAGCCAGCTTTTTCTCACGGATTTTATCTCGTTCTTTGCTGTCAGTCAGGGGCATCATCTTATTGAGCTCATCCAACCTTTTTCCGGCACTGCTGACGATTTGTTTCGCCAACATAGAGAAAAGAAATCCTATACGGGCAGTATTCACAGCCGTCTGCGCATTGAAATTCATACTCAACGCCGTCCTGATGAGCAAGTTTTTCAGCGACCTCAACTCTGTATTCTTCTCAATAGGCACGTCAGGCTTATCCTTTGTGTCATAGTAAAGGCTGAGCTTTTTGCGATTAACCTCATTCCACTTTGCATAGATTTCAGATAAATCACCGTCTTTGGCAAACTCGTGCAGAGCAAAATCAACCAGCTTTTTTGCCTTTCTTGGCAGATAACCGTAAAGCTTCTTCCCCTTCTGCTGCTGTACTGCTTCTCTGATCTTTTTGAGAAGCAGCAAATAATAATCAGCGTTGGGGATTGATTGCTGTGTTTGAAGTTGCTGCAACAGGTTAGCCAACTGATCTTTCAATTCATTTCGATAACCGGTTTCTATCGTCGCCAGCTTGTATTGCTCGTCGCGGAAGATGTCCTGACCGAAGGCTCGGCGTAGCTCCTTGATTCCCTTCTCCGATAGAAAACCCTCCTGCCCTTTCGAGAGAATGATCAAATGAATATGCGGATGATGACTTGTGTTATGGAAGGCACCGTACCATTCTATATCCTCCACCTTGATTCGGTGGGCTTTTGCAATCTCATTCATGTTGCGGCGAACAAGATTTTTCCACGCTTCTGCATTGTTGAAATGCAGACGTTCCGCGTCCTCACGCCGCAGACTGACCACCTCCGTCCAGATAACACCGTCATGATTGGCGACCCGATCCGCAACGGTATCAAGGTCAATCGGCATATCAAATTGTGTAAACAATCCGTGAGAGCCGAGCTTTTCAACGCCGGGACGGTTGGAAATATAGTTGACCAAGCCCTTTAATTCATCCGCGCGGTCAGCATATCTTTCAGCGACGGCATCGAGAAACTCGTTGGCATTTTCTCGTGTAGGCATTGCGTAGTAATCCTCATATTCAAGAAACTTTTTGCTTTGAGGAAAGTGCTTCACCACAGAAAGGATAAGGTCATGCTGACTTGAGGTTGCGATTTTATATTTCTTAGTGTCCTGCAGCTTTTCAACTCCCTCGCGGGTTGCCATATATCTTATGAGGTCAGCGATATCTTTTGCGCTCTTTTGAAAGCGGCATGAGACAATTATCTTAGACATTTTCTTCTCCGTCGATGAAATCTCTCGCCTTTTCCAAGTCGAGGACGCCGTTATGCTCAGCGACAAGCTGCTCAGACACAGCGTTCAAATAGTTCAAAGCGTAGTCGTTGAGGTCGCTGTTACGGGCAGAAAGAATATTGCTTTTGCTCACCTCAACCGCAAGTTTGAACAACATTTCGCTAAGGTTTTCTTCAAACCTACCGAGCACCAGCTTGATATTCTGACTGATGATCGGCGACAAGTAGCTGTTGTTTTCCTTTTGAGCGCGGTAACCGAGATAGTTATCCACCGCCTCACGCACCAGAGAACTGCGCGTGTAGCCTTGCTCCTTCGACATTATTTCATCCAACTTTGAGAGTTGGTCTTTCGAAAAACTGATTGTTACCTTCTTGTATTCTTCCATATTTTCCTCCGAAATTATTTCATTTCACACAAACGCCGCAAATACCGAGGACGACCTCAGCAAACGCCGCATGTGTTCTCCTAAAACTGCACAACGGTCGGCTCTGCCGTCCGATGTCATTCGCGGGCCGTCCACCAAAGGACGGCTCGCTTTTACCTGCTTCAAATAATCACCGGCGTTTTGTGCG
>FMUA01000071.1 GCA_900100595.1 Ruminococcaceae bacterium P7
TATTCAAACATTATGCACCTACTGCAAAAGGAGAATTAACATTCTCAATTATCCTTTTGTATTCATTTATATTTCTTTCGAGTCGATTAAAAGTCACTTCATCAGAACAATCAACGATTTGCGGAGGATATTCGGCTAATTTTTCAGCCAAAACTCTTATGCAGTCTAATGGCTCTTTTGTGCTATTCAAGTAGTTAGTGTACTTAGCAAGAATGCCAAACGTCTTTTCGTATAAAACCTCAGTTTTTGCGGTCAATAAATAACTACTCATAAAATACACTCCTTTTCCATTTCTAGTCAATATTATTATATGCTATATGTTCAGGTGGACAAATTGTCCACTTTTATTTTTCCTCGTCGTCAGGGACGTATTCAAGAATATCCCCGGGCTGACAGTTTAGGAAAGAACAAAGTTTTGCTATAGAACGTGTATCAATGTGTCCGCCCTCTAAGATTTTTCTATAGGTTGCTTGACCAATAACGTTGTTAATGCGCATTGTATATGCTGTAATCTGTTTTTCTTCAAATATCTTTAGCATTTTATCATATTTAATCGGCATTTGTTTCACCACCTTTACAAAATTATAGCATAACACTCACACTAATTCAAGTGATAATATATATTTTGCGGAAATCACCAGTAATAGTGTCATTTTGTACAGAAATTCACACTATAATTTGTGCGAAAAGCGAATTGAAGCGCACTAATATTAGTGCTATAATATATACAGAAAGTTAAGGAGGTAAGCGAAATACTTAAAAGATTATTTCACTGGCTCAGACCGCACAAGGGTTGCAAAAGATGTTGCTTGTGCTGTCGGTATTATCAATACTGTATAGATGATTTTGGAAGAGAATAAACAATCGGCTGCGCTATCGGCACGACGGGCAGAAAGGAAATGAATATGGCTGAAAACTGGATAACGTATGATGATAAGAACAACGTCCCTCAGAAAAGCTACGACGATCTGTTACATTGCGGCTCCACGCGGGAGCTGACTGACGATGAAGCGGTCGCCCTTGTCTGCGAGGAATTTGGCTTTGATAAAGAAAAAGTCACTGTCGTTCGGACGGTCGGGAAATACGAAATCGACACAAACAGCCGCCGTTTACGCTTGGTGGGAGAAACAGAGCGCAAACCGCTCTATAACGCGACGGATTTTAATTACGTTCGGTTTGACTGCGCAGGTTGGTTCTACGAAATGTACGACGGTGAGCTGCGCAAGTATTATTGTTAATCTTTCTTCTGCGGGTATGAAAGTGGACAAATTGTCCACTTCTGCCCTCGGCAGGATTCGAAAGGAGCATTTCACATGATAGAAAGACGTTATTTTCAACCAAAGGCAGGACGGAAATATCTCAACCGCAACGGCTCTACCTATTTCTGCTTGGCGAAGGGAAAAAAGGACTGTTCGGCTATGTTTATCAACGTGACAAGCGGCTTTACCCTATTGGCTTACGGTTGTCACAAGAACGACGACGGTACAATGGAATGGGACTATTCTACAGAGCACGGCTATCATGACATCAAATCATTCCTTGAAGGCTACGGATTCGACGGTGATATGATATGACAGCTGAATACGCGAAACGAGCGCGTCAATTCATGGAGGATAACGGCTATCTCCACTACATATACGGCGTTCGGGTGATTACAGGCGTTGTGATCAACAAATATGACTTCTATAAAACTGACGAAGCCTTTGAAAAAGCTGTCAAGGAACTTCTCAATGACAAATGGAACAGCGAAATCCTCGCAATCCATCTTAGATAACATACGCTGCGCTATCGGCAGGACGGGCAGAAAGGAACAATAAAATGACACAAGGAGAAAT
>FMUA01000052.1:0-1651 GCA_900100595.1 Ruminococcaceae bacterium P7
GAGCAAGATTTCAATTGTTTCCTCGTTCGGCACAAGCTCCGTTTTCTCGCGGCTCAGCTCCAAGCCCGAGGTGTTGACAAGCGCCCCGGTAAAGCTCTCCGCCACCTGATACAAAAACACGCCCGCCGCGTCAAAGCACTCCGGACGCTCCCGGAATGCCATCTCATACAGCGTCTCATACGATGCCTTTGCGAATTTTTGAGCATATTTTTGAGCTTCCTTTTCCGCATAGACAACGTCGTCCATGCGGAAACCCTCTTTTGTCAGCAAAAACTGTATTTTTTCCATTCCTACCCCACACAGAAATCATTATTACCGCATCAGCTCTGCGGCATATTTGGTTATAGTATACTTTATTATTTTGAACAATGCAATATAGTTCAAGAATTATGTTCCAAAAGCTTATATTATTACCATATATATCCATTATTCCGACCCGTCACAGATAACATTGAAAAAATGGCAAAAATACAGCTTTGCTATGTTGGATTTAGCCAAAAGAATGGGATGGAAATAGTACATATCGACGGAAGATTTTTGATTTGTTGTGTGTATATGAGAGGGGTATAAAACAGGCTCGGTGCATTTTCTGTTGCGCCGAGCCTGTTTTCGTTGTATTTTTTGTAATATGGTGAAAATATTCTTTGCATTTTTGGTAATTAAATGATAATATAAATAAAACTAATCTTGTTAGGAGGGCATTATGAGCAATACAAATAAAGCCACATTGTCACCGGAAGACCACAAGACCTTTTTCCGCCTGTTTATACCTCTTCTGGATTTCACAAATCAAAAATATGAGATAAACGCGTATCTCAGCGAGGATATGCGCAGGGGACATCCTGATACACAAGATCTCAAAGAAGTCGCTGATGTTCTTTGGGCAAATCTTGAAACCATTGACGAATACATAGAAGCTACAGAAAAACAATTTGGATTAGAAGAAGATGACCGCTGTCTATTGGAAAGCTGGCGGCTTCCGGTTTCGGGACGTTTTATCTTGGAACGCCATCTTGCAAAAGGCTCGGTTTTTATTGATGCCGAGAATACCGAGACCATGAAGGTTTATCTGGTAAAAGGCTTAACAGAACCATGGAGTGATATGCTCGCAGATTTTAGACCACCTATTCTTTTGCAGGCAACTTTAATTCCGTTCGGCAACTGTATTATCTCCGATGGGTTGGTTTATCCTCACAACATTATTTTCAGTTCAGGTGCAAGAGCGATTTTAAGGACTTCTATATGAACGCAAAGCAGAACGGAAAAATTATTACATCGTTTTGACCTGTAAAGCTACAACAGGCTCGGCGCATTTTGCACCGAGCCTGTTTTTTAGCTTCCGAAATATCTGCGGTCAATTTCTTGTCTTGTTTTTATCGTATCCCGCAAATCCTCACTGAATTCTTTTAAATCATCTACCGTAATTGCTCCTTCATACATCAAGTCAATAATATGCTGAAACATATGTGAACGGCTTATGTCTCTCGCAATCACGCCGGTACACTTCTTATCGTCCTTGATTCTTTTATCAAGTGCCCAAAACTTGTCCGATGCCTGCATGTCGCTACTGAGCAATTCAATATATTCCTTTGTCATCCGCTCCATATATGCTTCCTGCCATTCGGGCAGCATTTTGCGGAACTGTTTCCAA
>FMUA01000052.1:1706-9835 GCA_900100595.1 Ruminococcaceae bacterium P7
GGAAATGCTCCTGTTTTGGATTCACCGCAAAGAGGGCACACTTCGACACAGAATTTTTCGTGAGCGGTGATATTTACCTCAACTACCGCGTCAATGACGTTTCGCGTCTCCTTAACACAAGCCTTTGAAGCGCACTTATCCCTGTAAGGACATGCGGAACAGTCGGCATGCATATGCCGATGGATTTTGTCAGGCTCTGCAAGAACAGCAAGATGGGTTCCTTGATGTCCTTTCTGTCCGCCGCGTTTCTTACCGCTTTTCTCGCGCAGACTCTTGTTGACTTTCTTGAAACCGTCTGTTGATGGCGGCTTGGAGCTGTTGCCAGAGTTCTTGTTAAGCTGCTCACGCAATTCTTTGATTGTCGCGTTGAGTTCGTCTATGGTTTTACTCAACGAATCGACTTGCTCTAGCAGCATTTGATTTTGCTTCATCAACGATTCGATAAATTCTTGTGTAACCGGCATTTGCTCCACCGCCTTCGTTACCGATATTATACCAGAATTAACGAAGTTTGGCTATACCGCGCCCTGTTGACGATTGTGCATTTTGACGAACCTGATTTTTAAGAGTCGTTTTTAGTGTCTCTGGAGAGCATAGCGTATGACCAATTTGTATTTCTTTCATCTGCATGCCTGCTATTCGATATTTCAAAATTTCTTTTGTGCAGGTATACAATTATTTTGTTGTTCTGAATAGTTACGAATTTTTTATTTAACAGGATAGCCACCGTTTCTGTACCGTCAAGACAGCCTCCAAAACGGATAACCAGTCCTACACCTACACCCAGAAGAACACCGCCAAAACATACGGCAAGAAGATACTCATTGGTAACATTTCTTAATGGAGCAAATATCTGTAAAAATGTGGAAAATACTGTCATGCCGAACGCTGACTTGACAATAAACAGCTTTCCCAACTGACGAGAACCGACAGCCAAAAACGGAATATTAAAGACAATCGTCAAAATGCCAAGTGGTATATGAGCAAGACTGTTAATCATAATACCGATACCTACAACTCAGCCGTCAAGAATCGTACACGGCACTAAGAATTCTTCTATAGCAAAAGCGGCAATAACAGCTCCAAAAGCAATGCCTATACAATCCAGTATCAGGGCAACTCGTTTACTGCCCACTATACGGTAAAAAATATTTATCATGATATCTCTCCATTTATTGTCAGAAAATGATATATTCTCATCGAGCCGACGATGAATATTTTTTGCTGCCCAATCTCATTTTGAAGTCATAATAATCAAAATCCGTAATCTGACGGCACATTCTGTTTTCATTCAGTCGGAAAATGTTCGGCAAGGGCATACCGTTGAATGTGTTGTTCTTACAAGTAGAGTAAATTGCCATATCTCCGAACAGCAACATATCACCGATATGTAAATCTTTACCAAAATAATAGTCGCCGATAACATCACCCGCAAGACAGGTAGGACAGGTAAGACGGTAACAATGTGCCGATTTTTCTGCCATAGCACCATACAACGGCGGTGTATAGGGCATTTCGATAACGTCAGGCATATGACAGCTGGCACTGACATCAAGTATGGCATTGCAGATATCTCCGCTTTGCACAATATCCAGTACTCTTGTCGCAAGATATCCCGCATTCAGAGCAACTGCCTCACCCGGTTCAAGATAAACCTGCACATTCCATTTTTTCTGTACATCGGTAATACACCGTTCCAGTAAAGAAATAGCATAATCCCATCGGGTAATGTGATGTCCTCCGCCCATATTGAGCCACTTCATTTTGGGCAGAATATCCCCGAACCTGTTTTCTACAGCGGTTACCGTTCTGACTAAATCGTCAGCGTTCTGTTCACATAATGTATGAAAATGCAGACCGTCCAGTAAAGCCACAAGTTCAGAAGTCATTTCTGTATCCCACTGACAGCGTGTTGTTCCCAGACGACTGCCATATGCACAAGGGTCATATATCCCGTGTCCGTCCTGTGTGGAAAATTCAGGATTAATTCTTAACCCGATACTTTTTCCTTTTTCCTTTGCCGAAAAGCCGAACTTTTTCAGCTGATGAGGGGAATTAAAAACAATGTGGTCGGCATATTGCAACAGTTCGTCAAATTCGTCTTCACGGTAAGCTCCGCAAAAAACATGGACTTCTTTATCAGGCATTTCTTCATAACCCAGTCTTGCTTCAAAAAGACCGCTTGCTTCTGTTCCCGACAGATATTCCGCCAATAAAGGATAAAAATTATAATTGGAAAAGGCTTTCTGTGCCAGCAATATTTTACAGCCCGTGTTTTCTGCTACCTTACAGAGAATTTCACCGTTTTTCCGCAACTGTACCTCGTCAATAATATAACACGGGGTCTTTAAAGCGGAAAATAAAGTTATAGGGTCTTCTCCGTCCAGTGCCGAAAACACCTTACGGCTATCTGCTAAATATTCAGACAATACTTTCTCCTCCGTCAGTCAACTATTTCGGGACTGTGATTTTCTCTGTAAGGCAGACCGTACTGACAAAGTGCTTCCAGAAACGGGTCGGGGTCAAATTCTTCCACAGTATGCACACCTGTCATATTCCATTTTCCGCTGAGCAACATCAAAGCACCGCACATGGCTGGAACACCTGTGGTATAACTTATTGCCTGACTGCCGACTTCCTGATAACATTCCTGATGGTCACAGACATTATAAATGGAATAAATCTTTTTCCTGCCGTCTTTCTTTCCTGTGAAAATACAGCCGATATTGGTTTTGCCGTGAGTTCTTTCACCCAGTGTTGCGGGGTCGGGCAATAAGGCTTTCAGAAATTTTATGGGAACGATTTCCTTACCCTCAAAAAGCACAGGTGTTGTGGATAACATACCCACATTTTCCAGACATTTCATATGGGTAAGATAACTCTGTCCGAAAGTCATAAAGAAACGGATTCTCTGTACATCGGGAATGTTCTCGGCAAGGGATTCAATTTCTTCATGATGTAAAAGGTACATATCCTTTTTGCCTACACTGTCAAAATCATATTCCCGTCTGATACTCATTGGCGGAATTTCTACCCAGTGTCCGTTTTCCCAGTAACTTCCGGGGGCGGAAACTTCACGCAGATTGACTTCGGGATTGAAGTTTGTCGCAAACGGATAACCATGGTCACCGCCGTTACAGTCTAAAATATCAATGGTATCAATGGTATCAAATTCATGTTTCAAGGCATAGGCACAATATGCCTGTGTTACACCGGGGTCGAAACCGCAGCCCAGTAAAGCGGTAAGTCCTGCTTTCTCAAATTTTTCACGATAATTCCACTGCCAGCTGTAATCAAAATAAGCGGAAAATCCTTTTTCCTGACAACGCTTTTCGTAAACGGCACGCCATTCGGGGTCGTCTGTATCTTCGGGTTCATAATTGGCGGTATCCATATAGTTGACTTTGCAGGCAAGACAAGCGTCCATAATGGTAAGATCCTGATAGGGTAAAGCGATATTCATTACCAAATCGGGCTTATAGTCATTGATAAGATGGATAACCTGCTGAACGTCATCGGCATCAACCTGTGCAGTGGTAATTCTGGTTTTTGTTTTTTTGGAAAGTTTTTCGGCAAGACTGTCGCATTTTGCCTTGGTTCGGCTGGCAATACACAGTTCCTGAAATACTTCACTCGCCTGACAACACTTCTGTATTGCAACAGACGCTACTCCCCCACAACCTATTACTAAAACTCTGCTCATATTAACATAATCTCCTTTATTCTGAATATCAGTGACTGACAGCCAACAGCAATTCCCGCAGAACTTTACAGGCAACTGCTGTTGATACACCGCTACTGTCTATCATAGGGGCTAACTCATTGATATCTGCTCCCACAATGTTGGTTCTGCTGACTTTGATTAACGCTGTCAGCAACTGACTGAACGGTACACCGCCTGCTTCGGGTGTACCTGTTCCCGAAAAAACTGACGGGTCTAAACAGTCCAAATCAATCGTAAAATAGACGGGTATCTGTGACTGTTGCAAATATTCCACCACTTCGTCAAGACCGTCAAAAGAAAACAAATGAATATCTGTATGTTTTTCGGCAAAGACAAATTCCGCTTTTTCTCCGCTTCTTATACAGAACTGATGAATTCTGTTATCGCCCAACAAATCATGACAGCGTCGCATGACACAGGCATGACTTAATTCTGCTCCTAAATAATCGTTGCGTAAATCAGCGTGTGCATCAAAATGGATAATGTGCAAATCAGGATATTTTCGGTATACTGCTCTCACACTACCCAGTGTTACCAAATGTTCTCCGCCTATCATAACAGGCAGTTTGTTATCTTTTAGAATCTCTGACGCACGGTCTTCAATATCCTGCAAAGCCAGTTCCGCTTTTCCGAAACATAATTCCAAATCACCGCTGTCAAATATACGGCAGTCTGTCAAATCCTTGTTCTGATAAGGACTGAATGTTTCCAGTCCGAAACTTTCGTGCCGTATTGCCGAACAACCAAACCTTGCTCCCGGACGAAAACTGGTTGTCGAATCAAACGGCGTTCCGAAAAGAACAATATCGGCATTTTCATAATCACTGTCACAGCCGATAAAACTTTCAATATTGGGTTTCAGCATGACTGTTCCACCTCCTCCAACATTCTCTCTAAAAATGCGGGCAGATAAAAAGACCCGATATGCAGTTTTGTGGTATAATACTGGGTTGTCAGATGAAGTGCCAGCCATTTTTCCACATTCAAATCGTCAATAGGGTGATACTTTTTGCTGGCAAACCCGAAAAGCCAGTATCCTGCCGCATAGGTGGGAATATGTGCCTGATAGACCCTGCTGACAGGAAATGTGCTGGCAATTCTTTTATGACTTCTTTTCATTGCTTCTGCATCGTGTTTATAAAACGGACTTCCCTGCTGATTTACCATAATACCGTCACTTTTCAGAGCATTGTAACAGATACCATAAAATTCTCTGGTAAAAAAGCCTTCTGAGGGGCCGAAAGGGTCGGGAGAGTCCACAATAATCAAATCATATTCTTCCTTACAACGGCGGATAAACCGCAGGGCATTGTCAAAATAAATATTGACACGGCTGTCGTTGAGCTGACTGGAATTTTCAGGCAGATATTTTCGGCAAGCGTCAAGAACCAATGGATCCATTTCCACAAGGTCTATGCGTTCTACCGTTTTATACCGTGTCAGCTGTCCCACAACACCGCCATCGCCCACACCGATAATCAGAATATCTCTGATATTCGGGTGAACCGACATAGGAACATGAGTAATCATTTCGTCATAGATGAACTCATCACGTTCTGTCAGCATAACATCGCCGTCCAGAGCAAGAACACGTCCGAACTCAAAGGTTTCAAAAATATCAATCTGCTGATAGTCACTTGTTTCCGAATAAAGATGTCGTTTTACTTTGATACTGTGCTTGACATCGGGAGCATGAAACTCACTGAACCATAATTCCATAAAAACACTCCTTACACCAAAACATTCAGATTTAAGATATCAGGGTCTTCAGGTCCTGTCATGGAACAGCCCTTTAATTTGGCATATTCAATATAGTCAAGAATTTCGGGCGTAATGCGTTCTCCCGGGGCTAAAATCGGAATACCGGGAGGATAGCACATGACAAATTCACTGCATATACAACCAACACTTTCTCTGAGAGGAACACTGTGCTTTTTGGCATAAAAGGCTTCCTGCGGACTGGTTACCACTTCGGGGTCGATATATTCCTGACTGAGCAGACCACTGCTGTCTTTCTGATATCTGCGTCTTATCTCTGCCAATGCACTTACCAGTCTTTCCAGTTCCTGTCTGCGGTCGCCTATGGAAAGATATGCCAGTATATTGCCGATATCACCGAATTCTATCTGAATATCGTATTCATCACGCAGAATGTCATAGACTTCAATGCCTGCCAGACCGATATCTCTGGTATGAACACTCAGTTTTGTCGGGTCAAAGTCAAAAACGGAATTACCGTTGATGAGTTCTTTTCCGAAAGCGTAATAGCCTCCTATGGCATTGATTTCCTCACGGGCATATTCCGCCATATTTACTACTTTGGCAAAGACTTTCCTGCCACGCAGTACTAAATTACGTCTGCTGATATCCAGACTGGACATCAGTAAATAACTTCCTGATGTTGTCTGTGTCAGGTTGATAATCTGACGGACGTGTCCTGCATTGACATTCTTTCCCATCAGCAAAAGACTGGACTGTGTAAGACTTCCTCCGCTTTTGTGCATGGAAACAGAAGCCATATCTGCTCCCGCTTTCATCGCAGATATCGGCATATTTTCACCAAAATAGAAATGTGTTCCGTGTGCTTCATCAGCAAGACAATACATACCTGCCTTGTGTGCCATGGCAACAATCGCTTTCATATCACTGCATATTCCGTAATAGGTGGGATTGTTGACTAAAACCGCAACCGCATCGGGATTTTCTTCAATCGCTTTGGCTACCTGTTCCCTTTTCATACCAAGAGATATTCCTAACTTTGTATCCACTTCGGGATTGACATAAACAGGAATTGCACCGCAAAGCACCAACGCATTAATCACACTGCGGTGAACATTCCGTGGCAGTATGATTTTATCGCCACGCTTACAGACCGATAACACCATACTCTGTACGGAACTGGTTGTTCCGCCTACCATCAGAAAAGCATGATAAGCACCGAATGCGTCCGCACAAAGCAGTTCTGCCTCTTTGATGACAGAAACAGGGTGACAAAGGTTATCCAGCGGTTTCATGCTGTTGACATCAATACTTACACATTGTTTTCCCAGAAATTCAGTCAGTTCAGGATTACCCCTGCCGTGTTTGTGTCCGGGAACATCGAACGGCACAACACGCATCTTACGAAAATTTTCCAGTGCCTCATAAATAGGGGCATGATTTTGATTAAGTTTTCTTTCTTCTCCCATAATAAACCTCAGCACAAAAAAACGCAAACTGACCCAACAGACAGCTTGCGTAAATTTTTCGGTGATATTCGTGATTGCCATAAATACCCGAAAAAATTCTTTTTCGGAAAACCGATAACCACACATCATCAGATAAAAGGGTACGCAGAGCCTATATAGCAACAAATACTTTTACTACTCTTATTGACCGTTTCATAAGTCTGTATAACAGGATATTCTGCATTGATTATCCGACAACCGACTTATCAAAACGAAAGTATAAAATCAATAAAGTGGATAAACCCACCAATCGGCAGTGAACCCGGCTGTCCGTATGCCTTAACTCTTTAATGAGTGGTTCGTAAAAATCGCTTTGGAGGGACTCTGAAACTCAAACCCCTTCTCACAATGATTGATTATATAATATATTCCGTATTTTTTCAAGATATTTTTTGAAATTACTGTTTGATTGTAACTATTCAGCACCCCACCCCAAAAAACTGATTGATCTGACCTGATAAAACCATCTTAACCGCGTGATAAGAATCAAACCCGTTTTTGCGGGCGGTGCTGATGAACGACATTAAACCCATGTATTCCTCTGCGCCGGTTCTGCTTCTGAAGCAGCCGCAAACCTTGGTCTTTGTTTTGATGTTGCGGATATCGCGCTCGGCTTGATTGTTGTCGAACGGAACACCGAGCTTTTCTAAAAACAGGCAGACTGCTCCCTTGTATTTTTTGAGCCTGTCAATGAGCGCGAGAATTTTACCGCGTTTTACTCTGCCGCGTTTTTTTCTGACAGGTTCCGCAATAGGATTCTGCGCGTATGCCTCTTTTATTATGACGTCGTATTCGCGTTTGTATTTTTGAATTGTAAACAGGCTGAGACAATCTTTTCCTGCCGCGATCGCCTTGTCTTTTGCTCTTTTCATACGCAAAAGATGTTCCTTGAATTTTCTCGCCCATGCTTGCTCCGGGTGATTTTCTGCAATTCCGTTCAACTCTCTCAGAAGATGAGCGCAGCATACAGAATGCGTCACATCGTTAAACTTCCAATAGGAAGTCCAGCAATCGTGGACGATGATTCCGCGATAATCAGGAAGAATTCCGGCGGATTTTATGCCTTCGTAACCACGCTTTTTGCTGACGGTCATATATGTGTAGCTTCCGTTTGAAACATTGTGAACCCAATGCAGCTTGCCGTCTATGTTTGTCCCTGTTTCGTCACAGTGAACCAA
>FMUA01000082.1 GCA_900100595.1 Ruminococcaceae bacterium P7
CAAATTTATACTTTTTTCATTTGCAAGCCTTCTATTCGATGTTTCAAAATTTCTTTTGTGCAGGTATACATTTTTTTATCGTTCTGAATAGTTACGACGAGAATTAATATCCCTCAACTCAAAAAATAATAAAAGAAATGCACGTGGGCTGTCGCATAATGATTTTCGACAGTCCACGTGCTTTATTTGATGATGTCTGAAAAGCTATTTGACAAATTTTCCGTTTTCAAAATTACCTTCAACAACAGCTCCGTCGGGTTGCTGCAACACACCGTAGCCGTGGTACTTCCAGTTTTTCCAATTGCCGATATAATTTGAGCCGTTAGGATAAAGCGCTATTCCCAACCCGGTCAGCTGTCCTTTGTCAAATACGCCGATATAACGGATGTTGTTCGGAGCGGTAAAAACACCATCGTTTGATAAAGTTACCGTTTCTATATACCCCTTCAAACACAGTGCCATTGGTGCAGGTCTTTTTGCCGAATCCGTTTGCCTGGTCGTCTCTGAATTCGCCTTCAAATATGTCGCCGTTAACAAAAATAAGCTTACCGTGCCCGTTGAGGGAGTCATCGAGCCATTCTCCCTCGATTATTTTGCCGTTAGCATGAGTATATTTTCCTCGTCCATTACGTTTACAGTTTTTGAACATACCCTCGTAGCGGTCGCCGTTTGCGTATTGCGCGATGCCGTGTCCGTTCTGCTTTCCATCAATAAATTCGCCTTCATATACATTGCCTTCAGCTTCGGTGAGTTTTCCCTGACCATGACGTACACCATTTTTCACCATTCCTTCATAGCGGTCGCCGTTTTCATATTGCACAGTGGCGAAGCCGTTCAGGCGTCCGTTAACATATTCGCCTTCATATACAGTTCCGTCAGCGCAGGTCTTTTTGCCGTGTCCGTTTGGTTGGTGGTTTTTATACTCGCCTTCGTACACATTGCCGTTTGCCCAAGTGTTTTTTCCTGACCATGATAGTTACCGTTTTTAAACATACCCTCATAGTGGCTGCCGTCTATGTATTTCGCAGTGCCGTAGCCGTTCAGGTATCCGTTAACATATTCGCCTTCAATCACGTTGCCTGCGGCATAGGTCTTTTTGCCGTGTCCGTTAATTTTGTCG
>FMUA01000051.1 GCA_900100595.1 Ruminococcaceae bacterium P7
CTGCACATTGGCAGTCAGCCGTTATGATAGATAGCATAACGATTGTTTAGAGCGTCTGCGCGGCGAGTTTGCGCACCTCGTCAACAGGCATATCGAAGTTGTCGGCAATCTCTTCATAAGATAGCTTGCCCTTTTTGATAAATTTGATTACAGAATCGATTATGCCTTCCTGACGACCTTTAAGGATACCTTCTTTTTCTCTTTTTAATCCATATTCTTCAACTGCTTTACACATATAATCAACTCCTTCGGGTGTGTTTTTGTACTTGTAAGTAACTTTCGCGATTGGTTCGCAGAGCATATCGCTTGATTGGCTGCACATAAAATCGTGGATCAGTCTGCCGAGAGTTGTTTCTACATTTTGATAAGAGGCGTTCACATAGATGATATGCGCTCCGTCATCAAATATTTCCGTTGTCTCGGCAATACTGCGGTTTATATGATAGATAGGCTCCTGACCGTTCAGAACATCTTTTTCGGTAATGAAAATGACATAAGAATCAAGAAGCTCCTTGAAAGTTTGACCGCTTGATAACGAATCAACATCAATTGAGGCGGAATGATATCTTGCCCGCCTTGTGTCAGCCCCGGCGCTGGAACGCTGCACCTCAATATTGTATCTTTTTCCTGTATTATCTTTTGCCAAAACGTCAAAGGTCACGTTGCGGGAACCAAAATGATTTGTTTTTACCTGTGTTTTGCTTTCCTCAATGACCAAATCTGATTTGTCGAGGATAATCTGTAAGACATACTCAACTAATGGGTGTTTTCGCTAAAGATGATATTCATAAAATCATCATTAGTATAGCACCGGCAACAAAAAAGCGCAAGATAATTCTTGTGTTTTTCATTGCTACCAACACCGTATTGCAAATAATACAACCGATATTTAGGATCACCACAAAAAATACAACGAATAACAGGCTCGGCAGCACATAAAATGCGCCGAGCCTGTTTTATACCCCTTGCGGATATTCACCGCTGACAAATATTCCTTCGTCAATATGTACTATCTCCAGCCCATTCTGTTGTGCAAGTCCAACATAGCAAAGCAGAATTTTTGCCAGTTTTTCAATGTTATCTGTGACGGGTCAGGATAATGGATATATATGGAAATACTGATGATTGATATGGATTGCTTTTTTTCAGTGCATATGGTATAATACTATTGCAATAATATAGCGTGGTGATCGTATTGAACAATAATGTGATGATTCCTGTTGAAGGAAATTGGGATGAAGGGTTTGTGTTCAGCGAGTATTCAATTCAAAGCACATATTTAGGAGAAGATGCTTTCGGAATCAAGCGTTTCGACACAACATACACTGAGATCGGCAGATTGCTGCACGCCATGAAGTATAATGGACATTTTGACACAAGCGTTGAAATAGCTGAAAGATGTATTCCGTATTTGCAAAGATGGTTATCCGGAACAAGAATTGATTCCGTTTTGCCGACTCCACCCACAAACGAAAGAACTGCTCAGCCTGTTTATATGATAGCTGAACAAATCGCTGAGAAGATGGGTATTCCTTATACGGATACTGTATTAGTCAAAACAGATGACACACCTGCAAAAAGTATGGCAAAGGATAATAAGCAGTTGAAAGGAACTATTGTTCAGCAAAGGGCGGCCAAAAGAGAGTGTAATATTTTGTTAATTGATGACTTTTATTCAACCGGTAGTACGGCTAACGAATGTGTCTCGGTATTAAAGAGCGATCCTTTGATAGATAAGGTTTATTACTTTGCAATAGCAAAAACAAAATGACAGAAGGAAGGAAACACTATGAATATTTTTATTGCCGGTGCAAAAGTAATTCGTTGCTTAGATGAAGCGGTTATACAGAAGCTTGATTCGATTTATCAGAAAGGCTATGATGTGCTTGTCGGAGATTGTGATGGTGTTGATTCCTCTGTTCAGAAGTATTATGCCGGGTTAAACTATTCAAAAGTCACTGTTTATGCCAGTAATGGAATAGTAAGAAATTGTGTCGGTCATTGGAGTGTTAAAGCGATATATGTTTCGTCGAAGCTGAAGGGATTTGATTTCTATCAACAAAAAGACATTGCGATGGCAGAAGATGCAGACTATGGTTTTATGATTTGGGATGGGAATAGCAAAGGAACTCTGAACAACATTGTTAACCTTTTGTTCCGGAATAAGAAAGTGTTGGTTTATCTTGCTCCGTATCAAAAAATGATATCAGTAAAAAGCTTTGATGATATGGATCAATTGATCAAGATGTGCAGTCAGAAAGCTAAGACGAATTATTATATTTTGTCACAGCAACCCATATTGCTGACAACTGCGATTGATTAATGAGGTTTCTGACTTTTGGGGTTGTTGAGATTCTAAAGCCAAAATTATTCACGCTGGCACTTGTAAGCTTCTCAACACCGGAAAAACACTGACACAAACGAAAAACGTGCTTTCACCTAAAAGATGAAACCTGCAGGGTATGGAAAAGGGACTTCTGATTTGGAATAATGGAGATCTGTGTCCTTTTTTCGACGGAAAACTATGCAGGTTGTTAGCTTTGCTGCTGTTTGCTGATACAAACCATTTGTAGACGAGATTCCGAATATGCGTGAATAAACTATTATCAAACATGCCGCATGCCGCACAAGGAGCTTGCAGAAGCTGATGCGGTAATAATGATATCTGTGTGGGGTAAGAATGGAAAAGCTACAGTTTTTGCTGACAAAAGAGGGTTTCCGCATGGACGACGTTGTCTATGCGGAAAAGGAAGCTCAAAAATATGCTCAAAAATTCGCAAAGGCATCGTATGAGACGCTGTATGAGATGGCATTCCGGGAGCGTCCGGAGTGCTTTGACGCGGCGGGCGTGTTTTTGTATCAGGTGGCGGAGAGCTTTACCGGGGCGCTTGTCAACACCTCGGGCTTGGAGCTGAGCCGCGAGAAAACGGAGCTTGTGCCGAACGAGGAAACAATTGAAATCTTGCTCGATTCCGTACCGTTTGTATTAGGTGCGGAATTTGTTACGCGCGCGTGGATCAAGCGGCAGTACCGCAAGCTGCTGGCGGTTTTCGCAAAGCAAATCAAAAGCTATCCAGGGAAGGTGTCGCTTTATTTTGCCGAGAAAAGCCAGAAGCTGCATGTCCCCGAGCGCGTCTTTTTTCATTTGGTGGAGAGCGATGAGGAGGAGTTTCCCTTCGCATTTCTGGCGACCTATGCCACAAAGGGCGACGGCGGACGTGTGCGCCATGTGCCGCTGCAATACGCGCTGACCGAGTACCGCGATGAGCGGTCAAAGCTCTTGGAGCTGCTGTCCTGCCTGAACAAGGCGGCGGAGGTATCCGATCTGATTGGCGGATTCATGGAAAGCGGCGAGCTGTTCCATCCGCTGCGCTTCACTGCCGACGAAGCGTATCAATTTCTCAATGACGTTCCCGCGCTGGAGAACTGCGGTATTCTCTGCCGTATTCCAAACTGGTGGAAGAAACGCTACAGCGCGTTCGCTATGACAGTCAAGATGGGTGAGGATAAGCCCTCGCTGTTAGGTTTGGACGCGGTATTACATATGGCGCCGTCGCTCACGGTCGGCGGCGTTCCGCTGACGGAGCAGGAGATCCGCGATCTGCTCGGACAGACCGAGGGCTTGTCGTTTATAAAAGGCAAGTGGATCGAGGTCAACCACGCAAGGCTGAGAAAATTGCTCGCCGATATGAAGCAATACGACGGCGATATTACGCTGCTCGACGCTCTCCGTTCTGAGATCAAAACCGCGCCCGAAGACGAGGACGACGCGCCCGTCGTCACCAACGGAAAATGGCTGGGCGGCTTATTGAAGAGCCTGCGCAATCCGCGCAAACAGAAGAGCGTCGGCGTTCCCGACGGCTTCAGCGGTGAGCTGCGTCCGTATCAGGAGGTAGGGTATCAGTGGCTCTTACAAATGAATCGGCTGGGCTTCGGCGCGTGTTTAGCGGACGATATGGGACTCGGCAAAACCGTTCAGATTTTGGCTTTTCTGGAAGCCCTGAGAGCGCAAAAGCCAAAGGGCAGAGTGCTGCTGATTGTGCCTGCTTCTCTGCTCGGTAACTGGCAGAAGGAGGCGGCGCGGTTCGCGCCCGCGTTATCGCTTGAAATTTTGCACGGCGCGCACGCTCCCGTTTTGTCAGACAGATTGGAAGCGTCAAAGGCTTTCCTGACCATCACTACCTACCGCATGGCGATGTCAATTGAAGCGCTTGAAAAACCGATTTGGGATTGTATTATTTTAGATGAAGCGCAGGCAATCAAGAATCCTGCGACAAAGCAAACGCGGCAGATAAAAAAGCTCAAAAGCCGCATGCGGATAGCCATGACCGGAACGCCGATTGAAAATGATTTGTCCAATCTCTGGTCGCTGTTTGATTTCCTCAACAAGGGCTTGCTCGGCAGTATGGAAGAATTCCGCCGCTTCTGCCGCGGTCTGGAGCAAAATCCAGAGGGCTACGCGAAGCTGAAGAATATGATCGCGCCGTTCCTGCTCAGACGTGTCAAAACCGATAAAAAGATTATTTCCGATTTGCCCGACAAGCTGGAGCAAATCGATTATGTCACCCTTTCGCCGAAGCAGGCGGTGCTCTACCGCAAGCTGCTTGCCGAGACGGCAGAAAAGGTGGAGCAAAGCAACGGCTTGCAGCGCAAGGGTATTGTGCTTGCACTGTTGCTGCACCTCAAACAAATCTGCAACCACCCCGACCAGTACCTTGGAACCGAGGAATATAGTCCTTCACAGAGCGGCAAGTTTGAACTGTTAAAGCAGCTGGCGCAGACGATTGCCGAAAAGCGCGAGCGCGTGTTGGTATTCACGCAGTTCAGGGAGCTGACAGGGCATTTGGACGATTATCTCGCGGAGGTGTTTGGCAGACGCGGCGGCGTGATTCACGGCGGCGTACCGGTTAAGGAGCGCAGCGAAATGGTCGAGCGGTTCCAGAGCGAGAGCTATGTGCCGTATTTGGTGCTCTCCGTCAAGGCGGGCGGCACCGGACTGAATCTGACAAAGGCTAACCATGTGATTCATTTTGACCGCTGGTGGAATCCGTCGGTAGAAAATCAGGCGACCGACCGTGCGTTCCGTATCGGTCAGGACAAGAATGTCATGGTGCATAAATTCGTCTGCAAAGGCTCTGTCGAGGAAAAGATTGACGCTTTGATTTCCTCGAAAAAGGAGCTCGCCGAGAATGTCATCGGCGCGGGCGGCGAGAGCTGGATCACAGAAATGGGCAACGACGAGCTGATGAAGCTGCTGCGATTGGAGGCGTAAGTAATGGCGCGCTATTGGGAAGAAATGAATTATCCTCAGCCCACCGAGGAGGAGCTGCAGGAAAACGCGAAGAATACGCGGAAAAAAGCGGCGGCAAAGGGGCAGACGCTGCACCCGATCGTGATCAAATCCCGTCAGATCGCCAACAGCTGGTGGGGCAAGGCGTGGTGTCAGAACCTCGAACGCTACGCCGATTTTGATACCAGACTGCCGCGCGGCAGACGCTATGTCCGCACCGGCGCGGTGATAGATTTACAAATCAAAAAGGGTAAAATCCAGGTGCGTGTACAGGGTACGCGTAAAACGCCCTACAAGGTGGAAATCCGCATCAGTCCCCTGTCGGAACAGCGGATCGAGGAAATCACCGGCAAGTGTGAAACGCGCGTCGAAACGCTCGACCAACTTGTGAACGGCGACTTCCCGAAGGAACTGAAGGACGTGTTTTTGGAGGATGGCGGACTGTTCCCCGAGCCGCGTGAAATTTCCTTTTCCTGCTCCTGCCCCGACTGGGCGGTGATGTGCAAGCATGTCGCGGCGTCCCTCTACGGCGTCGGCGCAAGGCTCGACGAGGAGCCGCTGCTATTCTTCTCGCTGCGCGGCGTCGATACCAATAAATTTGTGGATGTGGTCATCTCAAGCCGCGTGGAATCCATGCTCGCTAACGTCGATAAACCCAGCGACAGAATCATTCGGGATACAAGACTGGAAGATTTGTTCGGCGTTTTGTAGGAGGAAATCATGTATCAGGTAATCGAAAAGGATTGGAAGCTGTTCCGCAAGCTGCTGCCCGGGTGGCAGGAGGCGTATATGGAGCGGCTCGCAAAAGAGTATATGGAACTGCTCAGCAGCGACAGACAGGCGTCAGACAAATTTTGGGCGCTTGATAAACGAATCAAACAGGATAAGCGGCGCACAGGCGTACTTGTAAGCGGTGCCAGCCGCTCCAATATGTTTCAGCTTATCATCAATTTGATTAATGAGGAAGCAATTTCCGAGGACGACTTAAAAGAGTTCAGCGAGGATTTGCGTGACACCGTAAAAACAAGATTGGAAATCGACCGGAGATATTTTATGTAATAAAGAATCAGGCTCGGCGCAACAGAAAATGCACCGAGCCCAAATAACCGCTGAGCTGCACATTGGCAGTCAGCCGTGTAAATAACATGACGATTGTTTAAAGCGTCTGAGCAGCGAGTTTACGCACCTCGTCAACAGGTATATCAAAGTTATCGGCAATTTCTTCATAAGATAGCTTGCCCTTTTTGATGAATTTGATTACAGATTCGATAATACCCTCCTGACGACCTTCCCGACGGCCCTTTTGGATACCCTCTTTTTCTCTTTTTAATCCATATTCTTCAACTGCTTTACACATATAATCAACTCCTTCAGGGGTGTTTTTGTACTTGTAAGTAACTTTTGCGATTGGTTCGCAGAGCATGTCGCTTGATTGACTGCACATAAAATCGTGAATCAGTTTGCCGAGAGATGTTTGGACATTTTGGTAAGAGGCATTCACATAGATGATATGCGCTCCGTCATCAAATATTTCCGTGGTTTCGGCAACACTGCGGTTTATATGATAGATAGGCTCCTGGCCGTTCAGAACATCTTTTTCGGTAATGAAAATGACATATGAATCAAGAAGCTCCTTGAATGTTTGACCGCTTGATAATGAATCTACATCAATTGAGGCGGAATGGTATCTTGCCCGTCTTGTGTCAGCCCCGGCGCTGGAACGCTGCACCTCAATATTGTATCTTTTTCCTGTATTATCTTTTGCCAAAACGTCAAAGGTCACGTTTCGGGAACCAAAATGATTTGTTTTTACCTGTGTTTTGCTTTCCTCAATGATCAAATCTGATTTGTCGAGGATAACCTGTAAGACGTACTCAACTAACGGGGTGTTTTCGTTGAAGATGATATTCATAAAATCATCATCAATAGGGCGGAGCCCCATAACGATTTGTTTTATTTCTTCATTAGCCATTTTCTTTATCACCCTCCATCATTAGTATAGCACCGGCAACAAAAAAGTTCAAGATAATTCTTGTGCTTTTTTATTCGCTTTTTATATTGCTGCAAACACCGTATGCAAGTCGGCTTTTCTTGATTGGTACAAAGGCATAGGTTTTGAAGAACATTTCGCTCATAAAAAATCTTACTGACTGCTGATTCTCACTCAAAAAATATTGTATATATCTTGATGATTCGCTAAGATTATGTTTTCAGACATATCCCCGTTCAGCTTGCGAAGGATAATAAGAAATTCCAGATTTCCAAGGTCGCAAAGGGCGCGCGTTCAAAGGATTATATAGGTTGTATAGACTGGTTGAACGATGCCGGGATCATTAATATCTGCTATTGCATGAGCTTTCCCGAGTTGCCGCTGAAAGGTAACTACGATAGTTCAAAATATAAAATCTATATGCGAGATTCGGGATTACTTGTTTTAATGATTGATGAAGAATCGCAAGATGATTTGCGCGTTAACAAAAACCTCGGTGTTTACAAGGGAGCGTTGTACGAAAATATTGTTGGTGATGCGCTGGTTAAGGCAGGGTATCAGCTGTATTATTACAAAAGAGAGGACTCCACTTTGGAGCAGGATTTCTTTGTACGCACAATGCACTCGCTGGTTCCTGTTGAGGTCAAAGCAAACAACAACCGTGCAAAGTCATTGGCAACACTGATTAAAAGCGATAAGTATTCCGATATCCATTATGGAATAAAGCTTTGTAACGGAAACATCGGCTTTAACAACAGCATTTATCCCAAATTATTCACGCACATCCTGAACTGCATCTGCAAATGGTTATGCATTATCAGACAGATGCAAAGCTGATAACCTGACAAGTTTTCCGCTGAAAAAAGGCGCACTTCGCCCTTGGGTTTTCAGATCTTCATTTAACGAGGTTTCTTTGAAGCTGTCAAGGTACACGGGGTAACGGTTATTCGAGTTGCGGACTGAGTTTTTCGATATTGGCGAGAGTCTCGAAAAATTGCGTCTGATATGGACAGTAACTGCACAGTTTAAAATACACATATCTTGCAGAACTGACTACTCTGGCTGCAATTTTTAACAGCTTGAGTCTGA
>FMUA01000050.1:0-3487 GCA_900100595.1 Ruminococcaceae bacterium P7
ATGGGCTCCAGGAAGATTGCAGCCAAGCTGCGGGACGAAGGTTACAAGGTTGGTCGAAAACTGGTTCGGGCTTATATGCGCGAGATGGAAATCTACGCAATCTATCCGAAGCCGAATCTGTCAAAAAATGACGGCAAAGAGGGCGTTGTACCGTACCTCCTGCGGCACAAAACCGCTTTGTTCCCCAATCAGTATTGGTCAATAGACATCACCTATATCAAAATGTACCGTCACCACATGTATCTGGCTGCAATCATCGACTGGTACAGCAGGAAAATCGTCGGCTGGAGGCTGGCGGATACGCTTGAAACCTATCATGTATTGGAAGCTGTCCGCGATGCTGTAGAACGATACGGTACCCCGGCGATCCTCAACAGCGATCAAGGCAGTCAGTTCACAAGCAAGGAATACAGAAACCTTTTGAAAGAATACCACATCACGCAAAGCATGGACGGGCGGAAGCGCTGGGCAGATAACATCATAGTGGAGCGCTGGTTCCGCAGTCTGAAACAGGAAGAAATATACATCAACGAATATCGCACCCCGCGGGAGCTTCGTCATGCCATTGGAGAATACATTCGGAAATACAACACGATCCGACCGCACCAGGCGCTTGACAACAAAACGCCGGATGCTGTCTATTATGCGTCATTCAGCCGTTCAGCAACCATCACCGCCGGCCTTGACAGTGCCCCGCTGGCCTGTTGATTCGATGGCGGCGTGGGTGCGGCGGAGTCAGGAAAACAAAGCCAAACCACGCCGCAAGCCATTGTAACAGACAAGCGGAGCCCGGTCAAGGCTCTTCGACCCGCTGTAAGCGGGCAGCTGCATGGCATCGTGCCGAACATTTTTTGGCGGGATACAACAGAGTCAGAATTAACGCTGCCAATGTTCACGCATTTTTCTCAAGCCGTGGTCTTGACAAGGGGACCACTTTAGAGCAAGGAGATCAAAGAATCCATTGCAACGAGAACCAAACCGGCACCATTAACAGAAGAATAAGGTTTTTGCATAATCAAGCCCTCGGTGTTTTGCCGAGGGCTTGCGTTGTGTTTGATGGGGGTGGTTATTGAGCGGTTACGGTTCGGGCTTTGATATTACCTTTAACGACCACTTTATCAGGCATTGGGAGAAGAGCGACAAGGATGACCGCAGGGTGCTCGACAAGCGCGTCCGCAAGCTCTGGTTCAGGAGCAGTATGCCGAAAGCGGTGATACATACGGATGTGAAGATCAGCTGTCAGCAGATGACTACAGAAAATGCGTCTGTTCCGTCGGCGCTTGCCTTTGTGCAGGTTTTGGACGAGAACGGAGGCGTGCTGGCGGAAAACTGGTCGCAGCGTCAGGCAGTCAGCTTTGAGGGAGAGAAGCCGTTTGCTTACTACACAGAAGCGGCTATCAATTCCGCCGTTGACCGCTGCCTGATCGATCTCGGCTTTGTGGTGCCGGAGGAGCTTGAAAAATCTCCCGTAAACGGCACACCTTCCAATCCGTTGCCGCAACAGCAGGCGATTGCCGATATTGAGCAGATGATCGACGACGGAGACGACAGCGTAAATCCGCCGTCGGTGCCTTCCTACGACAAGACAACACCTGTAGATGAGATATTAAAAGTAATGGACGCCGCGACAGCGCGCAGAGTCGTGTTTGAAAACGGCAAATACAAAGGCAAAACCGTCGGCGAGGTGTATGAAACCACCAAGGACAACAAAGGCTTCAGCGGTAAGCTGAGGTGGTTCGCGGATAATTACCGCAGCAACAACATTCTCGTCGCCGCGTGCCTGATCGTAAACAACTAAATGAATAAGCCCCAACGGAAGTCAAACGGCTTTCGCTGGGGCGGAATAGGAGTGTATTTTATGTCAAGAGATGAATTCGTAAAGATTTATAACAAGTATATCCACCGGAAAGGCGCAAAGGAGCTGCTGCAATGGCTGGAAAGCACCGATTTTTTCACCGCGCCCGCTTCCACGAATTATCACGGAGCGTATGAGGGCGGCTTGTGCGAACACTCGCTCAACGTCTTTCATTTCTATTATCAGGAGATATTGAACCGCGCGGTTGAGTTTTCGGGCATTAAGTGCCTGGATACCGATACCGAGGAAACGGTCGCTATCTGCGCCTTGCTCCATGACGTATGCAAGGCCAATCTGTATGTTCGGAATACGCGCAACGTCAAAAATGAAGCGACGGGTCAGTGGGAAAAGGTACCGTATTATTCCGTAGGAGAAAATAAATTCCCATACGGTCACGGTGAAGCCTCCGTATGGCTGATTCAGCGCTTTATGCGGCTGAACGTGGAGGAATCGCTCGCGATCCGCTGGCACATGGGCGGCTTTGACGACGCGGCAAAGGGAAATAACATGTCCGCCGCTTACCGTCAGTATCCCAACACCATGCTGCTCCACATCGCGGATATGAAGGCGACCTATCTGCTCGACAAGTAATGCGGAGGACAAAAATGTCAAGTTTTCCGTTTACCATCGGAGACGTCGCGCGTTTGTGTAATCTGACTGTCCGCAGGGAAAACCAGCCGTCCGAATACATCTCATGCCCGTTCTGCGGCAGAAAGAAGATGAATCTGCACTATGGCAAGGGTCTTTACCATTGCCCTGCCTGCGGTGAGGGCGGTTCCATGCTCAAGCTATATTCAGTGCTCCGCGGTTTTCACGGCAGCAAGGCTGAGATCGTTCGTGAAATCAAGAAGGAACTGGGAATAACGGAGAATTCATATTATCGCTTTTCAAAACAGACGGACAAGCAGGTCGAGGAACCGCAGCCGCAGGTTGACTTTGAGCGCATGAAGCGGTTGGATACCGTCTATCGGGCATTTTTGAACAAGCTGTTCTTGGCGAGGATCCATAAACCGGATTTGTACGCACGCGGCTTGTCGGACGAGGATATGGAGCGGTTCGGCTTCAAATCCGTCCCGCTGTTCGGCTACAAAGCCTTGTGCCGGGAATTACTGGCTGAAAACATCAGCTTGGAGAATATCGGCGGCTTTTATCTGGATAACGGCGAGTGGACGATCAACCTCAATCCGAAGATGACAGGCTACATGATTCCCGTGTATAACTATTTCGGCTATATAGAGGGTATCCAAATCAGGCTCGATCGTCCGTTTGGCAAGACGAAGTACCTTTGGTTTTCTTCCAACGGCTTACCGGGCGGCGCGGCTACTGCGGCGATCCCTTTCTATATGAAGGGAAGTCGAAAGCCCGATACGCTGATCGTCACGGAAGGCGCGTTTAAAGCGATCATACCCAACAAGGTGTTCGGGTACAGCCTTCTTGCGCTGCCGGGCGTGAATAATATCCGCGAGTTTGAAAAGCTGCTCCCGTATATCCGGCAGGATTACCGGCAGATTCTGATCGCGTTTGACGCTGATTTCCGTATCAACGAGAATGTGGCGAAGGCAAAAGAGAAGCTGAGGCGGCTGATTTATGAGAGCGATATTTACTGTTCAACCTTTGAATGGGATTTGTCCG
>FMUA01000050.1:3808-8917 GCA_900100595.1 Ruminococcaceae bacterium P7
ATTTAGGCTCTCCTGAAAAAGTCAACTTACCTGATTCATGCAGACTCACAACACTGGATCGCACAACAGGCAATCGGCAAAAAACCAATTTTCCGAAATAGGCGCAGAATATCCTCCCTCAGCTTGCGGACGGCATTCATTGCGAGTATGGCAAACACAAGGTCGGATTTTGCGCTTTCGTCCAACTTACACATCACGCGGCTCATGCCGTATCTTGTTTTCAGCAGTCCGTTCTTTCCCTCGACCCAGTTTCTTTCGCAGGAATCACGGTACATTTGCTCCGACTCAGCCTCTTTCTGATCCGGACTTTTTCTTCCAAGGGAACGCCCGGACAAACGTATTCCACGCTCTTTGCAATACTTTTTATTGGCTTTCGTCTGGTAAATTTTGTCCGCCAGTATTGCTTTCGGATAAAATCCGAATTTACGTTTGTAATCCTCCGCACAGGGAATCAAATCCGTCGATTCGTTGAAGTTTTCCCATGATGTCTGCTCCAAATAAACGTAACCGTTCACAACCGACAAATGTACCTTTTGACCGAACTCCGTTGGATTCGGACGCTTACCCCTGACGATCGGTCTGACGTGCGGCTGCTCAAGGCTGACAATTCGATTTTCGCAGGAGTTTTTGCCGCTTTCAAACATTTCTTTCTGCTGTGCATAAACATCCGGTATTACTTCCAATCGGTTTTTCAGCCAAGATGGGAACAAATTATCATGATATGTGACCTGTATTTTCAGTTCATCTAGCCTGCATGATGCAAGCTCAATATATCGTAACTGCTCGGATATTGCTTTTGAAACCTTCTTTCTTGTCCATTTCTTGCACTTGGAAAGATTCAGAAAGGATTTTCGTGCGGATTTCTTGTTATACGGGAGCATATGCCCTTTATGCGGAACCTCGTTCCATAACAGAGATATTGCTTTTTCGAGGTGTTCCCTCGATTTGTTGAGAAGATCAATATCGGTCGGATACTTGATGTTGGCAGGCGCAACCGTAGCGTCGATAATCAGGTTGCCCTGATTATCCTTAATGTCCGGTGTTGCTTCAGGAGCGTTGCCGTCATTATTGTTATCGTTGTCATCATTATTTCTGTCGACATTTCTTGACCCTTCAGGCCACTTTCCGGAGCAGATATATTCGTTCACATCGGATACAAAATTCACAGGAAAACGTTTGCGGAAATGAACCATCATCGAAGGATCGAACAACGGCTCGGGATTGAACTCCTTCAACCCCAAAAAGTATTGCATATACGGATTTTCGGCAATCGCCAATACGGTACGCTCATCGGAGAATTTTTCACCGTTGCGAATAAAACACGCGCCAAAAGCGATTCTGGATGAAATGGATGGTCTGCCTTTCTCGGGCTGAATATTTCTGAGATACTCCTCCTCAATGATGTCCCAAGGCATTTTGTCGCTGAGCTTAACCCATCTGTTGTCAGGCGAAAGTCTCTCCGCGAACGGAGCATAGAAACCATCCAGAACCATTTGTGCGCTGTTTTCTTTCCTGTACATAACCCAAAACCACCCAAATTCGCTGTTTTTAGTGAAAACTCCAGATTTTTGGGGTTCTCCAACATATTCCTATTATACCATATGTTGTGACATATTGGAATGCTTGTTTAGATATATTGTAGTTTTTGAAGTAAATTTATTTTATCGGGAGAGCCTAATATAGACATATCTATTTTGGGAGATCGCTATGGCAAATAACGAGTCGAAATAACCGCTTTGTGCTAAAAACATTAAGTATTTGCGGAAGAAAAGCGGTCTCACACAAGTTCAACTTGGTATTAAACTTAATATTGCCAATAATACGATAGGTCAATATGAGAAAGGTCGTAGAAGGACAGTTAGTGTTAAGCCAGTCGTTTGTATCGTAAATGTTAAGGCCGCTATTTCTGAAAATAAAAATTTAAAACTTGCTATACGAGATATAAATAAAGGTCACCTCTAAAAATATCTCCCCAAAAGCAAAGAAATATGGTATAATAGAACCAACAAATAAGGTTGGTGATTTGGATGCAGTTGAATCTATTTGCAGAAGATAACAGACTTGAGAAGTTGACGGAATTAGGCGATTCTTTGCTCAAACTGAACGTAGTAAATTGGGAGAACTTCCGTCCTGCGCTTGAAAAAGCGTTCCAAAGAGAGCGAAAGAGCAACGCGGGCAGACGTCCCTATGATGTAGTGATGATGTTTAAGGTTCTCGTTCTTCAACGGCTGTTTAATTTATCTGACGATCAAACGGAATACCAGATCAATGACCGTATGAGTTTTATGCGTTTTCTTGGACTGTCGCTTGGTGACAGAGTGCCGGATGCAAAGACAATATGGTTGTTCCGTGAGAATCTAACCAGATCGGGTGTCATAGACCAGTTGTTTATCGACTATTGCAAAGAATTAGAAGAAAATGGGATTATCACACGTACCGGAACGATCGTTGATGCGACATTCGTGGACGCGCCTAAACAGAGAAATACACGCGAAGAAAACAAAACGATCAAGTCCGGTGATATACCGGAAGAATGGAAGGAAAACACCCCAAAAGCAAAGCATAAACTGGCACAGAAGGACACGGATGCTCGATGGACGAAGAAAAACAACGAAACCCACTACGGCTACAAGAACCATGCAAAGGTCGATGTTGATTCAAAGATCATAACAAATTACGCAGTAACAGATGCATCCGTTCATGACAGCCAAAGGTTTTCGAACTTCTTTACCGAAAAAGACAAGGTTGCGTATGCCGACAGCGCATATGTGGGTCAAGAGCTTCCTGAACATGTTGAAGCGCAGATTTGTGAGAAGGGCTACAGAAACCATCCGCTGACAGAGGAGCAAAAGCAAAACAACAGAAGAAAATCAAAAATCAGATGCCGCATTGAACATGTTTTTGGATTTATGACAGGCTCAATGCACGGTATCACTTTGCGCACCATCGGAATAAAGCGCGCGAAGTTCAACATTGGATTAACAAACCTGATTTATAACATTTGCAGGTATTCCATCATCAGTCGTAAAAGCCTTGCATAGGATAACTGCGCCCAAAATGGGCAAAAATCAGGTAAAAACAATATTGATAATGATATAAAAGGTTATATTTCTATATGTTTTTTCTGATTTGGAATTAAGAATGATATTAAGAAAAAGAAACTGGATTTTTAGAGGTTGCCTAAACGTTTTGATAAAATGCGGCTCTATGAAATACATAAGCAGTTTCTACAATATTCAAAACAATTGGATCAAGACTGGGGTTATGTTCCTTTTGTAAATGTACACTTAAAATCAGCATTTCTTGCGCAAAATATTGAAGACCAAGTAACAGCGGAATCTCTGTATAATTTAAGTCGAATGGAAAATCTAAAAAAACGAATTGTCGATTTGGTTCGGAATAAGGGAGAGTTTTACAGAGTAAAAACATTTATTGATATAGTTTTATGGGAATCACTTCAAAAGATCAAGAAGAAACCTGTGTGTTCGCATGTATTATGAAAGCATATTCTGATGCAACTAATCAAGGTGCGTAGTGTATAATTTATTTATCCATTGTAGAAAGGACGATTGATCATGAAAAGAACTACAGCCATTATACTTGCGGCTATCATATTGATGTTCGCTTTTTCGGGCTGCACAAGCAATCAAACAGGTAAAACCGCAAATGATACGATAACGTCTGATCTGTATTTTACCAAGCAGGAGATACGTAGGTCTCCCGACTGGGTGACGAAACTGGATGCGGCAAAGGAGTGTGAACAGCTGATTGTTGTCGCGGGAGTGGATAAGACGACAGCCTATGTCACAATGCACGAGAAGAACAATAACGGTGAATGGGAGCAGATTATCGCTACCCCCGGCTTTATCGGTCTTGACGGCTTAGGTAAAGCGAACATCAACGACTGCTATACTCCTGTTGGTACCTTCACCATTGATAAAGCGTTCGGACTCGCCGATAATCCGGGCTGTCAAATGGAGTACACTAAGGTGGATGAAAACTATTATTGGTCGGGAGATTCAAAAAACCACTTTAATGAGCTGGTCAATATCAAGGACATCCCCGATCTTGATACCGAGAACAGCGAGCATATTGCCGATTTCGACTATGCCTATCAGTATGTGCTGAATATGGGCTATAACTCAGAGTGCGAGGTAAAAAAGGGCTTTGCTTTCTTTTTGCACTGCTTCCGTATCAACCGCACCTATACCGGCGGATGTGTCGGCGTACCTGAAAATATCATGAGATTCATCATGCAGCATATCAAACCCGGATGCAAGATCACCATAGATTCACTCGACAATATGGGTGGCGATCTTGATGAGTCTATGATATAAATAATCAAGTCAAAAGGGATGAACGCATAACAAATAGCAGATAAACTCGTGTCGAAGGAGAAGAAGAGTGAAAAATAAGAAAATAATAAAAACTGTTGGTATTATCCGTTTTTGTCATATTGGCGATTATATTCTCGGTTGTATACGTCGTCGCCGTCGGCAATCACTATACGCTGCATACCAAAACCTTTTTGGGAACGGAACAGCTGCCGCGCTTAGAGATCAAGCTGAGCGATGATAGCGTTGTACGAATGGCAGACGCCCGAATGGAAAACGAGGAGCTTGTCGTTGTTTTTGAAGCGCTGAACCCGGGAAAAACAACCGTCAACATCAGCTTTGAGCCTGAGGACGGTTTTGCTCCGCTGCACGAAAGAGCCTTTGAGGTCAACGGCTTTCATAACCTGATTGACCATACAGACGGTGTGAACCTGTCAATAATACTTGACACATTAAACTCGAACAAAATCAAGCAACTGCCAATAAGTCATGAAAATACTGTTTCCGCTTGACTGAAGGCGGCAAGCCGTCGTTAGCGGAACAGATCCTGCGGTTGTTCCAATAGCTGAGGAAGTATTGCCAGACCATTGATTTTAATTCTTTAATAGAATAATTCTCAGGCTTTCTGTTTCGGCTGTAAAACATTTCTTCCTTCATCCTTGCCCACATGCTCTCGCACTTGGCGTTGTCGTGGCACCTGCCGCCGGCGCTGTTCATACTCTGAATGATTCCGGTTTTAGCAATGGCAGCGCGGTATTTGGCACTCGTATATTGA
>FMUA01000047.1 GCA_900100595.1 Ruminococcaceae bacterium P7
GCATCAAAAAGGCATTTTTAGACCGCGCGCCGTGAGATTTTCAAGTGAGAATAGCAAAAAGAAAAGTCCGAAAAATGGCTTGTTCAAGCCGTTTTTCGAACTTTTGAGTTTGGCAGGGGCAGAAGGACTTGAACCCTCGGCACGCGGTTTTGGAGGCGATGGAAAAGGCTCAAAAACGTGTTAAACAAGCCGTTTTTGAGCCATTCTTTCGGTATTGAAAAAGCATCGGCAGAGTTTTGATGCTCTTTTGATGCTATTGGTTATTCTGTAAAAGAAAAATAGCACACAGCAGATGCTCTTCATGTCAAAAATTGCGATGCCTAATCAAAGATAAAGCCTTGTATTTCTTGATCAGCTCCGCTTTGATTTGTTCAAGCGTAATTTCACCGTTGTCCCACTGCGAGGACATACGCCTTGTTTCTTCGGAGACAGGAACGCCCTCAATGCTGTTGATCGCATAGGCGGTTTTTTCGGCGCGCCTGCGTTTAGCTATTTCTAATGCACTCATTGACGCGACTTCCTCTCTGATTTTATTGTACTCGAATCGGAAGGAGTAGTCAAGTCATTTTTTCTAACCGCTACCAACAATTTCACGTAGAAATAGTTCTGAAAAAGACTGGACTTTCCGGATTTCTGTGGTATCCTGTTGTGCTAAAGGAGGTACCGATATGGATACGATTAGAGAGCTGTACTACGGCAATGTCCATCCGTTCGAGCGTGATATCAAGAAGGACAGTGAGAGCGACAGGCTCGCTAAGCTGGTGCTCAGGCATGACGCTGCGCTCAAAGCAACCATGAATGAAAACGAGCAGGAATTGTTCGGCAAATTCAAGGACGCCGTTACTGAGCTGAATTGTCTGAACGAATGTGAGAGCTTTATTAACGGCTTCCAATTGGGCGTAAGGTTGATCGTAGAAGCACTGCACACGGAAGAATAACCTAAAACGCAGCTCTTGAATACGGGGCTGCAACTCTTTTGATGACAAACAGTTTTTCGCCCCTGTTTCGCCGAGTATCGCCCTGTGTGCGATTTGTTGGGAAAAGCAGAGCAAGTACCCGACCAAGAGCGTTTGCGCGGTGTCGGCGATTTTTGAGCGTAGAGAAAACGAAAACAAGGAATGAAATGTTTGAAAGATATTTTTTGCCTTAGTAGGATTTATAGAAAAAATTGTTGTCATATTCTAGGGAAAGGGAGCTGTTCTATTATTTCTTCCATAATACAGTAAGCTCCGACTACAGTGTTATACTTTTTGATTTCATTTTCAGATATCAAACTTATTTTTGCTGCTTTCTCGGCGATTCTGTTTAATAGCTTTTGTAGAAGTTTGTGATTATTCGTTATTGAATATACTCCCACCAAAAGAATATAAGTCATTAACTTGGAGTATTGAAAACACATTGTAGCAAATATTTCTTCAGTATCAATGGTTGTAAAACAACAAGATGGTAGTAGCTTTGCAACCAATTCTGAGAACTCAATAATATCACTTTCAGAATAATCATTATAAAAGGCTTTGAAATGTTCATTATCTTTCATTATTGATTCAAAAAGCTTTTTCTTGCTCTTTGAAAAAGATAATCCATTTGGCTCCTTAAGCGCATAGAGATTCCCGTATTTGATAAAAAAATCTTTTGCTTCCGGATATTCATGAATAATTGATTGGAGTCTATTTTGGCTAAAAAAATACGAATTAACACCGCTTGGGGATTTGTTGTTATAATGAACGAATCCTTGACCTTTATGTTTCAAATCTAAACGAATGCAGTATGAATCATAGTTTGGGTATCCGTACAACAATTGTATCCTAGTTGTTCTGTCTTTTCGAGTTCGCTTTTCAGGAGTATCTGAATATTGCATTGGTAATAATTCTACTTGTGCAGCTATAAGCCAAGCATTTTGCAACATACCCAAAAGGTGCTCATACATTTCATTGGCAATTTGCTTAATAGTGCCATTGAAAAAAATAGAATGTTTAATAATTTGAGTTGATAGAATTAAATAAACTGTATGTACTCTTGTTTTTATTTCAAATTCAAAAGAACGGTAAAGTATAGGTAAACAATTGTATATATAATCGCTTTCATTTGTAAGCACATTTTTTGCTTCATCCACTTCGCATAAGAGTATAGTTTCTATAGTTTTTAGGAGTTCAGCGGGTGAAAATGTGTTATTCCCGAAAACAGAGTATTCCAAAGAAAACAGATTTTGCGATACGCTTTCAAAAACAGAAGAGAATGAATTCAGCATATTGAATCTATCTATACAGTAATTAAAACAACGATAGTTTTCAATGATTGCTTCTTTTTCGGTCGAAAGCGATAAATGATTTAATGCTTTGTAAATCCAAACAGCTTGTAAAATGCCATAAAACAAATCCGCACTGGAAGAATCATTTATTTCAATGATATCTTTTCCAAAAGCCACATAAAAAGGGAGAGCTTCGCCAGAATACATATCAAGAGCCTTATTAAGAAGAGTGTCATCTACCTTCAACAGGGATGAAATAATGCCGATATCATCTATGGCTATTGGGTAAGATTTGATCAAGCTTGCAGAAATCGCTAAGTAATAAATAGTTTTTTCGTATGGCGAAAATTCTTCGGCAGAAAAAACAGTTGCATTTATAGTCTTGTCCATCTAACACCTGCTAATATTTGCTGAAAACGTAAAGTTGCTTTATTAATTCTAAAGATTTGTAACGAGCGATAAGAAAATACTTTGACCTACGGAGCCATTGTAGTGATTAGGTTTTGTGTATATCCCCTTTTTTGTAAAAGTATAAGTAGAAGAAAAGATAGCCAAATGCAGAGGGGAAGGATAATTCACCTTTGTTTCGCCGTGTATCGCCCTGTGTGCGATTTGTTGGGAAAAACAGGGTGAGTACCCGACAAAGAGCGTTCGCGCGGTGTCGGCGATTTTTGAGCACGTCTCATTTTTGCGGCAGTTAATCAAAGAGTACGCTGTTGATCGCGTTGTTTAGGATTTTCTCCGCGTCGTTTCCGGCAATGTCAAGCATTTCGGCTTTCACTAAATGCGTTTTCGGAATGCCGAAGAAGATTTTTGCGAGGCTCTCGATATAGCCGTAGCTGTAGGTCGGGTCGTAGGGACCGCCGGCGGTGGTGACGTAGTAGAGGTAATTCGCCTTGCATAAGCCGACCGGCAACCCATTTTCGTTATAAGCGGAGACGATACCTGTGACGTAGATGTTTTCAATATAGTTTTTCAGCGGCGCCGGAAAAGACAGATCCCAATACGGCGCGGCGATCACTATCGTATCTGCGTTTGCGAATTGCTTCGCGCAGTCAAACATCTTGTCGCTGAAATCTCCCCGCTCGATCAATTCTGTGCGGCGATTTAGTTTTTCCAAATCGAGCGGACGGAGGTTTTCTTCATAGAGCTTCAGCTCCGTATAGTCCTCACCGAGCTTTTGCAAAACCGCTTTCGCTAAACGATTCGTTCTCGATTCTTTTCTCACACAGCAGTTGATATATAGCGTCATATCTTTCATCCGTATTCCTTTGTCGCCATGCGGATAAACCGCTCCAAAACTGTTCTGACTCTATTCTAACGGTAAGCAAATTTTTTGTCAATAGCAATCCGATTGTTTGATTCTGACTTTCCTTGACTTTTTAGATCAGCCGTGTTATAATAAAAACACAAAGATTAACTCGGAAGATTGCAATCAAAATTGAATATGGCAAAACAAAGCCGTGCGAAGGCAAGAGAATTATCTTGACCGACGCCCGGCTTTTTCAATGCCCGAGATTTTCTTTGAAAAAACGGAGGTTACTGAATGTACAAAAGCTACGACGAACTGCCGCTGATGCTGTCGGTGCATGACGTGGCAGAGGTACTCGGGATCTCAAAATCGAGCGCTTATGTGTTGGTGAAGGAGAAGGGATTCCCTAAACTGAAAATCGGCGCGAGAGTGGTGGTTCCGAGAGAAAAATTTATCGAATGGATCAACAAAAATACTTCAAAGTAAAGAGGAAGTGATTGAACAGGCGGTGACAGTATGTTGTCACAGCCAAAGCAAGGTAACTATTTCATGCTGCCGAACAGATCCGTAGGTCAAGCACGCAAAAGAATTGGGTCAGAGGCCACAGATGAATATGAGATTATCATCGGACCACCAAAAACTCTGTCCAGTAAACGCAAGATTCCATTGAACGACACTGCAATAAAAATGATTAAAGATTTGCGTAATGAAGCTTATTTTGGGGAGAACAGTCCACTAATACCTGACGAGAACGGAAAAGTGCTTTCTCCAAATCAGTTTTCCTATAGGTATGCAGAACTCATAAAAGCATGTGGACTAACAAAGACCGGAATTCATTGCTTAAGACATACATTTGCAACTGTTCTTGTGAACGGTCATGAGAAATCTGATGGAAGCAGAGTATCGCTTCCAATTAAGCAGGTTGCAGATTTGCTAGGTCATACGACTACCTGCATTACAGAACGTTACTATGTAAAACGCGAACCAAAACACCTCATTGGGATAACAGATGACTTCTTATTATGATATAATAAACGCACCTCAAAGGTGGTAAAAATTCAAAACAAGGAATAGTGAAAGTATATTCTGTTTTATGGAGTATCTTTCTTTCCTGTCAAATAATGATACGCCAAACAAAGAAGAAAGCTGCTAATCAGCCCGGAGAGTGTTTTGATAAAGGTCGTCTTTCCGGCACCGTTCAGTCCGATCAGACCAACGATTTCATGGTCGCCAAGCTCCAATGAGAAATTGTCAAGTACGTTTTTCCCCGGCGAGTACCACACGTTTAATCTGTCGATGGTCAGAAGGGTTAAGTCCTCCATCTCATCACCTCCGCTTGTTCTTTTCCCTTTTCCAACCAGTATAGGCGCTGAGAAGAAAGGCGATACCCAAAACAGCATACAGTCCGGCAAAGGGACAGTTGTTCTGCACACAGCATACAACAGCGGCAATCAGCCAGATGATACCTACGGCCAGACGTATTACAATATGGCGCATTATTTTTCCCTCCTTAGAAGATTTTTCATATCTTTCACCTCGCTGATAATAAAGAGCCGATGTACTTTGTGATTGCTCACAAGTTCATCGGCTCTGCGTCTAAAGCGTCCGGCTCTTTGATGACTGATATATTTTGTTTTATAAGATTGATCATCGTTTCTTTTTTACACTTGGGGCAAAAAAGCGGAAAGTTTTCAAGTACGGTATCCGGTCTGACCTTCGTACGGGTTTTATTGCCGCAAATAGGGCAAAGCACCCATGTGACTTTATAGTGATTCATATTGTTATCCCTTCTATCAGAAACCCAATAAAGCTCTCCAGCCGGATGTAAAAAACGCGCCTGCAGTCTTTATATAGATGTCTGCTTCTTCTCTTGAAAAATCATTTCTAATGAATTCCACATAGGTACGATATTGATTTCGCATCATAAGCGAAATAGTTTCCTTCTTAATCAAAGGAATGGAGAATCCTTTTTCCCTTAATTCCGGCAAAGTACGAAAAACAATTTGTGTTTCGTAGTCTGCGACACGGTCTACGATGTTTTCATAACGTGTTCCATCCGCACAGCAAATCAGCAGCTTCATACCGTCGAAATTCTCATAGATGAAATCAAGTGTTTCGGAAAAGATTTTGTCCTTGTCCCAAACCTTGTCTGTTTGTTCCAACTCAAACATTTCATCCTTTTCGTTTTCAGCAAGGTGTAGTATTTCTCGTATGCTCTCTATAAGCGGATCAACCAAAGCAGAAAACAGAGCTTCTTTACTATCGAAGTGCTTATAGATACCGGGAGCAGAAATACCCACAGCATCAGCAATCTGCTGCATGGATGTGCCTTGAAAACTGTTTTGCAGGAAAATCCCTCGGGCAATATTCAATATCTTACTCGGCGTATTACCTTTTTTTGCCGGCATGATTGACCTCCGCAACGGTATTGATTTGATAAGTTAACACCATTAACCTTTGTCCAATATATCATGTTTTTATAAAATTGTCAAGAATTAAAGTTTAGATATATGATTAGATCAGATGAATATTGACATGATGCATAAAAATTCACGTATTATTTTGTTTGAGGTTACGCGATTAACCTATTGAAACATCAGTATCTTTATCTTATAATCTCATTGAAAGACTATATTCGGAGAGATGTTTATGCGGTCAAATTCATTCGTAAAATCGGTAATTAAAATAGCCATCCCTGTCGCTCTTCAATGTATGCTGCAATCTTCATTTAGTATTGTTGATCAGGTAATGGTCGGTAATTTGGGAAGCACAAGTGTCGCCGCAGTAGGCATTGCCGGAAAGCTTTCATCCCTCTACGCAGTGGTTATCGGAGCGGTTGTTTCAGTGGCAGGAATAATGATTTCACAGTATATTGGTGCAAAGGACGAAAAAGAGGTGAACCGCAGCTTTTGTCTTAATACTTCTATTTCAGTGATTATTGCTGTAGTATTTATGTCAGCGTGCCTGTTACTTCCGACTCAGTTAATGGGACTTTACTCAACTGATAATCAGACGATAAAATCTGCGTCTGAATATTTAACGATTATTTCGTTCGGTTTTTTACCTTATGCAATAGATATGCTGATTTCTACTCGCTTGCGATGTATGGATAAAGCGGTTTTGCCGTTAATATTCAGCATTATTTCAAATGCCGTCAATACCGGCTTGAATTATGTATTGATTTTTGGAAAATTTGGAATTGCTGCTATGGGAGTTAACGGCGCAGGTATAGCGACAGTTGCTTCTCAGCTTTTTAATACGCTTTTGTTGATAATAAGTTTGATTGTTGTATGCAGAAATAAAAAAATAGAATTCACTTTTTCCGTAAAGCTTACAAAAATGACTTATGGAAAATATGTTGCTATACTTTTACCGATTCTTGTAACCGAATTTATGTGGAGCTTAAGTGAGAATGTGTATGCTTCTATCTATGGACACATCGGTACACTTGAATGTGCCGGAATGACGCTTACATATCCGATTCAGGGCTTGATGATAGGAGCACTCAGCGGATTGGCACAAGCTTCCGGAATCTTAATTGGCAAAGAACTTGGTAGGGGAGAGTTTGATTCTGCTTATAAAAAATCAAAAAGTATGATATTATATGGATTCATCGGGTCATGTGTACTGTCTGCTGCTTTGATGTATCTAATGAATTTTTATACTGATACCTACAATGTTGAAAAAATCGTAAAGCAGACCGCACAGCAGATATTACTGGTATTTGCAGTCGTATCGCCAATAAAGGTGACAAATATGATTCTTGGCGGTGGTATAATTAAAAGCGGCGGACAAACACGAGTGGTCATGATTATCGAGTTAATCGGCACATGGGGAGTAGGCGTTCCACTTGCGCTGTTAAGTGCCTATGCTTGGAACTTACCTATCCCGATTGTATATTTTATCCTTTCAATGGAGGAATGTGTGCGTTTGATATTGACATGGATTGTTTTTATAAGAAAGAAATGGATGAAAAAGATTTGAAACTTATTAAGGAAAAGATTAAAAGGTTAAATTCAAAACATATATTTAATCTGTCAAATGTACGGCTGTTACTGATGATTATTATTACAGCATTATTATGGATTGTGCTGTTAAAGCTCGGCATTGCAAGACCAAGATGGTGAGGTGATGATATGGATAAAAAAGAAAAAACTGCTAAAGCTCTCGGTATAGTTTCTTTTGTATTGAGTATTTTAGGATTAAGAATTGTCATAATCTATCCAAAAGAAATGAGGAAAGTTAATGTGGGACGAAAATAAGGTAAGAATAAAAGATATAGCGGAGGAGCTCGGAGTCAGTACGGCGACAGTATCTAATGTGCTTCACGGCAAGACAAGAAAGATTTCCGACAGGACAGTAAAAAAAGTTGAGCAAAAGCTTGAGGAGCGCGGCTATATTCCCAATATGGCGGCAACATTGCTCGCGCGTAATAATTCCAGAATTATCGGAGTTATAGTAAATGACCATCCGAAATACGAAGGGCATACCTTTGAAGATTTGTTTATTTCAGCAGCAATAAATCACTTGTCTGACGAAATAGAATTGTGCGGATATTTTATGATGCTTAAAAAAGCGAAGAAGATCTCGGAAATTGTAAGATTTGCATCAATGTGGAATTTGGACGGCGTTGTAATCATAGGCTTTTGTGAGGATGAGTATCAGGATCTAAGGGATCATATTCGTGTGCCGTTTGTGATTTATGATGGGTTTGCCGATGTTCAGAATCGTTTTGGCAACATTACAATTGATGATTTCGACGGAGGCAGGCAGGTTGGTGAATATCTCAAGAGTATGGGTCATAACCAAGTCCTATGTATTGCCGATAATGATGTGTGTATGGACCTTATGAGGTATAAAGGACTATGCGAAGGACTAAACCTCAAAGCTGATTTATTAAAAATACCTATGGAAGCAGATGAAAGAGAAGAATTCTACCTTTCAAAACTTGATGAGTTAAAAAGACACACTGCCATATTTGCCGTGTCTGACTATTACGCAATTGAGCTTATGCGCTTTTTGCGTCGACATGGAATAATAATTCCTGATGAAATCTCTATAGTGGGGTTTGATGGCAGCAGAGAAGCATTTGATATTACTCCAAAGCTTACTACAGTTGCACAGAATAATCTACTTCGTGCGCAAACAGCAATATCATTATTGGTTAAGATGATTAATAACAACGAAGCGACTGAGAATTTGTGTATACCGGTAAAGCTTTTAATAGGAGAAAGTGTAAAAGAGTTAAATTGATGCATCCGGATTCTTGATACGATGTATAGGATAAGGTAAGGAGGTGGCTATTTTCAAAGAAAAATCAGATTGGATAATATGCCCGGTTTGCAAAAACAAGACAAGGACCAGGATGACAATAGATACTGTAATCAGAAATTTTCCTTTGTTTTGTCCAAAGTGTAAGAGGGAAACAGTAATAAGTGTTACAAGAATGAATATTTCAGTCATTGAAGAGCCGGACGCATCAGACGCAGAGCCGATGAACTTGTGAGCAATGACAGAGTACATCGGCTCTTATTTTATTGCTATTTAGCAGAAAGGAATGACGAATGGAGAAAAAACTTATTCTTAAATCAGATGTGCTTAATACATTTGAGAAGTTGGGATTGAAATCAGGACAAGTGATAATGGTACATACGTCCCTTAGCAGTATAGGCTATGTTTGCGGAGGTGCTCAGACCATTATTGAAGCTTTGATTGAAGCAGTTGGAAATGACGGTACAATTATGATGCCATCACAATCGTGGAAAAATCTTGATCCCGAATCAGGAGTGCATTGGGAGGTGGATGTGGATTGCTGGCAGACCATACGTGATAATTGGCCGCCGTATGATAAGGATGTTACACCGACCAATACAATGGGGGCAGTGGCAGAGATGTTTCGACTGTGGAACGGAACTATTCGCAGCGACCATCCCGCAAGGTCAGTAGCGGCATTTGGCAAATATGCAAAGTATTTGACGCAGGGGCATGATTTGTCGAATATTTTCGGGGACGGTTCTCCTGTCGGAAAGCTTTATGAGCTTGATGCATATGTGCTTCTTATAGGAGTTGGGTATGACAAGAATACCTCTCTGCATCTTGCTGATGCAAGGGCAGAGTATCCGGGCAAGCATCTCTGTACGGAATACAGTGCTGTTATGGAAAACGAAAAGAGAGTGTGGAAGGCATATGACACGCTCTATGTTGACGGCGAGGATTTTGAGCAGATTGGTACAGCCTTTGAAGAAAACTGTGAAGTTAAAAAGGCTACGCTGGGAAATGCAACTCTGCGGCTTATGAAGCAAAGAGAGCTTGTGGATTTTGCCGTTGGTTGGATTGAGAAAAACAGAGTTAATAACAAACATCAGGAGGACTAAAGATGATAAAAACAATTATTAAAAAAACAATTATTAAAAAAACAACTGTAGGATTACTTACATCAACGGGATTAAGCAACCGGATGGAACTATCAAGAACTTGCCGATAAAGCAAGTGGCTGACATACTCGGACACACAACGACCGAGATAACCGAACTCTACTATGTGAGACGAGAGAGCGATAAGCTCAACGGAGTTACCGACGGATTCGAATTATAAGAAAATGCTTGGGCTATACCGAAAGGTATGGCCCAAGCAGATTGACGATTTACTAAAGTGGTCCCCTTGTCAAGACCACGGCTTGAGAAAAATGCGTGAACATTGGCAGCGT
>FMUA01000018.1 GCA_900100595.1 Ruminococcaceae bacterium P7
GCTCAATTAAAGTGTTGTTTTTCTCTAACAGCATTTGATTTTGCTTCAACAAAGACTCGATAAATTCTTGTGTAACCGGCATTTGCTTCACCGCCTTTCGTTACTGATATTATACCAGAATTAACGAAATTTGGCTATACCATCGCATTTTTGCGGTTGTGCATTTTGACGAACGTGATTTTTTTGAGGCGTTTTTAGAGCCTCTGGAGAGCATAGAGAAGGACAAATTTATCCTTTTTTCATTTGCAAGCCTTCTATTCGATGTTTCAAAATTTCTTTTGTGCAGGTATACAAATTTTTATCGTTCTGAATAGTTACACGGAAAGTATAGCTTTGATAATATTCAAGTAAAAACAAAAGAAACATGGCATTCCGAAGAAGGTACATACACCGTCAATGCTCAAAAAAAAGAAATTATCTGTACCGCTAATGAAGAAGTTTTGGGCAGTAAGATGGAAAGAACCCTCACTTATGAGTATAAAGACGGAAACTTGAAATTATTTGACGAGAAAGGAAAATCATTGGATAAATATGAAAAATAAAACGTAGCAGAAGAAAACACACATAGTTTACGATTCCTTTAAGGTGAAAAACATGATAAAAAAGGTTGTAATCTGCATATTGGCGTTTATGTTAGTTACCGCGCTCATAACAGGATGTGAAAGTAAAAGCAAGGAAGAATTAGCATTGGAAAGTGCGATGGAGGATTACGAACAAGCAAAAAAGTCGGCAGAAGAAGCGAGAAATAATTATGAATCTTTACAAAAAGATGTTGATAATTATAAAAGCGCATTAGAAAAACTGGATTGAAAGATTTTGAGCGGGGCGCGTGTCCCGCTCTTTTCTAATCTTCTAACATACCAATATACTTATAAGCCGTCGTTCTGCTCAAATCGCAAATCCTCGCAAGCTCTGACAAATTCATCTTGCCAGCCTTATACGCTGGATAATGTCGCAGAAACGCCGCTGGAATATCATCTGCGGTCACTTGCGGTCTGCCGATTTTACGCCCTTTTGCTCTGGCGTTTGCCATACCGCTACGCACTCTATCGCGTATAATACGCAGTTCCAGCTCCGCGAATACGCCGCTGATTTGAATAAAGGCGTTTGTCATAGGGTCGATTTGACCGCTTGAACAATCTACGCAAATACTGCCGACGATGGAAAGCCGCAAACACTTGTCCTTGACTGTTTCGATGATTTCGCACAGTTGCTTTGTGCTTCTGGCAAGCCTTGACACTTCAAGCGTCAAGATGGTGTCGCCAGCTTGCGCTGTTTCCAAAAGTGAAGATAACTGCTCTTTTACGGCACTGTCCCCATGTTCGTATTCAAGGAATATCTGTTCCGCGCCTGCGGCTTTCAGCTCTCTGGTTTGCCGCTGAATGTCTTGCTTTGTTTCGTTGGTGCTGCAACGCGCATATCCGTAAATCATAGTTTTGTCCTTTCTCCCTCTGCGGACGATCTAAAGTCCGCAGAGGGTTTTGCTGTTTAGCAGCTTACTGTGAAGCGTCTGCTGTTGATTTGCTTGGTAAAACTCTTGTAGAGGTCGCTGTGTGCCTTTTTGAAGTTCGTTGTGTCAAAGCGGTTGGTGAGAACGGAAGTCCAGCGGATGATATACTGTCCAGCGGTCAGTTCTTCGGTGTCACGCTCCAACATTTCAGCTTTGATACTGTCGCGGAGTGCTTCAACCTCTGCTTTGGCTTCTTCCATAAGTGCCTCCCATTCGTTGAGAGCTTCGATCTTGGTGATGATTTCGTTCTTTGTCATTTTGGTAATCTCCTTTGTGATTTATTTGGTGTTTTCATTGTCTATATTATACACTATTATCTGTGTAAAATCAATTGGTAAAATACACAAATATCTGTGTAATATTTCGTATAATATTTACATTGATTTCTGTGTAATATTGTGCTATAATGTGTATAGTGGAAAAGGGCGTCCGTTTATCGGTCGCCGCAAAGGAGGTGAAACAATGCCGATTGTTTATAAGGTCAATATTATTGAAGCATTAAAAGAGAAGGGTTATAATACCAATAGGCTGAGAAAAGAAAAACTGCTGTCCGAAGGCGTACTTCAATCTCTCCGCACAAACAAGTATATTTCTATGGATAATCTGTCAAAGATTTGCGGGCTGCTGGATTGTCAGCCCGCCGATTTGATAGCCTATGAAAAAGGGGAGGGTGTCAGCGGAAAGGCTGATTGAATTTCCTGAACGCTTTATATACCTTTTTTCGGCGTTTTCAGCGCAGTTTTTACCGCTGAAAAGTTGTAGTCGAAAACAACTGTTTTATTGGACAGCGGCAAGCCGCTCTCATAGACTGGGGCGTGTATTTCGTGAAAAATATTTTTTCGTTGCCCTATTGTGTTTTTGCGCGGCTCTCTCCGTCTTGAAATCAGGTTTTGATTTTGGAAAACGATTATTATGGCTCAATCGACACAAAGAATAATAACCGCAGCGGCAAAAACGAAAAAAAGCGGAGAAACACGACAAACTGTGTTCCTCCGCTGTATTACTTCCAGTCCTTAAGTAAATCGTTAAGGGCTGCGTCAAGCGCTTTTTTCATACTCTTTTCCATAACCGAAAAGATGAAGCTCTCTAATTCGCTCTCGCGCTTTTTCTTCTTTTTATCTTTTTCCTGTTGGCTTGTATTTCTCATTTCTTCACCTTGATTTCTGAATTGAATTTGATATTATAATCTTCTGGCTGTTGCTCTCTCTATGCCAAATACCGCTTGTAAAGCGTTCTATGGGCGGCTTCCAGAATTTGCCAAGGTTCGAAGCCGTCAAGATACATTGTATCATAATAATCTGGCAAATGGTCTGGGTTATCAAAATAATCAGCTCTTACCATCTTTCATTCCTCGCTTTCTTTTGGAATATTCACGCATATTTTCCGCGAAGGATAACCAACGCAGATTATCGGCGCGGTTATTTAGTGTGTTGCCGTCGATGTGGTCAACTGTATTTGCGTTTGCTGGATCGGCGTTCGCGCAAAAAGCCTCCGCGACTAATCGGCTGACTAACAAATATTTGGGCTATCCGTCTTTACACAATGCTACTCTTGGATAACCTTTGTTATTCGGAAATGCCGTCAGCAATTTCGCGTTTCTGTGTTTAAGGCTCTTTATGCGTCCCATATTACTGACAAGATACTTGCCGCTGTAGCCTTTTATTTCTCGCCATTCCTCGTTGGGAAGGTCTTTTATTTTATCTATGATAAACACCACCTTTATTATTGATTGAGGGAAAGGCGTAGCCTTTTCCGAAAGAAGTGGACGCAAGCGTCCACTTCCCCTATAGTCGAAATTGGCGTGGAAATCAGTATATCTTTGAGATAACGTACCAAATTTAGCATAGGTCAGAATTACAACATTGTTATCGTCATCAAACCACATTCCATTTTCATCTGCTTCTTTCGCCCATCCATAGTATTCGGAAATAGCGTTATAATTTCGCAAAATTTGTTCCTTGCCGTTGATGGTATCAATAAGGAATACAACATTATGAACAGCGTCATGGACAAGCGCAGGAATGTGGGTTAAGGCGAAATAAGTTTTTCCGCTTCCAGTGGGTGCTTTGATAATATTCAGTTTGTCTTTTTTCAGAAGTGAAACATCCACCATTTCTGATAAATACTTGGAACCTTTCATAATTGCTCTATGCCCCCTTATTATCTGCTTGTTCCGTAAATGCCTTGATTTCGATAACCTTAACCTCGTTCTTTAAGTAAAACAGCGGGTCTTTGCGATACAGCGGAAACTGCTCAACAAACCACTCGCGCACTTTTTTATAGGCGTTTGTTTGAATAAAGCCAGCGTGATTGCGGAGGAAGTTGTAATGCTCCAAAACCTTTTCCTTGCTTTCACCTTCTGGAAGGGCGTTCATAAAACGCTCCATATTTTCATACTTTTCCACGTTATGCCGATACCATAGAGAAAATCCAGAATCGTCCGAAATTCAAGGATAGATTCTTTTCGATAATCAAATTGCCAAACTATGAACCACAGGATATAAGAAAGTTGTCAGCTGACTTTCAAATGGTAATTTCCGGATTAGGCGGTGCCGGAGTAGTCGTGCTTGCTGGATTAGCTGCATTTGGTGTCGGATCAATAATCACTGCACCGGCAATGATCGGAACAGGAGCCGTTCTGTGTATCAAGGGGGGTAGTTTAAAAAAGAAAGCTATTGAAAACAAAAAGCAAGCAAAGGAGCTGGCAAAAAGTGTCGACGAAGTTGTCACCTACTACGCTGAGCTTCGAGAAGCCGCAAAAAACATAATGCTTCAATTTCTGCTGTTTTCGTTAAATACGAGGAATATCTTATTCGCATTGAGGGAATTGTTAAAGAAAAGACTGATTGGAAAAAGTATAACCACGAAGAAAAGACAGCAGTAAAAAACGCCGCAATGTTAACAGGCTTTCTTAGAGATATGGTATATACCAAACTTATTATCCAGCAAAATGACAATGAAACGCTTGAAACAGTAAATAATCAAGAAGTATCTGCATTGAAAAGGAAAGCGGATAAACTACTGAAAAATATATAAAAGGAATCGCTTAGACCAGCCGTAATCAGGCTGCCTAAGCGATTTTCTTTTTGCCTTACTATTCGATTACTACCGATTTGATGTTTGGTTGATGTTTATGAGGGCGTATACGCAACAAAAATGCCCTTGACAGCCTGAACTATCAAGGGCATACTTTTGTTTATTCATCTTCCGCTTGTTCTTCCTCATTTTGTTCGTTTAAATCTCTACTATATTGAGCAACATTAAACATTGGAAGAAGCACATTTCCCGTCATAAGGGTTTGTGATGTTGTACTCTGAATAAATCCTCGCGCGATAGAATATAAAGAAGTAATTCCGTTAATCTGCAACATTTTCTTAAATAGTTCTTCTCCTATTTCATCGGGAGCAGTAAAACAACCCTCAATTGACATTGATATATTATATTTTTGCTTGTCTTTTTTCGTGTTTACTTTAATATTCAGATTAATAATTCCCAATAAAGATTTGCCTTCATTGACTTTTTCGATTGATAATATTTCGTGCGAAACATCAATGCTTTTTTTTACTTCATTTGAATCAAATAAGTCAACGAAATCGTTTTTGATTTTCAAGCTCGTAATTCTGCTTCCTATATATTGAAAAGCAGACATGTAATTATTATTCATATTTTCTCCCTTTTATGCAACCGCATTAAGATCGGTCGGAATAGGCGCCTTTGGAACAAACGACAGAACCTGCGCCCAAGGAGTATCCTGCCGATAATGAGAGTTGATTCTAGCATTTGCCAAGTATTCTTGCTCGGGTGTAAATGTTATATCAACAGTTACTCCAAGTTTTTCAGCAATCTGAGCAATACTCTCAACAGAAAAATTATACTCAGCGCTCTCCCATTTTGAAATCATTCCCTGAGTTACGCCCATGAATTTTGCAAATTCCTTTTGTGTCATACCTGTCTTATATCTATAATTGATAATAAAAGCAGATATTTTTGCAATAACGGAAGCTGCATAAATGTCACTTTTCGAAATGTAATTCGAAATGAATTCATACATTTCCTTTGTGTTTCCTTTCATCGTAATGTCCTCCTTTAAATCTATTGCTATTTTCTATCTAAAGCAATTTCAATATTTTTTGCATAAGACGTTTGTTTTTTGCCCGACTTCTCGTCAAACAAGCGTAAGAATATCTTTCCGTTTTTTTCTACAGAAAACAACAACCTAAAATTCTTGGATTTTGTATCAATATGAAGCGAATACAAGCCGCAGGATTTTAGATACTCAAGCCATTTTAAACCACAGTTCAAATTATCTAATAACTTTATCACATTTAGTCTGTGAATGAATTGATTGATAATCAGCTTTTCCTCGCCCGAATTGGTAACAGACGCAACAAATTCCTCCACAAACAAATCGTGGAAAATAAAACTATCCGATAAATTTTTCTCTATTATTGTTTTCTCAAATGATGCTTCATCCATACTATTTGTACCCAGAAATTATATTATTTATACTACCATTATATTACTTATAAGTAATATTTTCAATAGTTTTTTGAGAAATATTTTTTTATTTTTTCCAGATACAATATATGGGGTATCTTCGGATTATCAAATACAAAATCTGTCTCACCCCGTCTTTCTATTCCCTCCCAGCAACAGCTCGAGCGTATTCGCCGCCTGCCTTTCCGCCTGCTCAACGGCGTGGACGTAGCGGTTGGTGGTTTTGAGCTGGGTGTGGCCGAGGCGGGCTGCTACGTTTTTGATATTGGTGCCGTTGCTCAGCAGCAGCGTCGCTGAGGTGTGGCGCAGGGCGTGCAATTTGCGGTGCGGCAAGTCATTGCGCTTTTGAAACTTCGAGAACCACTGTGTCGGCGTAGTCGGGTACATCGGCTTGCCGTCCGCCTGAATGAAAATCCAGTCGTCTCCGTGCCACGCGTCACCGAGTCTGAGCCGCAGCCCTGTCTGTTCCGCGCGGTAACATTTGAGCATGGAAATGCAGTACGCAGGCAGCATGATCCTCCTGCTTTTGCCCGTCTTAGTGGATTTGCTCCTGACCTCCTTGTCCCCTGTCAGCTTATAATTGCTGCGGCTGATGGTGAGAACACCGGTTGTAAAGTCGATGTCGCTCCATTTCAGCCCCATGAGTTCACCGCGGCGGCACCCCGTATTCAGCGCCATATGAATAAGCAGGCGAAACATCAGCGGCTCGTCCTCAAGCGCTTGGAGCAAATCGTCGAGCTCCTGTTCGGTAAAGATTTCCGTTTGCTCCTCCTCGAGCTTCGGCAGGGTGATACGCTCACGTTCGGCGGGATTGACGCCGATTAATTCGAGCTTGTAGGCGCTTTTCATCAGCGAGCAAATCATCGTATAGTAACGGCGAACAGTCGAGGGCGATAGCTTTCCGGGCTTTCCGTCGAGGTGTGTGTCGCGCTTTGAAAGGTCGTCGATGAAGCGCTGAATGTGAACCGGGCGGATGTCCCTGAGCTTTAAATGCCCGAGCGGCGGAATAATGCCGAGATCGATAATATGCGTGTAGCGCTCGTAAACATAGGGCGACAGACGTTGCTTGGCGGTCTCGAGATACTAGGCACAAAATCGGCGAGCTTGAGCCTTCCGTCAGAGCTGACTTGACCGTTGCGCACCTGCTCCTCAAACAAAACCGCCTGCCGCTGCACCTCTTTTTGAATCTGGCGTTCCGTCATGTTCGCCTCGGGCTTGTATGTCATTGTTCGGCGGATTTGCCTGCCGTTTTGGTCATAACCACAGGATACCGCAACGAAGTAACTGTCTTTTCGTTTTGTGATTGATGCCATATTAGCGCCTCCTTGTAATACTAATTCCTGATAGAAAGTAGACTTGGATTTGCGAGGGTATTTTTCGCTAGACGAGGCGAAGGACGCCGCAAGGCTGACGCCATGCAAGGACGACAACGAAGTATTGCGGAAAATAGACCGCAAAGGCTGTCCACTTTTTATTAGGTATTAGTATAAGCTCTATATTCGCTCTGTTCGGGCAGGATTGCAAGTTTTTTACTCGTAGAAATCCCGCCCGTTTTTTTGTGTATGATTATTGGGGTTATTACCCCTTTGAAAACGCGTTTTTTGCACACGGTACCCTGCGCCGCTGTCCGTAATAGGAAACGTGGGGATTATCAGCCCCCTCGTATTGTCCGCTATTGTCACGTGTCCCTAAGGTAAGCGAATGATTTTTTTATGTATATATAGTACATCAATGAGTAACCATCACAAATGACGACAATATCGACATACCCGTGTGACGCGTGACAATACGGGACAATACTATGTTTCGGGTTCATATAACATTGGATTGACAAGGTAATCCGCGCCCTTTGGCTTCTTGAACCCCTCCGCTGCCTTGACGTCCTCCCACAGAAAGCCGCGGTCGACCAGGACATCCAGCGCCGGCTGCACCTCACCGGCTGTCCTGAACCGGCGGCACAACCTCATCACATCTCTGCGCGTGAACTTTTCGAGCCTGCGTTTGGTCACGGCATTCAGAATGTATTTCGCGTTTTCGGTCACTTCGTCCGCGCCCATCAGATCATACGCCGCCTTGGCGTGCTGAATGAAGTAGCTGCCCAGCGTGATAGCGTTCTGCATGATCGCGGCGCTTGTGACGAGCGGCTGCGGGTCATCGAAGGAAATTCCTTCCAACCTCGGCTTGTCCGCTCTTGTGAGTACCCCCGCAAGCCTTAGCACGTTGCCGACTAATTTGCCTGCCCAGTCGGAAATGTCGGCGTACTCGCCGCGCAGCTTCGGCTCAAGGCTCACGGAGAAATCCTCGAGCAATGTGAGCGCCTCGGGACTGAGCGTGATAAGCTCCGGCTCGTCCTTTTCCTCGTCCAGCATATCCGCGATGATCTCGCGGTAGCGCTGCTTCGCTTCATACGGTATCGGCTCGGTACTGAACCGCCTTTTTCCCACCAGTGAACGCGGGATACAATACAAAAACCTCGCCGTCAGCCCGCGCCCCCGAAACGTGCCGTTGCTCATCATGCCCGCTATCACGTTCGGCTGCACGGTCAGCAAAATCGTCAGCGCCGGGTCTTTGATACTCTCGCTCGGTCTGCCGATGCGGTCAACGCGGATCGTGTCGCCCGAATAGGCTTTGAGAAAAACGTCGATGTTCACGCTCTTGGAATACAGACCCGCCAGCAAATCGAAAATGCCTCCCTCGGAGGAGAGGATCGCCGTTCTGCCGCTCTCGCTCAGCGACGAGCTGAGCTTTTCGGTGGTGATATCGTCCACATATAGCTTGAGCGGCTGCATGACCTTGAAATCCGCGATCTCACTTGCGAGGTTCAGAAAGTCCTCCTCCTTCACGTCCTGCTTCTTTGCCATTTTGCTTTCCATCGCCTTTTGCTCCTGCTCCAGCACGCGCAGCTTCATCTTGCTCTTTTCGATCAGCGGTGCGCGGCGCTTGTTTTCCTCGGCTTCATAGGCGGTGATCGGATTTGCCACTGCGCTGATGACAGCCGATTTTCTCTCGCTCGGCTCGGCGATGGACACCACATAGAGGTTCAGCGGCTCGACCCAGTCGGGCTTGCCTTGGATTTTATAGCGTCCCTGCACGCACAGCGCCAGCGCCGCCAGCACCGAGCACGCGCACATATCCACGGGGGTCTGGGTGCTCTCGGCAAGTCCGAGGACATAGTCCTTCACCGTATCGGGCAGGGTACCGACCGGGAACGGCGGCAGGTTCGGCTCGTCAAACGATACGGGGGATTCCCATTTAGGGCAACGTGACGTTGCATCCAATCCGCCTTTGGAGGCATTCGCATTATCGGCAGTGTCGGATAAACGGCGGGTCATAACATGGTTTTCGTTGTACTGCTTTTCATATTCCTCGGGTGGTATGTAATTCTCCGAGGCTGCGATTTTGCCGTAAAACTTCTCCGCGCTTTTCCAGATCGTTTCGATCTCTTTGATATCAAGCGGCGGTTCACAGCGGTCGCAGGCTTTCCTATACTCATCGAGCGCCCTGCCGTCGCTGTTCCCGTAGCGTTTCAGCAGCTTGCCCGCGATATGTGAGAGCGTGGCGTTGCGGCTGCCTTCGGGTATCATTTCGCCGTGGTTCGGCTGTGCCGCGTTGTTTTGGCTGTCTTGGACTGTCTTATCGGTTAGCTCCAAAAGCGGCTCACAGCCGTTGTTATTCAAAGGAGGGACTGTATGAAACGTCACATTGCCCCACATTTCCTCCTCATCGAGAAATTCTTTGATCGTCATACTCCCCTCGTGAAAGTACGCCTTCGCCTCCCTGTTGCCGAAATAGAACCGCCCTGCGTCGAGCGCTTTTTCATCGAATACGGGCAGATAATGCTGCACCCGTTTCAGCAGCGCCGCATACTCCTCCGCCGAGCTTATCCTCTCGATCGGAAAGAGGATATGGAACCTCGGTCGGGGCGATCTTGACCCCTTCTGCTTCATATGGTTGCGGCTCGTGTAAGCGACGAAACTGACCTCGCCGAATATTTCGGTCAGCTTTCGGAGCGTCAGCCAGTCGGCTCCGTTGTCGCTGTGGTCGTTGTCGCAGTCGAGCGCCGCCACATTCGCGCCGAGGAAGTTCTTGATCGAGCGGTAGCCATCCTTGAAGTCGAAGAAAACATGGTCGTTCCGCACGAGCTTTTCAAACGCCTCCGCGTTCTCGGCGACGGCGTTATGCGGATACAGGCAGTTTTGCGCGTTCTGGTAAGCGTTGGAACAGTGGATATCAATCCGCACCTTGCGCCACCCCACCATACACCTCTTCGCACGGCTGCGCTAAATAGTCCAGCAGCAGGTCGAGGTTGATCAGGTACTTCTTGCCCGCCTTGATTTTCGGCAGCTTGCCGCTCAGCACGAGCCTGCGGATATGGTACTCCGTCACGGCGGTGCTCGGGTCGAGCTGTTTCAGCTCCTGCGCCGCCTCATGCACGGTTCTCATGCGCGGGATTTTGCGGACGGTCTGTTGGCTGTTGTTAAGGCTGATATCGTTTAATATTTTCATATATTCTTTCCTTCCTTTCTCAATATCTCTTGACAAGCGGCTGCTTTTCGGCTAAAATAGTAATCGAAAGTAACTTGTCACAATTTAATTATAATTGTGACAGAATTAATTTACAAGAGTTTTAGGGCAAGTTGTGACAAACTCGCAACGGGAGAAAGGATGGGAACATATGTGTGACAAAATGAATATTACCGTAGAACGCTTGCGCACTCTGATTGACGAAACCGAGCTGCCGAGGCAGGCGATCGCCGACGAAATGGGCTGCGACGTTTCGACCATCACCAAGCACTACAACGGCACGCGCAACCTGACAACAGACTTCATCGTCATGTACGCGCGGTATTTTAACGTATCCGCCGACTGGCTCCTGGGCTTGTCGGAGGTCAGGACGGTGTCGCCCGACACGGCGATGATTTGCCGGGTCACGGGGCTTGACGACAAAGCGGTGCAGACGCTCAGCGCCATCAACGACCCGACGAATTTTGAAAGTCCCAAGGAGATCATCGGAACGCTCAACTACATACTCGGCGAGCTGGACTATCGGCAGCAGGAGGACGGTTATTCCTGCAACGGTCAGTCGGTGCTGCTGCGGCTGGCGGAGTACTTAATGAACAGAGGCGAGGAAGCGCAGGTCGTCCATGTGTTTTCCAACGGCACGATATTCAACGACCTCGAAGCAGCGGAAAAGGCAATTCCCCGCGGCAGGAACATCTCGGGAAAGCCCATGCTGGCGCACGAGATACTCGACAATTATATGCTCTCGGCACTGACCGACGCGGTCAGGAACGCCAAAGAGCAGTTGGAGGGCAAGGCATAATGGCTTCGGTTCGCAAACGCGGCAAACACCTTTGAAACCTTGCTGAACGCAAACCAAAACAGAGCGGCATAAAGATAACGGCTGTACCTCGCAGAAGGGGTGCAGCCGTTTTGGTTGACGTACTTGCCAACAAGCGCGTTCAGCTTTTCAATCTTCGGCACACCCTCGATATGAAGGGCGTTGATTTCATCAATAAGGCTTTTCTTGAATGCTTCAAACTGTCCGTTGTCACTGAACTCTTCATATCTTTTCCAGTAATCGAGCTTGGGCAGCATTTCTTTCATATACGCGCGTGCCTGTTCTTCGGAAAAACCTTTCTTGACCATGTGAGGGATGCAGATGTTTATCAACTCATCCATATCGCTGTAAGTATACTCGCCGTCGGCATAGCACCATTTGCAGTAATCCTCATTCAGCGTTCCATCCTGGTTTTTTCCGATTAGTTCATCTTGGAGCGGCATGCCGCAGCACTGACAGACAAGTTGACGCGGCGCGCCGAGCAGCGTGTTGATCGAAACGCCGAAAAGCTCCGACAGCAGCTTCAGGGTTTCGGTATTTGGTACGGTTTCGCCGTTCTCCCAGCGGGATACCGCCTGACGGGTCACAAAAACCTTTTCGGCAAGCTCATCCTGTGACATTCCGTTCTTTGTCCTGAGTTCATAAATTACTTCCTTTGTGTTCATACTAACACCTCCTGATGTAATGATAACATAGAAGCAATGCGATGAAAAGCAACCGATTGTTGCTTATAATTTGATAAAACTATTTGATTGTCCAATACCCATCATAGGCAAAACCGGCTTTTCCGATCAGCATATGTTCTGATTTTGTAAAGCCTGCTTTTCGGATCGCTTTGATTCTTTCTACCGCGAATATCGGAGCTTTGGTCAGAACGCCTTTGCATCCTAACAATTCATACAATTCGGGCGTGATCAGCGAAAAGAGTTCATCGTTCTCGATGGCAGTTTTAATCATCTCCCGAACGATCGGCCAGAGATACGCTGTCAGCGCCTTATCGTCGCTCAAGGGCGTCAGTTCTGTATTCCCGCTGCGTATTAGCCCCATTTTCAGATGGTCGATCGACAGATAGGGGTATTTGTATTGTTCCAGCATCCTTTGTGCGAGAAGCGTTTTCCCGGTGTGGGATGCGCCGGTTATCAGTATAATCATATCTTTCCGTGGCTCTCTTCCTTATTCTTACAGCTTTTTTAACAAACCTCCAAATTGGAATTTGTCAATCTAATTCTTTTTGGTAGTAAACAAACTCCTTTTTTGGATTGATTTCTTTCGGCATCATTTTACCTCTCTAATGTCCTCTATGTTTTTCTTTGCGCTTTTGCTGTTTTAGTTCGAATTGCCGCTGTTTTTCGGCTTCTCTTTGCTCGCGGGTCGTTCGTTTGCGCTCAGTTTTGTTTTCCTCATATTGCTTTTGCAGCGCCTGCTGTGACTTTGTGCCGATACCCGAAGATTCCATCTGTTTTCGCGCGTTCCGCTGACGGCGTTTGGGGTTGTCGGCGTTTTGCTTTTGCTCCGCCTTGACCGGTGCGGAGAATTGCAGTCTGCGGTAGTTCGAAAGAATGAACTCCCAGACCTGAGCGTCGGTCGGCTCCGCGCCGAAGGTGACCTTGCATACGGACAGCTTACCGCCGTCAAGCTTCTCAAACACGCCTACCCAAAACGGCTCGTCAAAATATATCGTTAGCTTAGATTCAACCGACCGTTCCATTGACGATTTCTGCATACTGCTCCTCGGGTATCATCGGAGAGGTGATTTCCTTTAGAAGTTCATCGCTGATGGCGCCGTTCTCAGCGTACTGCATTCCCGCCTTTTTGACAAGCTCCAAGCGTGGGACAGTGACGACAGCTGCTTCGGGCGCGTTGAACATCGGACTTTCGGGCACGGTGATCATCGTGTGTTCGTTTGGAAAACACCTTGTAAACTGCATGACCGCAGGCTCAAAGTTATGCTTGCTGTTCGGGAAGCCGCAGCCGCAGATCATCACATATTTCAGGTGGCTGAAATCCGCCTGACCGACGTGTTCATAGCGGTCGCCGACCTTCTGCATCGCCATTGATGATAGCGGCAATGTGCGGTCGAGCAGAGCCTTCAACGGCGCGGGCATACCGTAGCAGTAGAGCGGATAGCTCCAAATCAGTAAATCGCTGTCGAGGATTTCTTCCAAAATACCGCGCATATCGTCGTTGTGGATGCAGTTGCCGCCGTTTCTCATACAGGCAAAACAGCCTGTGCAGTATTCGATATGCTTGTCAATCGCATGAATGATATGTACTTCGTTTTGCGACACCTCGTTCATCCCGTCCAGAAAGGCGCGGGTGATGTGCATGGTGTCGCTTTTTTCTTTTTTCGGGCTTCCGTTGATGACTAATATTTTCATTGCCGCCACTCTCCTTAATGATTACGCAAATATTCCTCAAATTCCGGTGTGCGTGACCAGTATTTCACGCCCCAGTTTTCAAAGCTCCATTCTTCCATATATTTGTTGCACTCGTAGTCGATGTACCACAGCAAGCCGTCCTGAACGACAAAATTTGTCGGGAAGTAGTCGATATTCAGCCCTGCCGCCTTTGCAAGATCTGCCATTTCTTTGACTTGCGGAAGAAAAATCTCGACAGATTCGCCGTTTTTTACTAAATCAAAAATGGTATCGCCGTCGATATATTCCTTGACAATCCGTTCGTTTTCGATATCAATATCGAGCATTTCGGGGATTCTGATATCCGCGTTTTTCAGCCGTTCATAGTCATTTCGCTCGGCTTCGATTTTGTTGCCGAAAGTGTAGTAATCGCACGGCTCATGGTGAATCTGCTTGACGACGTATTGCCTGCCGTCACGCCGAGCAAGGTAGGAGTATCCGCCCTTGCCCTTGCCGAGCAGATTAAAGATATGATATTCCGTACCGTTGACTGTTAAGGGCTTTTTCCAATAAAACGAAAACCTGTATTCTTTTTCAAAGCCCAGCTTTTTGTAAAACTTGGTATCCGAGATAACATACGCCTTTTTCGCGCCGAGTGCTCTGGCACGGTTCAACGCTTCATAAATGACTGCTTTTGCTATCCCTTTGCCTCTGTATGAAGGGACAGTACAGACAGGCTCGACATAGGCATAGTCGGCTTTATCGCTGTACCACAGACAGCAATAGGAAACATATTCTCCGTCACTACTTTCCGCCGCGATACTGAGTGTGGGATCGAAATGCCTGCGGAACACGGGGATTTCCGAAATGAGATCCCCCTCGTGCTCAAACACCTCTCTGTCCGTTCCGTGGTCAAAGCCCTGCCACAACAGCCATTGAAAAGCATACGGTTCCTTTGTGGGGTCAAGCTCGGTAATGCAAAAATGTTCCGGGAGCTGTACGGGCAAGGGTTCGCTGAGCCTTATGCTCATCACCGTTTCAGACTGTTCGGAAAGTGTAAAACCTGCACGTTTTACTGACGCGTTTTCTTTTACGTTTTCATCACAAATCGCGATTCCCAAGCCGTTTTCATCCTTCAGATTCCGATAAGCGTAATCGAGTATCTCATCATAGAGATCGCTGTATCCGGGTAGTGCGCCACAAAACGCCTCGCCGAAATACATGTCGTAAATTGCCGCGCCGACGACCTTCTCACCGTCTAACCAAAGCCCGATAGAATCAATAAGGCTTTTGTCAAACTCAGGGTGTTCCATCATCCACTCAAACCGCGCCCAGTTCCAGTTGATATGGTTCTGATTTTCGCGGTTCAGTTCGATCAAAAAGTCGCAGACAGCTTCATAATCTTCTATATTGTAGTGTTTGAATTGTGCTTTCATAATACTTTACCGCAAAAATCTTTTATGATGCCGTCATATATGCTTGACAGCTTTTCTTTTGGCTCAATGAGAATCATAGATGCTTTGAATGCTTCGATTCCTATTAGGCTCTTTAAGCCGCTGAGTGCTTTTTCTCCTCCTGAGCCTGCCTGACAGGCGAAGGCGGATATGCTTTTGCTTTTGAGAGCAGACTTGTTTTCCTCAACAAAGGTGCGAACCGGCGGCGCGATTCTGCTTGCCCATACAGGAAATCCGATAATGATTTGATCATACTTTTCCTCGTCAAATGTGTAAGGTTGCAGTTTGGGTTTCTGTGCCATAACAGCGCTTTTTCCGCCCCACAAAAACTTCTTGAAGCCGCTGTCGGGGAACGCCTTGACAGGCTTTATCTCAATCAAGTCAACTTCTGGATCAAGCTGTTCTTTCAGAATATTTGCGACATATGTGGTATTGCCGCTCATGGAATAATAAATGATTGCTGTTTTCATATTTCCTCCCACTGTTCTTTTGTTAAATATGTAAAGTGTTCATTTGATTTTTCCCGAACATTATTTCTTTTCATAGGTGAGTTTCATATTCTTTCCTCCTGTCATCATCAAAAAATCTGTCCCGGAAGTTTCTGCTTTTCTTTTTGCGGAAAGTCTTTGTCAAACTCCTCAACCTCCGCATCGTCTACATAGTAGCCCTGCGGCGTTTGATACACGCCGCTGATACCGTCGAGATAGCCCTTTTTCAGCTCCTTGCAGAGGAAGAACGACGAATCCGCGTCCTCGGGCAGGTCGTGATAGCGGATATCGAATTTGCTCGCAAAGTCAAAGCCGCTCTTGCCGTAGAAGTCGATGTTTCCCTCAAACAACACCGCGCCGAAACCGAGCGCGGCTGCCTTTTCCAAGGAATAGTCAAGCAAAGCCTTGCCGTAGCCCTGCCGCTTCAAATCGTTCGCAATACAAATCGGACCCATTGTCAGCACGGAAATCGTTCTGTCGTCGTCGGCTTCGATGATTGTTCGCATAAACATATTCTGACCGATGATTCTGCCGTCCTGCTCCATCACAAAATCTAACTCTTTGATGAATGCCGGATCATCGCGCAGCACATGAATCACATAATGCTCGCTGCAGCCCGGTCGGTAGACATTCCAGAACGATTCTCGGACAAGGTTTTCGACCGCTCTATATTCCTCTTTTTTCTCTAATCGAATGATATAGTTATTTTCCATGGCTGATGACCTCCTCATAAAGCGACAGCAAGGTGACGCTTATCAATATTCCTCCGAGTATGTCCGTGAACCAGTGAACGCCCGCGATCAATCTGCCAACGACCGTCACGCCGATGATGACATAGCAGACCGCCCGAAGAATCCGGTTCAGCGGTTTGTTTCTTATATACCTGTTAATCAGCATGGCGGCGCTTCCCATGATCACGCAGACGAGCATCGTATGCGACGACGGAAAGGAAGCCTCGGGGCTCGTGTTATCGGGCATGATGATCGGTCTGTAGTTGATGATCACATTTTCAAAGAAAAGATAGAGCCCAATCACGACGATGTAAAGACCGCCTAAGGAAAGTATCTCACGGTCGACCTTCAACAGACTTCTTCGCTTGATCAGCTGCACCAATCCCGTTACCGCGAAAACGAAGCCCGTCAGAACCGCCGCGACCCCGAGCCAGTCCGTGATGTTGTACCAGAGCATATTCACCCCGAACAAGTCAAAGACGAATTGATTGAGGTGCGACAGTCCGATGCTTGTCCCCTGCGCTCCGATCGGCGCGGCGTCGACCAAACGGACGAGCGCGATCAAGATGACCGTCAGCAACAATCCGATTCCTGCTGTGAGTAGTTTTCTGTGTTTCATGCATATCATCCTTTCAAAATGAACTGAGCTCATTTTAGAAGAAATCGAATGATACCGCAAGAAACGCGCTTTCACAGTGATGATACGCTCCGTGTCATTTGCTTTTCAGGAGCAAAATGCCCTTTATAATCAGCACAAAAAGGCAGAATACACCTGCATACGGCTGTCTCGACAAAATAAACAAAGCCGCCGTCAAAACTGACAGTACCAAGCCCGCGATAACGACGCGCTTGTTCCAAACAGGCTTGTCGAAGCTGCCGAGCACCACGCCGCAGAAACCGTTGAGCACCGTCAGACCGATCGCGACAATAAACACGATCTTCAGCCATCCACTGACTCCTGTCAACGAGAACACCGTCACCGACGCGCCGCTTGAATCGCCGTTGCCGAACAGCGGAAGAAAGAACAGCAATGTGATAAAGCAATCCAACACACCGCAGATCAGCGCGGTGTGCTTTTTCTTATTCTCCTTGATATCCTGCTCAGCAAGAGATATTATTTCTTCGTTCCCTATCAGTTCATCAATCGTTATTTGAAAATATTTCGCGATCACCTTTAATGAGTCGATTCTCGGATACCCTCTGCCCGACTCCCATTTGGAGATCGCCGTTCGGGAAACAAAAAGCTTCTCCGCCAATTCCTCCTGCGTCAGATTTTGCTCTTTTCTTAGTTTTTGCAGTTTTTCGTTAAATACCATTTGTTATTCCTTCATATACACATCGCAAAAATGGCGGATATGCTTTTCGATGCTGTCCATGATTTCCTGCTCATATTGCGGCTGTCTGTCTGCTTTGGATACCCAAAGGACAACAGGTGATACCAACTCTATTGAGAGAAGTGCTGGGTCGTCATGGATAAACAGACCGCTCTTCATCATCACTTCGATAATTTTCTCATACATCTTCTGTATTCCGACAAGCTGATGGCGGGTAGTGATTTCGGCAAGTCTTTCATTACGAAATTGCTCCTGTACAAGGAACTTGCGTATTTTCCTGATCATCGGGTCGTGCATGGTAAATGCAATCCTACCCATTGTCGCGCGGACGAAATCTTCCCTGCTTTCCGGGATCTCTCCGATGTGCTGCTCCGATCCGAAGGATTCCTCGTAACGTTCTTCCGCCGAATCAATCAGCGCAGTCATAATATCCTCTTTACCCTTAAAATGCTTGTAGAGTGACGGAGCTTTGATTCCGACCTTCTCGGCGATTTGTTCTACGCCCGTTCCGTCGTATCCGTTCTCAGCAAATAGCGTCAGCGCTTCTTCCAGTATTCTATCTTTTGTAGACATAATTCCCTCCAAATAATAAGGCTAAAAGTTGTTAGCTTTATTATAGCTAATAACTTTTAGCTTGTCAAGATGTAAAAATAAAAACACCGCACAGAATTATTTACTCTGTACGGTGTCCTGTTTTGGGCTCCCAATCGGCTGCTTTTCTTGTGATTTCAAATCATCCTTATGAGAATTAGCCTTAGGGGTGCCTGCTTTTATTTTACCTCGGCAAAAAGGCTGATAACCGGATTTGAAGGCGAGCGACGGGAAGCCCCGCAGGCAATTTCGAGAGAGCAGAAAACTTTTTCTCCCATAATAATCACAAAGAGGTACCCTTTCGTCGGGTACCTCTTTTCAAATATTTCAATCCATTTCCGTAACGATCTCGTTGACGGTCTTTCCCGGGGGAATCATGGGAAGAACATTCTCGTCGGGGCTGATCTGCACGTCGATCACGACGGGCGCGTTGAGCGCGATCGCCTTTTCGAGAACAGGCATGATATCATCGTCGTGGGCGATGCGCATACCCTCCACGCCGAACGCGTTGGCGAGCTTGACGAAATCGGTCGCTCTGTGCGGGTCGGTCTGGGAGAAGCGGCTGCCGTAGAACAGCTTCTGCCACTGGCGTACCATGCCCAGCACCGCGTTGTTCATCACGAGCACGATAATCGGCAGATTGTAGGATTTGAGCGTGACAAGCTCATTGAGATTCATATGGAAACTGCCGTCGCCTGTAAACAGGAATACGCGTCTGTCAGGATGCGCGATCTGCGCGCCGATAGCGGCGCCCATGCCGAAGCCCATCGTACCCATGCCGCCCGAGGTCAGGAGGGTTCTCTCTGCCTCGATCTTGGCAAACTGGGCGACCCACATCTGGTGCTGGCCGACGTCGGTCGCGATGATATCGGTCGGCTTTTTCAGCCCGTTGACCGCATAGATGATGTCGTGCGGCTGCGGATATTCATCCTCATAGGGCTTCACGCTGTCGAGCTCGTGCTTCCATACATCGATCTGCGCGAGCCACTCGGAGTGCTTCTGCTGCTCGAGACCGACGGTGAGCGCGGTAACACTCGATTTGAGGTCGCCGAGGACATACTCATCCACGCGGACGTTCTTGTTGATTTCTTTCTTATCGATTTCGAGCTGGACGATCTTCGCCTGCTCACCGAACTTCTCGCGGTCGCCCGCGACTCTGTCGGAGAAACGCGCGCCGCAGGAAATCATGAGGTCACATTCCGCAGTGATCTTGCCCGTTTCATAGCCGCCGTGCATGCCGATGTTGCCGATAAAGAGCGGATGACTGGCAGGAATCGCGCCGAGAGCCATCAGAGAGCAGCATACGGGCGCGTCGATCAGCTCCGCGAACGCGAGGAACTCCTTGCAGGCGTCCGCGCTGAGAATGCCGCCGCCCGCGTAGATCATCGGACGCTTAGCATTGCGGATCAGCTCCTGCACCCTGCGGATGCTGTCGGGATTCTCTATTTTGATCATCTTGGAACGCGCGGGTTCTTCGGGAAAATATTCCGCCGACTGCGCGGTGATATCCTTGGGAACGTCGATCAGGACGGGACCCTTTCTGCCGTCCTTGGCAAGCGCGAACGCCTTGCGGATAGAGGGCGCGAGATCCTCGACGCGCTCAACCAGCCAGCTTGCCTTGGTGATGGGCTTGACGATGTTGACGATGTCGACCTCCTGAAAGCTGTCTCTGCCGAGCTGGTCGGTGTTGACGTTGGCGGTGATCGCCACCATAGGAATCGAATCGATATTGGCTGTGGCAAGACCCGTAACGATGTTCGTCGCACCGGGACCCGAGGTGGTGAGCACCACGCCCGTTTTACCTGTCGAACGGGCATAGCCGTCCGCCGCATGGGAAGCGCCCTGTTCGTGGGCGGTGAGAATATGGTTAATTCTGTCGCTGTAGCGGTAGAGCGCGTCATAGGTATTGAGCGCAGCGCCGCCGGGATAGCCGAATACGGTGTCGACACCCTGCTCCAGCAGACATTCGCAAATGATTTCCGCACCTGTTAATTTCATAGTAATTCATAACCCCTTATGATTGATTCAAAAAACATGCTAACGCTTATTTTACCGCATTAAAGCGCTGATGTCAAGAGTTTATGCGGATTCCTCACACAAACATCTCGGGATGCATGCGGCTGAAATGGAAAATATACTGCTGGGCGATGCCCGCATAGCTGCCGAAATCCGCGGGCGTCATATCGGGGAACAACCGCTCCATCGCGCGCTTCATCCAGACGTCCAGCGGAAACGCCTCCACGCGGTGCAGTCCGAACAATAACGTGCAGTCCGCGACCTTTACGCCGACGCCCGTGATCTTCATCAGCTCACGCCGCGCCTGTTCGTAGTCCCCCGTGCGGCACAGCTCCCAGTCGATTTCACCCGCGCTGACCTTTTGCGCCGCGTCGATCAGATATCTCGCACGGAAGCCTGCACGCAGCGGCGCCAAATCCTCCACACTGAGCAGCGACATCGTTTCGGCTGTCGGAAAAGTGAAATAACCGCCCGCGAGCGGCTCGCCGAAGCTCTCGCAAAGCCGCTGCACGATGCCCTTGATGCGCTTGATGTTGTTGTTCTGCGAGATGATGAAGGTGCACAGCGCCTCATACGGCTCCTGCCGCAGAATACGGATGCCTGCGGCGTAGTCCGCCGCCTCATGCAGAACAGGGTGCAGCGCGCTCAGCTCGCGGCGGATACCGCCGTAGTCGAGTGAGAGGTCAAAGTAGTCCTCCCACAGCGCCCTGTCGCTCTCGGGCGCGTTCTCAATACGCAGATTTGTCCCGTCGAGCGTGACCGTGACCGCTCTGCCGAACGCGACGCCCGCAAAGGAATGGTCCGCGATCTGCGTCCAGCGGAAGCTCTGACCGCAGTCGAGCGTCTGCACAAGGTCGAGGTCGCTGACATTCTGAATCACTAACACGGAATCCGTCATATTTTTCACATCCTTTTCCGAAAAAAAGATACCATATTGCAGCGGAATATGGTACAATGTATCTATCAATATTATTGAGGAGTTTTGATGATGAGTGAAACCATTCTGACTATCCCCATCAACGACCTGTTCCGCCCGAAGTGCGGCTGTCCCGTCTGCCGCATGGAGGAGATGCTCGAGGAACAGGGCGTGCAGTACATCACGGGTGACGCGATGATGGAGCCGAGCGTCCGCGTCGCCACCAACAAAAAAGGCTTTTGCCACCGCCACTTCTCGCGGATGCTGATGCTGGGCAACCGTCTGCCGAACGCCCTTCTTCTCGAAACGCACATGGAGGAGGTCATGGCGAATTATCTGCCCAAAAAAGACGGCGGCAAGCCCGATAAGAAGAAGCTTGAGGGACTGCGTGACATGCTCGGCTCCTGCTACGTCTGCGACCGCATCGCCTCGAACGTCGCGCACCTTGTATCGCTCGTGCTCATGGAATGGGCAAAGGGCGGCGAATTCCGTGAGCTGTACCGCGAGCAGCCGTTCATCTGCCTGAAGCACTATCAGTACATCATGACCGCTGCGATGGCACGCGGCGGCATCCCGTCCAAGCTGCTCGGCGAGTTCCACGCCGACACCGCAGCGCTGACAAAGAACTACATGGAAGCGCTCTACGGCGACATCAAGCACTTCGTCTCGATGTTTGACTACCGCAACAAGGGACAGGATTGGGGCACCTCGGTGGACGCGATCGAGCGCAGCATCGAGTTCCTCACGGGTGAAAAGACTGCCGTACCCGAAAAATAAACCGCCGCAGTACTGACTATTTCGCTCCCCTTTCGCCGATCAGCCGCTCGATCAGCTCGCTCACGCCGTCCTCGTCGCAGCTGCCGACAATCCAGTCGGCGGCGTCAAGGCACGCGGGCGTCGCATTGCTGACCGCGACGCCGAGTCCCGCGTGCAGGAGCATATCCCTGTCGTTGTCGGCGTTGCCCGCGGCGGCGATCTCATTTTGCGCGATTCCGAGCCGCTCGGACAGCCATCCGACGGCTCCCGACTTGGTGGCGTCGGCGTGCATAAATTCCACGAAATGCGCCGAGGATGAGGTGATATAAACGCCCTCGACCTCCCGTGCGATATTGTCCCAAAGACGCTCGCGCAGCGTCTGTTCGGGACAGACAAATTCGATGCTGTCCAGCACCCTGCGGTGGTCGCGGATAAAGCCGCGCATATCGCTGCTCACATCGCGCGAACCCCTGACATAGCTGACGTAAGCCGCGCTGCAGCCGTAGCGCATAGGATCGTCATAGTACCGCTTGTCGGTGCAGGCGACGCCGTCGATGAACGCCTCCCAAATCAGGTCATGCGCCTTTGTCAGGTCGAGGATATCCAGCACATCCTGCTCCCTGAGCTTCAGCGCCCGCAGCCGCTCGCCGCGGTGATAGATCGACGCGCCGTTGGAGGCGATCACCCAGTCGATGCCGTCGATATTCAAAATGTCCTGCGGCATCGAGGAATACGGTCTGCCGCTCGCGACGGCGACCTCCAAGCCGCTGTCAACGGCTTTTTCAAGGGCGGTTTTCATCCCTGCGGACAGCGTATTATTGCTGCGCAGGACGGTTCCGTCCAAATCCAACGCGAGAAGCTTAATGTCCATTTTTCAGCTCCGTTCTCCCGAAGCGGCAAAAGCCGTTCATGCAGCACTGTGCGCACTTCGGGGAGCGCGCGGTGCAGACCGCTCTGCCGTGCAGCACCAGCCTGTGACAGAAGTTGTTGCTCTCCTCGGGAGGCAGCAGCCTGCGCAGCGCGGTTTCTATCTTTTTCTGGTCGGTTTCTTTATGCAGACCGAGCCGTGTCGTGATACGGATGCAGTGGGTGTCCACCACCACGGCGGGCTTTCCGTAGACGTCGCCGCAGATCAGGTTAGCGGTCTTGCGTCCCACTCCCGGAAGCTTGGTGAGGTCGTCGATATTGTCAGGCACCTCGCCGCCGAAATCATCAAGTATCATCTGCGCCATCGCCACAATATCGCGCGATTTGGTCTTGAACAGCCCGCAGGACTTGATGTACTCCGCGACCTCCGACACCTCTGCCTGCGCAAAGCTCTCCGCGTCGGGAAAGCGTTCAAACAGCGCGGGCGTCACGAGATTGACACGCGCGTCCGTACACTGCGCCGACAACCGCGTAGCGATCAGCAGCTGCAGCGGCGTTTTGTAATCGAGCGAGCACTTCGCGTCGGGATATTCCGCTTTGAGCGCGTCGACTGCCGCGTGCGCGATTTCCTTTTTTGTCATACACCCACCTCCAAATTTCGATAACTAACAGAATTCTACCATATTTTTTCATCCAATGCAATCAAAATCGGACTTATCCAAAGGAGAAAACCATGTATCAGAACTATATCTTTGACCTTTACGGCACCCTCATTGACATCAACACCGACGAATGGCAGGCGAAGCTCTGGAAAAGCCTGCAGATCCTCTACGGCTACCGCGGCGCGGAATATTCCTACACCGAAATCAAAAACGAGTACGGCAGACTGGTGGAAAAGGAAAAAGCGGCTGTCCGCCGCCGCCATCCCGAATACACGGTGATCGATATCAAAATAGAAAAGGTGTTCCGCGAGCTGTTCGCGCAGAAGGGCGTGAAGGTCACCAAAAAGGAGCTTTGCTTCATCGCCGAGGCGTTCCGCTGCTTCTCGACCAAATACATCAAGCTCTATGACGGCGTGATCGATCTTCTCGACACCCTCAAGGCAAAGGGCAAGCGCGTTTATCTGCTCTCCAACGCCCAGCGCGTCTTTACCGAGAACGAGCTGAACATGCTCGGTCTGACGAAGTACTTTGACGGCATCGTCATCAGCTCCGACGAGGAATGCTCCAAGCCCGATTACCACTATTATCAGACGCTCTTTGAGCGCTACGGTCTGGAAAAGTCCGAGAGTATCATGATCGGCAACGACTACATCTCCGATATCGGCGGAGCGGCGGATTTCGGCATCGATTCGCTCTACATCCATCAGAGCATTTCACCCGAAATCAACGGTGAGCTGCGCAGTCAGTACACCATCATGGACGGCGATGTTTTTAAAATAAAAGAATATATTGTGAAATAATTTCGTCACCTCGGGCAATACTAATCCCGAGGTGATTTTTGATGAGCAAGAAAAAGAATACCAAAAAGCAGAATCCCGACGAACAGACCGTTGAGCAGATGCACACCGTGTCCTCCAACGAAATGACAGGCGCGGTACCGTCTGACCGCAGCCGCTCCTACAGCAACTGCAAGGACGTTCAGACCGGTAAAAACTGCGAATAACAAGAGAAGGGCAGCCGCTAGGCTGCCTTTCTTCATTCAGAAAAGAATATTCAAAATCAAACCGACCGAAAACGAAACGCCGTTGAGTATCAGCGACAGCAGCAGCGGACGGATCCGCCGATATTTCAGCGTGACGCGAAACGACCACGCTTCTCCGAACACGACCGCGATCTCCAGCGCAGCAAGAACCAGATACGGCACAGCGCTGTTCTGCGAAAAATTCAGCAGCGACCACGCGTAGATCAGATTCACAACGGGGTTCGTCAGGCAGTTCACCAGACCGATCAGCACCAAGTCCCAGCCTCTCACGCGCAGCAGAGCGGCGACTGACAGCTCTGTCACCAGCGTCACGGAAAGACCGTAGACAAGCCCGAAAAGCAGACTGTTCACGGCATATTCCCGCGGTTATCCGGCGGATTCTTTTCAGCAGGCGGCTTCCTGTTCCTTCTCACCAGCACGATCGCGATGATTCCTCCCGCGGAAACAAGCAGGAACAGCACCACCAGAATCAGCACCGTCAGCAGCACAAAGCCGTCGGGAATCATACCGAACAAATTATAGGGCGTTGCAGCATCGGCAAGTACCATCATTTTTTCCTCCCTGTCCGCTACGACATATGGTTATGGTCGTTTGGGTTGTCCGTATTGCGATTGAGCGGTGGTATCTCATGATACGAAGTATCCTCCTCGTTCAGCTTCTTGCGGCTGCGAACGATCACAATCGCGATGATTGCGCCGAGTGCCGCGAGCAGCAGCGGAATCACCACGCAAAGGGTGTTGATCAGCGCCGTATTTCCGCTGAACGGATTGATGGGCGGTATCGTCACGGTCTGCACAGTCGTGGCAGCAGTCGTTTTTTGCTCCGTCACGGCAGCACGTGTTTCGGTTTGCTTTTCGGTCTGCTTTTCCGTCTGCTTCTCCGTTTCCGCTTCCTGCACGACCTCCTGCTCATGATTCTCCGCGGATTCCTGTTCATCTTCCTGTTCGTTTTTCGATTCGTATTGCGGTTCTTCCACCTCGGCAATAATCTCGATCTCCGGCTCGGAAACTTCCGGCTCCGTCGGCAGCAGCTCGGGCGGCATGATCGCGTCGGCGACAATAAAACTCGGTTCCGGCATTTTCTATTATACCTCCTTACGCGCCGTCCGCTTCGCACAAATCATACACAGAATGATGACGCACAGGACAGACAGCGTTGAAATCATAATACAATTGATGACAAATGAATGGATGCGGAAGAAAAACACGGGCGCGGTGCCGAGAAACAGTCCCACCGTTGTGAAGCCGAATGCAACTCCCGGGGATTTCGGCAGACAGGACACGATCAGCGCCAGCGTAATTGCCATCGTCATGCTGAAAAACGCGATACCGATCAGCGACACCGACATCACCTCCGCGCCGAACAGCAGCAGCGGCAAAGCGCCGAGCGTACTGATCAGCGAGGTCGCGCGGATTCCGATGGTATCCACCAAAACGCCGCCCATCGCTTTTCCGACTCCCATGCAGCAAAACAGCATGATCGACTGCGCGGTCGTCTTGTTCCACGAGGTCGGGATGCCGTAGCCCATGTACGCGCGCACAGCGACAACAAACACCGCCAGCGCGATGATCACCGACGCGCGGAAGCGGGTGTTCGCAAAGCGGTACTGCGTCAGGTTTTCCTGCCCGTCGCCCTCCTTGAGCCGTTCCGCAAACAGAATCGGCAAAAGCGAGAGCAGGTTCAGCCCGATCAGCCACGGTACGGCGATTTGATTCGCCGCCAGCAGCTTTCCCGTAATCACGCCGAACGAGCCGCCTGCCACAAACACCGCGGCGGGCGTGATGCGTCCCGGCGAATTGCGCAGCGTCACCTCCGCTCCGTGGATATGCACGAAGCAGTTTCCTATCGCGACCACCGTCACAATCAAAAACACGTTGGAATCCGCCCACATCAGCACGAGCGCAAGCGTCGTCAGCGCGGTTCCGACGAGCGCAAAATTGACGCGGATGCCGTTGTCCCGCAGATAGCCGAAAACGCCCTGCGGCACAAACGCGACAAAGTCATAGACGAACATCAGAATCCAGACATACGGGCTTTGCGTATAGGAGGTGACGACATAAAACGAGGTGATCTCCACAAGAAAATGAACCAGAAAATAGAGTCCTCCCAGCGTATTCGCTTTTTTCATTCATCACCCTCCGTTCTTTGTCATATGGGAATCTCTAATAATTCAATGTGCGGTAAGGAATTGTTAGAGGTTCCCATATACTGATTTCATTATAATTCACAAATTATCCCGTGTCAAGACGACAAAAAAGCGCGGCTGTCCATAGGGCAGCCGCGCCTGTTCTGTTATTTTCCGTTGGTAATGAATTTGTAGTCCTTCCCGGGGAAGATCGCGTTCAGGACGATACCCGCGATGGACGCTACCGCAAGCGGTGAGAGCGTGATGTTCGCGCTGCCGATCGCGAAGCTGACGGTATTCGCACCCAGACCGAGAGCGCATACCAGAATGACCGCCGCGACGATCAGGTTGCGGCTCTTGGTGAAGTCCACCTTGTTCTCGACGACGTTTCTCACACCGATAGCGGAGATCATGCCGTAGAGCACGAAGGAGATACCGCCGATGATGCAGCTCGGAATGGAGCCGATGATCGCCGCGACAATCGGGAAGAACGAGATGCCGCAGGCGAAGATCGCCGCGATACGGATAACGCGCGGGTCATAGACCTTTGTGAGCGCGAGAACGCCCGTGTTCTCACCGTAGGTGGTGTTCGCGGGACCGCCGAAGATCGACGCGAGCGTGGTCGCCAGACCGTCGCCGATCAAGGTGCGGTGCAGACCGGGATCCTGTATGTAGTTCTTGCCGACGGTGGAGCCGATCGCGCTGATGTCGCCGATGTGCTCCATCATAGTCGCGAGAGAAATCGGCACGATCGCGATGATCGCGGAAGCGATGACAGAGCCGTTCGACCAGTCGATGCCGCCGATCGCGGTCTTGTCCCAGTAAATCGGGAAGCCGATCAAGCCCTCTGCACCGAAGATCTGACCGCTGCCGATGTTGGAAACGATCGTCTGCACCTTGCTAAAATCAAAGATGGGCAGATACTGCGTCACGTTGCCCGAATCGTCCAGCACCGTACCGCCCGAAAAGAGCCACGGCATGTCGGAAATCAGCGAGGGATTGCCCTGCGCGATGAAATAGAGAACCAGACCGATCGCGTAGGAAATCAGCAGTCCCATGATGATCGGGACGATCTTCATCATTCCCTTGCCCCAGATGTTGAACACGATGATCACCGCGAGCGCGATGATTGCGAGCAGCCAGTTGGTGGTGCAGTTGCTCACCGCGGAGGGAGCGAGTCCCAGACCGATCGCGATGATGATCGGACCCGTCACAACAGGCGGAAAGAACTTCATGACCTTCTGCACGCCGATCGCGCGGATGATGCCCGCGAGAATGAAGTACACCAGACCTGCGCAGGCAACGCCGAGGCAGGCGTAAGGCAGCATCGAATTGGGGTCGGCTCCCTCGGGTGCGAGCGCCTTGACCGCGGCATAACCGCCGAGGAACGCGAAGGACGAGCCGAGGAAGGCGGGAACCTTGAATTTCGTGATAAAGTGGAACAGGAGCGTTCCCAGACCAGCCATCAGCAGCGTGGTGGAAACGTCAAGACCTGTGATAATCGGAACTAAAATCGTGGCGCCGAACATCGCGAACAGGTGCTGGATGCCGAGAATCATCATTTTCGGCTTGCCGAGCGTCCGCGCGTCGTAGATACCGTCGTTTTTCTTACCCATTTTTCTACCCATCTCCTTATAGTCTTAAATCTCGGAAAAACAGGCAGTCCTGCTGAGCAAGACTGCCTGAAAATGTGAGAATTTGAAATTATTCGTTGATAGCGATTACAGCGCCGGAGCCTACGGTTCTGCCGCCCTCACGGATAGCGAAGCGGAGACCTACCTCGATAGCGATAGGAGTGATAAGCTCAACGTCCATCTCTACGTTATCGCCGGGCATGCACATCTCTGTGCCCTCGGGAAGAGAAATGGTGCCTGTAACGTCAGTGGTTCTGAAATAGAACTGGGGACGATAGTTGTTGAAGAAAGGAGTATGACGGCCGCCCTCGTCCTTGGTCAGAACGTAAACCTGGCCGCGGAACTTGGTGTGGGGGTGAATGGTGCCGGGCTTCGCAAGAACCTGACCTCTCTGGATCTCGGTTCTCTGAACGCCACGGAGCAGAACGCCTACGTTGTCGCCGGCCTCAGCATAGTCCAGAGTCTTTCTGAACATCTCAAGACCTGTAACAACAACAGTTCTCTTCTCCTCGGTAAGACCAACGATCTCAACGGACTCGGAAGTCTTGATCTGGCCTCTCTCAACTCTACCGGTAGCAACCGTACCACGGCCTGTGATGGTGAATACGTCCTCAACAGGCATCAGGAAGGGCAGGTCAGCCTTACGGTCGGGAGTGGGGATGAACTCGTCAACAGCAGCCATCAGCTCGTGGATGCAAGCATACTCGGGAGCGTTGGGATCCTTGGAGTCGCTGGTGAGAGCAAGATAAGCGGAACCCTTGATGATGGGTGTGTCGTCGCCGGGGAACTCGTACTCGTCGAGGAGCTCACGGATCTCCATCTCTACGAGCTCAAGAAGCTCCTCATCGTCAACCTGGTCGGTCTTGTTCATGAATACAACGATGTAGGGTACGCCTACCTGACGGGAAAGCAGGATGTGCTCTCTGGTCTGGGGCATAGGACCATCAGCAGCAGATACAACGAGGATAGCGCCGTCCATCTGAGCAGCACCGGTGATCATGTTCTTAACGTAGTCGGCGTGGCCGGGGCAGTCAACGTGAGCATAGTGACGGTTAGCGGTCTCGTACTCAACGTGAGCGGTGTTGATTGTAATACCGCGCTCTCTCTCCTCGGGAGCCTTATCGATGTTAGCGTAATCAACGAAAGCAGCGTCGCCCTCAAGAGCGAGAACCTTTGTGATAGCAGCGGTCAGTGTGGTCTTGCCGTGGTCAACGTGGCCGATAGTACCAATGTTAACGTGGGGCTTATTTCTTTCGAACTTTTCTCTTGCCATTGGAAATTTCCTCCTTAGTGTCTGTAAATCCTGTTTACAGCATATTTTAAATTATTGTACCAATTCTTCGGGAAAAAATCAATAGTTTTTTGATTTTTTCTGAAAAACAGCACGCAAAGGATCAAATCAGTCCTTCTTGTTGCGGTCGCTCATGATCTTTTCGGCGATGTTCTTGGGAACCTCGGCATAGGTGTCGGGCTCCATGACGTACTGACCGCGGCCCTGCGTCTTGGAACGCATGTCGGTCGCGTAGCCGAACATCTCGGAAAGGGGAACGTGAGCGGTAACTCTCTGCACGCCGTTGTCAGCCTCCATGGACTGGATCATACCGCGGCGGGAGTTGAGGTCGCCGATAACGTCGCCGAGGTACTCCTCGGGGGTGATAACGGAAACCTTCATGATGGGCTCGAGAAGAACGGGATCCGCCTTCTTCATCGCGCTCTTGAACGCCATGGAGCCCGCGATCTTAAACGCCATTTCAGAGGAGTCAACCTCGTGGTAGGAGCCGTCATACAGCTCTACCTTGACGTCTACTACATTGTAGCCTGCGACAACGCCGCTGAGCATCGCGCCCTGGATACCCTGATCGACAGCGGGGATGTATTCCTTGGGAATCGCACCGCCGACGACGGAGTTGACGAACTCGTAGCCGTGGTCCTTGTTCGGGAACACGTTGATCTTAACGTGACCGTACTGACCCTTACCGCCTGACTGACGGGCATACTTCTCGTCAACGGAAGCCTCCTTGCGGATGGTCTCCTTATAAGCAACCTGGGGAGCGCCGATGTTCGCCTCTACCTTGAACTCACGGAGAAGTCTGTCAACGATGATCTCAAGGTGAAGCTCGCCCATACCGGCGATGATGGTCTGACCTGTTTCCTCGTCGGTGTACGCCTTGAAGGTAGGATCCTCCTCGGCGAGCTTTGCGAGGGCGATACCCATCTTCTCCTGACCGGCTTTGGTCTTGGGCTCGATGGCTACGCGGATAACAGGCTCGGGGAATTCCATGGACTCCAGAATGATGGGATGCTTCTCGTCGCAGAGTGTGTCACCGGTGGTGGTGTTCTTCAGACCGACGGCAGCCGCGATATCACCGCTGTAGCAGCAGTCGATATCCTTTCTGTCGTTGGCGTGCATCTGCAGGATACGTCCCAGACGCTCTCTGTTGCCCTTTACGGAATTGAATACGGTGGTACCCGCGTCTACCTTACCGGAATATACACGGAAGAAGCAGAGCTTACCGACGAAGGGATCGGTCGCGATCTTGAACGCGAGCGCCGCGAAGGGCTCCTCGTCAGATGCAGGTCTGTCCTCTTCCTCGTCGGTCTCGGGGTTGACACCCTTGATAGCGGGGATGTCTGTCGGAGCGGGCATGTAATCGATAACGGCGTCGAGCATCATCTGAACGCCCTTGTTGCGGTAAGAAGAACCGCAGGTCACGGGAACCATGGTGTTCTCGATGGTCGCCTTTCTGATCACAGCCTTGATCTCGTCAATGGTGATCTCTTCGCCGCCGAAGTATTTTTCCATCAGTTCCTCGTCGAGTTCCGCAACGGATTCGATGAGCTTCTCATGGTACTCGTCAGCGAGCTCCTGCATATTCTCAGGGATATCCTCCTCTGAGTAGTCGGTGCCGTCCTCATTGTGATAGATCTCCGCCTTCATTGTCACGAGGTCAATGATACCGGTGAAATCGCTCTCAGCGCCGATGGGCAGCTGAATGGGAACAGCGTTGCATTTTAATCTGTCTTTCATCATCTGAACAACATGGTAGAAGTCAGCACCCATGATGTCCATTTTGTTAACGTAAACCATTCTCGGTACGCCGTAGTTATCAGCCTGACGCCATACGGTCTCGGACTGAGGCTCAACGCCGCCCTTGGCGCAGAGAACCGTTACAGAACCGTCGAGAACTCTCAGAGAACGCTCTACCTCAACGGTAAAGTCAACGTGTCCGGGGGTGTCGATGATGTTGATTCTGTGCTTTTTATACTGGTGCTTGCTGCCTTCCCAGAAAGCAGTGGTCGCAGCAGAAGTAATCGTGATACCACGCTCTTTTTCCTGAGCCATCCAGTCCATGGTGGAGGCGCCGTCGTGGGTTTCGCCGATTTTGTGGTTTACGCCGGTGTAGTACAGGATACGCTCGGTTGTCGTGGTTTTACCGGCATCGATGTGCGCCATGATGCCGATGTTTCTGGTCTGTTCAAGTGAAACCTGTCTGGGCATAAAATCCTCCTATATTGAATTACTCCGTCAATCAGATTACCATCTGTAGTGAGCGAAAGCCTTGTTGGCTTCTGCCATCTTGTGAGTATCTTCGCGCTTCTTGAACGCGCCGCCGGCGCCGTTGGTGGCGTCGAGGATCTCACCGGCAAGTCTTTCCTTCATGGTCTTCTCACTTCTGGCTCTTGAGTAGGTCGAGATCCAACGCAGACCGAGTGTCTGACGTCTTTCGGCTCTGACCTCCATCGGAACCTGGTAAGTCGCACCGCCGACGCGGCGGGCCTTTACCTCGAGAACAGGCATAACGTTTTCCATTGCCTGCTCAAAAACCTCAAGCGGGTTGTTGCCTGTCTTATCAGCAATAATATCGAATGCACCGTAAACAATCTTCTGGGCAACGCCCTTCTTGCCGTCGTACATGATATTGTTGATCAGACGGGTTACTAATTTTGAATTATAAAGCGGATCGGGTAATACGTCACGCTTAGCAATAGAACCTCTTCTTGGCACTTTGCTTCCCTCCTTCACAATAATTGAGATATCATCGGTACTCGAAAGCGACAAACTCCCGTATGCCAACAAGACGCTCCGTATATATGAAGCATCTGCCGCATAGCAGAACTTAAATCAATTTAAGTCAAGAGAGTTTTGTCAATTCCTTATTTCTTCTTAGGACGCTTTGCACCGTACTTGGAACGGCTCTGCATACGACCATTGACACCCTGTGCGTCGAGTGTACCTCTTACAATATGGTAACGCACACCGGGGAGATCCTTTACACGTCCGCCACGGATCAGAACAACGCTGTGCTCCTGAAGGTTGTGACCGACGCCGGGGATGTAGGAACTGACTTCAATACCGTTAGAAAGTCTTACTCTGGCGATTTTTCTCAGCGCGGAGTTAGGCTTTTTCGGGGTGGCTGTCTTGACAGCGGTGCAAACGCCTCTCTTCTGAGGGGAATTCTGGTTGATGGCAACTCTCTTCTTGGAGTTCCAGCCCTTCAGAAGCGCAGGAGCCTTTGCCTTCTTCTCAGTAACCTCTCTGCCCTTACGTACCAACTGGTTAAATGTAGGCATGTTTTTCCTCCTTTCAAAATGTATTGGAAATTGATAAAACCTCGTGAAGCCCTCACGCTCCCAAATGGGCGCACCTAGAGAATGCTCCACGTTTACTCATTATATACCTTTCTTGCGCGGTTTGTCAAGTATTTAAATGACCGTGCGGCAATTTTTTTGTGCGGTTCCTGCCGCAATACAAACAATACCGGCAATTTGTATCAGGATAACCTAAAAAAGAGCGGACGTCTGTCCGCTCCCGTTATTTTATTACTGATCTTCTGTTTCCGCCTTGTCCGCTTTCTCGGCGTCGATTTTCTTCTGCAGCTCTTCCCTGCCGACGGCAAGCATCAGCTTGATGCGGTTCTCCTGGTTGACCTTCGGCGCGCCGGGGTCATAGTCGATCGTGACGATGTTGGCGTTGGGCTTGATCTCCTTGATGCGGCGGATAGCGCCCTTGCCGTTGATGTGGTTGGGCAGGCAGCCGAACGGCTGCGTGCAGACGATGTTCTCGTAGCCCGTCTCGGCAAGCTCGAGCATCTCCGCTGTCAGGAGCCAGCCCTCGCCCATCTTGCTGCCGTAGCCGATGACGCCCTTGACAAGCTCCTTGGTGTGCGCGTACTGATGCGGCGGCACAAAGTTGAAGCGCTTCGCCGCCTCGACCATCAGCGTTTCGAGCTTGGTCACATAGTCGAGCAGCATTTTGCAGAACTCATATTTCAGGCGGTTGCCGCCGAACATTTTATAGTCCTCCAGACGGTTGTCGACCTTGAACGCCGCGAAGCCCATCAGACCGGGAACGCAGACCTCGCAGTCCTGATCGGCGAGGAAGTCCTCCAGACCGTTGTTCGCCATCTTGGAATATTTGACGTAAATCTCGCCGACGATGCCGACCTTGACCTTGGGCACGCGGTTGACCTCGATCTTGGAGAAGTCCTTGGTGAGCTTGTGGAGGTTCTCGTCGATTTCCTCGAGGGTGTAGCCCTTGCCCTCAATGAGCATCTCGGAAAGGCGGTCGCTCCATTTCTGCACCAGCGCCATCGTTTCGCCCTTGTTGACCTCGTAGGGCTTGATCTGGTTGGAAAGCAGCATCAGCTGGTCGCCGTAGACCAAACCGCCAACGAAACGGCGGATCAGCGGAACCGTCAACGAAAAGCCGGGGTTCTTCTCCATGCCGAATGAAAGTGAGATGACGGGAACAAACGCGAAGCCCGCCTTTTTGAGCGCCTTGCGCAGCAGGAAGATATAGTTCGACGCACGGCAGCCGCCGCCCGTCTGGGTAATCATCAGCGCGGTTTTATGCACGTCGTATTTTCCGCTTTGCAGCGCGTGGATAAACTGTCCGATGACCAGCAGCGCAGGATAGCAGGTATCGTTGTGGACGTATTTCAGTCCCGTCTGCGCGATCTCGGGTCCCGTTGTTTCGAGCAGCTCCGCCTTGTAGCCGTAGTGGACAAAGACGTCCTTGAGCATACGGAAATGGATCGGCGCCATGTTTGGCATCAGAATCGTGTACTCGCGCTTCATCTGCTTGGTAAAGAGCAGCCGTCCTGTTTTTTTGTCGTATTTTAATTCAGCCATGAATGACTCCTGTGTGTTTATTTCTCGGACGCCTGCTCCTCAATGGCAGCCAAAAGGCTTCTGATGCGGATTTTGACCGCTCCGAGGTTGGTGATTTCGTCTATCTTGATCTGGGTGTAAATCTTGTTCTTCGCCTCGAGGATCTCGCGCACCTCGTCGGTGGTGATCGCGTCGACGCCGCAGCCGAACGATACGAGCTGCACCAGCTCCATATCCTTGCGTGTGGTGACGTATCTTGCCGCCGCGTACAGACGGGAATGGTACGTCCACTGATTCAGCACGTCGGTGTGGAAGCGGTCGACGCGTGAGGAAACGACGTCCTCGCTGATGATCGCCACGTCAAAGCCCGCGATGAGCTTGTCGATGCCGTGGTTGATCTCGGGATCGATGTGATAGGGTCTGCCCGCGAGGACAAAGATGCGCTTGCCCTCCTGCTCGGCTTTTTTGATGATCTCGTCGCCCTTCGCCTGCACCTTCGCGCGGTACATCGCCTGCTCGTCATAGGCGCGCTTGGCGGCGACTCTGACCTCGTTCAGCGTGAGGTCGGGGAAGTAAAAGCTCAGTCGCTCATACGCCTTCTTGGGGAAGTCCTTGGGACGGTGGATGCCGAAGTACTCCTTGATGAAGTTGACCTTTTTGACGTCCTTCATGTTGTTGCGGATAACCTCGGGATAGTAGGCGACCACAGGACAGTTGTAGTGGTTGTCGCCGAGGTGCTCGTCGAAGTTGTAGGACAGGCAGGGATAGAAAATCGTCTCCACTCCCTGATCGATCAGCGTCTGCACGTGACCGTGCATCAGCTTTGCCGGGAAACAGACCGTGTCGCTGGGGATCGTCTGCTGACCGCGCTGATAGAGCTTGCGGTTGGAATAGGGCGAATGCATCACCTCGAATTTCAGCTCGGTGAAGAAGCGGTACCAGAACGGGTACAGCTCGAACATATTCAGCCCCATCGGGATGCCCAGCTTGCCGCGCAGACCCTCGACGGGCTTGTAGCTGTTGATCAGGCTGAGCTTATATTCATACATATTCATGCCCGTTGCGGGCGCTTTTTTCGTGATCGGGCGTTCACAGCGGTTGCCCGCAATGAACTTTCTTCCGCCGCCGAAGGAGTTGATCGTGAGACGGCAGTTGTTGTTGCAGAGTCCGCAGTTCGTGACCTTGATTTCATGCACGAAGTTACGGAGATCCTCAGCGGTTGAGAGCTTGCTCCTGCCCTTGCCCGCTGACTTTTTCATAGCATAGAGCGCCGCGCCGTAGGCTCCCATCAGACCTGCGATATTCGGTCTGACGACCTCGACGCCCATCTCCAGCTCAAAGGCGCGGAGCACCGCGTCGTTGAGGAAGGTGCCTCCCTGCACGACGATGCGCTTCCCCAGCTCGTCGGGGTCAGAGGCGCGAATAACTTTATATAAGGCGTTCTTGACGACGCTGAGCGACAAACCTGCCGAGATATCCTCGATGGTCGCGCCGTCCTTCTGCGCCTGCTTGACGCTCGAGTTCATAAACACCGTACAGCGTGAGCCGAGATCGACGGGTCGCCTGGCGAACAGTCCGAGCTTTGCGAAGTCCTTAATATTATAGCCGAGGGCGTTGGCGAAGGTCTGTAAAAAGCTGCCGCAGCCCGACGAACAGGCTTCATTCAGGAAGATGTTGTCGATCGCGCCGTTGTGGATTTTGAAGCACTTGATATCCTGTCCGCCGATGTCGATGATGAACTCCACGTCGGGCATGAAATACTTCGCCGCCGTGAAGTGCGCGATCGTCTCGACGATGCCGTAGTCCGCGTCGAAGGCGTTTTTGATGATGTCCTCACCGTAGCCTGTGACCGCGGAGGAAACGATATTGAGATCGGGATTGATCGAGTAAATCTCCTCGAGGAACGCCTTGATGATTTCGACGGGGTTGCCCTTGGAGGGAAGATACTGCGAGAACAGCAGCTCGCCGTCGGAATTGAGCACCACACCCTTGACCGTAGTGGAGCCGGCGTCCATGCCGATGTAGGCTTTGCCCTTGTAGCCCTTCAGCTCCTTTTGCTTTACATCCGCCTTGGCGTGACGCGCCTGAAACGCCGCGTAGTCCTCTTTGGTTTCAAAAAGCGGCGGCTGGAACGCGAAGTTGCCCGAGCCGCGGTAGTTCTTGACGCGGTGGATCACGTCGTCAAAGTCAATCGGCTTGTCGGCGCAGAGTGCCGCGCCGCAGGCGACGTAATAGAGCGAATTTTCGGGACAGATGCCCGTCGTGCCGAGCGTGCGGTCAAAACAGCGGCGCAGCTCGCTCATAAAGGTGAGCGGTCCGCCGAGGTAGACAACCTGTCCCTCGATCTCTCTGCCCTGCGCCAATCCCGCGACGGTCTGACTGACGACCGCCTTGAAAATGCTCTCCGCGATGTCGCTCTTGCGCGCTCCCTGATTCAGGAGCGGCTGTATATCGGTTTTCGCGAACACGCCGCAGCGTGACGCGATCGTGTAGGTCTTTTCGTATTGCTTTGCGAGGTCGTCCAGCTCCTCGAGCGGGACGTTGAGCAGCGTCGCCATCTGGTCGATGAACGCGCCCGTACCGCCTGCGCAGGTGCCGTTCATGCGTACCTCGAGACCGTTCGTGAGAAACAGGATTTTCGCGTCCTCACCGCCAAGCTCGATGACAACGTCGGTACCGGGAATAAAGGTGTTCGCCGCGACGCGCGTCGCGTACACCTCCTGCACAAAGTCGATGCCGCAATCCTGCGCCACGCCCATGCCTGCGGAACCCGAAAGCGCAACAAACGCCTGCTCCGCTCCGTCGATTTCACGGCGCACACGGCTGAGCAGCTCCGCTATTTTTTCGGTTATCTGAGAATAGTGGCGCTCATATGTACTGTAAATCAGCTTGTTTTCGTCGTCGAGCACAACGCACTTGATCGTCGTTGAGCCTATGTCCAGTCCCAGTTTCACTCTGCACCCTCCGTCATTTTTATCGTCAAACAGCAATCCATATACCTAATTTATTATTTTATCATGAGTTACGAAAAAATGCAACATGTAATTTTTATCTACTCTTTGTCTGTGCGGAAAGTAAAAATACAAAAGCCGACGCTTGCGCGCCGGCTTGGTATCAGCTTTCCTTTGTGCGGAGAATCGCCGAGGAATGAGACGGCATGGTCAGCTTGCCGTCCTTCAGCTCGATCTTGGCTTCTCCCGTGATGAAGTCCGCTGCGACTTCGGGGTTTTTAAGCATGTCGTCGGTGATGGCAACCTGCTTCTGCTCCTCCGCGTCGAAGTTGTGGATCACCATGACCTGCTTGCCGTCGTATTCCGCGATGAACGCGCCGATCGCGTCGTCGCCCGCGTCAACGGCTTTCGCGTCCTTGGTACGCGCGATCTCGGGATTCTGGAGCTTCGCCCTGATAATTCTACGATAGAAGTTGAGCAGCGAATCCTTGTCCGCGAGCTGCTGCTTGACGCCGCCGTGCGGAGGCGCTTCAAAGCTGCTGCCGAGGTTGTAGACAATGATCTCCTGCATGTTCTCGCTGTCAAATACCATCGGCGTGCGGAAGTTCGCGTCGCCTGTCGTGCTCGGTCCCTTCATACCGATTTCCTCACCGTAGTAGGTAAAGGAATTGCCCGGGAATAGCATATAGACTGCCGCGCCGAATTTCTCATAATCAAGTCCCTTGGAGCCGAGTGAGTTCGCGATTCGGGACTGGTCGTGATTCGAGAGGAACATCGCGTTGATCTCGTCCGCGTTCGCCTTGCGCATTTTGCTGTCGTAGCTGAGCACCTTCGAGACAAGCGCCTTGCCCTTTGTGGTGCTGATGAATTCGTTGATCAAGCCCGTAGAGGTCGCGAATTTGAACGCGAACTGGCTGTCGATGCCGCTCGGATAGAGATTTTCGATATCCGCGTCGCCCGACCATGTCTCTCCGACGATATAGACGTCGGGGTTGATGTCGCGGCAGGTGTCGACAAACCACTTGAGGAATTCCTTGCCGTCGGTCGTCTTGTTGGTGTAGTAGAGACAGGCGTCAAGACGGAAGCCGTCTACGCCGCGGTCAAGCCAGAATTTGGCTATTTTCTTAAATTCCTCGCGCGTTTCCTCGGCATTGAGGTTCCACTCGGGCATATCCTGAGAGAAGTTCGCTTCGCAGGCGTAGTCGCCCATGCTGACGACCTGCGTGGAAGGATCGAAATAATCCTTGGGGTGGATCTCAAAATATTTGGCGTTGCCGTCGAGGTTGCCGTCCATGACCTCCTTGACCGCCTGTGTAAAGAGCGGGTTCTGGGAGGAAATGTGGTTGAGCACTAAGTCGATAATCAGCTTGATGCCGCGCTTGTGGCAGCCCTCTACCAATGCGTCAAAGTCGTCGAGCGTACCGAATGTGGGGTCGATGTCGTAGTAGTTTTCCACATCATATTTATGATAGGATTTCGACGGCATGATCGGCGTCAGCCACAAGCCGTCGATGCCGAGGTCGTCGCCCTTGTCGGGGTCGCCGTCGTTGAGATAGTCCAGCTGTGAGATGATTCCCTGCAGATCGCCGACGCTGTCGCCGTTGGAATCGCAGAAGGACTGCGTGAAGATTTCATAGAAATTGCGGTATTTGTCGTCGGAAGCCTTTGCGGTGCGCTTCTCCATCGGATCCGAGCTGCCGCCGCAGCCCGTGAGCACCGCGCTTCCCAAAAGAACTGCACAGAGCAGTAAAGATATCAGTTTTTTCATAATGAAACCTCATTTTAGAAATTGTCAGTTGTGAGCGGTCGGGTAATTATCACATTCCCGTCGCGAAAACAGGCTTCTCCCGCAAGCTGTCCTCAAGTAATGGGATTTACACGCAAGCTGTCCACGGGAAATGGGATTGGAAAGAGTCTGATGAACTCCTCCCGCGTAAATGTGCACCCACCGCCGCAGAAACCCTTAGTCCGCGATGTAAAAGAAGTCCGCGATGTAAAAGAAGTCCGCGATGTAAAAGAAGTCCGCGATGTAAAATAAAGGCGGCAGCCAATGACTGCCGCCCAAAAAGAGCTTGTGTTGGGAAATGTGAATTAACCCTTTACGCCGCCGGCGGTTACGCCTTCTACATAGTATCTCTGCATGATAAGGAACAGAGTGGTGATCGGGATCGCAACGAGTACGGAGCCCGCGAGGAACTGCTTGTAGTACTCATTGATGAATTCTGCACTCGTCATTGACTGCAGACCGATCGCTACGGTGTAGAGCTCACGCTTATCGCCCATGATGATCTTGGCAAGAATGAAGTCGCACCAAGGTCCGATGAACGCGGTAAGTACGGTGTAAACAACGATAGGCTTTGACATCGGAAGAATGATTCTCCAGAAAATCTGGTTCTTCGTCGCGCCGTCGATGGTAGCGGCTTCGTCGAGCGCACGCGGAATGGTGTCGAAGAAGCCCTTGGAAATCTGGAAGCCGAGACCTGCGCCCGAGCTGTAGCAGATTACCAGCGCAATCAGGTTCTGGTTCAGACCCATAGCCTTCAGCAGGTAGTAAATCGCGATCATGGTCATGAAGCCGGGGAACATACCGAGGATCATGGCTACGTTCATGAGCTTTTTACGAGCGCTGAAACGGAGACGGGAGAAGGTGTAAGCAACCGCAAGAACGGAGATGGTGGAAATTACGCAGCTGAAGCATGCAACTACGAAGGTGTTGAGGAACCATCTCGGGAAGTTGATAGCGGAGGAAGAACCTGCGCCTGCGAAAAGGTCAATGTAGTTCTGGAATGTCCACTCTTGGGGAACCAGATACGGAACCGCGATGGTGGACTCAAGACGGAAGGAGTGCATCAGAAGATATGCAAACGGCGATACCCAGATGATGCCCATAATAGCAAGGAGTAAATAAATCAGGCCGTTCGAGATAATTCTTCTCGCTTTATAGCTTTTTATCATGAGAACGCCTCCTCATCCTTCATAGACTTCGAGTTGTTGTATACAATCAGGGAGATGGTGGCGCAGACGATAAATACAAGAATACCGATTGCCGCCGCGAGTCCGTAGTCCTGAGATGTCATCGAAAGGGTGAACAACCAGGTTACAAGGATATCGGTACGACCTGCCTGATAGTAGTCCTGCGTGGTGGGGCCGCCGCCTGTCAGGAGGTAGATAACGTTGAAGTTGTTGATGTTACCTACGAACTGGGTGATCAGCTGCGGCGTAGTTACGAAAATCATGTACGGGAGCGTGATTGCGGTAAAGGTCTTTACCGGGCTTGCGCCGTCGATACGCGCCGATTCATACAGGTCTTCGGGGATGTTCATCAGAATACCCGACATGGAGAGGATGGTGTAGGGAATACCTACCCAGCAGTTGACGATAACAACTGTTGCTCTTGCCATGAGAGTGGTGCTGTTGAGGAACTGGATCTCGACCGGTCCTCCGCCGAACATCTTCGAGATGTCGGACAACAGTACGTTGAGCGCACCGTTGGTCTGGAGCATCTGGTTCATGAGAAGCAGGGATACGAACTGGGGAACCGCGATGGTGATAACGAAGAGGGTTCTCCACAGAGCCTTGAGCTTGATGCCCTTCTTGTTGATCATCAGAGCGACGATCATACCGAGGATGTAGTTCGAGAAGGTTGCGAGGATAGCCCAGAGAATGGTCCATTCGGTCAGTTCGATGAAGGTTTTACCCTTCTTGGCGCCCTCAACGAGGTTGAACAGGGAGCCGAAGTTGTCCATGCCGACCCAGGTGAACAGGGTTCCGGGAGGCATGTGCGCCTTATCATAGTTGGTGAACGCGATCAGGATCATGAAGATCAGCGGCAGGATGTTGAATACGCAAATCATCAGCACAGGGAAAGAAAGAAGTGTGATGTGGTATTTGCCGTCGAGGAATTCCTTCATGTCGTGAGAGAAGCTGGTGGGCTTTTCGCCGTTTTCTCTCATGACCTGATGCTTGTATGCGTCCTTGATGTTGCTGATATAGACAGCGAATACAACCACCGTGATAACGATGGTAACAACCGAGTAAAGAAGAATCAGCATGGAGTTGTCGCCGAATACGGTCTTGGAAACGATGCCGACCTTCTCGGTGTGAGTCTCAACGGTACCGAGGGTACCGAACTTCGCGATATACTGTCCGCCGAAGGAGACCATGTAGAAAATGTAGAACACCTCAACGAGGAAGTAGAGGATGCCCTTGTAGATTTTGCCCTTGGACAAATCGCCGATACCAAAGATCAGATACGATAACTTGGTTGCCCAGTCACCCTTAACGAAAGTGGAGCCGTAGTTCTTGATTCCCTTGGCAAACGCTTTGAAGAAATTGACAATGCCTAAACCAATTGCCTTGAAAAATCTTCCGATTGCTTTGGGAACAGACACAAGAAACTTCTTGGCTTTGTAACCAAACTTCTGCATAGGATTGAGCATTTTATATTCAACGTATGTCATATAAGCTCTCCTTAATTAATCTGAAAATCTCTCTTTTATTACGGGTACACCAAACTAATAATATTCTATTACGTTTTCCCTATAATAAAACATTATTCGTTTGGTGTATAGAAAACGTAAAGGCTTGTTTCGGGACGCTTTTGCAAAGCGTCCCGAAACGTTAAAATTTAAGTATCAGTGAACCTTGCTTACGAATCAGCCCTCGTCGCGGACGTTAGCAACGGTGTCTTTGAGGAGCTTGCTGAAGTACTCAGCATCTTCGGGATCGGTCTCGTCAGCGATGAGCTTGTTGCCGAGGTTGCCCATGGGGTTCCAGAAGGTGGGAGCGATGTTAACCTGTACGCAAGCGTTCTCGGACTGCTGCTTGATAGCCTGCTGGATCGGGTTGTCGGTGATAACGGGCTTGCCCTGAACGTTCTTGTTGGAGGGGCCCCAGCCGAGCTCTTCTGCTCTCTGCTCCTGGCACTTCTCACCGTGGAGGTAATAAGCCAGAATCTGAGCGGATGCGGGGAACTTGGAAGCAGCGTTTACGCCGATGTACTTGTAACCGAACAGGGAAATGAGCTGCTTGTCGGTGCCGTCAACATTGATGGTGGGGAGCTTCGCAGCGCCGAAGTTGTCGCCGAGAGCCTTCTGGTCAGCGTTGGTGTTCCAGGAACCGTCAACGCCTGCGCCCAGTGTGCCGGTGGAGAAGCCGGAAGCGATCTGAGCAACGTCGAGAGAGGTGAAGGTGCCCTTGTACTCATGCATGAGTCTGGAGAATGCCTGCAGAGTCTTGACTGCTTCGTTCTCGTCATACTGTACGAACTTCTGGGTTACACCGTCTTCCTCAAGACCGTCGATCTTAACGCCAGCGGTGAACGCATAGGTGCAAGCATAGTAGCCGTTGCCGCAGTCGAAGATGAACTTCTTGCCGGCATCCTTACAAGCGGCGAGGATATCCTCGAGCTTGCCTGCCTTGTCCTCGGAAACGACAGTCTTGTCGTATACGAGATAGTAGCCGTTATCGTTGGTCTCGGGATACGCATAAAGTGTGCCCTTGATCTTGCCTGCCTCAACGGTCTCGGGAGCGTTCATTTCGGAAACGGTGTTTACGAAAGCAACCTCGGAGAGAACCTTCGCGTCAACGAGCTTGTTGAGGTGGTCGGAAGCGAAGCCGAATACGTCAGCAGCTGCGCTCGCGTCGTTCAGAACCTGTGTGCCGGACTCAGCCTCCGCCATAGCGGAAACCTCGATGTTGGTGAAGGTCTTGGTGGGATAAGCAGCCTTGAAGTCCTCAACCTGCTTCTTAACAAGCTCGAGAGCCTGAGAAGGCGCCCATACCTTCAGGGAGATGTTGTCCTCGTCGCCGAACAGCTCGGGGTCAACGGTGTTTGCGTCAACAACCTTCTCCGCGGAAGCGTCCGTGGAACCGGAGCCGGAGCTCGCGTCAGACTTGCTGTCTGTGGAAGAGCTGCCGCCGTTGCCGCCGCCGCAGCCCGCGAGGGCAGTTGCGGTGATCATGCCTGCCAATAAAATGGCGAGAATCTTTTTCATTGGAATATCCCTCTTTCAAAAAAATTTTTTCCGATGGAGCAAATTGCACAAATAGCGCTCTGCTTCACTAATTAAATAATATCAAAAAACGAATCAAATTGCAACAGGTTTTGTACTTTTTATCTAACTTGTTAAAAGTTGAGTAAAATTTTGTTTAAATTATCCTGTTATTTTTCCCAAATTAATGTTTATTACAAACTTTATGAATCAATTCTGTTGATTATTACCACAGTCCCTTTGTGCACCTTGTGCAAGTCAACCAAATCTATTTGAGAAAACGAGCACCTTGTCGGTCTAAATCAAAGGGAAAATCGGTGCCCCTCAAATGGTTTTGGTGTTTTTTTCGTGAAATTTTACTAATCTTTTGAAATGTATATTTTTTTGCGCTTTTTGTGAAAACTGTTGTAATCACCGGCGGATATTGATATAATAATAATCAGACGCCCGCAGGGCAACGCGCGGAGCTTTTTTGACGCGCAAAAATGTTTTATCTGCAAAATAAGGAGAGTTTACCATGAAGCTATACGACCTCTTGAAGCATGTATCCTATACCGTCGTTCAGGACGGCGATCCCGTCATTTCCGACGTCATCTACGACTCCCGCAAGGTGGAGGAAGGCACCGCCTTTGTCTGTCTGAAGGGCTACACCTCCGACGGTCACAGATACGCGCAGTCCGCCGTTGAAAAAGGCGCTGCGGCGCTCGTGATCAGCGACGACCTCGACTTCGACGTACCCGAAAACGTCGCTGTCGTCAAAACCGCCGACACCCGCTTGGCGCTTGCGCTCATGAGCGCGGAGCACTTCGGCAATCCCGCGGAGGAGCTGATGACCGTCGCGATCACGGGCACAAAAGGCAAGACCACCACCACCGCGATGATCGCGGAGATCTTCGAGCAGGCGGGCATCAAAACGGGCACCATCGGCACGCTCGGTATCGTCTACGGCGGCAACACCTATAAAACCGACAACACCACGCCCGAATCCTACGAAATCCAGAAGGCGCTGCGCGCGATGATCGACGCGGGCTGCAAAGCGATGGTGATCGAAGCGTCCTCCATCGGGCTGAAACACAGCCGTCTTGCGGGCATGACCTTTGACGCGGCGGTGTTCACCAACTTCTCCGACGACCACATCGGCGGCGTGGAGCACAAGGACATGGCGGAATACCTCTACTGCAAGAGCCTGCTCTTCCGTCAGTGCCGCAAGGCTGCCGCGAACTGCGACGATCCCGCGTGGCGCGATATTACCAAAGGCTTTGCGGGCGATATCCTCACCTACGGCTTTTCGGAACAGGCGCAGCTGCGCGCGAAAAACGACAGGCTCCTCTCGGAGAACGGCTTTATCGGCGTCCATTTTGAAACAGAGGGACTGAAAACCCTTTCTCTCGACGTCGGCGTTCCCGGCAAATTCAACGCCTACAACGCGCTTGCCGCTATCTGCGCGGTGTCGTTCTTCGACATTCCCGACAAGGCAATCATCGACGGACTGAAAATCGCCCACGTCAAGGGCAGAGTCGAACCTGTTTCCGTTCCCGGCAGCTACTCCCTGCTGATCGACTACGCGCATAACGCGCTCTCGATGGAGAACGTCCTCACGACACTCCGTCAATACAATCCCAACCGACTGATCACGATGTTCGGCGCAGGCGGCAACCGTCCGAAGGTGCGCCGCTTTGAGATGGGCGAAACCTCGGGCAGACTGAGCGACCTCAGCGTCATTACCGAGGACAACTCCCGCTTTGAGGACGTCATGGACATCATCGAGGACATCAAGACCGGTCTGCACAAGACCGACGGCAAATACGTCGTCGTCCCCAAGAGAAAGGAAGCGATCCGCTACTGTATGCTCAACGCCGAGGACGGCGACATCATCGTCCTCGCGGGCAAGGGTCACGAGGACTATCAGGAAATCAAGGGCGTAAAGTACCACATGGATGAACGCGAGCTGATCCGGGAGATTATTGAAGAAGAAAAGCTTTCATAAATAAGGGAACCTCTAATAATTCCCTACCGCGCATAAGCACGAAATCTTCACGACATATTCTTGCCAAAACGCCTTGAAATACGTCAGTATTCCTGCGGCGTTTTGACAATATTCTGCCATAAATCTTCCGTACTTCTGCACGACATTGAATTATTAGAGATTCCCATAAGAAGAACAGGCGCTGCATGACGCAGCGCCTGTTTTGTTTTTAAATCTTGTGTACTTTGAGCAGGATGTTCTTGATCTGATACAGCTGCTCGGAAAGATCGACATAATAGTTATGCGGATTCTCAAACCGCTTGACCTCGTCCCAGAGCATATCGACCTGCTCGCGGCAATAGTCGGCGATTTCCTGAATCGAGGGGCTTTCATAGACGCATTCGCCGCCCTTGAAAACCGGCACCAGCAGCTCCTTCGCGGTGAAATCGGTGAGCGTCTTGGTTTTCCATGTGGCGTTGGGGTCAAAGATGGTGTGCGGCTTGCTGTCGTCCACAATCTCGTCATAGACGCAAAGCTCGTCGGCAAGCGCCTTGCCGCTCTCGTTGTCGAAATAGCGGTAAACCTTCTTGAAGTGCGGATTGGTGATCTTGGCGGCGTTTTCGCTGACCTTGATCTTCGGCTCGATCTCGCCGTTCAGCTTCTCGACCGCCACCAGCTTATACACGCCGCCGAATACGGGTGAGCTGGACGCGGTGATCAGTCTTTCGCCCACGCCGAAGGTATCCACCTTGGCGCCCTGCATCATCAGGTCGCGGATCAGAATTTCATCGAGCGCATTGGAGGCGGTGATACCGCACTCCGTCAAGCCCGCCGCGTCGAGCATCTTCCGCGCCTTTTTGGAGAGGTAGGAGATGTCGCCCGAATCCAGACGGATCGCGCATTTTTTGATGCCCTTTTCGAGAAAGACCTTGATCGCGTTGGGAATGCCGCTCTTGAGCGTGTCGTAGGTATCCACCAGCAGGGTGGGATTCTCGGGGTACAGCTCGCAGTAGGTTTTAAAAGCCTCGTACTCGCTGTCGAACATCTGCACCCACGCGTGCGCCATCGTGCCGCCTGCGGGAACACCGTACAGCTCGTCGGTCAGGGTACATGCCGTGCCTGCGCATCCGCCGATATAGGCGGCACGCGCGCCGTCGACCGCACCGCTTGCGCCCTGCGCGCGTCGGGAACCGAATTCCAGTACCGCTCTGCCCTGCGCCGCCCTGACGATGCGGTTCGCCTTCGTCGCGATCAGGCTCTGATGATTGAGCGTCAAAAGCACAAAGGTCTCGATCAGCTGTGCCTCGATCGCGGGCGCCTTGACCGTGAGGATCGGCTCGTTGGGGAAAACGGGCGTTCCCTCGGGAACGGCGTAGATATCGCCCGTGAAGCGGAATTTTTTCAGATAATCGAGGAAGCCCTCGTCGAAGATGCCCTTGGAGCGAAGATATTCGATATCCTCGTCCTCAAAGTGCAGGTCTTTGATATATTCGATCAGCTGCTCCAGACCCGCAGCGATCGCGAAGCCGCCCTTGTCGGGCACGCTGCGGAAGAACACGTCGAAGTAGACGTTGCGCTCAAAGAAGCCGCTCTTGAAGTAGCCGTTTGACATGGTGAATTCATAGAAATCAACAAGCATAGCCATATTCTGATGTTTCATAGATATCCCTCTTTTTTGCCGTGATGCCGGCGTAATCAAGTTTATTGTAGCAAGCGGGAACCGCTTTGTCAATGGTCTCCGCCGTTCTTGTCACATTTGCCGCCCCGAAAGGCAAAAAGAGGCGTGACAACACGCCTCTCAAAATTATCGGTATTTGCGCAGCAGCTCGCCCAGATCGTATGGCGTCGCCTGATAGACAAAGTAGTTGAGCCAGTTGGTATACAGCAGCGTCGCGTTGCTGCGCCACACCATCGGCGGTGTGAGCGACGCGTCGTCGTCGGGGAAGTAGTTGCAGGGCAGGTTGGGTTCGATGCCCTTGTTGAGATCCCTGTAATACTCATTGGCGAGCGTTTCCCTGTCGTACTCGGCGTGACCGGTGATAAAGACCTGTCTGCCGCTCTTGTTGGCGATGACAGCCGGACCCGCCTGCTCGCTGACGGCAAGCACCTCCAGCGAAAGCTGCTTTTTGATGTCCTCATAGCGGACGGTGGTGTAGCGGGAATGCGGGATGACGAAGGTGTCGTCAAAGCCGCGCATGAGCGGATGGAAGGGCGTCAGCACCTTATGCTGATAAATGCCGCTGAGCTTTTCCTCCAGCGGATATTTCTGAATGCCGTAGTGATAATACAGACCCGCCTGCGCGCCCCAGCAAATGTGGAAGGTGGAATAGACGTTGTGCTTCGACCATTCCATGATCTCGCACAGCTCCTCCCAGTAGTCGACCTCCTCAAAGGGAATCTGCTCCACGGGAGCGCCCGTGATGATCAGACCGTCAAAGGTCTGGTTCCGGATCTCGTCAAAGGTCTTGTAGAAGGTGGTGAGGTGGTGCGGCGATGTATTTTTGGAGGTGTGAGACGCCATCTGCAGCAGCTCGATATCCACCTGCAGCGGGCTGTTGCCAAGCAGGCGCAGGAGCTGGGTTTCGGTGGTGATTTTGGTGGGCATGAGGTTGAGGATGAGGATTTTCAGCGGACGGATGTCCTGTCTGAGCGCGACCTCATCGGGCATGACAAAGATGTTCTCACTCTCCAGTACCTTGATCGCGGGCAAATTGCTCTGAACCTTAATCGGCATATTCTCACTCCTTTCGCGTCTTGATGCGTGATTTCAAATTAATACTGCTTGCCCCAGAATACCATGTGCTTTGCGGGCTTGCCGCAGCAGACGCAGACGTCGCTGAGATGCTCCTCCTCAAAGGGGATGCAGCGGCTCTTGACGCCGCCTGTTTCGTCCTTGAGCTGATCCTCGCAGGCGCTGTCGCCGCACCACATCGCCTTGATGAAGCCGGGGTGGTTCTTCGCGGTGTCGATGAACTCCTCGTGCGTGGTGGCGACGAAGGTCTTTTCCTTGGTATTCTGTGCCGCTCTGTCGTACATATCCTGACGGATGGTCTCCATCAGGTTCTCCACAAAGGCGCTCAGCTCGTCGAGCGGCACAAACGCCTTTTCTCTGGTGTCGCGGCGAACCACGACGCACTGGTTCTTTTCGATGTCCTTGGGGCCGATCTCGACGCGGACGGGAACGCCCTTCATCTCATACTCGGCGAACTTCCAGCCGGGAGCGTGGTCGCTGTCGTCGAGCTTGACGCGGAACTTGCCCGCGAGCATTGCTCTGAGCTCCTCCGCCTTTTCGAGAACGCCCTCCTTGTGGTGGGCGACGGGGATGATCACGACCTGAATCGGCGCGATTCTCGGCGGCAGTACCAAGCCGTCGTCGTCGCTGTGCACCATGATCAGCGCTCCGATCATGCGTGTCGAGGTGCCCCATGAGGTCTGGTGCGGATAGTGGAGCTGGTTGTCCTTGCCCGTGTAGGTGATGCCGAAGCTCTTGGCGAAGCCGTCGCCGAAGTAGTGCGAGGTGCCGCCCTGAAGCGCGACGCCGTTGTGCATCATCGGCTCGATGGTATAGGTCGCCTCGGCGCCCGCGAATTTCTCCTTCTCGGTTTTCTGACCGACAACAGCGGGGATCGCGAGGGTCTCGGCGTAGAAATCGGTGTAGACCTTGAGCATCTTCAAAGTCTCCTCCTGCGCCTCCTCTGCGGTGGCGTGCATGGTATGGCCCTCCTGCCAGAGGAACTCGGAGGTGCGCAGGAACGGACGGGTGGTCTTTTCCCATCTGACAACGGAGCACCACTGGTTGTAGAGCTTGGGCAGGTCGCGGTAGGTCTTGATGACCTTCTTATAGTGCTCGCAGAACAGCGTCTCGGAGGTCGGACGGACAGCCAGACGCTCGGTCAGCTTTTCCTCACCGCCGACGGTCACCCACGCGCACTCGGGAGCGAAGCCCTCAACGTGGTCTTTTTCTCTCTGCAAAAGGCTCTCGGGGATGAACATGGGCATGTAGACGTTCTCGTGACCGGTCTCCTTGAAGCGTCTGTCCATATCCGCCTGCATCAGCTCCCAGATCGCGTAGCCGTAGGGACGGATGACCATACAGCCCTTGACGCCCGAATAATCGGCAAGCTCAGCCTTTTTGACGATGTCGGTATACCACTTTGCAAAATCCTCGTCGCGGCCGGTGATCGCCTCGACCATTTTCTTGTTTGCAGCCATATCTATTTCTCCTTTTAGGTCATAATCATAATGTTTCTATTATACTACAAGAGTTCCGTTTTGACAAGTAGGAACTTGCACTTTGATTTGCAATCCGCCGCTTTACAAATACCTTTAAATATGATACAATAGCATTTGGTATGTTATAAATTTACAGAAAAAGAGGTTAGTACTATGGAATATGTTTTTTCCGACAGAGTTTCCAATCTGAAACCGAGCGCCATCCGTGAAATCTTCAAATACGCCGCCGACCCCGAGGTCGTTTCCCTTTCGGCAGGCAACCCTTCTCCCGACGCGTTCCCCGTTGAGGCGATCACCGAGATTTCCGAGCGTATCTTCCGCGAGAATCCCATCTCCGTGCTCCAGTACAGCGTGACAGAGGGCTACACCCCCCTGCGCAACCACCTCAAGGAGTACATGAAGAAATATCACAACACCGGCAACGACAGCGACGACATCCTCATCACCACGGGCGCGCAGCAGATCATGGACCTCTGCACCAAGGCGCTCGTCAACGAGGGCGAGGTCGTCATCTGCGAGGCGCCGTCCTTTATCGGCTCGCTGAACACCTTCCGCAGCTACAACGCCAAGCTCGTCGGCGTGACCGTCGAGCCCGACGGCATGAGCATGACCGAGCTGGAGGAGAAGCTCAAGGCGAATCCCAACGCGAAGTTCATCTACACCATCCCGAACTTCCAGAACCCCTCGGGCGTGACCATGAGCCTTGAAAAGCGCAGAAGAATGTATGAGCTTGCAAGACAGTACGGCGTGCTGATTCTCGAGGACAATCCCTACGGCGATCTGCGCTACAGCGGCGAGAATCTGCCCAATGTCAAGAGCTTCGATACCGACGGAATGGTCATCTACGCAGGCTCGTTCTCCAAGGTCATCTCCCCCGGCATGCGCGTCGCCTACACCATCGCGCCCAAGGAAATCTTCCAGAAGCTGGTCGTCTGCAAGCAGGGCAACGACGTCCACACCAACATCTGGTCGCAGCGCGTCTGCGACGAGTTCCTCACCAAGTACGACTTCAACGCGCATCTGCAGCACCTGCGCGATATCTACACCAAGAAAGCGCGCTTCTGCATGGAGCTGCTCGACAAATACTGCGCGCCAAACATCACCTATCACCGCATCGACGGCGGTCTGTTCATCTGGTGCGACCTGCCCGAGCACGTCGATATGCCCGCGTTCTGCAAGAAGGCGGTGCTCAACAAGGTCTGCGTCGTTCCCGGCAACGCCTTCCTCACCGACGAAACAGAGGAATGCCACAGCTTCCGCATCAACTTCTCCACTCCCACCGACGAGCAGCTCGAAAAGGGCATCAAAATCCTCGGCGAGCTGGCGAAAGATCTATAATTGAATCCCGAGGTACACATCATGGAAAACACCGCACCCGTTAAAAAGCAAGTCGTGTTCAGCGCGATCCAGCCGAGCGGCACCATCACGCTGGGCAATTATCTCGGAGCCATCCGCAACTGGGTCAAAATGCAGGACGAATACAGCTGCATCTACGCCCTTGCCGATCTCCACACCATCACCGTCCGTCAGGAGCCTGCGCAGATGCGCAGGAACATCATCGACGCCTACGCGTCGATCCTCGCCTGCGGCATCGACGTGGAAAAAAGCCTTTTCTTCATCCAGAGCCACGTCCCCACCCACGCGCAGATCGCGTGGATCCTCAACTGCTACACCCAGTTCGGCGAGCTGTCGCGCATGACGCAGTTCAAGGACAAGTCCAAAAAGCACGCCGATAACATCAACGCGGGGCTGTTCACCTATCCCTCGCTGATGGCGGGCGACATCCTGCTCTATCAGGCGGACAAGGTGCCCGTCGGCGCCGACCAGAAACAGCACATTGAGCTGACCTGCGATATCGCCAAGCGCTTCAACGGTCTTTACGGAAACGTGTTCAAGATTCCCGAGGGCTTCATCCCGAAGAACGGCGCGCGCGTCATGTCGCTGCAGAACCCGCTCAACAAGATGAGCAAGTCCGACGAGAACGTCAACGGCTGCGTCCACCTGCTCGATTCCCCCGAGGTCATTATGAAGAAATTCAAGCGCGCGGTCACGGACAGCGACGCCTGCGTGCGCTATGCCGAGGGCAAGGACGGCGTCAACAACCTCATGACCATCTACGGCGCGGTCACGGGCAAGACCTTTGAGGAGATCGAAAACGAATTTGCCGGCAAGGGCTACGGCGACTTCAAAACCGCTGTCGGCGAGGCTGTCGTCGAGGAGCTGCGTCCCATCCGCGAACGCTATGAGCGTCTCGTTGCGGACAAGGGCTACCTCGCGGAATGCTACCGCAAGGCTGACGAAATCGCGTACAAAATCAGCAGCCGCACTCTCGACAAGGTGATGAAAAAGGTTGGTTTTATCAAATGACAAAGATAGAACGCAAGTTTTTTGACCTTGTTATCAAATATTTGCCGCTGATCGCGTTTGTCGTCTTTACCGCGCTGGCTGTCATGCTGCGGTTCGCCTGCATCGACTATGAGAGCGACGACTTCCGCAGCTTTCTGAACCCGTGGTTCTCCACCATCGGCTACGCCGGTCTTGACGGACTGAAGGCGCAGGTCGGCAACTACAACATCCCCTATCAGATCATCATTTACCTCATGACGCTCACGCCGTTCGACGCGCTTGACTCCTACAAGCTGCTTTCGGTGATCTTCGACTTCGCGCTCGCGCTATCCTGCGCAATGGTCGTCAAGGAATATCTGAAATGCAGGCTCTTTGACATGATGCCGCTGATAACCTACTCCGCGGTGCTGCTTTCGCTCACCGTCGTGATGAACTCGTCCTTCTGGGCGCAGTGCGATTCGATCTACACGTTCTTTATCGCGCTCGCAATCTACTTCACCATGCGCGAAAACTACCTTCCCGCGTTCGCGCTGCTCGGCGCGTCGCTCGCGTTCAAGCTGCAGATGGTTTTCATCTTGCCGCTGTTCCTCTATTACTGGGCGTCCACGCGCAAGGTCAGTATTCTGCACTTTACCGTGATTCCTGCGGTGGATGTTCTGATGTGCCTGCCCGTCGTGGCAATGGGCAGACCATTCCAGGATATCATCAAGATTTACGTCGACCAGACCGACTACGGCAAGCAGATTCAGATGAACTATCCGAACCTCTACGCCTTCATGTGCGACAGAATGAATACGGAAAATTACTATCTGCTCAAGGGCTTCGCCGTGCTGCTGACGCTGACGGTGCTCGCGGCAGGCATGTTCCTGATTCTCCGCAAAAGAGTCGACCTGTCCGACAACAAGAAGCTTCTGATGACGGGCATCTGGTCGGTGTTCACCTGCCTGATGTTCCTGTCCTCCATGCACGAGCGTTACGCCTATCTGCTCGACATACTGCTGCTGATCTACTTCTTCTCGACAAGGCGGCATCCGTTCACGGCGGTCATCGCGCTGATGATCAGCCTGAGAGGCTATTGCTTCTATCTGTTCGGGGACTACGAGGTCATCTCCCTCGGCATGACGTCCATCGTCAACATCGGGCTTTATGTCTGGATTTCGTATCTGTTTATCAAAGAAGTGCTTCTTGACCAAGAGGTCAGATTCCTGCAAAAAACCGCTTCCGAATAAGGAAGCGGTTTTCGTTTTACTCTTTTTCCGCTATCACGATGTAGCGGTTGAACTGTCCGTGACCCGCGGGCGTGCAGGTGATCAGCGTGATCAGCTGACGGTTCGGCTGAATGATAAAATCCTCTGTCTGGATGGGCGTGATGATCTTGTAGTCGATGACCTTGTAGTCGATCGTCTCCCAGTAGTTGGAAAAGCTGATCGTGTCGCCCTTTCTGAGACTGCGGATATTGTCGAAGAATATCCTGCCGATGTAGCCCGTGTGCCCCGCGATGCAGACGTTGGTGTTTTTCTCGTCGATCGGCAGCGAGGTGCCGTACAGCTGCGCCGCGCCGAAATTCATCATATAGTCGCTCGCGCCGAGATAGACGGGCAGGTCCATATCGATCGCGGGAGCGGACAGGTAGCCGTAGACATTCGACAGGCCGTAGCTTGACAGGTTGAGCGCCGCCTTGCGGAAGTCGGCGGTGTCGACGGTTCCCTGATGGTAGAGGATCGAGGCGTTATACGCCTTGCTGTCCTCATAAAGACGCTTCAAGTCGTTCTGAAAGGTGATCGGGTAGCTGTAGGTACGCTCACCCGTGACAATGTCGATCGGATAGCCTTCCTCGTCGACCTCGCCCTTTTCGCGCGCCTCCTCAAAGCTGTCGGCGGTCACGCCCAGTTCCTCCTTGAGTGCGGCGTCCTCCTCCGTGATCACGTTGTCGAGCACCTTGTCATACTTCTCAATCAGCGAATCGGCGTTCTGCTGACCGACACAGTTGGAAACGGGCGGAAAGAGCAGGAATCCGATTCCCGTCAGCAGCATGAGAATCGCGATGACGACGAGCACTTTTTTCCACATGCTACTCACCGTCCTTTTTCGCCCTGCGGATGTTCCGTCGAACGATGAAGAATACCGTCAGACCGACCGCCAGCAGAAAGCCCGCGATGCTCAGGATCGCTGCCAGATAGCTGACCTTGTAGCCGAGGAAGAAGAAGTTGTCGTTACCCGTGCTGACAGACTTGATTTTCTTGTCGGAGGGCTTTGTCTCCGTTTCGGCCTTCTCCTCCGTCTTGCCGTCATCATCCGCTACGCGCTCACCCCTGACAAGCAGACGGTGCGTATTGACCGTGTAGGGCGTGCAGGTCATAAGCGTCACCAGATCCTTGCCCGAGACGACGTAGAGGTCGTCGATCTCGCTGGGCAGGACGGTTTTGATCTGATCGACCCGGTAGGTCAGCGTGCGGTCGAGAACATAGATATGGAACTCGTCGCCCTCCTCCAAATCGGGCAGATAGTCAAACAGCGTCTTGGACGGCAGGGCGGAATGCGCGGAAATAACGCTGTGGGTGCTGTCGCCGCCGATGGGCAGCGAGGTGTTGTGCAGATGTCCCGCGCCCTTTTGCAGCACCTCGTCGTCGGTGCCGTGATAGATGGGCAGAAAGACGTTGATTTTCGGGATCTCAATGTAGCCGATAAAGCCGTTTCCGTCAATATCGAAGGTTTCGTCGTAGTGCGCGCCGATTTTTTCGTAGCTCTCCATGTCGAACGGGTCGGTCAGGACGACGGTATCGGTCAGGCTGCGGTTATAATTCTCCGCATCCTCAAAGAACTGCTGAATCTCCTCTTTCGGCATGCCTTCTGCGGCGACCATCCTGTCATGCGCCTCACTGCGGTCAAAATAGTTGTTGATCATCGAACTGACGAGCGGATAGCTCAAAATGCCGAGTCCGACGAGAAAAATCAGAATAATCAAAATAATGGGCAGTATTCGTTTCATGCTTTACCTCGCTGGTGTGATAGCTTCATTATACATCAAAGGCGCCGCAGTTGCAAGTGATTCACACTGATTTCAAAATCCTATTGAAAACCACCCCTGTTATATGGTATGATAGGGAGGTACAAAAACACAAAGGAAATCATCATATGAAACCAAAACACGAAAAACCGATCACCGTGTTCTTTCAGAAGCTGCCGCAGCTGCTGCTCGCGGGCGTTCTTTTCTCCGCGTGTATGGCGGCTTGCACGGGCATCTTCATCCTGATCGCCCTCTTGACGGGCTTCAACAGCATCATCCTCTGGGGCGTGGGCATCATCCCGGGCATGCTGTTCTACGCGGGACTTGTCACCGTTATCCGCAAATACGGAATCGAGAACGACTATGTTCCCGTTGTCCCGACCTTCTTCCGCGCGGTAAAGGAAAACCGGAAAGCGTTCCTGCTGCACGGCTTTGTGGTATACGCCGTCTGCTCCTGCTCGTCGTTCGCCATCCTCTACTACTACACGCTCGCGCAGGAGGATGTGACCTTCGGCTATGTGCTGTCGATCTACGGCATATTCATCGCCGCACTGCTTGTCATGCTGTTCTATGTGCCCCTGATGACCGTCACCTACGAGCTGCGCTGGCGCGATATCTATAAGCATTCCCTGCTGCTGATCATCAGAAATCTTCCGCGCAACCTGCTCACCCTCCTGATGATCGCGGTGCCGACAGCCGCCGCGGTTTTCATTATCATTTTCACAAGCGGCGCCGGCAGAATCATCGCCTGCGTACTGATCGGCGCGGTCTTCCCCATGCTCATCACGTATCTTGTGATCGCGATGGTATCAAAGGGACTGATCGAGAACCTCGGAGAATTTGTTGACCCGGTTGTCGAGGAGGAGCCTGTCGTCATCCATACGGAAAACACCGAGGACGACTACATCTTCGTCAACGGCAGAATGGTGAAAAATCCCAATAAAAAGTAAATCCTATCAAGAAAGCGGGTGTGCCGAAAGGCTGATACTCATAAGGATGATTTGAAATCGTAAAAAAATAGCCGATTGGGAGCACAAAAGAAAACATCGAACAGAATTATTAAAAGTTCTGCTCGATGTTTTTATTGTTGCAATTTATTTATTCGAATGCTTTATCAGTGTGTCAATTACTTCATAAATCTTATTTTGCTCGGCTTTGGAAAGACCCTGAAGCTTATCGTTTAAAATTGAATTTTTAATAGTATATCCGTTATCCAAGACATCGCATAGAACTACATCAGCGGTTATTCCTAAAGCATTGAGGATAGTAATAAAAGTTTCCAAAGCGGGAATCTTTTCACCTCGCTCGACCATTCCAACATAATTAACACTTAAGCCGGTTTTCTCCGCCAAGTCTTCCTGTCGCATATTCCTCTCAAGTCTATATTGCCTAATGTGTTGACCAATAGAAGTCATTTTCATAGCATTACCATTCCTTATAGTTATTCTCTACAACTATTAGAATAGATGATTTTATAAAATAGATACACAAACTAAACGGAAGAAACAATAACTAATGGTGATGACATCCTGTAAAATATATGTTATAATTAATTATGACAAGGATATAATCCTTGTAAAAGAAAAGCTATGATCTTTTTCGATTAAGTTTTAAATCCATATAGTAACGGGTCGAATAGCCGTGAACAAGATAAAAACCTGGTGCAGTTTTGGTCACAGACAGGAATTTGGAAGTATAACTGAACAGTTTATACGAAAGCTTGCTGAAAATAGCTGAACAAGGATGCGAAATGTTTTACACGGGTGCTATGGGAGATTTTATAATGATCCCTGTAATTTGGACCACGGGATTGAAAAAATGCGTGAACATGGTATAATGCGTCTAACTAAAGGAAGGAGCGCAAACTATGTCATACAAAACGTACACGTCGGAATTCAAAGCAAAGGTAGTCATCGAGGTTCTCCAAGGGGAGAAAAGTCTAAGTGAGATTGCCTCGCAGTACAACCTCAATCCCAACATGGTCCGGAACTGGAAGTCAGAGTTTCTTGAGAACGCGAGCATGATTTTCGAAAATCCGAAGAAAGCCGAAAAGGCAGCTCGCAGGAAGGAGGAAGCCCTGAAGAAAGAAAAGGAAACCATGCTGAAAACTATCGGTCAGCTGACGATT
>FMUA01000030.1 GCA_900100595.1 Ruminococcaceae bacterium P7
TGATGGAATATCTCAAGGAAAAGGAAAAAGCTGAAACTGATTCCACTCAGTAAAATACTGACTGAGGCGGCATCGCCGCCCTTATCTGCATAACAGCACTGTTGGCACAAGCTGTCAAGGACGCCGCAGGCGCGGCCCAGCCGTTTATCCTTGACAGGTTGGGACAACTGTGCTACCCACCAAAGCCGCCATTTTCCGACGGCTTATTTGTCGTGTTGAAACCGTTGATTTTCCACCTACAATCTGCCTACAATATTTTTTCGTCAAGTTCTATTTTGGGGCTTGACTTTTTATTTGTAGGCTTTTGATAATCAGAGAATGACATTGTCTTTTTATATATGCCACTTTCTGTATCATTTCCTGAAACATAGAAGCCATCATTTCCTGAAATTTTCAAAACAACACTTTGTCCATCAGCGGGAAGTTCAACTCCAGATTTGATTTCACCACCGTTTTCGTAAGACACTGAAATAGTTCCATTTGACACTTCACGCGGTTCAAATCGTCCTTCTGAATTACTGTTTCTTGTACTTATTTCAATTTGATACTTTTTCTCGTTGTTATCGGGAAAACGAACCGTATATTGGTATCCATCTTCTACAGGTATAGAATTAGTCAAGTTTAAATTTGGGCAAACTAATTTGTAATCTTTTCCTACTGTAATAGTAATCGTATCGCTTGTTTTTAGATTTTTAATATCAATCTCTTCTCGCTTAAATTCTTCACTGTTCTTTTTGTATTTTTCCAAAACCTCGCTGTTTTTCTCTATCTTTTTTATTGCACCCTTGTCAAACCAATCATCTACAATCCAATGGTGCTCAGTATCCTTAATTCGCAAAGTAATAAACGGATGCATTTCTACTCTATACTTCTGTGCTTCTTCGTTGGAATTCACTTTTGGGAAAACAACCTTGCTGTCAGTTTCTTTATGATAAAAACAATCGGGAGAGGATTTTACAAAATAATAACTATCTTTATATGGAGAATAATTAAACGATATTGTATAAGATTCTACGGGACTAACCGTCTGCGAACCATTCGCAAACAAATCACCACTTTCATTTAAATCCCACATTTTAGAATCCAATTCAACAAGCTCACCTTTCGTATCAAAGTAGTAGGAATCAAATTTCAATTCTCTGTCTTTATATGCCCCAATAGGAAGAACAGAAATCCCTTGACCGTCAAATTCATTTGGAAGCGTATAAATTAAACCCGTTGTTACTTGGGTACTTGTCGAATTTTTCCGCTTCCCATCTAAATCATACTCGACAAAACGGAACTCAGAAAAACTATACAGATTACTTTTGGCATTCTGCACATCAATTCCAGAAATGTAAATACTTTCACCCTTATTTAAATAACAGTTCTTTGTATCAATTGGTTGCGTTAAGTTTTCATCAAAAAAATATTCTATCTCTAAAAAGCTATTTGTCGCGAACGTAACCTGAACCGTACCATCATGAGGTATTGGTTGAAGTTGCTTTGCTGCAAAACTTGAATTACTGTTGTTAGCTGCCATTGCAGTTGGCATCATAAATGGAAGCAAAAATATTAACCCTATTAAGAATACCGACCTAATCCTTTTCACAATATTACTCTCCCTATTTCCGAATATGTACCATTATAACATTTTCTTTTCTGCTAATCAACAACAATCTGTATAATATCATTATTATTTGATGAAAGATTAAACATATTCAGAGACATGTGTGGAATATTCAAGTCTGCGCTAACACTTCGTCTCAACCCGCGACAAACGCTCAAAAACGGTGCAAATGGTTTTGACGGACACTTTCCCGCCTTACCCAAACAAACTGCACACAGGGCAAAACACGGCAAGACAAGATGACGATCGAACTGCAAACACCGCAGGAGAAAGAAACGGAAGCAGAAACCGAAAAGCATACGGAAAAGCCCACCGAAGCCCCGAAAAAAACCGAGAGCAAACCGGAATCAAAATCAATAACAGACGCCGTCCTTCAAGGAAACGATGGACAGCTACGAAGCGTTTTTTGACAGCTATATCGAATTCATGAAGAAGTACAAGAAAACCCCAGCGACCTCACCATGATCAGCGAATACACCGATTACATGAGCAAATACACCGACTACATGAGCAAGCTCACCGCCATTGATACAACCACCCTGTCCGTCGCAGACTTGGCGTATTACAACGAGGTGCATTCGAGAATTTTGAAGAAGATGACGGGGACGGGAGAATGATGGATTTATAAAGACTAACCCTCTGCAACAATTTGGGCTTGCAGAGGGTTCTGTTATTAAATATGGAGCTTGCAAAGATTCATCTATTTAATCCCGTAACAAAAGCATTCTATATATAGAGCGAGTAAATCAAATACAAATTCATAATTTATCCCTAAGATATTTTACTCGTTTGTCAAATTCTTCGCGTTCATTTTCTGTTACACCTACAGGTGCCACCCCTTCGCTAAAAAGCACATCAGCAATGCTATCATATGCATCAAGATGAGCACGAATCAATTCTTTGCGCATGTCGCTTGCATTTTTATTTAGATAAATTTCATAGCTCAGCGGAAAAATTATATCCAAACCAATTCGCATTGGCGCGTTGAGCCTTGTGGAATGCTTGTTATAATACAACTGCTTTTCTTTGTGCTTATTATCAATAAAACTTGGTTCAAGTGTCGCTTCCTCATACAATCTGTATAGTTGGTTTTTATTGTTACCGATATTAGCATAATCCATGCAAAACACTAAATCTTCTTCTCTTTTAGAAAAAGTGCTACTCCACTTTGTTAAGCTGATCGTTTCAAGCGCCGTAATCATTGCCCATTTTGAAATAGTTCGCCGCGAAGGATAGGGAATATTCTCGAAGAACCGCCATATCGTTTCACGATATTCCGCGACATCTGCAGGCAAGTCAATAGGTTTTGTAATAAATTCTTCAAAGCGGTTATCCTTTTGTTTCTTTTCAAGCATCGAAATCAAGGCATAGGTATCAAATGCAGGTAGTTTTGAGTCTGTGATGATAAAGAGCATGATGCGGTAAAAATCAATTCTTTGTGAATACGGTAATTGCTCACATAAAACATCTTCATCGGTTGAGGCTGTCCTCAACTTTGCCAATGATAGCAACATTTCTTTTAATATCGGCATATCGGCATCTATTTCAAGATCCGTTTTCGTCCAGTCTGATTGTGGTATTGATAACTTGTATTTGCCTCCACCTATAGTACCAAGTTCGATATTATTTTCGTTGAGAAAACGATAAATAAACTTCTTGCCGTTCGCATACATAGCGTGTGTCGTCAATATTACGTCACAGCCACAGTTATATATCCCGATTACCGCCTCTTGCGAAATAGCCGGATTGACCTTTTTGATTATTTCTTCATTGTTGGTGGGGTTGTTTATATCGAGTTTATTCGTGCCAAGGCAAGCATCATATTGCGCAATGATGTTTCGTATTTCTTCATCATCAAAGTCAATATAACGTTTGACTATGTCAGTGTCCGTACCCTCTAATTCTATTCCCTCTTCATCAATGATGTTAAAATCATCTTCGTATAGAACTTCCTGTGCAGCATACCAGTTTATATAGTTCTCAACGCCCTGATTCTCAATAGAAGTGCGAATTTGGTCACAAAGCTCTCTTTTGCGACTGTTGCTGACTGTAAAGGAATCAAAGATTTCGTTTTCGCTGAAATTCTTTGTCGCCAAATACCACCAGCTTTGCAAAAGCTTATATAGCAGTTCGCGTTCTCCATCAGATAAAAGCTTATCAAAATCGGCATCATCTCGTTTTTCCGGTGTGTTAGTCCTGAATGCAATGTATAACGCAGCAGTAAAGTTCTTGCTGTCCTTTGAAGCGAGTTTTTTGTTTTCATTAACGAAACTTGTATATACGCTGATAATTACACTCTTTTTATGATCTTTCAACTCGGAGATCAGCAACTCTTTCTTCCTGCCGCATTTTAATTCAATGATATAATTAGCCAGCTTGTATTGCGTTTTAGCCAAACGGTTTACTTGTTCCGACAGAAGCCTATGACCTTCCGTGAGATCACGGATATCTCCAGAAAGCTCCGTGTTTTGCACAGACATCACCAACAGTGTTTTTACAATGATTTCCTGTAATTTAGAGATAGAGGCAACGCTTTTTGCGAGAACCTTTTCGTTGTTGCGAGAGAATGTCAGCATTTCAAAAAGCCGCTTATACCAACGTTTTTTCCGAATGACATCAAAGTTCTGTTCGCTTTCCGAAAACACCTCTGAAGCCGCCTGCTGCAAAATTCCCATTGTTTCCTGCGGATTGTTCTTTGCCTGTTGTGATAAGTACAATCTTGTATCCATAAACTACGCACCTCAATCCAATAGCTCGTCAATTTTATCAAGATACTTGTCTGTTTCTTTGATAGTCCGACAAGCCGCCATCGTATCCTTTTTTGTTTGTCTTCTGTTCTCTTGATACTTTGTCACATTTTCAGCGATAACAGACAGGAGTTCAGCTGTATTCTGTGACGTTGCGGCAACATAACCGCTTGCGTTCATTATTTCTCGATATGCTCCCTTGCCAAACACTTCGTCGAGCGTATTTTGCAGGGTGGGTCGAACGACCATCATAATCGCCGTCGCCGCAACCCACCCTATCGGACCCGATGGAAGCATAATACCGATTCCGGCCGTTGCCGCACCGCTGAGTGCACCCTTTGTTGAGTCCTCTCCGATTTCGGCAAACGCTTGTTTTGCACTGATTTTACCGTGTTTATATGAAATATAATTTTTGACTGACGAAATAGAAAGTTCGATTGCGGCTCCTATTACAGCACCCTTGCCCATCATTTTCCCTGCCTGTTCTACGGTGACATAGGGATTTGCCTGTCCGTCTTCAACCTTGTCGTACAATCGGCGCATTGAGCCTACAACACTTTTGTTGGTGCCGCTTTCTTCTACATTCATATTCTTCAGCGCTTCCCGCAAAATCTCTTTATTCCCTTTATATTTGGGATCGCTGATTAGATTTTGCAGCTGTTTTGTGAATTTTTCTTTTGTTCCTACAACGCCGAGCAACGTACTATTCGGGCTGAGTGTACCTTTCTCAAGACTTTTAATCACACCATGCAAGTTGGTGTTGATTCCGCCTGCAGTTGCAGCGGCTTTTACAGTCACACGTTCTGTAACCTTTCCCGTCAAACGGTTCACGATCTCACCGTCAATTCCCGGATAATTACCATTGAGCAGCATAGCTTTTGTGAACAAACGCTTTCCTTGCTCCGAACGAAGCCAATCCACCTCCTGTGCTGCACCTATCAAACGTCTTTTTAAGCAGACTCCCATTGGATGAGCGTCCAACCACATCTTTGCTGACTGCGCGTCGGCAAATGCGCCACATTTAGCAAAAGCATCCTCATTAAGCTTTTGAAACACCTGCGCATCGCGCGCTAATTGATGAGCTCCTTCAAAGCTAAAATTTGTACCTATGTGTTTATTGATAATTCTCGATACACTGTCAAGCGATTGTGAACTGATAAGGTGATATTCAGCTGCAGCTGTAACAAAATCCGTCATATCACCAAGCCACTCAGGGTGTTTTTGTAATTCTTGTTGATATCGTTTGCAAAGAAATTTTTCGTTATGTAGCTCTCCGCAGTATTTACAATAGTTAACCATAATGTGCTCCACAAATATCTTAATAAAATGCTTTTCATTTATTATATCATATCAGATAGCATTATATATTTCAATGCTTTCCTTAACTTTGAAACAATTGAAACGATAGCTTTTAGGTTATAGCTTGTTTGGTACAAGCTGTAACTGCTACTAATTCATCAAGTAACAGCATTGGATATTTGCCACCATATACGTCCAACACCGCTCTAAAGGTTTTGGCGGTTAAAAACCTTCTCTCCTTACCCAAACAAACCGCACACAGGGCGAAACACGGCAAAACAGGACGTTTATTCTTCGTATCGCCAGCCTTTAGCGGTATCATAAAACTCAGCAGTATGCACCATGAACAACGGAACCGCCCGACAGCGCACAACGCGTTGCCGGGCGATTTGTTATTCTCTGCCGTAAAACGATTCTGCCATCAGCCTGACGCCCAACCTAAAGCCGTTGATAAAGCCCTCACATTCGCACAAGCTGCTTTGCTCCGTTAAAGCGTCTTTTAGTTTTTCTACAGTTTGCATTTCCTGTTCGTTCAGCGTTGATTTGAGTGTTTCGGTATACCTGATTATGAGTTGATTTAGCTTGTCACCCTCGCTGTCTGTAGGTACGTCGCGCTCAAACGGATGAATATTGCCGTAGAACAGTTCTCTTATCGTATCCATGCTGATACCTCCTTTTCAAGCACAACAGAATACCACAGAAAAAGAAAAAGTCCAGAGCATTTTTCGGGTTATCTTTGATTTATGCGGCGCAAATTTTGAACGCTACTATTGCCCTGTTTTTACTATACACTAACGTGTATAGTAAAAAGGGGTACGCTATAGGAGAATACGGATGTGTCCCATCACTCACAAACCGCGACAAATGCTCAAAAACGGAGCAAACGGTTTTGACGGATACTTTCTCTCCTTACCCAAACAAACCGCACACAGGGCGAAATTCGGCGAAGCAGGGCGTAAATCAGGTTGTTCACATAGACAACCCAAAATATTCTTCATCCTCGTCATCGAGGTCATCTTCATAGCCATCATCTTCATCATCAAGATATTCAGCGTAGGCATTGTCAAAGTCATAGCTTTCCTCCGGCAAAGTATCTACCTCGTTATCCGGTTCGTTATCCGGTTCGCTCTCCTGATTACCGAGTGAAATCAAATAATCAAGCATGGTGAGAATACCTTCCGCAGCTTGGCTGTCGTAAATTTCATCATCAGTGCCGTAACCGTCTGCGCCTTCTTTCTGCCCGTGGGCCAGCTTTTTCTCGCGGATTTTTTCTCGCTCCTTGCTTTCCGTTAAGGGCATCATCTTGTTGAGCTCGTCTAACCTTTTTCGGGCGCTGTTGACGATTTGCTTTGCCAGCATGGAAAACAGGAAACCGATGCGCGCGGTGTTGACCGCAACCGGAGCATTAAAATTCATGCTCAACGCTGTTCTGATAAGCAAATTTTTCAGTGACCGCAGCTCCGGGTTCTTCTCGATCGGCACGTCGGGCTTGTCCTTTGTGTCGTAGTAAAGGCTCAGCTTCTCGCGATTTACCTCGTTCCATTTTGAATAGATTTCTGCTAAATCACTGTCTTTAGCGAATTCATGCAAAGCGAAATCCACCAACTTTTTCGACTTCCTCGGAAGATAACCGTAGAGCTTCTTTCCTTTCTGCTGTTGTATTTCGTCCTTGATTTTTCTCAACAGAAAAAGATAATAGTCCGCGTTGGGCAGCGATTGCCGCATTTGGATTTGCTGTAACAGGTCAGCCAAATTATCTTTCAGCTCATTCCGATAGCCTGTTTCTATCGTCGCCAGCTTGTACTGCTCGTCACGAAAGATGTCCTGACCAAACGCGCAGCGCAACTCTTTGATTCCCTTTTCGGAGAGGAAGCCCTCCTGACCTTTCGAGAGAATCACCAGATGAATATGCGGATGGTGGGTTGTGTTATGAAACGCGCCGTACCACTCCAAGTCCTCCACTTTGATTCGATGGGCTTTGGCTATCTCATTCATGTTACGACGTACAAGATTTTTCCACGCTTCGGCGTTGTTAAAATGCAACCGCTCAGCGTCCTCACGGCGCAGACTCACCACTTCCGTCCAGATAACACCGTCGTGATTCGCTACGCGTTCCGCGACAGTATCGAGGTCGATCGGCATGTCGAATTGCGTAAACAATCCGTGTGAGCCGAGCTTTTCAACGCCGGGACGGTTGGAAATGTAGCTGACCAAGCCCTTCAATTCATCTGCGCGGTCAGCGTATCTCTCCGCAACAGCATCGAGAAATTCATTGGCGTTTTCCTTTGTCGGCATGGCATAGTAGTCATCATATTCAAGAAACTTTTTGCTTTGCGGAAAGTGCTTTACCACTGAAAGAATAAGATCGTGCTGTTGCGATGAGGTAATATTGAATCTCTTGCTGTTTGGAAGCTTTTCAACACCTTCACGGGTTGCCATATATCTGATGAGATCAGCCATATCTTTCGCGCTTTTTTGAAAGCGACATGAAACAATTATCTTAGCCATTTTCTTCTCCGTTGATGAAATCTCTTGCCTTTTCCAAGTCGAGAACGCCGTTGTGTTCAGCGACAAGCTGTTCGGAAACGTTATTCAAATAATTCAGAGCGTAGTCGTTTAGGTCGCTGTTACGGGCGGAAAGGATATTGCTTTTGCTCACCTCGACTGCCAACTTGAACAACATCTCGCTCAGGTTTTCTTCAAATCTCCCGAGTACCAGCTTGATGTTTTGGCTGATAATCGGCGACAAATAGCTGACGCTCCCCTTTTGAGCAAGGTAGCCGAGGTAGTAATCAACCGCCTCTCGCACCAAGGAACTGCGCGTGTAGCCCTGCTCCTTTGACATGATTTCATCCAACTTTTCTAATTGATTTTTCGTAAAGCTGACAGTCACTTTCTTGTATTCTTCCATGTGTACCTCCATAAAAATTTCATTTCACACAAACGCCGCAAATACCGAGGACTCCCTCAGCAAAAGCCGCGTGTGTTCTCCAAAAACTGCAAAACGGTCGGCTCTGCCGTCCGATGTCTTTCGCGGGCCGTCCACCAAAGGACGGCTCGCTTTTACCTGCTTTTTTCTTTGTTTTCTGTATCACAGATTTCAAACGCAAAAATGGGTGCAGAGCAGAGTCGGCAATCTCTGCTCTGCTTTTGCTTTACAGGTTGAAGCCATCGGTCAGCCTGGCTAATCTTGTAGTGTCGCGCTTCACATAGTAGATTTCTGTAATTTCCGAAGTGGTATGCCCAAGCAGTTCTGCGACCTGTTTTACTGATAGCGCCTTAACACTACCATCGGGCTGTTTTACTCCGTTGATCAACCTCGTTGCGAATGTGTGTCTGAATGTATGGAGCCCTTTATGCTCCATACCAATCGCATCGAGGATACGATAGAAGCGGTTTCGCATATTGCGCGGGTTAGTGAAGTTACCGTTCTCATCAGGTATGAGAGGCTTGTCCTCACCAAGATACATTTCCTCGCGCAGACGTTTGATCATTTCTATCGCGTTATCATTTAGCGGTACGTCGCGTTTGCTTGTCTTACTTTTCAACTTGCCGACTTTGACTTCGAGTTTAGGAACATATTCCAAGCCGTCGCGGACGTGTACTTCTTTCACCCCGCGCTGCAAGTGAATCACCCTATTCTCGAGATCTATGTCGCTGTTGATGATACCGCACAACTCTCCTGCCCTCAATCCTGTGTTGAGCATGAGAAAGTATGCCGCAGACTGTTGATAGACTGGTTTGCCGTTGGAGAATCTCTTAAACGCTTCTTCGCGTATCTTCTCCAATTCTTCATCCGTGAACACAACTACCAAATCACACTGCGGCTTGCTCTCCTTATTTTGAGCTGCGAGGTAATTGTCCTTCTTCGTCATGTCGATCATCGCCATCGGATTATTAGGAATCGCACCCTCTTGATAGAGCTGCTTGAAGAACATCTTGAGAATTGAGTACGCCTTCTTGCTTGTTGTGAAAGCATAACCCTTATTCATGTGCTTGGTGAGCAGCTTTTTGATATCTGCCGGAGTAACATCTCCGACGGGCTTGTTGCCAATGTAAGGATAGATTTGGTGCTCGGCGGTGCATTCGTAGCGGTCATAGGTCGTGCGCTCTACTTCCGGGAATTTATACACGCGCAGCCAATTCTTCATACTCTCTTTCAGCGGTTTCCGGGCTTTATCCGAGTTGGTGACTTGCTCATTGAAATTCTTGACATACTCTGTCATCTTCGCTTGTAGCGTTTTCTTTTTCTTGCTGGAAAAGCTCTTGCGTTGGGCAACACCGAACTCATCCTTATACCGCACCATTCCAATCCAGCGACCATCTGACTTCTGCCAAATGTTTCCGTTGTCCAATAATTCTCGTTTCATTGTATCAACCTCCTATTTTGGTAACCACAACAATATCACGGTCACTGGTCAATATCCAGCAAAAACCGGAACAAAAAATACGGCGAAAACTTGTGAAAAACCAACTATCTCAACTTCCCTACTTCCATTTTACACGAACCGTTGGGCTATATTCAGGACAATGCGGTTTTGGACATAAAAAATCCCCATAACCCGACGTTTGTCATATTATGAGGATTCCTTTGTTATGGCAGCCACATCGCAGCCGTTGAAATTTCTTATACAAGACGTGCGATATCAAAAATGTCCAAGCAGCGGTCAAATACCACGAAAATCGCGTGTGAAAGTGCGGCATAGGTTATCATAGCAACGTTGCCCCTCGCGTGCGAAGGACACGTCTTTCCGGGCAAAGACTTTTTTAAAAATGCGATTCTGCGTTTTTATCAAGAAAACATCTTGACAAAATCGCGTGTCTGTGTTATGATATTTCCTGCAAGTGACAAGTGTTCATTTGCAGCGATTACATATTTAGGGGTATAGCTCAGTTGGTAGAGCAGCGGTCTCCAAAACCGCGTGCCGAGGGTTCAAGTCCTTCTGCCCCTGCCATTAGAAAAACTCCCGAAAACGGCTTAAACAAGCCATTTTCGGGAGTTTTGTCTTTGCGTTTTTTTCACGGCGCGCGGTCTGAAAATGCCCTTTTGATGCTTTAAATGAGCATCAATTTGTGCGTCCAGCGGCAACAAATCCAACGTTTCCGTCTGGTATAGCATCAAAAGAGCATCATTTTTTCGTGTGGAAATCGGCAACAGAAATCGAAATCGTTCTGAAAAATCCATATTAAGCAACAATTTTTCAGTGTATTGAATATCGCTTTATCTTTGATTAGGTGTCGCATTTTTTGAAACTTAACACCTAACAAAACGATTCGTTTGGTCATTTAGTGTATTTGATATTGTTTCTCGTCATAATAACATTTCATTCCATCTAATAAACCACGAAGAAATAGAACCGTTTCTTTCTTGATTTTAATCAAATCTCCCAAACTATATTCACGTCCACATTCTGCAAAGGAAAGAGTTCCGTGTGCTAAATCATTACGTCGGTCCTTTACAGTTTCAAGAACGATTCCTCCGCGACTGTTTTCATCAGTTTGGAAAGAAATCCCATGGTCACTACATACATTTCTAATTTGTTGTGCATCCAAATTCCCACTTATTGATGTTGCTTTTCTATCAAGTTCAATTACTTCTCCAACTAGTATTGAATTTACAATTTCCATAGCTTTTCCTTTATAAGAATTAAAATGAGCCTGTTGATCGTAAACCTGCTTAAATTTATATGAAAACCAAATATCTTTTATTTCTTTACGCACCCCTGAATAAGTTAAGCCTTCTTGTCTCAGCTTATCGTATATTTCAAGAATTCCTCCCATGACTGTAGATTCTACTAAATTATATATCATTAATAACGTATTAGCTTTCAAGATTTTTATGAATTCACGATTAAAATATGTGGCATCCGAAATGTGATTAGTATAACCTTCATCTAACTCTTTCATAGCTTTAAAGTACAAATCTATTTCTTGTACACGCTCATCAAACATGTCAAAGATTGCTTGCATTATTATTCACCCTTAAGTAAACTTTCTTTTACATATAAAATGCGTCCACATACCCTTGCTGGAGAATTACTTGCATGAGTAGTTGTATGTTTAAGGAATTCTTTTGAATTAAGCCATTCCATAGATTGTGGAACAAGATCAGGATCCTCTCTTAACGCCAATGCTACACCTACAGATATTGCTTCAAATCTCACTCTTGGCGTTGATTTTGCAGTAGAAGTTTTAGCAAATCCAAACGGGAAATACTTTTTTACAAAGGTAAGCATCGCATCAAATTCATCTTTCATCTTCTTAGAATCAAAATTGTCTTTAGATTTTTCTATATAAGCATCTATAAAAGTATCAACTCTATGGGTGAATTCTTGGTAATTATCCAAATAAGCAAAAAATCTAAGTACTAGTTCTAGGTGCTCATATCGTTTAGCCATAGTTTCGCTTATAGGACACATTTCGGCAAATAGAGGATTCTTTGAACATTCCGTTACAAAATCCATAAATGGACCTCGATAACTTCCTCGGCGTATCTCACTATTATTCGCTACTCTACCGGTTGTGTTAATTCGATTAAAGATTTCTTGACGAATCTCTAAAGATGTGTCATCAGATAAAACAATAATACGCATATTGGTCTTGTCAAATTTTTTTCTAAAATAAGCAGGAACATCATCGTAAGTAAATCCATTTAGTGCCGTTAGTTTTTTTAAGTTTGAAAGAATCAAATCTCCTGACATAAATTCTTCCATCGTTTGTGTTCTCTGTGCTCCATCAATAATCTCACATCTACCATCTTCTGTATCAGAGAAAAACATCAATGGAATGGGAAGTCCTAAAAGAATAGATTCGATAAATCTATTCTTATCGGCGTTATTCCAAATGTATTGTCTTTGGTATTCATCGGGAATATAAAACTCATCGTTGCGAAATTGTTGAATTAAAAAATCAATAGAATAATCTCGTGTATTATAATCAATTTCTTTGCGCAAAGCACGTATTTGCTCTTCAGCTGCATTCTTTTGTTCCTCTGATATTTCTACTTTTTTTATGTTATCCATTATTCTGCCTCCTGATTGCGTAAATGGTTTAATATACTATTTCCAATGGCGCGACCAAGTTCTACAGGTACAGCATTACCAATATGAACACCAATACTTCTATTAGTTTCTGGATGGTCGGGATCTATGAACTGATATGTTTCAGGAAAAGATTGCAACAATGCGCCTTCCCTTAAAGACAATGCCCTATCCTGCTCTGGATGACCAAAGCGACCATTTCCATACCCATAGAACTGTGTTGTAATTGTTGGAGAAGGTTTATCCCACTCCATTCTCCCATATACGGAACGATATCCACTCCCACTTGATTTTTTATGACAAGGTAGTTTTAGATTCTCATCCCAATCATTCCATGAACCTCCAGGTATCGACTGTTGAATGCGCAATCTATTCTTATCTGATAACCTACTTGCACGATGCAACGGATCATGTGGATCAATATCGCCATCTCCTATTGCTGGAAGATTCCCTATTGCATCTCTAACAGTTAAATAGTGTTCCTCATCATACATTGGCGGTATCAATTCTATTTGACCTAATCGTGAAGCAAGTAAAACTAATCTTTTCCTTAGCTGTGGTACACCATAATCTGCACAGTTTACTATCTGCCAACTACAATAATATCCTGATTCATGGAGCTTGTTTACAAAATCCTTAAACACTTTCTCTCGACAAAGTTGTGGAACGTTTTCCATGGATACAATTTCAGGAACGACATTCTGAACTAGACTTGAAAAATAATAAAGTAACCTCCACTTATCATCTTTCTTCCCATTCTTATTATATCTAAGAGAGTAATTTGAAAAAGGTTGGCAAGGTGCACACCCTACCAGAATTCTTGTAGTATTTGGGATAAAAAAATTTCTTAATTCATCGCTAGAAACTTTTGTAATATCTCTTAAATAGAATTGAGCATGATTGTTTTCTTCATACGCAAAACGACATGAGTTTTCAACGTCAAGTCCTGCAGTAACCGGTATTCCTGCCATTTCTAATCCATGAGTCAGCCCACCAATTCCACAAAATAAATCCACCGCCGAAATTGGCATTTTAGGACACCTCCTTATTCGAACATAATTATTTACACTCTAATAATTGCACAACACTTGCCTTTTTCCCTGACAAATAATAATCATAAAACATCGCAGCAGGAACAAAACGAACTAAAATGTTTTGCAAGCCAAGATTATGTAGTATTTGCAACTCAACATCACCTTTATCTTGCACTTCAGACTGCTCCGTAGGCAACAAGAAGCAGTTAGCAATACTATTAATAGAATGAACATTGATAAAATCCATGAAAGCAAGTTGATAAAGATACTGTTTTGTTACAGATTCTATTCCGGGTTGACCCCGAGGAATCTTATTATCATCTAAAGCAGCAACATAATACTTGGCATCAAAAATCAGAAATTGATAGCAATTGTTTTTATTGTCTATTGTTACTATATCAGGTATCAACGTATCCGGTGCGCAGCAGTTTGTTGCAGACCAAAATGGTTTCTCTATCAAATCGATTAATCTGTCGTACCTGTTATACTTTTCGTTCAATCTAACAGGTAAATCTATATCTTTTAGTTTTGTTTCTAGTTGGTTGTTTAATACACAAGAGCAAACATCTTCCCACACCATATTAAAACTGGTGGTTCCAAAAATTGAGAAACAATCTAGTTCTCTTAAGTCACCGTCATAAGCTATATATGCATACATAGTTTTCAAAAGATTCTGTTTACGAGTATTAAACTGTGTATTTAACTCATTTTCAATTCTATATAAAATATATTCCTTTTCACCGAAATCATATATTGCCGCATCAGAAATATCCGCCCCACTTATTTCGAACAAATCAAGCAAATCTGCATCTTGTAATTCACACGATGCTTTGGTAACTATGCACTCGTGTAGTCGCTTGAAATAGCTATATTCATCATCAATTCGCTTTTTGGTTTTAAGCTCACCATAGTATGGACGATTATTATGAATTAATGCAAACGATTCATTGATAGTCTTTTCCCAGTGTATTTCTCCATTTCCGTTTATCTCAATAATATCTTCCGTATTTGAATAAAGACCGAATTCATAATAGTCGTTCAGCAGATAGAGGAGAACTGCCAACAAATTAAAAGAGTGTCCTTCATTACTATTAATAGATATATGAATAACTTGTTCTTTTGTGTTGTATCTTTCAATAACTTTGAGAACTTGCTGCAATTCTTCTTTGGGTGCCGAATTACTTAAAATATATTTTGGATAACACTTTAAAACACAGCCAGAAACGATTAGTATTCCAACAAACGTAAATACATAATAATAATCGCTTTCTCCATACTCAACACTAGTTACCTCAACATCCTCATCATTTAGTTCTGTCAAATCCTTTTGAAACTTGGAACGATTTACAGTTTTAAGCACTCCATACTCTTTCAATTTTCGGATAATGGGGATGATTTTTTCTTCTGATAATTGAAATATTTCGCACAGCTGCTTTTGAGTATATCGTTTTTGTTCTCTGATAAAGTGAGATATCATAATTAACTATCACCTGCAACAGATTCAAAACCATCTTGTGTTGATTCCTTTACTTGAGAAGAAATTGATGTGTTAAAAATATATATTCCCTTTTTATCAAATTCCTTACAAATTTCAGAATAACGAAGCGTTCTGCCTTCACAGCCTTCAAAAAGCTTTGCATGGCACTGTTTAGCTGCATCCTCAAAAAGATACATTATTACTTTGTTTTTAAATACAGCAGCAAAGCGTTTTTCATCAATGTCACCGTTTTCCGGCACTACGATGCTGCGTGAAATGAAATATGGTCCCAATTGTTTATCTTCGTTGATTTTATGTTCAGCCAAGAAATCGTTTATAGCTTTTCTTAAAGAATTCCATTCAACACGTTTTCTGAATTCATCTGAACCAAGTGTAACATATTTTTCATTTAAGTCAGAATCATTATCATTGATTCCTATATACTTAAATTCCCAACGTCGTTTAAAGGCAGTATCCATCGGGAAAACGCCCTGATCCGCACTGTTCATAGTTGCCCAAACAAACATATTATCGGGTATTCTAAGTGTTGAAAAATCTCCTGATAATTCAGCAAGTTCCTCGCTTAAATACTTTCTAACATCTTCGCTTGTTTGGATTGGATACTCGCTAACACCATATTCATCTCTATCCAGCAATTGGAAAACATCGCCAAACACTGCCGCAACATTAGCTCTGTTTATTTCCTCAATCAACAAGAGACAGGGTTCTTTTGTTGTACCGCCACTTTTTAATGCTTTGACTAAAACCCTAAGGAACGGACCGGGAACAAACCTATATGTAATCGAATCCTTTCCGTCATCATCTTTATAAGGAACGGGTTTATATGTTCCGACAAAGCTCGCATATGAATAATCCGGATGAAACGTTACTCTCTCATATTCTCCACCGTTTTTTAATAACTCCATTGCGTCTTTGTTCAACGAAAAGCTTTTTCCTGTACCGGGAGCTCCAAAAAGAATTCTATTGTGTGCTTTATGATAGACAAAACCTGTTTGGTAATTAATTTGCCGATTACTATTTAGGAATAATCTGTATTTTTCTAAACCGCAGCTACAAGCTTTATTTCCAGCGTTGGCATTAAACTCCTCAAATCCTTCTACACGGTACAAATAATCCGTATACTCTTTTAACGATTCGGCATCTTGAATCTCAAAAACCGAACTTTTTGATTGGTAGGGTTCAAAAGTTTTGTATGCATTCTCCATTTGATTAACATACGAATAAATGGTAAATTCACTATAAGGATCCCCATTATCTTTTCGTATCGTGTGCATCCATCTTTTGAATTTTTCTTTCTGTTCTTCAGCTGAACAATTAACTTGTGTATTATCCGAAGAAACATCCATAGTCGTTGGTTCAGTAGAAGATAAAACCATGCTGTTCTTTGTTTGAGATAACCTCAAAAACGTATCGACTCTTTTTTGATAACAAGCTAATAATTCTCTATCGTAGTTCTGCACTTCAACAACGTTGTGCGAATATGTTAAGTACGGATTCATTCCATCAGAAAGCATCGACTTAAGTATGCGCAGCGTTCCTTTGGATTCCTTATCCCCATCAATATCTACTGATTCGCCGGTTTCTAAAGCTTTTCTGTAAACTCCCTCTTGGTTGAAGATTAATTCTCGCCCTGAATCATCCATTTTATATACAGCAGATTCTGACAATGCTGTTAATAACAACAAAAGCGTTTTCTCATAAGAATCATTAATGATAGACTGTGTATTAAATCCCATCCATTTTAAAAGGACTTGAATATAATGCGATTTTCCACTGTCTATCAAACAATGGATAATATCCATATTTGATGAAAAGGTTAGTTTCTTGGCAAACCGTTTTCCTCCTGTACGTTCCGCACTATTCGGCTTATTCTTGTCAACATAACTAACTTCTGCAATTCTCCAAACCAATTCGAACGCAACAATTAATGATTCAAGTTGCGATTTGAACAATTGATTGTCATTGACCTTCCGATAAGCAGTTTCTATCTCAATATTATTACTAGTCATAAGCGGCTCACAAAAAGAATAAAACTTATCAAAAAGATCCTTTTTAATAATTATTTTCCCATTTTCCTCTATTGAATAAGAAAGTTCATCTTTTCTTCCATCAGTTTCCCAAAGAAGAATAGCTAACGCAATGGTGGCCTTAACATGAGGAAGAGAGGATTTTATTCCCAATTTCAAGTCTCTATTTTTATACTCTTTTAAACAATCCGGTCTATTCATCACTATTCTCCATATCTTTTATAATTGATTTTGCTATAGCCTTTGCCAGCAAAGGAGGGACAGCATTACCAACCTGTTTCATTTGTGAACTCTTGTTTCCAATAAACACAAATACATCCGGAAAAGACTGTATTCTTGCAGCTTCTCTCACCGTTATGGCACGATTGAGATAGGGATGTGTAAACTTTCCTGATGAAGGTGTGTCAAATCTCGTAGTAATTGTCACTGATACTTCGTCTTTTCTCATCCTAGTCCAAGTGCCACTATATATGGATTTTGTAAGGTGATTTTGCGGTAACATTTCCTTTCCTGCATTGGGTGGAATCATTGCTAATCGCTCTAATGCAATTTTCGAGTGATTTGTAGCAACATGATTGTAAAGTAATTTGCTTCCTTTTCGTAAAAGTCTCTGATAATCGCTATCTGCAGGAAAACGGTACTCTTGTTCTTCAGTTCCTTCTCCTGAATCAAGAAAAGCTAAATCACTAATTGCATCCCACACCGTAACAATACGATTGCTCGGAACTGGAAGTTTTACTTTTCGGACACCTTTTTTTCCGATAATGACCGCCCGTTTTCTGTTTTGCGGTACACCAAAATCTGCTGCATTTAGCACATCGCAATTCAGTGTATAACCTAATGCATGAAACAAATCTGTAATTTCCTTTTTGAAATACCCATTTTCTGCAGTCAATAAATTGGGAACATTTTCCATTACAAAGTATTTTGGAGAAACCAATTCTACAGCTTTAACAAAATATTTAAACAAAAAGTTTCTTTCATCATTTATAGTCTTTCGCTGTCCTTTTTGTGAAAAGCCTTGACACGGGGGACCACCGATAATCACATCAATTCTGTTTTTATATTCATCAAAAATGTCTTGAAGATTTAATGCAGTTATATCTCCGATAATCATTTTTGTTGTTTTGTGATTGAATATATATGAACGCGCAATTGATTCGTCATACTCATTTGCAAGAACCACATCAAATCCATTGAGTTCAAATCCTAATGATAATCCTCCTACGCCCGCAAATAAATCAATGACAGTCGGTTTACTCATGATTCATTTATCCTCTCTACAGCGGTATGATAATAATTCTCATCAAGTTCAATTCCTATAAAATTACGATTCATCCTTTTGCATATAACACCAGTTGTACCACTCCCCATAAAAGGATCCAAAACACATTCATTTTCATTCGTAAGTAATTCAACAAAGTGTTGTATCAGGGCTTCCGGCTTTTGCGTAGGGTGTTTGCCAAAACGCCTTTCGCTATTAGGAGTTACAGAGGTCTCTATAAAATCATGATAAAGGTTTCCGTTGTTATTAAATGTTCCTGTTCTTGTTTTATATGTAAAGTAAATCCACGCTTCTGTCGAATTAACAAAATGGAGATTCATGTTTCGAGGCATGGGATTTGTTTTATGCCATATTCCAGTCGTTTTATAATAAAAGCCATGTCTCTCTGCAATTCTGATAATTGTTTCAACTTTAATTATGGCCATGAAAATAATCATTGCACTACCTTTTTTGGCGACACGAGCCGCTTCTTCAAAGAATGCATCCATAGATTGAATCCAATCATCGAAATCCATATCATCCCAACCAGCATTCACAAAAAAGTTTTCTCTTAATTTGTTTAGATTAGTATCGCGATTTTTCATAAAACTCGCTAAATTATATGGAGGATCGGTCAGTACTAAATCAATGCAATTATCATCAAGTTGTCGCATTGCTTGTATACAATCTGACTGAATCAAATCAATAGCCATCTTTATCCCTCAAAACATATATAAATATCCATTTAATACTATATCACATTATAATAAAGATTGCAATTTGAATTTAAAGAATTTAAAAAACAAAAATTCAAATTGACAAATCTTACTCTCTTTGATAGACTATAACTACATCGTTACGATAGGATCGATTATTTTGAATATTTATATAAACTTCAAAAAAGAAATGGGTTATACAGACGTGTGTAACCAATACGCTGAAATGTTATTAAGGAGTTTTCGTACTGAACACTCTGATATCCTTGCAGATAACAAACGACTTGATAACTACTCAAAAGGATTTAACATAAACTTAAAAGATAAATCCGGAAACGTAGAATCTCGATTGTCACAGAATTATATCATTAATATTCATTCAACTTTATGTGACTTTCTTTATTCTTATAAAGATTTAGATGGATGTCCTTTGGATTATTCAATTAAAGCACCGAATGAAGATTTATTAACCTTTATTGTAGATAACCTTTATCGTTCAGGAATTCCCGACGAAATAAAAGTTTTATATCAGATTTGCACTTACTATAGGCTTTTGCGAAACCATATTATCCACAATAAAAAAGAAGAATCCTCAGAACTACGCATTATTAAAGGTGATGTTTTTGGTAATACAAAAATCGAAATAAAGAAAGAGTTGTTTGGAAAACTGAATGTTGCTCATTCTTGTCAAGATCTTTCATTTGACGATCAAGTTCTGTTTTCAAAGTCCGCTCTTTTACTTGCCAAACATATTGCATATGATTCTACTTATGACTTGGTAGAACACGCAAAAAACAACAGATCACAACTAAGTAAACAAAATAAAAAGTTTGAGAATCCAGACCGAAAGATAAATTATCTAATAAATTATTTTAGACAGATTTATCCTATTGCTGACATTCATAAATACGATGAACAGATAAAAAAAATAATATTATTCATATAAAGATTGAAAGGGATACTGGCATAACGGAAATGCATCCCCCTTGAAAAGAGCATTGAAACCAGTGCTTTTTTCAAGGGGAAGATCGAGGTTCGAATCCTTGGTATCCCTCCAAAACAGCCAACCAACAAGAACTATATTTCTATGGTTGGCTGTGTTTTTTACAACTCAAACCCATCCGTGATCCCGTTCAGCATTTTACTATCGCGCTTGACGTAGTAGAGCTCGGTTATTTCCGAGGTGGTGTGGCCGAGGAGGTCGGCTACTTGTTTTGGGGTGAGGGATTTGATGTTGCCGTTTTTGTCCTTAACTCCGTTGATCAATCGGGTTGCGAAGGTGTGGCGGAGGCTGTGGAGACCTTTTGTTTCTATGCCGGCGGCGGTGAGGATTCTGTAGAATCTTTTGCGGAAGTTGACGGGTCGGGTGACTTCGCCGTGCTCATCGGGGATGAGTGGACTATCCTCGCCGAAGTTGAATTCTTTGCGGAGGTCTTTGATCATCTCTATTGCAGTATCGTTAAGCGGGACGTCTCGCTTGCTCGTTGCGCTCTTGAGTTTGCCGATGATCACCTCTCGCCCACTCTTTTCGGTGACGCCTTCGCGCTTGGAAACCTCTTTCACACCGCGCTGAACGTGCATGACGCGGTTATCTAAGTCGATGTCGGAATTGAGCAAGCCGAGGGCTTCGCCCGTTCTCAATCCTGTGTTCAGCATCAAAATATAGGCTGCCGCCTGCTGATATTTTCTCTTGCCGTTGCCGAACACACTGAACGCTTCCGCCTTGAACTTTTCAATTTCTTCCTCTGAAAAGACCGTGATGGTCTCCGTCGGAGGGAGATTTTCTTTGCCCTGGGCTGACATGAAGTTGGCTTTCTTGAGCATTTCTACATTTGCCATCAGGTTTTTCGTGATGATTTCCTGCTGATATAGGTATCTAAAATACTCATTGAGGAGCGTGTAAACTTTCTTGACTGTCGTGTAAGCGTAGTCCTCGGTCATCCAATAGTTGAGCAGCTTTTTGATATCCGCGGCTGTGATATCGCCGACAACCTTCTTGCCGAGTTGAGGATAGATCTGATTTTTAGCGATTGATTCCGCTCTGTCATAGGTCGTTCGCTCGACTGCCGGGAACTTGAACACCTGCAACCAGTTTTGCAAACTCTCCTGCAAGGTCTTTAAGGATTCTACAGAATCGTTTTTATCTTCGTTGAACTCCACAATATATTTCTTCATTTTCTTGTTGACTTCCGCTTTCGTGGTGCCGGAAAAGCTCTTGCGTTTACGCTCGCCGTGCTCGTCTTTGTACCAAACGACGCCGCACCAGCGACCGTCGGTGCGCTTAAATGCGCTGCCGTTTGTGAGTATTTCACGTTGTGACATGGCAGTTCACTCCCTTCTTTAGCTCAACAATATACCACAGGTTTTGGTGAATATCCAGACTTATTCTTTGTTGTACCATCCCTTTGCGATATCGTCGAGCTTGATTTTACCGCGCGTTCTGCGAACATTATTGATGGCTTCCCGGCGCATTTCATCTAATTCATCATCGGTAAACTCATGCGTCTGCGCGATGTAACGCATCATCATTTCGAGCTGAACCGCGTATCGAAACAGACCTTTTGAGATCGCCTTCGCGTTGTTTTCCGAGACCGCTTCAATGGCTTTGGCGAGCTTTTCGCTCATCACATCGCCGCCTGCTTTGATAGCTTCGTCTGCAATCAGGTTCTCCACCGCCTTCTCAAAAAACTCATTCCGTGAGTGAAGCCCGTTCTTTTTTATGTACGAATCCACCACCTGCATGGTTTTCTTATCGAGGTATAAACTTACCCTTTGTTTGTTTTCCGAATCCGTTTCAATCCCTCCCTAAACATTGACGCCAACAAGGTTATCAACCAAAAAACGCCTGTTTTTTCGATAGGTATGCGAAATCTGAAAATTATAGCGTTATTTTTTACACCAAACCGAAAACAGGTGTCAACCTAAGAATCTTGTACAGGAAGCCCTCAAAAACGGCTTGCGGTCGGCGTTGCCGGCCGCTGTGAACCGCAGCGGCGCTCACAAAAGCGTCGCTGCTTTCTCCTGTTTGCCGCCCGATTTTGAGACCTGTTTCCGACTTGTGCAATACTAACAATCGTTTGCTGCTATTTTCTTCTGCCGTAATGGTTAAGCTGTCGCCTGTGAAAGGCATCTACAGCCTGCTTGATCGGCAAAATTTTATACATCAGATTACCATTTTTGAGCGTTCCGTCGCGGTGTTCCACGACGGTGTGCTCCGTTTCGATCAGCTCTTTTTCTTCGAGCATCCGGACATATTTCATGACCGTGTTTTTGCTGCCCATTCCCACCGCTTTCCCGATGGTTTCAAAGGACGGATAACACTGAAATGTTTTCCTGTCCTCCATCCTCATCAGAAAGGCATAGACGGCGATTTCTCCCGTGGATAGATCCATATTGAATATCTCGTTCGGCAGCATGAAATAGTTACCTTGCTTTGGCTGTGACAACATACTGTCACCGCCTGTTCATTCACTCCCCTTTTACTTTGAAATGTTTTTGTTGATCCATTCG
>FMUA01000087.1 GCA_900100595.1 Ruminococcaceae bacterium P7
CGTGTTGAAACCGTTGATTTTCCACCTACAATCTGCCTACAATATTTTTTCGTCAAGTTCTATTTTGGGGCTTGACTTTTTATTTGTAGGCTTTTTAAGTATTACTTTACCTATTACTTTACCCTACAAGATTCAGCGTTACGATCAAAGCGACGATCAGCATAATATAAACAATATGATTCCACTTTTGATCGACGAGTAAGCCGATAAACTCACGCAGGAAAGCGTTGAAATAAAAATATGACTTTGTTTTTGCGGAGATCCCTTTCGCCTCAAATCCGTTCTTGCGGGCAAGGATATATCCTCGGAACACATGATAATTGGTTGTGGCAAAGGCGATTTTCCTGTCCTTGATCTCACCGCCGTGTTCTTCGATCACTTTCTTTGAAAACTGCATATTCTGCATGGTGTTCTCGCTTTTGTTCTCAAGAATGATCTGCTCCTGCGGTATACCGATGCTCAGCAGATAGTTTTTCATCGCTTCGCTCTCGGACATGACCTCATCCGCTCCCTGTCCTCCCGAAGGCACAAACACCGCGTGCTTGCCGGTCTGCTCGTACTGCTTCTTCTCAAACGCGACGGCGCTGTCAACACGCCCCTTCAAAAGCGGCGTCAGACCTCCGTCCTTTCTGATGCCGCAGCCGAGGATGATGATATAGTCGCGGTCAAACGGCGGAAGATATTTTGTTGAAAGATAGGTACACGCGACTGTTGACAGGAGCATACACTCAAAGTACACGATTACATGAATCAGAATCAGCCAGACAGTCTGCGGATAAGAAATACCCAACAGTATGATTAGCCTATTTGTGCCGAGCGTCAGTACCATTCCGATAAACCACACAGCCGCGAATACGATGCCCAGCATATTGACGGGTCTTCTTCCTTCGTTACGTATCAGTCGGATATTGCTGACAGCAAGCAGCACAGAAATAACGAGCATAACGGGCGTGAGTCCAAAAAGCAGCAGCTCTCCTGTTTCAGTCACCATCTCTCAAACA
>FMUA01000032.1 GCA_900100595.1 Ruminococcaceae bacterium P7
CAGCAGTTTTTTCTTATCCTCCTGCCACAGCTCCTCAATGGAGATTTTGTGTGCGTAATGCTCGCGCTGAGCGTCTTTCTCACACCATTCCCACATTGATTCGTTGAATTCGTCGAAGGAAGTGATGGTGGGAACGGGAACGAAGGCGTTACGCCGGCTGTAGCCGACCTTGTTTTCTACGTTGCCCTTTTCGTTACCTGCTGCAGGATTGCAAAACTCACCCTCAAAGCGGTAATGCAGCATAAATCTGGTGAAGCCGTCTGTCAGCTTGCGCTCGGCGCCTTCCAGTACCTGTGCAACAGCTGTGGACATATTGTCGAAGCGGATGCGGGAAGGTACGCCGCCGATGTATTCAAAGATACGCTTCGCTCTTTGCAGGAAGCTCCGTAAAGCCTGTCCCGTTATCCTCAATTACGATCAGGTGCTCGTTTCCTTCACGGTAAGCCGCAACCCTGACGATACCTTATTTTCGGGAACGAACACCGTGTCTGATGGCGTTCTCCACCAAGGGCTGGATCGTCAATGTGGGAACACAGCATTCTTCGTCACGGATATCATATTCTACACGGATATTCGGAAAACGGATCATTTCGATCTCTGCGTAAATTTTTGTATGCTCGATCTCTTTGGAAAGCGGGATCACCTCCGCCTGATTCAGCGATTCCAGATTCTGACGGAGATACGCGCTGAACAGACCGACGGTGTGAGAGGCAGCCTTCTGATCCTTTCCGATCAATGCGCGAATAGCGGAAAGGGTATTGAACAGAAAATGCGGCTGTATCTGCATCATCATGATCTGAATACGGTGCTCCGCCAGCAGCGCCCTCTCGTGTTTGCGCACAAATTGCAAATGCAGCCAGATATAGTACATCACACAGCTGATCGTGACGGCGATCGTCAGAAAGCTGACGGGCAGTTCGTTGTATTCAACGGTATAATCCAGCACGACCGACAGGCTGATCAGAACAAGCGCAAAAACAGGAATCCATGTTTCCTTCTGCCTGGGACGGAACACCTTGACCGTCATATAGATGCAGTAAATAAATAATATCGCGCTTACGATCATACATACGTCTTTCAGCGGTCCGCTGATGAAATGACCGTTGGGATAGGAGAATGTCAGCGGAGAGAACAATGCCGTCATGTAGATCGCGGTATTCACACCGACCAACGCCCACACGAGCCTGTAGCATCTGTCCGGGCTGATGATATGGAGGAACATTGCCAGTATTGCAGGGCGCACAGCATATCCGTAGATAGAATTGATGGTTCTGAGCACGGTTAAGCTCCCGTGATGATACAGCCATGTATCCATATAATTCTGGATCACAAGCGTCAGCACCAGTACCGTGATGATATACATAATCCTTTTCTGCCGCTTATCAAGATAATTATCCAGACGAACCGTAGAGAATAAAACGATCAGCAAAGCCAAAGCAGGCAGAACCGTGAGCATTGTAAAAGCTGCGTTCAGGGCGACAGAATCAAACGTATCACCCCCGATCGTTTTCATGGAGCCGGCATTACGGATGTCAGCGCCGGTCGGCGCCTTGTTTCCGTAAACGGGCAGCCTTGTCAACTGTCAGATATCCGTGTGCGGCGTTATAGATACCTCCGCCATCTTCATGCGATGTGTTAGCGGTTACTGTACCGCCCTCAAAGACAAGGACGCCGTAGTTCACGATTCCGCCGCCGGCGTCTGTTGCGGTATTTCCCGTGATACAGCCGCCTTCCACGATCAGCGTACCGTTGTTGCGGATACCGCCTCCATGCGATGCATACCCGCCGGTAATCTTTCCTGCGGCGCCTTCTGAGCTGTCTTTTATCGTCAGAACCGCTCCGGACTGCACAGTGATTACAGCTCCGTCAGAACCTTTCGGCGAAGTCAGATGACGGTTGATGGTGCGACCGTTCAGATCAAGGGAAAGCACCGTTCCGTCAGGTATAGAAAGCGCGATATCCGATTCGGCTGCAGTCACATCCGCATTCAGCACGATCGTATCGCCCGACTCGGCGTTGGCGATCGCATCCTGCAAAGCAGACCATGTATTCCCATCGGGGCTGATTTCCGCAGCCTGAGCCTTGATTGTACAGAGGGATGCGGATATCAATAATAAGGTAAGTATCAGCAGCACGGCAATGCAAAGCACTCTGTTGAATCGTCTTTTTGACATTGATATCCCTCCAATATATACATTTAGCACAACTGTAATGTAAACAGAACCATCAGCTTGCTCGTTGTCGAATATCATCTGTGTATTTTAGTATATCATAAAAACGGTACTGTTTATTGAATTAGCGAAGCGTATAAAAACTTAATAGCAACACATTAGAGAACCAATCCTAAAAAATTATTTGGTTACATCAAAGGATATATCGTTATATACTTTTTGATATAAATATTCAATAATTAATTATTTTAATCAATCTTCTTTTTTTGTAACAAAGTTACTGACAAAACAAAAAAATTATGATATAATCAGCATACATCCAAGAAAAGGGCTGCGCTCATGAGAAAAGTTACACTGACATAAGGGAACCTCTAAAAATTCCCTACCGCCCATAAGCACGACATTGAATTATTAGAGATTCCCATAACACTGTTTTGAAATAAAAAACAGGAAAGGAAAACATTCCGAACCGGACGAAATTGACGCATTTGCGTTAATAATATATATGGAGGTATCCCGTTATGAAGTTTTACATTTGCAAAACCTGCGGAAAAATTATCGCTGTAGTCAAAAACACCGTCGTTCCGACGATGTGCTGCGGAAAAAAGATGGAAGAGATTATCCCCGGCACTACCGACGCCGCAACAGAGAAACACGTTCCTGTTTTTGAAGTCAAAGACCAAAAGGTATTCGTCACGGTCGGCGAAGTCGCTCACCCGATGATTTCGGAGCACTACATCGAATGGATCGCTTTGGAAACCACGGGCGGCCGTCAGCGTAAAACACTGTCTCCTTCCGATGAACCAAAAGCCTGTTTCGCGCTGTGCGAAGGAGAAGAAGTAAAAGCCGTTTACGCCTACTGCAATCTTCACAGCCTTTGGAAGGCATAACAAGGAGGTCAATCATGTCAAATCAGTATGCAGGCACACAAACAGAAAAGAACCTGGAAGCCGCTTTTGCCGGTGAATCTCAGGCAAGAAACAAGTACACCTACTTTGCGTCTAAGGCAAAAAAAGAAGGCTATGAGCAGATAGCCGCACTGTTCCTTAAAACTGCCGATAATGAAAAAGAGCACGCAAAGATGTGGTTCAAAGAGCTGAACGGAATCGGCAGCACCGCAGAAAACCTTCAGGCAGCCGCCGATGGAGAAAACTACGAGTGGACGGATATGTATGAGGATTTTGCCAAAACCGCCGAAGAGGAAGGCTTTCCGGAGCTTGCGGCTAAATTCAGACTGGTCGCCGCAATTGAAAAGCACCATGAAGAACGTTACCGCGCCCTGCTTGCCAACATCGAAACCGCCAAAGTATTCGAGAAGAGCGAAGTGAAGGTGTGGGAGTGCCGCAACTGCGGTCATATCATCGTCGGCACCAAAGCGCCCGAAATCTGCCCGACCTGCAAGCATCCGCAAAGCTACTTTGAGATTCACGCCGAGAATTATTGATGAATAATCGAACTGCCTGTTGAAATTCCGAATCCTCCGATTCGAATATCAGCAGGCAGTATTTTTTTCTGAATATTGCTGAAAGATTGTAGCGGAACCGAGCCTTTGCAGTACAGCCATTCTGCTTATATATTTCTTTTACTCTCAGGTAAATAAGGGAACCTCTAAAAATTCCTTACCGTGCATCAGCACGGAATCTTCACGCACTTCTGCACTGCATTGAATTATTAGAGATTCCCTATAGATATATCGCATTTGATGTTACGGTCAAATTTGTTGCAAAAAATATTTTTTCAAACGCCCGATTTTTGTCCCTATTTTGTCATAGTCTGTCTGATATACTATAGTCACAGTCAAGGGAACAAACCCGACGGAAATCAAAACATAAAGGAGATCATACCAATGTACAGCGAGAGAATCAATAAGGAAGAAAGAATCAACGCAAGAGTCAACGCAATGAGAGCGCACAGAAAGAGCGTACAGAGAAAGAAAAACATCCCCGTCATCGCGACAGCAGTATGCACGATCGCGCTTCTCGCGGGCGGCACCGTATTCGGTATTTCGATGCTGAACAATCACAAGACAACCGACAAAACGCAGGCGGTACAGTCCACCGTCGCGGCAAAGAACGCGCAGAGCACGCAGAAAGCCGCTCAGGTCAGGAACGCCGCAGCAAAGACCAACAATCAGACTGCGAATGCAGCCAACACCGATTATGCTCAGGACAACATGCCCACCTATGACGAGAGCACCAACTCCTACAGCTATTCCTACAACGGCTATGAGAACAACGACTTCAATAAAAACGACAACTACAGCCGGAGCGATAACAGCTACAGCGTTAATGATAACAGCAGCAATAACGGCAGCGCCGTACAGACCGCCTACACAGGCACCCACCACAGCGGTGCAAGCTGGAACGGTACAGGCAGCCCGCTCCATTTCACCGAGAACGGCAAGACCACAAAGGGCTACGACTGGCGCTATGAGGGCGGCAACGGTCTTGTCGACCTCGGCTGCGACTACACCTTCGACGGCAACAGCTATGACTTCTCGCTGATCGGCAAGGAGCCCGGCAGCGGAAGCATCACGGTATGGCACAACACCGACAACAACACGCAGGTGCCCACCACCATCAACTTCACCGTCGACGAAAATCTGAATGTTTCTTACAATTGATATGTTTTGATTTCCAAAAAGGAACAGGCACTCACGAAAGTGTGGGTGCCTGTTCCTTTTTATCCAAGAGGTTGTTTTCATTGCACTTGTTCGGGAATACCGCTGCGTTATTTTGAAAACAAACGATACCCGAAAAGCCAAAGAACAGCAAAGGCATTTATGGAATCAAATCCAGAACATCCTTCACAGTTTTCAGGTCCTTGATCGCTCTGTCGGGGATTTCGATATCAAATTCGTCCTCTACCTCAGCCGCAAGATTGACAAGGTCGAGAGAGTTTAAGCCCAAATCGCCTATCAGTGACATATCCTCTGACAGCACAATCGTCCTGTCGCCTGTATATTCCCGAATCATTTCCGTCAATTTCTCCATCATGGTTTTCTCCTCATTTCTTCCGAATAATCTTCTTTGTGGTGGTTTTGGGGAACTCCGTTTCCCTGACGACGACGCTGCCGATCTGCATACGCTGCGGCAGCCGCCGATTGAGCCTCCTGATGTCCTCATCCAAGGTATCTCGCGCATCCGCAATCTCCCCGTCAAGGAACAGCTCCGCCGCTATCACGCCGTTGTCGCGGTATGCCACGGCTTCCTTGACATAAGGAATGGTGTACAGCTCTTTTTCTATTGCTTCGGCGGAGATATTCTCCCCGTTGCCGAGAATGATCAGGTTCTTGATCCTGCCCGTCAGGTGCAGAGCGCCGTGCTTGTCGATAAATCCGATATCGCCTGTGCGGAACCATCCGTCCGACAGAACGCGGTCGGTCTCCTGCGTGTCATGGTAATAACCGAGCATCACGTTTTCGCCCTTAACCAGAATCTCTCCGTTTTCATCTGTCTTTACCGTGTTGCAGCAGAGCGGTACGCCGACACTGCCCTGCACGGAAAAGCGGTTCCTGTTGACCGCGACGATCGGGGCGCACTCCGTTATTCCGTACCCGTTCAGCACGGATATTCCCAGTGAGCGGAACGCTTTGACAAATTCCTCATTCAGAGGTGCGCCTCCCGAAACAATCAGTTCCAGACGTCCGCCAAAGGCATCGCGCACGGAACGGAACAGGCGTTTTCTCACGTCGATTCCGCACCGCAGCAGGATATTGCTGCACCTGACGGCGGCTTTCAGCTTCCGCTCCCTGCCCTGCTTCCGGGCAGCCGCCCGAATCTGCCGATAAAGCGTTTCAATCATCAGGGGAACCGCAAACAGATGCTGCGGCTTGATTTTCTGAAAATCTTTAGACAGATTTTTCAGGCTCTTATTGATATAGACGGCTTGTCCGTAGAAAAACTCGGCATAGAGAGCCGCCGACAAGCCGAAGCAGTGATGAAGAGGAAGTATCAGAACCGACGGTCCCGTCACCCTGATATTCCTTGCCGCTCCCCACGCGCTTGCCGTAAAATTACGGTGCGACAGCATGACGCCCTTCGGCTTTCCCGTTGTTCCCGAGGTGTAGACGATGGACGCCATATCGTCGGGCTGCACCGTCACAGACGTATACGCTGTGCCGCCGTTTTCCATCAGCGCTTTCCCCTCGGCAACCAGCTCCGCCATATCACACATGCTGATGCAGTCGATTGTCAGCGTCTTTTTTACTTCCTCCGCGATGTCCGCGTACTGCCCGGAACATACCAGCAGGGTGCAGCCGCTGTCTTTCAGCAGGTACACGATGTCGCCGCTGCTCAAATCCTTATCAAGCGGCACAATAACGCCGCCTCCGCAGGTCACGGCAAAATGCGTCAATATCCATTCATAGCTGTTCTCGCCGAGCAGCCCGGCCTTGATGTTTCGGTACCCTCTCCGGAACAGGGCGGTTCCCAGCGCGTACACATCCTGTCTCAGCTTTTGATAGCTGACGGACACGTCCTCCTTCCTGCTCTTGGGATAGACAAGCGCCGTTTTGTCCCGAAACCTTTCCGCCGCGTACTCCAGCAACTCTCTGATTGTCAACACCCGTTGGTGCTCGTAAAGCGGATAGTTTTTCATTTTTCCTCACCAAAATATCCGATTTTTCGGAAATAATCAAAATAACGGCGCAGATACTCCGTTCCGATTTCGCTCCATTCAAACCCTAACGCCCTGAGATAGGTTTCCGTAAACGCGTTTTCAATATGGATGCCGCTCTCATAAGCGAGTTTATTGTCATTGTCACTGTCCATATCGTTCACAAACGTTTCAAAGATGTATTTTGTCTCCTCCGAGCGGACAGTCTGCCGCAGGATCTCCGCGAATTTCTCGTGGGATATCTTTCCGACACGGACGCCGATCTGAGACAGCAGCTCCAAAAAGCGGTCGAGATACACCACCTTTGTGCTGTTGATATGGAACACGTTCTTTTCGTCGCTGAAGTGCTCCGCTATCCGCATCACAGCTGCGGCGGCTTCCTCGATGGGAGTAAATTCCAGATAGATATCGGACAAATAGTCGGGGATCACTCCCAGCTCCACAATTGCACGCAGCCGCTTGACGAAGGCGTTCGACTCATAATTTTTCTGAAACTGACCGTCCTTTCGGTTGGTCAGGTTGCCCATGCGCATGATATTGGCATGCAAACCGTTCGCCGCTGCCTCCAGAACCGCTTTCTCCGCCTCAAACTTGCTTCTCGCGTACACATTGCCGAGCGGCTGTCCGATATAGAAATCGGTCTCGGCAAAGGTCAGCTCCCTGCCGCTGACGGTTCCGTCAAACCGGTCGACAAAGCTGTTTCCCGACACGCTCAGCGTGGAGGTATGGATCAATCTCGCGTCCGCTGTCTGACAAAACGCGATCAGCTGTCTGACGGTCAGGACATTTGCGTCGTAGAAATATTGGTAGGAACCGTAATGCTTCACGCTTGCAGCACAGTTTATCACCGTTTTCACGCGCTGCGTCAATTCACCGTAAGCTTCCTCCGGCAAGCCGAACCGTGCTTTTCCCAAATCGCCGCAGAAAACCCTGATTCTTGCGCAGTCCGTGAAGCGGCTGCCGAAATAGAACGACAGATACTCCGAAAGCCTGCGGCGGCTGTCCTCGGCGCTTTTTCCTCTGACAAGGCAGTATGCGGTTCCTGTATGGGTGTTCAGATATTCGGCTAAAATGTGGACGCCTAAAAAGCCCGTCGCTCCCGTTATCAGGACGTCTCCCAAATCCGTCTGCGGCGGAACGGAAAGCTTCTCCGCCGTATTTCCCGACAGAAGCCGCTCAATGGCAGAAAAATCCTCCTCCGCATACGAAACCGACGGTCTGTCATTTTCATTCATCCACTGACAGAGCAGCCGCGGCGACGGGTTGTCAAATATCGCTTGAAGCGGGATGACAAATCCCTCCCTCTGCGCTTCCGAAACGAGGTGGATCGCTTTCAGGCTGTCTCCGCCGTTTTCAAAGAAATCATCCTCCGCGCCGATCGGAGACGTCCGCAGGACGGTCTCCATGATGCGGCAGACCGCTTTCTCCTCCTCCGTTGACGGAGCGACGTACCGCTTATCGGATGAAATATGATACAGGTCAACCTCCGGCAGCGCCTTCCGGTTGATTTTTCCGCTCGGCGTCATCGGCATTTTTTCCAGATGCGTGACGATATGCGGCAGCATATACTTTGGCAGACTTTTGGCGAGACGAGCGCGTATCTCCTTCGCGCCAAGCTCCTCTCCCGTATAAAAGGCACAGAGCAGCTGTCTGTCCTCCTTGTTTTTGCGGACAACGACGACCGCCTGCATCACGCCGTCTATGGATGAAACCGCGTTTTCGATTTCTCCCAATTCAATCCGCAAGCCTCTGATTTTCACCTGAAAGTCATTTCTTCCGACATAACCGATATTGCCGTCCTCACGCCAATAGGCGAGGTCGCCTGTTTTGTAGAGCTTTCCCGTTCCGAAGGGATTATCGACAAATTTTTCCGCCGTCAACCCGGGACGGTTCAGATAGCCTGCTCCGACGCCGTCTCCCGCGATGCACAGCTCGCCGACCGCTCCCACGGGCAGCAGGTTACCGTATTGATCGGTGATATAAACTTGCGTATTCGCTATCGGCTTTCCGATGTGGATATCATTTTCTTTTTTCAACTCTCCACCAACGACCCAAACAGAACACTCACTCGGACCAAGAGGATTAAATACTTGTGCCTTTGGCGATTTTGAATAAAGAACTCTGAGCAAATCCGGAGGCAAAGATTCACCACTACTACATATACAATCCAATTGAGAAAGTTGTCTACAATTACATCCATCTTCAAAAAACAATTTTAACCTAGTGGGTGTTGTCATTAACACATTAACCCCGAATTTTTCCATAGCGGTCAGAAAATGTTCTTGATTTGTGCTCTCGATTTCATCAAAAACCGCCATCGAATAACCGTTTAATAAAGGTAACAAGGATTCCGCAATATAATAATCAAAGGAAACGCTGTTCACACACGCAAAAATATTGCAGCTACTCCTATTTAATATTTCAATGGTGTTGTTATTTATACAAAAATTCACTATTCCTATATTACTTAAGGCACATCCTTTTGGTTACCCTGTGCTTCCTGAAGTGTAAATGATGTAACAAATGTCATTGTAAATCGTTTTTGTAGGACATGAAGTGATAGAAAGTTTAAATTTTTCTAACGAAATCACATTAACAGTCTTTATCCCCTGCAAGCTATCCGAAATCATCATAAATACATTACAATCATCACACATATACTTAATACGTTGTAAGGGATATCTTTTATCTACCGGCAAAAAAACAGCTCCGGCTTTAATTACCGCAAGCTGAAAAACAGTAATCTCGTAGCTTCTATCCAAATGTATTGCAACAACTGCCCCTTTTCTAACACCAAATAATTGGAGAGTAGCGCAATATCTATCTACTTGCTGACTGAGAGCTTTGTAAGTCAGCGTTCTATTCTTATCAATTATTGCAACCTTTCCCGGATTCTCCTTGACCTGTTCCTCAAAAAGCTGAGAAACACTTTTCTCTCTCGGATAGTCTACCGCCGTATCATTGAAATCAATAAGGAGCTTCTGTTTTTCTTCCTCCGTCAGCATTTCCGGCTCATACAGCTTTTTGCTGTCATCCTCTATCGCGCTGAACAACAAATTCATGAGATGCCGATGCAGCAACCCGATTTCTTTTTCCGAAAAGCAATCGCACAGATAGTCATAATGAATACGGAATTTTCCTTCGTTGTCCCTGTCCTCAATATGTATTTGCAGATGCTCCGTCTGCATTCCGCAGTGGTACCACGTCGTTTCATATCCCGTGTCTCCGATGTTTGCATTCTGATAGCTCAGCACTACATCATACAGCTTTTCCTGAAAGCCGAATTGCTCACGGATATCGGTCAGGACATCGCGATAGTTGTACCTCTGATGACGGAATACCGAAAAAGCGGTATTTTCTGTCTCCGACAGATTCTCTGCAAAGGATTTTTCATTTTGCAGCTCCATCAGCATGGGTACGGCGTTGATGAACATTCCCGCCGTATTTTTTTTCTGAAATCCCGAACGGTTCAATACGGTCGTTCCGATAAAAAACCGTTCCGCATTCCTCTTTACACGGCTGATATAGGCGGCTGTCACCGTCGCAAACAGAATAAAAAACGACGTGTCCTTTTCGTGTACGTAATCGGAAATCCGTTTTGCCTGTTTCTTTTCGACCACCACCGTTTTGCGTGCCGCCGCAAAGGAAGCGCTGTGGCTCTCGGAAAGATACGTCACCTCGGGACACCGTCTGTAGTGCTCCAAAAAGAAATCTCTGTCGCCGCCGTACCGCTTGCTGCGCAGATACTTTTCCTCGCTTTCGCAATAGTCTGTATAGGAAAACGCGGCAGGTGTGCCGCCGTTCAGGATTTCATCGAGCTGTTTACCGAGCAGGGACAGCGTCCATGCGTCGCCGATGATGTGGTGCAGCTTTGCCAGTATTCCGCACGCTCCGGGAAGCATAACGACCTTCATCTCGCAAAGTTCGCCGTAATAATCCAGCGGAACCTTTGCGTAGCTCTCTGCGTAAGAACGCAGCTCAGACCGGCTTCCAAAGGAAAGCACCTCTGTTTCCGTTTTGGTCGTCTCGGTTATCACCTGCTCTGTAACGCCGTTTTCTTCGCTGATTCGGATGCGCAAAGCGTCGTTTATTTCAAACAATGTCTTAACGGCTTTTTTCAGCACATCAACGCTTTGTTCACCCCTTGTCAGAATACTGCCGCAGATGACCGCTATCGAGCCGCCCGCGTATTTTTCCAGATCATCTATCAGTCTTTGTGGTTTTGTCAGTTTCATTTTTACCCCCGCATTTGCCTTATCTTTGACGGAAATATTGTATCACAGATTCAAGATATTATCAATTAAAATTTTATATAAGATATCGAATTTTTCATATATTTGTTATAAATTGCGCTTAATATCAGCTGAAAGTGTCTTGCACTGCGCAAACGATAATCATCACGCCAATTGACTAATGCACAAAAAAAAAGACAGGCGTTCACGTACAAACACCGTCCTGTTGATTATTTTGTTGTTCCGCTCAAAGGAGCGTTACCGATCCAGCAGAACGGTGGTGGGCACGGTCGCAGGAGCGGTGGACACGGTCGCTGTTGTCGTGGGGACGGTGGTAGGCTGAGTGGGGTCCTTTTTCTCCAAAAGCTTCTTGATCTGCGCCTTGAGGTCGCTGATGGTCTTTTCCAGCGCCGCCTTGGGCGGTTTTATTCGCTAATATTATCCAAGCCGGAACATACCAGTTCTTGCGGTCGATGGGGATGAGATCGGAGGCAAGGCATACTACCGCGCCTGTTCCGATCGTTGTTTTCAGATGCGCCGAGCCGGATTCATCAGGCTCTTTCTCGATCGGTTTCAGAACAGAAAAGTTCTTTGTCGCGTTCGCCGGAGCTGTACCCTTTTTGATTTCGATTGGATAGACCGCGCCGTCCTGATGGATGATCAGATCGATGTGTCGCTGATATTCCGCACGGTTTTCTCAATCGTTCTTTCATAATACATATGAAACACCTCAATTTATGCAAATCTAAACTGCTACTTTAGATTTTACTAAAAGCAAATCCTTTTGTCAAAATAGTTTTGCCTTTTCCGCGACGGAAAAAACATACAAGGGAATGATCGGAATACTTTCGTCACCTCATTTTTTGCATTTGTTTGACATATTTTCACAAATACCATTGGATTCTCGTTGATAATTTGTTGCAACTATGGTATGATTTGTGATGTAAAAGTATAGTACCTCACACGAAAGGAGCATATATGAAATTTATCCATCTGTCCGATTTGCATATCGGAAAACGCGTCAATGAAATCTCGATGATTGAGGAACAGGAGCATATCCTGACCCAAATCCTCCAAATCATCGATTCTGAAAACCCCGACGCCATCATCATCGCAGGCGACGTCTATGACAAATCCGTCCCGACAACCGAGGCGGTGGAGCTGCTCGACAGCTTTTTGTTCCGCCTGTCAAAGCGCGATGCCGAGGTGTTCATCATCAGCGGCAATCACGATTCCTCCGAACGTCTGGCGTTCGGCTCGCGGCTGATCGACCAAAGCGGCATCCATATTGCGCCCGTGTATCGCGGCGAGGTTGCAAAGCATACCGTCAAGGGTGTGCATATTTATCTGCTGCCGTTCATCAAGCCCGCGCACGTCCGCCCGTACTTCGGGAGTGAGAAAATCAATACTTACAACGACGCGCTCAGTGTTGCTGTCAACGCGATGAACATTGATACAAACCAGCGCAATATCCTTGTTACGCACCAGTTTGTGACCGGCTCCTCGCGCACGGAATCAGAGGACGTTTCCGTCGGCGGAACGGACAACATCGACGCGGAGGTATTTGCCGACTTCGATTATGTCGCGCTCGGTCACATCCACCGTCCGCAGAGCTGCGGCAGCGAGAAAATCCGCTACTGCGGCACGCCTTTAAAATACTCCTTCTCCGAGGCGAAGGACGAAAAGTCCGTCACGGTCGGCGAGCTGGATGAGAATAAAAATCTCACCATCCGCACGATTCCGCTCACGCCCAAGCACGATATGGTCGAGCTGAAAGGCAGTTATGACGAGCTGACCGCGAAAAGCTACTACGACGGCACGACCTACCGCGAGGATTATGTCCACATCACCCTCACCGACGAGGACGACATTCCCGACGCGGTCGGCAAGCTGCGACCGATCTATGGCAACCTGATGAAGCTCGATTATGACAATCAGCGCACGCGCGCCGACGGTCAGCTGTTGCCCGAAGCGCAGGTAGAGACCAAATCGCCGCTTGAGCTGTTCGGGGATTTCTACCGCACACAGAACGGTCAGGACATGACCGACGAACAGCAGGCGTATTTGCTGGGCATGATCGAAAGCGTTTGGGAGGACTGACATGAGACCGATTAAATTGACGATGTCCGCGTTCGGACCCTACGCGGGCGAAACTACCATTGATTTTGAAAAACTGGGACAGAGCGGTCTGTATTTAATTACAGGCGACACGGGCGCTGGCAAGACGACCATATTTGATGCGATCGTTTACGCGCTCTACGGCGAAACGAGCAGCAAGGAGCGAACGCCCAATATGCTGCGTTCCAAATACGCCGACGCGGGCACGGCTACCTTTGTGGAGCTGCTGTTCCGCTGCGGCGACAAGGAGTACCGTGTCAAACGCAATCCCGAATACCTGCGCCCGAAAAAGAGCGGCACTGGCTTCGCCAAAGCGACAGCCGACTGCGAATTAGAGCTGCCGAATCAGAGCGTGATTACAAAACGCTCCGAGGTCGACGACAAAATCCGTGCGATCATCGGACTCGACAGCCGCCAGTTCATGCAGATCGCCATGATTGCGCAGGGCGACTTCAAAAAGCTCCTGCTTGTCTCCACAGAGGACAGAAAGAAGATTTTCCGCCAGATTTTCAAGACGGAGAATTACGAAAGCCTGCAGCAAAAGCTGAAAAACGAATACACGCAGTCAAAGCGCAGGCTTGACGACGCGGGCAAAAGCATACAGCAGTATATCAGCGGCATTCTCTGTGCGGACGACAGCGGCGAATATTTACTGATAGACCGCGCCAAACGGCGTGAGCTGCCTATCGCCGAAACCGTCGAAGCACTCGGACGCATCAACAAAGCCGATGAAAGCAGCCTGCAAGATTATGACAAACAACTGACTGAAATCGAAAAGCGCCTCGCGGTGCTGAATGCCGATTTGGGCAAGATTGACGAATACAACAAGGCGAAGGCAAATGCCGAGAAGGTCACCAAGCAGATAGAAAGTGAAGCCGAAAAGCTGACCGTCCTGCAGGAGGAGGTCAACCGCGCACAGGAGGCGTACAAAGAGGTCGACACGCTCACAGCGGACGTCGGCACGCTCAAAGCCGAGATGCCCGATTACGAAAAGCACGAGAGCCTTGCCAAGTCACTCCAAGCGCTTGAAAAAGGCATAAAAGATTCCGAAGAAAAGGCGAAAAAGCTTAGCGAAAAACTGACCTCCGAAAAGGAGCATATCGAAAAGCTCAAAGCGGAAAAAGTCACGCTCGAAGGCGCGGCGGAGGAAAAGCTCAGGCGCGAAACTGAGAGGGCAGAAGCGGATAAAAAGCGGTCTGCGCTCAAAGCCATCAAGCTCAGAATTGACGGCTATACAGAAGAAACCGCCGCTCTGGAAAAGACACAGACAGCCTGTAACAAGGCGATCATCGTCGCGGAGAATTTTGCCAACGAATACAACGAAATGAACACCGCGTTCCTGCGCGAGCAGGCGGGTATCCTTGCCGACGAATTGAAAGACGGTCAGCCCTGTCCCGTTTGCGGCTCCTTGGAGCATCCGTCGCCCGCGCAAAAATCGGAGAAAGCACCCACCAAGAAGCAGGTGAAGGACGCGAAAAAACGCGCCGACGACGCACAAAAATCCGCGCAGAACCTCAGCGCAGAATGTGCCAAGCTCAAGGGTATGCTTGACAACGAAAGGGAGTCGATTCAGAAGCAGCTCAAAGAAAACGACGTTGAAGCGGAACTCCACGAGGCGACGCAATTACTGAAAGATGCCGTCGCAGATCTGACCAATACCATCAATGCAGCGGATATGCAAATCGCCGCGCTGCAAGCAAAAATCAAGCGCAGGGAACAGCTCGAAAAACTGATTCCCGAAAAGCAAGCGGCAATCGACGAATTGCAGACAGCGATAGCCGAAGCTGAAAAAGAGCTGTCGGCAAAAGCCGCGACAAAGGAACAGCAGACCAGACAGCTCGAAGAACTGAAACAGGGCTTGCGGTTCGAGAGCCGTCAGGAAGCCGAAAAGCACCTGAAAACGCTGGAAGGCAAAATCGCATTGCTAAAGAAAAACTTGGAAACCGCGCAGAGAAAGCACGGCGATCAAAAGCAGATTCTGGAGCAGCTGAACGGCAAGAAAGCGCAGCTTGAAGCCCAGCTTCGTGAGGCAAAACAGCTCGACGAGGAAAAGCTGAGAGCCGAAAAAAACGAGTTGTCGGGACAGAAATTCAATCTCAACCGCAGCCGCGACGCGGTGAGCAACCGCTATTCCTCCAACACCAAAACCCTGCAGAACATCATCGGCAAGCAAGCCGAAACAGAGCAACTCGAGAAGCAATACAAGCTGACAAAAGCGCTGTCCGATACAGCGAACGGCGACATCTCGGGCAAGGACAGAATCACGCTCGAAGCCTACATCCAGATGACCTACTTTGACCGCGTCATCGCCCGCGCGAATACGCGATTCATGGTGATGTCGGGCGGTCAGTACGAGATGAAGCGAAGGGTGGAAGCCGACAACAAGCGCAGCCAGAGCGGCTTGGATATCGACGTCATCGACCATTACAACGGCAGCTCCCGCTCCGTCAGCACTTTGTCGGGCGGCGAATCCTTTAAGGCGTCGCTTTCCCTCGCGCTCGGACTTTCCGACGAGGTGCAGTCCGCAGCAGGCGGCGTCAGACTCGATACCATGTTTGTGGACGAGGGCTTCGGCACGCTCGACGATGAATCCCTCAAAAACGCCATCAACGCGCTTGCAAGCCTCAGCGAGGGCAACCGCTTGGTCGGCATCATCTCACACGTCGCAGAGCTGAAGGAAAAGATCGACAAGCAGATCGTCATCAAAAAAGACCGCACAGGCGGAAGCCGAGCGGAGGTTATTATCTGATCGTATAATAAATATATTCCCACCGCCATATCCGTATCCGGTACGGCGGTGGGAAAATTCATCTGGACTCTTCGCTCTATCTGTGGTATTGTGTTTTGCTGAGAAAGCGAGGTGAGCAAAATGACCACTCTGGAAAATTTTTATTACGGGAATATCATTCCGCATGAAATCCCGATTATCAAAGGCAGTGAGTACGATACCGCAAACAGGCTCGTTGTCCGTCACGATGAAGCACTGACAGCGACACTGACGGAACAGCAGAAGCCATTCTTGGAGCAAGATGAAATGGTGGAGATAACGGGGCTCGAAGAAATGTGAAACGTTTTTCAGAAAGTCTTGCGAATTGCCAAAAACGACGTGTTTATGCGGATAATAGGCACATTCCGAGTCACGGCAATCACCTTTCATTCAACCCGTCCCACACCAAAAATGACCTAAAAAAGACCAAATTCAGACCAACCACAAGCAGCAGATTAATTTTCATGAACTAAATAGTTTTTGTAAACCAGAGAAACTATCCCCCAAAATCTCGACACCATATATGGTAGGATACGGCACATAACAGAATAAAAATGATTTTGATTTGGTGGAAAAGATGCTTCCAATCCAATGAATTTGAAACTGACATACAGTTACACCGCCCGGAGCGCCCTTTCATCAATACCAATTATAGTTGTAATAATTGCTTCCTGCTCCGATGATAAAGTAGTTCATCATTTGAGCGTATCTTGCCGCGTTGATTTCCTCATCGGTATATTCAAACTCGAATTTTACCGCGCCGTTTGTTCCTGATTTTAGGATTGTGCCGGTTATGATACCGTTTTCCTTCTCGACCTCTACGGTCTTTTGAATCTGAGAAGGAGCTTCTCGAAAATCCGCCGACATAATTTTTACAATGCCGTCGCTGTCATACTCAGTTGTGTAAGTACCGTTGAATCTCGTCCAGTTTTTCTTTGATCCGGACGTCCATTTTGTAAAGTAGCCGGTGTTGATGCTCTTTTTGATTACGCCGTTCTCTGTGATAATCTGAACCGAATCCATCTCCTCGGCAAATTCTTCAGGAGAATACTCAGTGCCCGGCGTGTACCTTGAACCCAAAAGAGAAGTAAAATATCCGTCGCCGTTAGCATACTGATAGATGGTGTCGCTTGATCCGCCGCCCTCGTTATCGGTATGGACGTTGTAAACCCTTCCGTTGTTGTACTCGATTTTCGTGGTTTCATGATTAGCGTCATTCTTTATTACGGAAGTTTTAGGCAGATTGTTTTCAAAGGTATATTCAAAAAGCATTTTTGATGAGCCGAGCTCTTCATCGCTGTAAACCTGTTCTATCATCGTGGGATACGCGTTTTGATATTCCACGTTCTGCGTGTAATCCAAGCTCCATTCATTTGTATCATAGTCAGCACAGTACACTTTTACGCTTTTCACAAGTCTGTGTTTTGTTCCGTCAATATCCGTGGACGGGGCTGTATTTACTTCAGCAGCAAAAGCCGGGACCGTGGATGCAAAAAGAGTTGCCGCTGCAATAAGAGCACAAAATATTTTTTTCATTTTTTATTTCTCCGTTTCTTCTGTGTCATATTTTTTACTGTGGTTATATGATAACATCTAATCAAAATATAATCCATATTCAACTCTCCGCCGATCTGTCTGTTTTCGGACAGTTTACAGAACAGTCGTCTATATTCGGACAGTTTGCAATATAATTGTCTATATCTTGCAATCCGCCGGAAAATTTGATATGATACTAGCATACCGAAGGAGCGTGGATATGATGAGTGAAAGCAAGCACAACCGCAGGACGCAAAGAACCAAAAGGGCGATCTACACCGCGTTTGCCGAGCTGTTGTCCGAAAAGGAGCTGCACAAGATCACCGTGCAGGAGCTGGTTGACAGAGCGGATATCGGACGCGCGACTTTTTACGCGCATTATCTTGATATATACGATCTCAACGAAAAAATCGAGGGAGAAACCATGACCGAGATCGCGTATATCGCGCTGGAGCTCGGCGAACAGCCGGCGGAGGAATTCTTCAAGAGTCTGCTTGATTATATGTATGATAACCGCGCGGTGTTCAAAATGATTTTCAGTCCCAACAACACCGGACAGCTGCACGCCGACCTCACACAAATGATAGAGGGCGTGTTCCGTCAGGTAGAGAGCGAGAAAACAGGCTCAAAGCTCGACGACAAACGCCTTGCCTATATGAGCCGCTACCGCGCGCAGGGCTGTCTGGCAGTGATCTCAATGTGGGTCGAGGGCGGCTTTGCCGAGCCGAAGGAGTTTATTGTGGAGACCATCACCGAGCTTGACAACGGTATAGAAGGTTTATTTTCATGAAGCACAAAGCAATCCCCGTGCCGATTTGGCCAATGCCATTAAGCTAAAGACCAAATAAAAAATACCTCGTACTCAAACAAGGGTACGGGGTATTTTTTTGAGAAATTTTAGAGAAATTTTCAAAAAACACTTGACAAATCAGTAAAAATGTGCGGTCGATTTGTTGATAGAATCAACAAATCGACCCTTGTAGTTAAGAGGATGAATCCCTACGGGACACTACAAGGAGGACGCACTATGAAACTAAAAACCGCAAAAACACTCTTGCATCAATCTATCAAAGCGCTGACTGATTGCAAAGATTACTTTACGACAAAACCACTAAAGGATTTTTCTCGTCCGGGAAAGCTCCCTTTTGAACCAATGATTCAATCAATCCTGTGTATGGGAGCCGGCTCTCTGTCAAATGAA
>FMUA01000083.1 GCA_900100595.1 Ruminococcaceae bacterium P7
TCCGGCAAGTGTAAATTAGAAATTCTCAAATACAACTGATAAAATGATAATGCTTTTGTTCGATAAATACTTCGTATATCGTCCACATATACGAAACACAAGAAAAAAGGTCAAGGCAAATGCGCATAAACGCATTACCTTGACCAATTATTTGACCATAATTAGCTGACCATATTCAGCAAAGCCATGCCCGTATACAGTGCCAATAATACGGCAAATTTATATAAATCCATATCTCTTACAAGAAAGGATTCCAGAACTTTCTGTTCAGAGACATCCAGTACACGCATCTCTTTCATGCGCGTTTTCAAATAATATATCTTTATTTTTGGTATATGATAAACTTCTTCGGCATAGTTCAAAGCCAATCCGATTACTATCAGAATATCATTGACCATTTTTGCAGACAATCCTGCCGCTATCTTTTTGTCTGCAAAGCTGGAAAGTGACGATGACGTTAAAAATCGAATATTGCTTTTGCCAATGGAGCAGGGTTCAACGTGATTTTTGATAATTCCATCATATTTTTGATATGTGTTTGGCTTTATATTGTTCTTCATAGATTGAAGCCATTCCCACATAATATCTGACAGAATAAGAGAAAATGAAGTAGCTCCGTGCATTCTGGTATCCTGTATTATCGCAAAACGTCTTTGTTGTGCTTCGGTATAAGTCTTGCCGTAAACCGAACCATACCTTTTCTTACCGTCCACTCCAATCTCCTTGACATAGCGTGCTTCCCAGCGACCATCTTTACGTTTGTAAATGCTGGCTTCTTTTCTTGCCATAGTATCATCCTTTCTGCGAAAAACGCACCTCTATTGTACCTGACCACATATCTGACCAACAATCACAGAAAACAAGCAAAATTTATAGCGAAGTGAAAAATTTTCAAGCTTTTTCTTGCACAAAATCTATCCAAACTGTTGCCAAAACAGACAAAGTGTGTTAGAATAATAATGGATATATAGTGATAGTTCACATTCGTATATGTGGACGTTCTACGAACAATTACATCGCAGTTCCAAAATAGAAAAGGACTGCGATTTTTTGTCGTATAGTACCTTGGAAAAGATAT
>FMUA01000017.1 GCA_900100595.1 Ruminococcaceae bacterium P7
TTGCAGCCAGAGTAGTCAGTTCTGCAAGATATGTGTATTTTAAACTGTGCAGTTACTGTCCATATCAGACGCAATTTTTCGAGACTCTCGCCAATATCGAAAAACTCAGTCCGCAACTCGAATAACCGTTACCCCGTGTACCTTGACAGCTTCAAAGAAACCTCGTTAAATGAAGATCTGAAAACCCAAGGGCGAAGTGCGCCTTTTTTCAGCGGAAAACTTGTCAGGTTATCAGCTTTGCATCTGTCTGATAATGCATAACCATTTGCAGATGCAGTTCAGGATGTGCGTGAATAATTTGGGATAATAAATCGAAATTGCATACTTTATCATAAGTATGACAAAAACTCTGATTAATGATAATAATTATTATATCATATCATTATCAAAAAGTCACTTGCCTCAGCAACAAAAATTTAAAAAGATACAAAAAGCTTTTATTGCACTTTCCCATCTTTTCAAGCGAGCTGACAAAAACTGCAAAAGAATGACCGCCTCACAAAGAGACGGTCATTTTCCGCAAGCAGATCATGTGTGTATGGATTGCCGCGGAAATTCTGTCAGCAGATTCGCGATGTAGAGCTGCACCATCGTAGCGTCGTCTACGTTCACGCCGCCGTCGTTTCCGACGTCGGCTCTCTTTTGGGCTGTTTCGTCCAGCTCGCAGAGTCCTGCCGCAAACAGCTGAATGGTTGTCGCGTCATCAATATCAACGCTTCCGTTGCCGTTTACATCGCCGATCATGGTAGAGCCGCTGTGGATATGTCCTACCACATTGACCTCCACGTCATAATCAAAGAGCGCGTAATTGTTAACAATCACGTTTGTATTATTGTTGAGGAAGCTGCCGATATCGTATAGCCAGCTTTCCAGACAGGTTTCTCCCGCTTGGTCCGCAACAAGCGTAAAGCTGAACACCCGGTTCCAATCCTCCCAATTTCCCGCTCCGAAAGCCGCGGACGCGGTATACGCGAAGTGGCGGTAGCTGTCATTGGGCGCTGCATCGGCAGAAGGCATGGTGATCGTGGAGCCATACTCCTTCATCTGCGCAATGGTTCCGTCCTCGTAGTACTGATCGGTGATGTGAAGATGACCGTCATTTTCGAATCTCTCCTGGTCAATGACGTAATTTTTTATGGTATCATGATTACAGGAATAGAAGTTCATCACGTGAATACCGTTGACGCTTGTCACTTCCTCGGAGTTGGCTTTCATTCTGAACGTCAGCTCAATGATATCGCCTACCTTCGCCGTGACATCGGGCAGGGTTTGAAGAAGTTGCTCGGAATAATGCCAACTGTAATCCTCCTTGGAAACCTTCGCATCGCGGGCGTATAGTGCAGGATGAATAACCAGCGTATCGTTCTCCGCCGCGCTGACGGACGCCGCTCCGAAAATAACGGAGCTGAGAGCAAGCGCAAGCGTCAGCAAAATACAGATCATTTTTTTCATGCTATTTTTCCTTTCCGAAAGGAACACAGCGGTATCAAACGAATCCCTGCGTTCCGATTTTCTTATCCTATTATAACATATTGTGACGCGTTTTTTGCATCTTTGGGGAAATATACGAAATATTTTTCATTTTTTGACAAATGTAAAAAAGTCTCCCGCGCTATCGGGAGACCTTCTGCTTCAAGCTCATTCTTCGTGTTCCTTTGGATTGACGTGCACCATGATATGCTTCACCTGCGAAAACTGCCGTTCAACCGAATCATGGACGTTATCCGCGATCATATGCGCCTCTGAAAGCGGCAGCGTACTGTCGGCGCTGATTTCGATGTCAACATAAACCTTATTGCCGAATACGCGCGTCCGCAGCAGGTCGACGCTCATCACGCCCTCTACACCGGCGGCGCATGTCCGCATTTCTTCCTCCAGCTCCTTGTCGCAGGAGTGGTCTACCATTCGGTTGATTGCGTCCTTGAAGATATCAAAGGCGACCTTGAAAATAAACAGACAGATGACGATGCTCGCGATCGGTTCAAGGATCGGCAGCCCGAATTCCGCGCCGCAAATACCAATCAGCGCACCCACCGAGGACAAGGCGTCGCTTCTGTGGTGCCACGCCTCCGCTGCAAGAGCGGTCGACTCAATGCGTTTCGCGTTGATTTTGGTGTACCAGAACATCGCTTCCTTGACGACGATCGACGTGATCGCCGCAATCAGCGCAAGCTGTCCCTTGATTTCCAGCTCGCGGTACTCTCCCGAAAAAATCTTCTGCAGCGCGCTTACACCGATGGTGCCTCCCGTCAGGAACAGCGCGACGGCGAGAATCAGCGCCGCGACGCACTCAAAACGCTCGTGTCCGTAGGGATGGTCGGAATCGGATTCCCTGGAGGAAAAACGAACACCGATGATGACGATCAGTCCGCCGAAAACATCGGACGCGGAGTGCACCGCGTCGCTCGTCATCGCGCCCGAATTGGCGACAATGCCCGCGATAAATTTGAAAGCAGTCAGCAGAATGTTGCCAATCATCCCCACTATGGAGACCTTTACGGCGACCCTTTTCGCATTGTTGCTGTCTGTCATACGCTTCACCTTCCGATTTCTGTATCGTAATTATTCTATGTTATGCTGCCGTCTGCCGTTCCATTACGGAGACGCGGTGAAAATCTCCGAAACCAAAAAAACACCGCGGAACAGCTGATTTACTGTCCCGCGGAATGATCCACTGTCATTTCGACCCGACCCCAAGCGCTTGCTTCGGTCTGCTCAGTTTTGGTTATTATAGCATGCTCCACGCGCGTTGTCAACGTTCGCGGCGGCTCACTTTTTATAGCAGTCGCTAACCGCTTCTTCTCTTACCTCTGCGTGTCAATCGATCCGTTTTTTCAGCGTCAAAACATTTCTGTTATTGCGGTACTCGTACCGCACCTCGTCCATGTTCTTTTTCACGAGATAGATGCCGAGTCCGCCGATTCCTCTCTCCTCCGCGGTCAAGGTGACGTCGGGGTCGCTGCTGTCAAGAGGATTGAACGGAATGCCGTTATCGCGGAATACGATTACCGCCTCTCCGCCGGAAACGCTGGCAGACAGCTCCACCTTTCCCGTCGTTTCACCGTAAGCATAGCTGGCGATGTTTACGAACACCTCTTCAATCGCCAGATCGACTTTCATGATCGTCTTGGCGGAGACGCCGTGCTCCGAAAGAATCTTGTCCGCAAATGCGGTTGCCGCGTCAAGGTTGCCGACGACCGCGTCCAGCACCACGGTATCGGTGCTACCGCTCTCCTTCAGCTCGAAGCACACGATGGTCAGGTCGTCAAAACGCGGCACATCGCCGACAAACGCATTGAAGCTTTTCTCAACTCCCCTGACAAGCGCCTCGGGATTCTCCTCCCTGTGTTCACGTACCGCGTTGATTACGCCGTCGTCGCCGAACATGATTTCATCCGTGTTGATTGCTTCGCTCAAGCCGTCGGTATAGAGAAACAGCTTGTCGCCCTTTTGCAGCTGTATCTGCGTGTTCTTGTAGGAAATGTCCTCAAACGCGCCCGCAAGCAGTCCGTGACGGGTTTTGAGAACTTCCACCTCTCCGTTCTGACGGCAGATGATCGGGTCGTTATGTCCCGCGTTTGCCATCGTCAGCGTACCCGTGGACAGCTCGATCACGCCGAACCAAATGGTCGCGAACATACCCGCGGAATTATTGCGGCAGAGCCTTTGGTTCACAAAGGTCAGGGCTGCAGCGGGCGACGGGACGACCCTTGCCGCTTCGCTGATCAGGATATTGGTCACCATCATGAACAGGGCGGCAGGCACACTCTTTCCCGAAACGTCGGCAATGGTCACCGCAAGGTGATCCTCGTCGATCAGGAAGAAGTTGTAAAGGTCGCCGCCGACCTCCTTGGCGGGCGTCATGGACGCATAGATATCGAAATCCTCTCTTTCGGGAAATGCGGGAAATACATTTGGAATCGTGTTTTCCTGTATCGTCTTGGCGATGGACATCTCCGCGCTGATTCTTTCACGCTCGGCTGTTACCGCCGTGAGATTGTCGATATAGCGGAGCATGTCCTCCTCCATCGTGTCAATTGACCGGATCAGATTGGATATCTCGGCATATTTGCTGATATTGCCGATTTTTTCACCCTCTGTATTTTCTCGGGCAAAGCGGTTGGTTTCCTCCGAAACGATGACGATGGGATCGACGATCCTCTTTTTGAGAAGCCGTGCCGCCACAATCGCCGCAAGTGCGGAAAAAACAAGCGTTGAGATCACGATGCTGATAACATACGGCATTCTTCCCCTGCTCAGCTCGCTCATCGGGCGCTGCAGGCAGAGAATCGCAACGACCTCTCCTTCCGTGTTCTTCACGGGAGCAAGCGTAGTGATGTGCGGATGCTGACCGTCAGTGGGATTGGTTCGGTAGACGGTTTCATAGGGAACCTTCTGCTCATAAACGGCACGGTACTTTCTCCGATACTCGTCGTTTGTGGTGTCGCGCTGATGTCCCAGCTCCCATTCCTTATAATTCGTATTGTCTACCTCGTTATCCACCGCGTTGAACACCGAAACAAATCTGCCGTAATCGCTTCTGTCCACTACGATCACGTATACCAGCGAGACCTCCATCTTATTGCAGTACGCGTCGAGCAGCCTCTTTGTTCTCCGATAATCGTTATCCTCGCCGCTGCGCAGATAGTCCTCCAGCTTATCGCCGTTGACGAGCGTTGCGGCTGTATCCGCCATGTGGAAGGTAGTCTGGGAATACTCGCTCTTGAACGAGATCGTAAAACCGATGTAGCCGATCGTGCTGACTACGGCTCCGAAGATGAACAGAACCAGAATAATGGTTCCGATTATATTGACCGACATATTGGTCTGCAACTTCCTGATGATATTGATCGGCATATTGACTTGCGGCTGCTCTGCTTTTTTCATCGTTTCAACCCTATCTGTTATCGCTTTTTCACGGATTTTTCCGTGAAAGAAATATCTCTTGTGCCCGAGGAATCCTGCACGGCAGACGATAACGTGTTTTCCGTCTGCCGGTATCAAACATTCTATGAATCATTTTACCATGAACCAGACGGAAGTGCAATGATTTTTCCGCAGAAAAGCTTAAGGGAACCTCTAAAAATTCCCTACCGCGCATAAGCACGACATTGAATTATCAGAGATTTCCTTAACTCAAATGACCTGTCACCCGTTTCAGCATTTCATAGACACAAATCCTTTTTTATTCACTTTTAAAATAAGCTGCCTATTTTGCACTTGCATTATCGGGAATTGTTTGATATAATGTCATAAAGGAGATGATAGAATGATCAAAAAAGCAATTGCGATAATGACAGTCCTGTGTTTTGCAGGATTAACGGCGTCAGGCTGCGGTCAGTCAAACAACAGCGCGGCCGACGAAACCACCATCCAGCCGACGACCAAGGCAGCTGTCACGACAAAGCTGCCCAAAACGGATATGACAAAGTGGGAATACAACGCGGATGACGACGTCTATTTTCAGCTCGGCATTTCCTACTGCGAAACGCCCGCCAATGAGATGTTTGAAAAGCTCGCGGTCTTTGTCCCTGCCGCGTACATGGACGCGAAGGACAACGGCGACGGCACCTTTACCTGCCAACAGAACGAGAGTGCTCAGATCAACGGCTACACCGCCGCAAAGGCTCCCATCGTGATGCCTGTCGACACACCCGGCTATGCATCTGCTCCTGCGCTGACCGCGTATGAGGAATTCTGGGGCGACGTGACGGATTACACCTCACAGGGCTTTGTCTTTGTCTACGCGGGCTGCCGCGGCATCGCAGAGGGCGCTCCCGCAGGCGTTACCGACCTCAAAGCGGCGATCCGCTATCTCCGCTACTGCGACGATGTGCTGGCAGGAGACGCGGAGAGCATCTTTGTATCGGGAATGAGCGGCGGCGGCGCTCAGGCAGCGGTTCTCGGCGCGTCGGGTGACAGCGAGCTGTACGCTCCCTATCTCAAAGCGATCGGCGCGGTCGAGGGCGTTTCCGACGCTGTCGCAGGCTCCATGGACTGGTGTCCGATCACCGACCTCGATACCGCCAACGCGGAATACGAATGGATGCTGGGCTGCGCGCGCACAGAGCTTTCCGACGCAGACAAGACGCTCTCCGACGGTCTGGCTGCCGCGTTTGCCGCGTATGTCAATCAAGCGGGCTTTACCGATGAAAACGGCAAGGCGTTGACGCTTTCCGAATCCTCGGACGGCGTCTTTCAGGCGGGCAGCTATTACGACTACGTCAAGCGCGTGATCGAGCAATCGCTTAACAACTATTTGTCCGATACCGATTTCTCCTCCACGGATAACCGGAGCGTATTTCACAGCGCGCAGGATTACATCGACGATCTGAACGCGGACGGCGCTTGGATCACCTACGACAAGGGTTCCAATACCGCTGTTATCAAGAGCGTCGCGGACTTCGTCAAGCATTGCAAGAAGGCGTCAAACCTCTTTCCTGCCTTTGACCAGCCGCAAAGTCAGAATACGCTGTTCGGCATTGGCGACGGCAAAGGCGCTCACTTCGACAAAATCTTCGGTGACGTTCTGGCAAAGCAGAACAGCGAATACGCCTCCGCCTATGCCGCAGATTTCAAAAAGACCGATTCCGCCGGCAAAACGGTCGAGCAGCGCGTCAACATGTATTCACCGCTCTACTATCTGATGCAGACACGCGAGGGCTTCGGCACCTCCGCTGTCGCGAAATACTGGCGCATCCGCACGGGTATCGAGCAGACGAACACCTCCGTGACGACCGAGATCAACCTCGCGCTCGCACTCGAAAGCTGCAAGGATGTAAAAAGCGTTGACTTCGAAACCGTCTGGGCACAAGGTCATGAGCCTGCGGAACGCAACGGAGAAATGAACGCCACTCCCAACTTCATTGAATGGGTCAACGCCTGCATGAAGGGATAAGCAGCGCGTCGGATGTTGCTATTCCTGTCCGTTTGTGATATACTGATTCGCAGAAAGGACAATCCGCTTCAATGGATTGTCGGGAAAGGAGATTTTGATATGGATTTGATTCAGAGCTTTTCCGTAGACCACACCCGGATCGTTCCCGGTATTTTTCTCAGCCGTAAGGATAACATCGGAGACAACACGGTCACGACCTATGATATCAGGCTGAAAAGACCGAACAGGGAGCCTGTCATCGACGTTGCCGCGATGCATTCCCTCGAACACATCATCGCCACCTATTTGCGCAATGATCCCGATTGGAAGGATGAGGTCATTTACTGGGGTCCGATGGGCTGCCTGACGGGTTTTTACCTCATTCTCAAGGGGAACCGCTCTCCCCGTGAGATCTACGATTTGGTGCTACGCGCCTTTCGCTCGGTCAGTGACGCGCAGGAGGTTCCCGGAGCGGCTCCCGTGAACTGCGGAAATTACCTGATGCACAACCTCGGCATGGCAAAATGGTACGCCGCGGAATTTGCGGACTATCTCGCGGCAAACGCAGACAGCGCGGCGATCTTTGAATATCCGCGTACGGAGCGCCTTGTAACGGACGACGGACAGCATTTCTTTGATTCATAAGGCGTTTCGTTTTACCGCGTGAATCCGCTCAGATCACCCCCGCTGATGAACGGCAATCGCAAGTTCCATAAATCAGCCCTCTGTTTCGCGGATAAGACTATAGAAATTTGCGTTTTGTTGTAAGTATCTTGGGACGAACGGTCAATTTTAGGGACGAACGGTACTTGATTGCAGGCAGAAATTGATGTATAATAATATGCGGCGGCACAGAATGCCGTAAATATATTTAAAAATGAGGTATATTGAATGAAAAAGACAATCGCATTACTTGCAGCATGCGTACTTGCAGCTTCCGTATTCGCAGGCTGCGGCAACAACAACGCTTCCTCTGCGGCTGAGGCTACCACTGTAGCTGCTGATGCTGCTGACGCTGCTGACGCTGCCAACGACGCTGAGACTACCGCTGCAGCTGCTGAAGGTGAAGTGGACGTCACAGGCACATGGACAAGCTCCGCTTACATCACTGCTGACGGCACCGAATATGCTCCCGCAGACTATGCTGCTGCGAATGGTGTTGACGAAGAGACTGTTACCGTTACCTACACCTTCGACGCAGAAGGCAAGGCAACCTGCACCGCTATCGGCGCAACTGTTGAGGGTACCTACACTGTTGAAGGCACAAAGGTAAAGACCGCTTTCACAGGAAGCGCTCCCGAGTTTGAGTACGACGCAGAGAAAGACACTCTGACCAACACTGACCCTGCAACAGGCATCGTTTCCGTAATGAGCAGAGCGTAAGCTTCATTATCAATCTATCTTAGCGGCTGTCCGTGAGGCAGCCGCTTTTTTCTGTTGTAATTTCAGCGCGTCAGTGGTAAAATGGTTGATAGAAGCACAAAGGGGGCGAAACGCGATGAAAATAGCGATCGTTGACGACAACCGCTCGGAGCGGCAAAAGCTCGGCGGCACTATCGCCGAGTGGTCTCGGGAAAACAACCTGATTGCCGAACCTGAGTATTTCGGCAGCGGAGAGAGCTTTTCTGCCGCGATACAGACAAAGTCCTTTGACATCGTCTTTATGGACATCATCATGGACGGCAGAAACGGCATTGAAACGGCAAAGAAGCTCCGCGAACGGAGTATCGACACGCTCCTTGTTTTCATCACCTCCAGTCCCGAATACATGGCGCAGGCTTTCCCCTGTCACGCCTTTGACTACGTGATGAAGCCCTTCACACAAGAACGCATCGCGCAGGTGCTCGATGAAGCGAAGCGCGCTCTCGGCAGGCTCGGAGAGGTAACGGAGATCGCGGGTGAAAAATTCCTGCTGTCGGATATTCTGTATGTATACGCCGATTCCAACTACTGCGATATCCACAGCAAGCATGGCAACCGACGCGTAAGACTCTCCTTCGCGGAGCTTTCCGACAAGCTGACACGGTATCCGTCGTTCATGATCATCAGCCGCGGCGTAGCGGTCAATTTTGACAACGCCGTTCTGATTGACGGGCTGGAATGCGTCATCTGCAACGGCGACCACATCCCCGTCAGCAGACGGAAGGCAAAGGAAGTCGAGCAATTCTTTATGGACAGGCAGTTTTCAAAGCTGCTCGAGGAAGGGACGTGACCGCATGATGGTTTTCTACTATTTCTGGGACTATGCCATCATTCTCCCCGCGGCGTTCTTCTGCATTCTCCCCGTATTGCAGCACAGCAAAATCAAGCCGAGGCTGCTTCTTCCGCTGACCTCGGCAGCGCTGCTTATCACCGCGGCGGCGCTGGCGGCACTCCGCAGTTTGTTCGCTCCTGACCCGAATATTCTCCTTCTCGGCGCGCTGGTGCCGATGCTGCTGTTGTATCTCCTACTGTTTGACGTCCAGAAATGCAGACTCGGATATATCTTTCTCTGCGGCATCGCGGTCTTTTCCTTCGGCGGCACGGCGACGCATTATGTTCAGGCGGTGCTCAACACGGAGCACGAGTACCTGATTGCCTGCGCGATCAAATGGGCGATCTCGCTGCTGTTCCTGCTTGCTGAGGTATTGTCGCTCAAAAAACTGCGCTGGACAATCAACAACGAAAATATCAGCTCGGTCTGGAAATACATCTGGGTCGTGCCGCTGATCATCACCGCCGCTAACTTCTTTCTGATTCCGTCCGACTACGCAAACGTCCTTGTCGGACGCGCCTTCCCGCTGTATGTGATGTTTGAAACCGTACTGGTACTCTTTTTCATCATTTTCATCATCATGAAGTACGTGATAGCGCGGGCAATCACCAACAAAGCCGAGGCAGAACAGAACGCGCAGCTGCTCGGCATGCAGGCGGCGCAGTATGAGAAGCTGAAAAAGTATCTCGACAATACCGCGCAAATGCGACACGACTTTTTCTATATGGCAAAAACCGCGCAGGCGCTCGCGGCAAACAACGAGACCGAGGAGCTGAAAAAGCTTCTCTCCGACTACGGCGCGCAGATTGATTCAGAAAGCTCGCCGCGCAAATATTGCGAAAACACCGCGCTGAACGCGATTACCGCGTACTATGCCGAGGAAGCAGAACGGCAGCATATCGCCTTTACCGCGCGTCTGAATGTCGCACAAAGTATCATGATTTCCGACTATGAGCTTTGCTCCATCGTCGGCAACATCCTCGACAACGCGGTCGCCGCCGCTTCTGACGTGGACGGTGATCACCGCAGGATCCTCTTTGTTGCCGACACCAAGCCAAACGGCGATTTGTACCTCGCGGTCTCCAATCCCTACAGCGGCGCGATTCGGCGAAAGGGCAGCCGTTTTTCCTCCACCAAGCGCGGCGGTCACGGCATCGGACTGGAATCCGTCAGGGCAATCGTCAAGAAGAACAGCGGCTACTGCAACTTCCGCTACGACGGCAGCACCTTCTACTCCGAAATCATGCTCAGACAAAACGGACAGTGACAATGCGGAGAATAATACTCTGACAGACAAACAGGGATACCGATGCGGTATCCCTGCGTTATTTTAAAAGCCTTTCTTTTTCAAGTCCGCAACGAGCTGAACATAAAACTCCCTGACATCAAAACCCTTGATGTTTTCACGGTTCAGATCGATCATGTCGCCGTGGGAAATGCCGCGGTTTTTGTCTGTCGTGAGAAACGTGAATTTCTCTCCCCATTCGCACGAGTACTCCGACACCAGCCCGTCGTTGGGGCCGTCAAAAAACTTCGCGATGGGATAAGTAAAATTCAGCGGAAACTTGCCGCCCGACGCTTTGTTCAGCTTCGAGCCGACACTCTGGTAATAGACGCTCCCGCTGTCGCTGATCTCGCGGTTCAGCCTTCTGCAGTTCTCACTCCTGAGGTCATAGACAGCCGAAAGAAAGTCGGGACTTGTATCGCCGAACCGCTTCAAAGCGGAATTATAGGAGCCGGCGATGGCGTTTCGGACGACGTCGGGAACCTTCTCCAGCAGATAGTCCGCGAACAAACAGCCTCTGTGCGGCGTATTGATCGTCGTCAGTGAGGCGACATACGGCTCCGCTCCGCACTTGGAAATGGCATAGCGGCAATCCAGACCGCCCTTGGAATGGGCGATGATATTGAGCTTTCCGCAGCCCGTCTCCCGAACGATGCGCCGCATGGTTTCGGTCAGCTCCGCACCTCCGTCAGCAATGGAATTTGCCGACTGATTATTTCCGTAAAAAACCGTCGCGCCGTTCAAAATCAGGTCATCGGGAATCCTTCCCCAGTAATTGAAGTACTCCGAATCCCTGAAAAAAACGCCGTGCACAAAAAGCAAGGGGTACTTCGTCTGACAGACAGCATCATTTTTTCTGCTCTCGTTGAGCAAATCCCTGTAGTTTTCAAACTCGACCTCGTCCGAGCATATCCTGATGATTTTGTGCAGTACAATGAGATTCACGATCGGAACCCATCCGCACAGCGCGCCGATGACGCGGTGCTTGATGCCGAGCTGAACCGAGGTCAGATACACCCTGATGATGCCGTTGCAGAATACCGAGAGCAGCACCAGACAGCTGATGACGCAGCTGAAAAAATACGTCAGAACGCCGAACGGCAAAATGAAAAAGCCTGCGGCAAGATGCGCGGCTAACGTGATTGCCGAGCCGAGTAAAAAACCGAACAGCAGATCCACGCCCGAAGCACAGACCTTGAGGCGCCTTCTTTTATATGTAAAATCCGTCGGGGACGGTATGATATTGACTGCCAGAAACAGCAATACGATAACCGGTATCAGACCGCGAAAACCGGGAAACAGATGGAATATCCCGAAAGCGCAGGCACCTGCCGCAATCACTGCCCCGTCTATGAGCCGAAATACTATTTTCATAATACGCTCCGTTATGATAATCTTTCATTATTATACTCCGCGCCGTTATCGGTGTCAACCGCATAAATCCCGAGCTGCCCGCGCATAATAATTCTCAGCATCGGAGGTTATTATGGAAGTATTCACTGTTATTCTGGCATCGCTGTTCTCGGCGGCGGTTCTATTCATCATCGCAAAAATCATCGGTCACAAGCAGGTCGCCCAGCTCGAGTTCTTCGACTACATCACGGGCATCACCATCGGCTCCATCGCTGCGGAGCTTGCGACAACACTGGACAAGCCGTGGTGGAAGCCGACCGTTTCGATGATCGTATGGTTTCGGATTTCAGAACGGCTCTCTCGGGTGAATCCGACATGAGCGATCCCATCGACTGCCACGTCATCCTTTTCTGCATCCTGCCTGCCTTCTTTTTGACGAAATCGGACTCGTCCTGCAGCGTATCCCTGAAATCGTCAATCAGCATACGCAGCCGTCCGCCCTCGGCATTCGCCTTGCGCGCTGCCTCGCCGTGCATCTCGTCTGCTTTCAGCGCGTCGTGTGCGATCTCGGTTTCTTCCTTCTTCGCAGCAGCTTCCGGCATCGGCATCTGATGCAGCGTTTCCTCTTCCCGCAGCGGCTCTATGGTTCGGACGCACGGAATCATCCGCTCCGACACGGATTCCGCGTTGATTCGCGTAAAGATTCCCGACAGAGACAGCGCTGCCACAGCGCTCAGGGAAACCGCGATGAATCTGATCTTCGCGCGGCGCATGCTGCTTTTCTTTCTGCTGATGTTTGCGTTCTTTTTCATCACGGTCTCTCCTTTTCTTTGGATTCAGAGGCGCTGTTTCTCTGTTATACCGATATGATAACAGGCGGACTGTCACAACATACCGACAAACTTCCCCTGATGATTCGGAGATAATCATCCGTCAATCCCCGTTCGGCGCTTGATTTTAACGATCAATACGTTTATAATAACAGTGAACCGTGCCGCATTCTGTCGGCAGCACGGTTCTGCGGAATTGAGGGATTCGTATTACAAGATGAAAGGGACGCCTGCCATGCAAATGAAAATCACCAGAATCGAGCGCGACAAGCCCGAGCTTCTCGAAATCTGCTGTCACACCATCAGCGACGAGGTGCGTGAAATCGTCGCCTTCGTCAAGTCAAGAGAAGGTCAGCTGACCGGCTCCGCCGACGACAGGCTGTATGAAATCGCCGTTTCCGACATCCTTTATATTGAGGCGGTCGACAACAAATCCTTTCTCTACACCAAGAGCAGGGTGTATGAATCGAAGCAGAGGCTGTATGAGCTGGAGGAGATCCTGCGGGAAAAGCACTTTCTCCGCGTTTCCAAGTCGACCCTGCTGAACCTGATGAAAGTCAGTTCCATCAAGCCCGCTCTGAACAGCCGCTTCACCGCGGTGCTGCCCTCAGGCGAGCAAATCGTCATCTCGCGCAAGTATGTGCCTGAGCTGAAAAAAGCGCTGAAAGGCGACGCATCATAATTTATTCAGAATGACATAATCCTACATAAGGGAATCTCTAATAATTCAATGCCGTGCTTATTCGCGGCAAGGAATTATTGGAGGTTCCCTTAATATCTTATTGTACGGAACATCCGAATTGTCCCTTATTGATTACAGGTCACTCCCGTGAATAAAAAATAACTGCGAAAGGCAAGGAAACCTCTCGCAGCTGATGTTCGGATATGTCTTTAGCCCATGCCAAAGAAGCTGAGGAAATTGAAGCCCGTAGGCAGCGGTATCGTGAACATATAAATGGTGGCAAGCACCACGCCGACAACCGCGACGATAAGCACGACCGCGCGGTTGGGAAGATTCTTGAATATGCCGACAATACCCAACAGGAAAAGCACAACGGAATAAATCACGTTGACCAGGTTGTAGGCATCGCCATGCGCATTGTCAAGCTTTCCTTCCTCAAGAAGCTCCTGCGATTGTGCAAGCAGCGCGTTTGCATCCTCAAAGTATTTCTCCGTGGTACCCGCTACCTCAAAGGGAGACGTCATTTTATCGTCCATCTGCCCGATCGCGTCCAGCATGATCTGGCTGCAGTTCTGCTGCATGAATGCCTCGGTTTTTTCCTCATAAACCTTGGCTTCCTCTTCGTTGCCCTTCATTCTTGCAACCGTCGCGTCGAGCTGATAGTCGATCGCTGTGTTCCACGTCATCATATCAGAAAGATAGAGCTGCATCGCCGAGTTGTAGGCAGCGTTTCCCTCTGCGGCAAGGTTGTTGCTCTTTGAGTAATTGGTCGCCTGATTGCCGCCGTGAAGAGAGCCAATCCAAGTCGCCCATGCCGTGAGCAGCGCTGTGACGCCTAAGAACACCGCCGTGATAACCTCGATACGCTTTGCCGTGAGAAACTTTTTCTTTTTCGGAGCATCTTCTTCTGTCTCCGCCTCGGAAGCGACTGTTTCAAGTTCTTTGTTATCCGTTGACATGTTTTTTCCTCCGTTCATTTTTACAAATAGAGTCTTTGCCTGTAGCAGTATAACATATTGCTCTCTCAAAAGCAAATATTTTGAACAAGATAATTGTCTCCTCGTGTCGATTCATTCAAATCAACCGCAAAAATAAAAACACCGATTGGATATTTGTAAAAAACACCAATCGGCATTATATACAAATGCAAGCGCATGTCACTTGTGCAAGTCCTTCAGTACGCTGTCGGCTGCCAGCATCACGCCGAGCTTGCCCGCGTGGAAGTTCAGGCTTCCCTGCATCCACACCGCGTACGGCTCTCTCAGAGGCGCGTCGGCGGAAAGCTCGATCGAGGAACCGAGCGTAAACGCGCCTGCCGCCATGATGACCTGACTCTCATAGCCGGGCATATCCGAAGGCAGGGGCTGCACAAAGCTGTCCACCGCGGAGCCGCTCTGGATTCCGCCGCAGAAGCTGATGAGCTTTTCCTCGTCACCGAGCATGATCAGCTGGATGATGTCTCCCCTGCTGTCACTGTAGCGCGGGTTGGTGTCAAAGCCGAGCAGCTCGAAAAGTGCGGAAGCGAATACCGCCGTTTTCAACGCCTCTCCCGTAACATGCGGCGCGTGGTAGGCACCCATGAACATTTCTCTGTTCACGCCGAGCGTCGCGCCGATCTCCTTGCCCGTTCCCGGTGTGGTGAGACGGTAGGCGCACATCTCCACCAGATCTGCTCTGCCCGCGATATAGCCGCCCGTGGGCGCGATACCGCCTCCCGGGTTCTTGATCAGCGAGCCAGCCATGATGTCCACGCCGACGGTCAGCGGCTCGACCTTGTCGATAAACTCGCCGTAGCAGTTGTCGAGCATGATAACGGACTTCGGTGAAACGCGCTTCGCGATATCGCAGATTTTCTTGATTTCGCGCCACGTCAGCGTCGCGCGCAAACTGTAGCCGCGTGAGCGCTGGATGTAGACCATCTTCGGCTGCTTTTCAGCGATATCCTTTTCCACCTGCTCATAATCGACGGTGCCGTCCTCACACAGCTCGGTCATCTCAAAGCGGATGTCAAAATCCTTGAGGGAGCCGGGATAGCTGCCCTCGATGCCGATTGCCGAACGGATGGTATCATACGGCATTCCCGTCACGCTGAGCATCGTGTCGTTCGGTCTCAGAATACCGAACAGCGCCACCGTCAGGGCGTGCGTGCCGCTGACAAAATTATGACGCACTAAGGCGTCCTCCGCGTCGAATACATAGGCATACACCCTGTCGAGCGCGTCGCGTCCGCAATCGTCGTAGCCGTATCCCGTGGACGCGCAGAAGTAGCTCTCTCTTACGCCTGCGTTCTGAAACGCCTTTATCATCTTGATCTGGTTGTATTCCTGGATTTCCTCTACCTCGCGCAGCTTGTCCGCACAAAGCTTCATCGCCTGCTCCGAGGCTTCCAGAATTCGCTTGTCTATGTCAAAAAAGTTCAAATAATCACCTTAATAATCAATTGTATTCACGCCATGTGCCGCATTCGGCAAAACCGAGCTTCTCATAAAACGACACGTTGGCGTCCTGCGCCCTGTGGAGATAAACGCGCTTGTTCTGCGCAAGGAGCCTTTCGGTCAGGCTTCTGACGACCTGGGAGCCATAGCCCTTCCTGCGGTAATCGGGCAGACAGGCTACCGCGCCCAGTACCGCGCCGTCGTCGCTCTCCGCGACAGTCATCGCGATGGAGACGAGTACGCCGTTCTCCTGTACGCCGACAAGACTGATCGCGTTGTGGCGCAGCTTGTGATTGACGTCCACGTAGAAATCATCAAACGCGGGAGGCTTGAAGCTGTCGTCCGCGCAGCTGACGATCAGCTCATACGCTTCCCTGATTTCGGGCGTGATCAGCTCCGTTTCTCCGTCCGCTTCCGTCATTTCGGCACAGACCAGAACGGGACCTGTAAAGGACGGACGGTTCAGATCGAGCGTATATTTGCCGTTACAAATAACACCCGACGCGCCTGCAACACGCATAAACGAGGAGACTTCCTCCAAGTCTGTTTCTTCTGTCAGAAGCAAAATGAAATTTGACCCGTTGCGCGCCGCCGCTCCCGTCACATCGCCGCTTTCATCGTCGCGTATCAGCCAGTAATCGACGAAAACAAGCTGCGGCGGATAACAATGGTACAGTGAAATGATGCGGCAGGCAAAGGGATCGTCAGCTTTCAGCGCATGGATTGCTGCGACGAAATCGACTGCTTCGTTGGCAGACTGAATCATGCTTCACTCTCCTCTGTCAGCGCTCCGCCCGCGATTCGGGTCGCAAGCTCTTTCACGAGCGCCATGACGCTCTCGCAGTCATCCTTATTCGCAACGCAGCCCGGCGCGTGCAGATAACGGCAGCCGAGCGACACAGCCAGCGTGCGCACGCCGCCTCTTGACTGATGAATCACGCCCGCGTCATTGCCACCCGCAACTGCGCGCTTGTACTGCGCCTTCACGCCGATTTCTTCCGCCGCGTCAAAGGCAAGCCGCACCATCTCTTTATCGTAAATCGTGCGCCTGTCCATGACAGAGATCACCGCTCCCTCTCCAAGCTGACATACTTGCTTGGAGGAATCGATCTCGGGAATATCGGCGGCTGTCGTCGTCTCAACGACCAGCGCGAACTGCGGGTCGAGCGTATACGCAGCGGTCTTTGCGCCGTGCAAGCCGACCTCCTCCTGCACCACAAAGGCAACGTCGACGTCATATTCTAAATCGCTTTTGAGCAATTCAATCAACACCATACAGCCGAAACGGTCGTCGATCGCCTTGGACTGAATCGAGTTCTTCGTTTCGGTAAACGCGGAATCAAAGCAGACGCTGTCCCCGTAACTGACGTATTTCAGTGCCTCCTCGCGGCTGTCCGCGCCGATGTCGATATACATCTCGCTGTATTCGGGAATCGCGCTGCTCTCGTCGCCCTTCGTCAGATGTACGGGCTTGATGCCGATGACACCGCAGACTCTTTTCTCACCGACCCATACTCTCTTGCCGACCAGCACGCGGCGGTCGATGCCGCCTACTTCGTCAAATTTCAGATAGCCTTCTGAAGTGATATCAATCACCATCAGCCCGACCTCATCCATGTGTGCCGAGAGCATCAGCTTTGCTTTCGCGGGCTTTCTGCCCTTTTTGTGGACTAATATATTTCCTAAAGCATCTACACGAACCTCATCGGCGTATGGCTTAATGATGTCCAGAATCAGCGTTCTGACACTGCTTTCGTCGCCCGAAATGCCGTTTGTCTCGCAGAGTGTCTGGAGAAAACGATAATCAATCATCAAACGCACCTCCGCAAAAGATATATGACGTGATCAGACGCGCGGTGTTTTCCACGTCGTCGGGGTGGATGACCTCCGCCTGCGTATGCATGTACCTTTCGGGAATCGACACCATCGCGGTTCTGACTCCCGATCTGGTGAGAGCGATTCTGTCGGCGTTCGTTCCTGTTCTTCCGGCGATCGGCTCCAATTGAAATGGAATACCCTGCTCCTTCGCAAGCGCAATCAGCTTATTGCCCATCTGCCTGTTGAGAATGGGCGCGATTCCGACCATTGGTCCCTTTCGCAGAGAAATCCCCGCGTACTGTCCCGAAACGTCGGGCTGGTTCGCAAGGCTCACGTCCACCACGATCGCTTCGTCCGCGTCGACACGGAACGCGCCTGCCGCGGCGCCTGTGCCGTAGGTTTCCTCCTGAGAGCTAAGCATTATTACAACCTTATAATTGCATTCCTTGCCGTAAAGCAGCTCCGCCGTGCGGATCAATGCCGCCACGCCGCAGCGGTTATCCAGCGCGGGTGCGGTGATTTTGCCGCCCAACAGCTCTGCAGGCTTCACTGAAAAGGTCAGTACGTCGCCGATTTTGATATGCCGCTTCACTTCCCCGGCGGTCATTCCGAAGTCCAGCCACGTCTTGGATATCGGGCTTGCCTTGTCCTCACTCCCGTCCGAAAGATGCGGCGGCAGACAGCAGACGGTGCCCTTCACGCCGTCGGCGGTTTCAAATACGGTATTTTGCAAAGTGCGGATATCGATGCCGCCGCATTTGTCGACCTTGACAAAGCCCTTGTCATTGATATCCGTGACGATCAGTCCGATGCGGTCGAGATGCGCGTCAAGGAGAATCGTTTTCTTTGCCTGCGGATTGCCCGCTATGGCATAGAGATTTCCGTTCGCATCGGTAGAAATGCTCTCGGAAACAGGCTCAAGATAACGCTTTGCAGCTGCAAACGCGCTGTCCTCACTTCCCGAAACGCCGTGTGCGGAACATAACGCAATTAGTACTTCTTTCAGCTCCATATTCTCTCACTTCAAGCCGTTGACGATAGATTTGAAGTGATTACCTCTTTCCTCAAAATTCTTGTAAAGACCAAAGCTCGCGCTCGCGGGTGAGAGCGACACGATGTCGCCCTCAGCGGTATTCTCCACCGCCGCCTGAACCGCTTCCTCCATGTTGGTGACATTGATGATCTGAATGGCGTTCTCATCAAAATTCGCGGCGTTCCTGACCGCCTCCTCGATCTTGGGAGCGGTGTCGCCGAGCAGAATCAACAGCTTGACTTTATCATTGATCACAGGGCCTAAAGGCTCATACGGAATGTGCTTGTCATAGCCGCCCGCGATGATCGCAATTTTCTCATCATAGAGCGACAGAGTACCGCAGGCGGTACGCGTCGGGCTGGACGCGATGGAATCGTTGTAATACTTGACGCCCTTGTACTCCCTGACAAACTCCGCTCTGTGGGCTACGCCGCCGAATTCCTTCGCGACCTTGACAATCACGTCAACATCAACCAGTCCCCAGACTGCGGAAATCGCCGCGAAGTAGTTCTCGACGTTGTGCATACCCGGGATGCGGATATCGCCGATATCCATGATCTCTGTCACCTTGCCGTAGTCGCTGTAGCAAACCGTGGTACCTCTGAGGAACGCGCCGTTTGCGACCTCCTCTTTTACGCTGAATTTCGCAAGCTGTCCCCTGACGTCCGCCGAGAAGCTGTTCGCGATCTCGTTATCAAGATTGACGACCGCCTTCGCGAACGCGTTCTGATGCAGGACGATGTTCTTCTTGGAATCGATGTATTCCTGCATATCCTTGTGGATATCGAGGTGGTTCGGCGCGAGATTCGTGACAACCGCGATATCGGGGCTTTTCCGCATGGAAATCAGCTGGAAGCTGGACAGCTCCACCACTGCGATATCGTCCTCGGAAACGCTCTCGATCTCGGGCAGGAGCGGCTTGCCGATATTGCCGCCGAGGTGGACGGTCTTTCCTGCCGCCTTCAGAAACTCGGAGATAATCGTCGTCGTCGTGGTCTTGCCGTCTGAGCCTGTGACCGCGATGGTCTTGCAGGGACAGAGGTCAAAGAACACCTCCATCTCGGAGGTCAGCACCCTGCCGCTCTCTCTGACCGCGACAAGCTCGGGTCTGTAAAACGGCGTGCCCGGGCTGCGGAAAACAATGTCCGCGTTGATGCTATCAAGATAGCTCTCGCCCAGAATCAGCTCCGCGCCGTACTCCTTGGCAAGCGCGCCGTTCTGACCGAGCGACTCAAAATCCTTTTTGTCAAGCGCCTGCACCTTGGCGCCCTTTTCGGCAAACAGTCGGATCAACGGCAGGTTGCTGGTGCCGATTCCGATAAACGCGACGGTTTTGCCTTTGACAAAACGGAAGAAACGTTCAGCTGAAGTATTCATAATAATCCCTCACTCATAAATTTTTCAACCTGTTTTATTATACTAATTAAATGGAGAAATTGCAACCGTTTCAAAAGATTATTGCAATAATCATCAAACAATGCTAAAATAATGGCGGTGATGCTATGCTTTATGACTTTATTATGACGGACAAATCCGACAGCTTACCGCTTTATCGGCAGATCTACCGCTCCGTCCGCGAATCCATCGAGAACGGCAGCATGAAGATGAACAGCCGCCTGCCCTCTATCCGCAGGCTGAGCGACAACCTCGGCGTATCAAAAACAACGGTCATCGCTGCCTATGACCAGCTCTGTGCAGAGGGCTATATCGTCAACCGGCCGCAAAAGGGTTATTTTGTCGCCGCCGACTTTCAGAACTCCCCTGCGCAGATAGAAGCAAAGAAAGATTATTCTAATATAGAAAATAAACATTTTGAATATGATTTCAGCACCAAAAGCATCGACGAGGCGATCATCAAGTTCTCTGTCTGGCGCAAGGAGGTCAAGGACATCATCAACCGCAGCTATCTGCTGACCTCCTACGGAGACGTGCAGGGTGAGGAAGCGCTCCGGAATGCGCTGCAAAAATACGCGCTCGGTACGCGCAGCGTCAACGCACGTGCGGAAAACATCGTTGTCGGCGCAGGCACGCAGGCGATACTCAGTCTGCTCTGCTCTCTGCTGGGAGGCGGAAAACGCGTCGCCGTGCAGGAAAAGAGCTTTGTTCAGGCGGAATATGTCCTCCGCAGCTTCGGCAATGAGATTTTTTATTTTGAGAGCGATTCGGACGGCGTGACGATCGATTCGCTGAATCAAATCCAGCCGCAGATTCTGTTGATCAATCCGAACTACGCGGGCACCGAGGGAAAGACCATGCCCGTCGCGCGCAGGCTCGAAATCATCGAATGGGCTGCCAAAAACAACGCCCTGATCATCGAGGACGACTACAACGGTGAGCTCCGCTACAGCACCCATCCCACGCCCTGCGTGCAAAATCACGGAACGGAGCAGACCGTCTATATCGGCTCGTTCTCGAAGGTACTTCTCCCCTCTGTGCGCATCAGCTACATGGTGCTGCCCGAGAAGCTGATCCGGCAATACAACGCTGTCAGGGAGCTGCTCAATCAGACCGCCTCCAAGACCGAACAGCTGGCGCTTGCCTCCTATATCCAATCGGGCAAGATCGACGCGCATATCCGAAAAGCAAGGCGTATCTATCTCGAAAAAGCCCGCGTGATGCACGAGTGTCTGAATAAATATTTCCCCGGGTGCCGCCTGATTTTCAACGAAACCGCTATGTATTTCGGCATCGCGTTTCCCGAACAGGTCGACCGCCAATCCATTGACAGAGAGCTGAAAAACCACTCCGTGCGGCTCATGCCGCAGCAGCATGACGATAACCATTTCGGCGTCAGCTTTTCGGGTATTCCCATCTCCAAGATCGAAGAGGGAATCGCGCTGACAAGCCGCATTATTCATCAGAACACAACAGGAAAGCCTGCCGCTGAGTAACGGCAGGCTGTTTTTTTTGCGTGCATTTAGCCGTGCAGACCGCTTTTGACGGTTCCGATGCCGGCAAAGATGAGAAATGCCGCGATATCCACCACGACGATTGTCGCACCGACAGGCGTGCTGAACAAAATAGACGCGATAATACCGAAAAACGCGCAGACGACCGAAATACAAGCCGAGCAGAGCGTGACGGATTTGAAGCTTTTAAATACGCGCATCGCGGACAACGCAGGAAAAATCACCAGCGCGGAAATCAGAAGCGATCCGACAAGCGTCATGGCGACCACGATTACAACAGCTATAATCACCGCGATAATCAGGTTGATTACACTCACTTTTGTCCCCGTCGCGCGTGCAAAGCTCTCGTCAAAGGTGACGGCGAAGATTTTGTTATAAAAGATGATAAACATCGCGACGACGATCAGCGAGAGAACCGCGCAGATCCAAACATCCGTCGGCGTTAGCGTGATGATAGAGGTCGAGCCGAAAAGCGTCGTGCAGACGTCTCCCGAGACATTCGTCGATGTCTTGAAGGTGTTCATCAAAAGATAACCGACCGCAAGCGCTCCGACGGATATCATCGCAATCGCGGCGTCGCCCTTGATTCTCGCGTTCTCACCCGTGCGCAGCAGCAGAACCGCGCTGATGATCGTGACGGGAAGGACAATCAACATATTGTTGGTCAGCCCCGTGACAGCCGCCACCGCGATCGCGCCGAACGCGACATGCGACAAGCCGTCGCCGATAAAGGAGAACCGTTTGAGAACCAAATTCACGCCCAGAAGCGACGAACAGAGCGCTATCAGCACGCCGACAATGATCGCGTAGCGAACGAACGGCATTTGCAGATACGAAAAGAGCTTTATAAATATTTCTTCCACTTTCTCAGGCTCCTTTCGTGTTGTAGAGCTGCCTGCCAACCTTGCTGTCGATAAACTGTCGGCGGGTGCCGAAGAAGATCGTGTTGCCGATGTGCAGCACATGGGTCGCGTATTTCAGCGCCGCCTCGATATCGTGGGAAATCATTATGATCGTGATGCCCTCCTCCTGATTGAGCGTTTCAATCAGCTCGTACATATCGGCGGTCACCTTGGGATCAAGTCCCGCGACAGGCTCGTCGAGCAGAAGCATTTTCTGCGTGGCGCAGAGCGCCCTTGCGAGAAGGACACGCTGCTGCTGTCCTCCCGAAAGCTCGCGGTAACAGCGGTTCTGCAGATGCTCGATTCCCATTTTTTTAATATTTTCCAGCGCGATGCGCTTTTCCGCTCTCGTATAGAACGGGCGAAGCCCCCGTCTTCCCTGAAAACCCGAAATGACGATCTCCCTGACCGATGCGGGAAAGTCCTTCTGCACCACCGTCTGCTGCGGCAGATAACCGATGGTATTGGCGGTAAGCCCGTCGCCCGTGGTGATTTCTCCCTTCATCGGACGGCGCAGCCCGAGAAGCGTTTTCATCAGCGTCGATTTGCCTGAGCCGTTTTCTCCGACAATGCAAAGATAATCGCCCGCGTCGACATGAAAGCTCAGATTGGATATGATCTCTCTGCCGTCATAGCCCAGCGAGAGATGCTGACAGGTTAGTTGTGACATGGTCGTCTCCTATTACAAAAGCGCTTTTTTGAGCGCCTCGAGGTTGCTTTCCATAACGGAAAGGTACGTTTCGCCGCAGTCCGCAGTTGCGGACTGCATCGAGTCCAGCGTGAGGATCTCCGCCTTGCAGCCCGAGGTTTTCAGCACGGTTTCCGCGATTTTTTTGTCGGAGCCGTCGATCGTGATGATTGCGGGAAGCGATAGCTCACGCAGCTTGTCCGAAAGGAACGCGACGGTTTCAAAGCTCGCCTCCGACTCGGCGGAGCATCCCGCAAATGCGGCATAGTATTTCAAGCCGTAGTCATCAACCAGATAACGGAACGGAAAACGGTCGGCAAAAAGCAGCGTATCGTATTTTTTTGCGGAGAGTGCTTCCATATAGGACGCGTCCAGCTTTTTGAGTTCTTCGGTATAAGACTCCGTGTTCTTTTTGTAGGTCTCCGCATTCGCAGCGTCCGCCTTTTGGAGCTTTTCGCTCAGGGACTCACAGAGCGTTTCGGCGTTTTTGAGTGAAAGCCAAATATGCTCGTCAGCAGCTTCCTCCTCTTCCTCCGCCTCTTTCTGCATGCCCTCGACGGCTTCCTCGGTCTTTGCCCTGTCGCCGAGCGCGTCAAGCAAATTGACTACCTCGGTTTTGTCGGGCTGAATGATGCCGTTCATCGCGTCGTCGACCCATTTGTCGGACTCGCCGCCGACATAGACGAACATATCGCTGTCCGCGATGCCGACCATATCGTCGGCTGTCGGCTGGTAGCTGTGCATGTCCGTGCCGTTGTCCACAAGCAGGCTCAACTCCACATTCTCCGCGTCATGTGTCAGGTTCTTCACCCAGTCATAAAGCGGATAAATGCTGACGGTGATCTTGAATTTTCCCGTTTCCGTTTTTCCAGCATTTCCTGCCGCGCAGCCCGCCAATACGGACAGGCATAAAACAAGCGCTAATACAAGTGCGATCAACTTTTTCACTGTTGTTTCTCCCTCATGGTTTTTTTGCAGGATTTGCACACGCCGTAGAGCACGGTGTTGGATTTGTCCACCGTGAACTCATCGCTCTGCGCGAGCGCGTCGATCAGCGTCTGTGCGCCCTCCATGCTCATGTGATAGGTCTTTCCGCATTTTTCGCAGGAAAGATGCAGGCAGTCACGGCACTCACTGCCGTCCGTGTACAGATAATACACCTCTCTGCTGCCGCTCTTGCTGCTGCGGCGCACCTTGCCCTCCTTTTCCAAGTCGGCGAGGTTGCGGTATACCGCACTGATGCTGATTCCCTGTTCACTCAGTGCCTGCTCCATTTGCCTTGCGGTCAGTTCCTCGTCCGCGTGTGCGGACAAAAAAGCAAGCAGCGCCTTTCGCTGCTTTGTCATGTATTTTGACAAGGTGTTCACCTCCTGATTTGCGAATCATTCGCAGATTATTATAGCAAATCCGCGCGTAAATGTCAAGCAATCTGCGACTCTTTCGCAAATTTGTCTGTCATATTGCAAATCCGGAAATCATATATATAATATAAAACTTTTCTTGCGTGATAATGATTTTTATGCTATAATATGACAGCGTGTTTAACACAAAGAGGAGGATGTATATGTGGGAGCAATTACTCTCAACCATTGAGAAGGTCAACAGCTTTCTCAACGGCATTGTCTGGGGCTGGCCTGTGGTCATCCTGATTCTCGGAACGGGAATCCTGCTCACCATCAGGACGAAATTCCTGCAGGTGAGAAAATTCGGCGAATCGCTGAACACCACGATCGTGCCTGCCCTCAAAAGTCTGGGCAAGAAAAAAGAAAAAGACAACCGCGTCAAATCCGTTTCGCAATTCGAGGCGTTTTCGACCGCGATTTCGGGTACCGTCGGCACGGGTAATATCGTCGGCGTTGTCTCCGCGATTCTTACGGGCGGTCCCGGTGCGGTATTCTGGATGTGGATCTCCGCCTTTTTCGGCATGGTAACGAACTATTCCGAAAACGTGCTCGGTCTGTATTTCCGTAAAAAGGATAAGGACGGCAACCTCGCGGGCGGCTCGTTCTACTATATCGCGAACGGTCTGAAATGGAAATGGCTGGCATACTGCGCCGCGTTTTTCTGTGTATTCGCGGCTATCGGCATGAGCGGCGTGCAGACGAACAAAATCTCGGGCACGCTTTCCGAGGCGCTCGCAAAGGTCTGGACGGTCGAGAACGCCCTGACCATCAAGCTGATCATCGGCGGCGTTGTCGCCGTGCTGACTGCCGTTATCATCATCGGCGGCATCCAGAGAATCGGCAAGGTCACCTCGATGCTGGTTCCATTTATGTCGCTGCTGTTCATCATCATGTCGCTGATCGCAATCATCATTCACTTTGATCAGGTGCCGAAAGCGTTCGGCCTGATTTTTGAAAAGGCGTTCAACTTTCAGGCTGCCGGCGGCGGTATTCTCGGCTACAGCTTCGCGCAGGTCATCAAAAAGGGTATGGCACGCGGCGTTTTCTCAAATGAAGCGGGACTTGGCTCCTCTGTAATCGCGCACTCCGCATCCGAGACAAGAGAGCCTGTCAAGCAGGGACTCTGGGGCGTGTTTGAGGTGTTTTTTGACACGTTCATCATCTGCACGCTCACCTCTCTGACCTTCCTGACGACCTTTGACCTCAACACCCTGTCAGCGGATATGGACGACGCGGTCATGGCGATGTCGCTGTTTTCTTCCAACTTCGGCGCGTTTGGCGTGACGGTATTCTCGATCATTCTGCCGCTGTTCGCCTTTACCACCATCATCGCGTGGTCGTACTACGGCGAAAAGGCGATCGAATTTTGCTTCGGCTTCATCAGAGAAGAAAAGAGAAAGTACATTGTCATCGGGTTCAAGATCGTTTACGTCATTCTGATTGCGGTTTCCACCGCGATTCAGGGCGATCTGATCTGGGCGATCGACGACACCTTCAACGGTCTGATGGCGGTTCCGAACCTGATCTGCCTGATTGCGCTGAGCGGTCTTGTGGCAAAAATCACAAAGAATTATTTCGACCGCAAACGCGGCAAACGGCTGGAACCGATGCTGTCGGCGTACCCCGATATGAACGAGGAATTCAAGCAGGATATCCTCACGGACAACATAGAAATGCACTAAAAGGAAAAGTCCATCGGCGCTGCCGATGGACTTCGTCTTTTATTCTGTTTCCTCCGCCTGCGCGACCTTCATCATGATCGCGCACTCCATGCGCTTTTTGAACAGCTCACAGCCGTATTCATAGATACCGCTGATTGAGCCTGTGGCGTGATAGGCGTTAGCCGCACAACCGCCGCTGCAATAAAGTCTTGCCCAGCAATCCTTGCAGTCGGGTCTGGCGTAGGCGTTGCAGAGCTTGAACTCGTCCTGCACCTCTTTATTGTCAACGCCGTTCCAGATATCGCCGAGCCTGTATTTCTCGTCGCCGACGAACTGGTGGCAGGGATAGAGGTCGCCCCACGGCGTGACCGCCATGTATTCGGTTCCCGAACCACAGCCCGAGACGCGCTTATAGATGCAGGGACCTCCCGTGAGGTCGATCATGTAGTGATAGAAGGTCAGCGGTCTGCCCTCTTTTTCTCTTTTGAGCATCTCCTTGGCTAGAATCTCGTACTGTTCAAACAGCACGGGCAGGTCATCGTAGGTCAGCGCGTACGGGTCGTCAGGCGCGCAGACGACAGGCTCCATGGAAAGCTCCGTAAAGCCGAGGTCAGCCATATGGAAAATATCGTTGGTGAAATCGGTGTTGTTGTGGGTATAGGTTCCGCGCACATAGTAGCCGCGGTTGCCGCGCTTTTTGACAAACTCCTGAAACTTGGGAACAATGATATCATAGCTGCCCTTGCCGTTGACAGTCTTGCGGAGGTTGTCGTGGATTTCCTTCCTGCCGTCCAGACTGAGCACGACGTTATGGCACTCGCGGTTGGCAAAATCGATCACATCATCATCAACCAGCATGCCGTTGCTCGTGAGCGTGAAGCGGAAGTTCTTATGATGCTGCTTCTCGATGCTGCGCGCGTAGGCGACGATCTCCTTGACAACGCCGAAATTCATCAGCGGTTCTCCGCCGAAGAAGTCGACCTCAAGATTGACGCGGCTGCCCGAGTTCTCAATCAGAAAATCGATCGCCCTCTTGCCCACCTCGAGACTCATGAGCGCGCGTTCGCCGTGATACTTTCCCTGACTTGCGAAGCAGTATTCGCAGTTGAGGTTGCAGGTGTGCGCAATGTGCAGACACAGCGCCTTGATAACCGTATTGCGCTTTTTGAAATCAAACGCGAGGTTCTCGTATTGGTCGGGGGTAAAAAGCTTTCCTGCGTTCTTCAGCTCCTCTACATCGTCGATGCAGTCGGATATCTCCTCTTTTGTTATCTCGGGATCATCGGCGTATTTTTGCAGCATGGCGGAGATGATCTCCTCTCTGCCGCTGTCCTCGAACATTGCGATCACGTCATAGGCGAGATCATCCACTACATGGACGCTACCGCTGTAGACATCGAGAACAATATTATAGCCGTTGAGTTTATACTGGTGTATCATATATTTTTTCTCCTGACAAAAGGAAAGCCGTTGAAGCGCAAGGCTTAACGGCGTTGTTCCTTAATTGAAATCGAAATTATTTCTCAAGGCACTTCTCGCACTGCTGGTTCGCAACACCGCAGGAAGTCTTGCAAGCGGACTGGCAGGAGGTCTGGCACTCGCCGCAGCCGCCGTTCTTTACGCTCTTCTTGAGATCGCGTGTTTCGATAGTCTTGATTCTCTTCATGGCAATCTGCTCCTTTATGATTTATATGATAATCTTACCATAATCCGCCGCTTTTGTCAATCACAAATCCGCAACTAGCACGCCGTTGGGATAGGTATTCTGACTTGAGATCACGTTAACACCCTTTGCCGTCATTTCCGTTATCAGCCGCAGGATATCCTTTGTCAGGACTTCACCCCTGACAACCAGCGGGCTGCCCGGAGGATAGGCGAAAATGTCCTCCATCGCGGTTCTTCCTGCCGCTTCGGTGAGCGGAACCGCTTTTGCGGAAACGGTTTCACATTCACACGGAAGGAAATGCCGCTCGGGAAGCGCTGCAAAGAAAGGCGTATCATTTTTCTTTTGAACAAACACACACTCGCTGTCGATTTCGAGCAGCGCATTGGCAAGGCGGTCAAAGCCCTCGTCCGTGTCGCAGACAGAGGTCATGGCGATGATATAATCACTCGCCGCCATCTCGATTTCGAGGTTATATTTCTTTCTGAGAATATTCGCCGATGTAATACCGCTGATATCCGCTTGATTTGCTGCAATCACGAGCTTGCCGCAGTCATAAGCAAAGACATTTTGCAGCGCTTCTCCCTTGTCGTGAAACAGCAGGGAGAGCTTTTTCAGCTTCGCGAGCTTTTCTTCCAGCTTTCGGATCCGTCCAAGGTACGCTTCAAACGCGTCGGGATGCAAATGCGCGTAATCAAGCGCGTATTCGATGCTGCTCATCAGCACATAGGACGGGCTGCTTGTCTGGAAAACGGCAAGTTCCGTCTGCATATTCTGTTCCGGAATGCTGTCTTTTATCATTAATAATGCCGTCTGCGTCAGTGCCGGCATCGTCTTGTGCAAACTGACGACTGCGCAATCCGCGCCGCAGGAAACCGCGCTTTCGGGAAACGAATCATGGAACGGAAAATGCGCGCCGTGGGCTTCGTCCACCAACAACAGAACGCCGTGCTGATGACAGACAGCCGCAATACTGCGGATATCCGAGCAGATTCCCTCATAGGTCGGCGAGGTCATAACAAATAGTTTCGCGTCGGGGTGCTCTTTCAGCAATCGGTCGAGTTTTCCGGGATTCACGCCTCCGAAACAGCGGTAGGTGCGTTCTCCCTTTGGTGGATCAGGCAGATAATATTCGGGAACAAGTCCCAGCAGCCCGACCGCGTGGTGTACCGAGGTGTGACAATTTCTCGCAACAATCACCTTGTCTCCGCGGTGCGTCATGGCTTTAACGGCAGAAAGAATTCCGCCTGTCGCGCCGTTGACCAACAGGAAAGCACGCTCGGCGCGGTAAAGCTTTGCTGCCTTTTCCTCGATTTCTTTGATGCAGCCCTCGGGATGGTGCAGGTTATCAAAGCCATCTATTTCCGTGATATCAATAGAAAACGGGAAGTCCGCATTTTCAAGCTGACGCTTGTGCCCCGGCATGTGAAAGGGATAAGCATCGCCCGCAGTATAGTCTTGCAGTTTTTGCAGCATCAGTTCGTACCGAACTCTCTCAGCTCCAGACCTTTGTTGTGGTCAAGCGCCCAATCGATGCTCCAATAGCTGGTAAAGAGCAGCAGGTGGTTGCCCTTCAAGTCCTGAATACGCTTTGTATCGGACGCAAGGTCGAGCGTTTTGGGGTCGAGGTCTTCATTGACAATCCAGCGGATGTATTCATACGGCAGGGATTCCATGATGATATCGACGTTGTACTCATTTTCCAGACGGTATTTGAGCACGTCAAACTGGAGGACGCCGACTACGCCGACGATGACCTCCTCCATGCCCGCGTCCAACTCCTGGAAAATCTGAATCGCACCCTCCTGTGCGATCTGGTTGGTGCCCTTGATGAATTGCTTGCGCTTCATCGTATCCTTCTGGCGCACACGCATGAAGTGCTCGGGTGCAAAGGTCGGGATACCCTTGAACTGCACCTTATGTCGCGCCGAACAGATGGTGTCGCCGATAGAGAAAATACCCGGGTCAAACACACCGATGATATCGCCCGCATAGGCTTCGTCCACAATCTCGCGCTCCTGTGCCATGATCTGCTGCGGCTGGGACAGACGCATCTTCTTGTTGCCCTGAACATGGAACACCTCCATGTTCTTCTCAAACTTTCCGCTGCAGATGCGCATAAATGCGATCCTGTCACGGTGCGCCTTGTTCATATTCGCCTGAATCTTGAACACAAACGCGGAGAAATCCTCGCTCATGGGGTCAACCTCTTCGCTGATGGTCTCGCGGGAGAGCGGCGAGGTGGTGAGTTTTAAGAACTGCTCCAAAAACGGCTCTACGCCGAAATTCGTTAATGCCGAACCAAAGAACACGGGCGTCAGCTTGCCCTCGCGGACAGCTTCCAGATTGAACTCGTCGCCCGCACCGTCCAGCAGCTCGATTTCGCCGAGAAAATCCTGCTTCAGATACTCGCCGAGAACCTCGTCCAATGCAGGGTCGTCCAATGCAAGCTCGGTTTTCTCGACTTCCTTCTGTCCGTTATTGGCGGTGAAAGCCAGAATCTTGTTATTGTTGCGGTCAAAAACGCCCTTGAATTCCTTTCCCGAACCAATCGGCCAGTTAACGGGATAGGTATTGATGCCGAGGACATTTTCAATATCCTCCAGCAAATCAAACGGGTTCTTGGCGTCCCTGTCCATTTTATTGATAAAGGTGATAATCGGTATGTTGCGCATCACGCAGACCTTGAATAGCTTGATAGTCTGCTTCTCAACACCCTTTGAGCCGTCAATGACCATGACAGCGGAATCCGCCGCCATCAGTGTTCGGTAGGTGTCCTCGGAGAAGTCCTCATGTCCGGGCGTATCGAGAATGTTGATGCAATAGCCGTCGTATTTGAACTGCAGCACCGAGGAGGTGACGGAAATACCTCTCTGCTTTTCTATTTCCATCCAGTCGGATACCGCGTGTCTGGCGGTCTTTTTGCCCTTGACGGAGCCTGCCAGATTAATCGCGCCTCCGTAGAGCAGCAGCTTTTCGGTCAGCGTCGTCTTTCCCGCGTCAGGATGCGAGATAATGGCAAAGGTTCTGCGCTTTGTGATTTCGTCCCTTAATGAACTCATAAATTCAATCCCTTCGGAAAATTTCAATCCTTTATATTTTACAATTATTCTGCCGTAAATGTCAACTGTTAATCCGAGAAATCAGCGCAAATAAAAGATTTTTTAAAAATTTAAAACAAAAGCTTGACAAAACGGTTAAATTGTTGTAATATATTCGTGTAAGGTAAATAGATTATTCCTATCTTTTCATATACCTTCCAACTTTTGGGGCAGGAACAGCGATGTTCCTGCCTCAAAACCTTTTTTGGGGTGAATACTATGACAGATTCCTTGGGCTTGTACCTGCATATTCCCTTTTGCAAAAGCAAATGTCCCTACTGCGACTTTTTCAGCGGCAAGGGCAGTGAAACGGATTATGTCGCGTACTGCGCGGAATTGAAAAATAAAATCTATTACTGGAGCAAGCGGACAGACAGACCTGCCTCGACCGTCTATTTCGGTGGCGGTACGCCGAGCATTCTGGGAACCGAACGGCTCTGCGATTTGCTGCAATACGTAAAAACGTGCTTTTCGGTTGAGCCTCACGCGGAAATCACGCTCGAGGTCAATCCCGATTCGGGCAGGCACTTAGATTTTTCGGCTCTGAAAGAAGCCGGCTTCAACCGCGTTTCCGTCGGATTTCAGACAGCCGCAGAGCGTGAATTGAAAGCGCTGGGCAGGATTCACAGCATTGATGACGCTCGGCTGACCGTCCAGAGGGCACAGGATGCGGGAATCGACAACCTCTCCATGGACTTGATGATGGGTATTCCCTTCCAGACCATTGACAGCCTGAAATCCTCTATCGACTTCTGCGCGTCGCTCGGCGTAAAGCACATATCCTCCTACCTTCTCAAAATAGAAAAGGGTACACGTTTTTATGAACAGCGTGATTCTCTTCACGTCGCCGACGATGATGAACAGGCGGATCTGTACCTTTTCGCGGTTGATTATCTTGAGTCAATCGGATATCGGCAATATGAGATTTCCAACTTTGCCTTTGAGGGCTTTGAAAGCTGCCACAACAGCGCCTACTGGCAATGCCGTGAATATATTGGCATCGGACCGTCCGCACATTCTTTTTTTGAAGGCAAACGGTTCTTCTACGGAAGAAGCATGCAGGATTTTATCGCGAATATCCTCCATGACGACGGCGACGGCGGCAGTGAGGAGGAATATCTCATGCTGGCGCTGCGACTAAAAAGCGGACTGCGATTCAGTGACTATCGTGCTCGTTTTCAAAAGGAGGTTTCTCCCCTGCTGCTGCGAAAAGTTAATAAGTATGTCGGTTCGGGACTGATGGAGCGTGATCCACAGCACTTTGGCTTGACCGCCCGAGGATTTTTGGTTTCCAATACAATCATTTCCGATTTGCTGTCGTAATGTCTGCTCCCGTTTGGGGAATGATTGCTGCAAGTTTTAGTGCACGAGCGCATCCAGACAACGCTTGATACCTACGGACATTTGTATCCGAATAAGCAAGCGGAGGTAGCCAAAGTTTGACGTGTTCATGTCAGATTGATTGGCTACGAAAATTCGCGCTGATGTAGCCATTTTGTAGCCAAAAAAAGAGAAATCCCGAAAAGTGCCGTAAATCGGTACTTTTCGGGACAGATAACAGTTATTTGATTATTCCCATTCGCTTAATCCATCTTATCACTAAACATATTGGTTTAGTGACTTGCGCTTTTTATACCGCTATTACCGCCATTCTGCTTATTATTTTTGTCTTCAAAAAATAACAGTATCAAAACAGTATCAACGGTACTACGGTCATTATAGCACGGATATTATTTAAAATCAACACTTTAAAGCGATAAATTAATTATGCTTTTTTGAGCTTGATAATAAATCGAAAAAATGTAACGTTTTTGGGCTTCAAAACGCACTGTCTACGCGCCTTTTGGAAAGCAAGTTAGGGTAAATATATTTCTTCTCGAGTTAGGGCATTACAGTTAAATTGCATTAACTATTCTTCGTCCCAGAATAAATCGTCCAGTGATTTTCCGAGAGCGCGGCAAATAGCAATACACAATCTGATCGTTGGGTTATAATCACCTTTTTCAATCGCATTGATTGTTTGCCGGCTGACACCAACTTTTTCGGCAAGCTGTTGTTGTGACAGGTCGAGCGCAGCTCTGGCGCTTTTTAATTTTAGATTTTTCATTTACTTCTCCGCTCCGCGTTTTTCCTTAAAAAGCTTTATGACAGAGATGATTCCCAAAATCCAAAAGCAAACAGATGAAACTAAATACAAAAAGAGTTCCGATAATACTCCGTTATCCATAAGAGTTTTACCTCTGCCAAGACCGTTCAGCAAATAAATGATACTCAAAACACCATATGAGAAAAAGAAGATAACAGCATAAGTATTATATTTTGGTGAGTTAGAAAAATAAGCGTCTTTGATGATACATAAAGCGATAAACAATGTAAAAGATAAAATGACTCCAAGGAACATTTGTATGGCGGTATTCGCCCAATGAATATCAAAGAGATACAATAATCCGCACGTGAAACAATAAATTAGCAAAAAGAAAAACGAGTTTTTACACGCGGTGTTTCTTGCTAAGAGTTGACGTTCATCGTAATTCGCCTTTTTAACTCTTTTTGAACGCGCTATCGCAACAAATACAACAATTGAAACTGCGAAAATAATTGGAAAAATAACATTAATATTCATAAATACACTCCCCTTTGAAACAGTTATATCATATTAACGTTATATAAAGTGTATCATATCATTTTTGTTCTGTCAAGTATATTTTACATAATATCAAATATTATTACATATTCCTAAATATCAAAAACGCCGCCAAGCAGGAGAATGTCCCACTTGGCGGCTGTGATTTATAATTCTAAATTAGAAATTTATTCCCACTCAATTGTCGCGCAAGGCTTGGGAGTGAGGTCATAGAGCACACGGTTGACGTTCTCTACCTCAGCGGTAATGCGCCGGGTGATGTGCTGCAGAAGTGCAAAGGGTACATCCTCAACGGTTGCGGTCATTGCATCTGTCGTATTGACCGCGCGGAGAATAACGGGATAGGCAAAGGTTCGCTTGCCGTCCTTTACGCCGACGGATTTGAAATCGGGCACAACCGTGAAATACTGCCAGACCTTGCCCTCCAGACCGTTCTTCGCGAACTCCTCACGGAGAATCGCGTCGGACTCGCGGACTGCCTCCAGTCTGTCGCGGGTGATGGCACCGAGACAACGAACGCCCAGTCCCGGACCCGGGAAAGGCTGACGGAACACCATGTTATCCGGCAGACCGAGCGCTTTTCCGACTACTCTGACCTCGTCCTTGAACAGCAGCTTGACGGGCTCTACCAGCTCGAACTGCAAATCTTCGGGGAGACCGCCGACGTTGTGATGAGCCTTGACGCCGTCGCTCTCGAGAATGTCGGGATAGATGGTTCCCTGCGCGAGGAACTCGATTCCGTCGAGCTTTCTAGCCTCTTCCTCAAACACGCGGATGAATTCCGCGCCGATGATTTTTCTCTTTTTCTCGGGATCCGCTACGTCTGCGAGCTTGTCAAGGAAGCGGTCAACCGCGTCAACATAAACAAGGTTCGCGTTCATCTGGTTGCGGAACACCTCAATTACCTGCTCGGGCTCTCCCTTGCGCAGCAAGCCGTGATTAACGTGCACGCAAACAAGCTGCTTTCCGATCGCCTTGATCAAAAGAGCAGCAACTACCGAGCTGTCAACACCGCCCGAAAGTGCGAGGAGCACCTTCTTGTCACCGATCTGCGCCTGCAGCTCCCTGACCTGCTCGTCGATAAACGCCTGCGCAAGCGCGGGAGTTGTGATTCTTTCCATTGTTTCCGGTCTTACATTTCCTGTCATAATTTCCTCCATAAACTAAAGGGAACCTCTAAATGATATCGTATTAGATAGATTATATCAAAACATGCGTTTCCCGTCAATACGGGTACAAAAAAATCCGCGAAAAACCGCGGATTTTTACTTTATCAGCTGACAACATTCACGGGATCGCCGTCCAGAAATGCGCGGATATTGTCCGCGACTATACCCATCAGCCTCTGACGGGTCTCAACAGGCGCCCATGCGATATGCGGCGTCATCAGACAATTCTTCGCACCCATGAGAATGCAGTCCTCCTCCATCGGCTCCACACGAAGCGTATCAATGCACGCGCCGCCGAGGTGTCCGCTTTCCAGCGCATCGAGCAAGTCCTGCTCCACCATCACGCCACCGCGAGCAGTGTTGACAAACAGCGCTCCCTGCTTCATCTTTGCGAAGCTCGATTGATTGAACATATCCTGCGAATCGGCATTGAGCGGACAGTGTACCGTGACAACATCACTCTGCGCCAAGAGTGTTTCAAAGCTCACCTGCTCCACCCCGTCGACGTGCTTCGGGCTGCGGTTACAGGCAATCACGCGCATCTCAAAGGCTTTTGCGATTCTCGCGACAGCCTGACCGATAGCCCCCAAACCTACGACGCCGAGCGTCTTTCCCGCTAACTCGTTGAGCGGATAGACAAAGGGAGAGAAGGTCGGGCTGCGTTTCCACAAACCGTCCTGTACATATTGATTGTACTGTGCAACGCGGTTGAAGTGCTCCAGAATCAGCGCAAAGGTATGCTGAGCCACCGCGTTGGTCGAATAGGAACCCGCGTTGCATACGGTGATACCGTGTGCGCGGCAGTATTCCACGTCGATATTGTTATAGCCTGTGGCAAACAGACCGATATATTTTAATTTATTTGCAAGGTGCATGGTGTGCGCGTCCATCAGCGTTTTGTTGCAGACGACGATATCCGCGTCCGCAACCGCCTCGGCGATCTCCTCATACGAGAGCAGACCGTATTCCACTACCTCACCGAACTCTCTCAGACATTCCGCGCTGACGAGATTATCAATGACGGTCTGCGCGTCGGGTAATACGATTTTCATGGCGTTACTCCCACTCCACCGTGCCCGGCGGCTTGGAGGTGATATCATAGACCACGCGGTTGACGTGGCTGACCTCGTTGATGATGCGGTTGGAAACCCTGCCGAGAATCTCATAGGGGATCTTTGCCCAGTCTGCGGTCATAAAGTCGTCCGTCGTGACCGCACGGATGGCGACAAGCTCGCTGTAGGTGCGTGAATCACCCATGACGCCGACGGTTCTGACGCCCGGAAGAACCGCGAAAAACTGGCTCATTTCCTTGTCATAGCCGCACTGCGCCATCTCGTCGCGGAGAATTGCGTCGGCTTCCTGCAGAATTCTCACCTTCTCGGCGGTGACCTCGCCGATCACTCGCACGCCGAGTCCGGGACCCGGGAACGGCTGTCTCCATACCAAATCATGCGGCAGGCCGAGCTTCTCTCCTACCGCTCTGACCTCGTCCTTGAAAAGATCCCTGAGCGGCTCGATGATATCGTCAAACTGGATATCCTTCGGAACGCCGACCTGATTGTGATGCGTCTTGATTTTTGCCGCGTCTCCCTTGCCGCTCTCAATGCGGTCGGGATATATCGTTCCCTGCGCGAAGAAGCCCGAGCCGTAGCTCTCACGGATTTTGTTCCAGAACACATTATAGAACTCGGTGCCGATAATCTTTCGCTTTTCCTCGGGGTCGCTGACGCCCTTGAGCTTGGAGAGGAACTCCTCCTGACAGTTGATGCGGACAAAGTTCATGTCAAAGAGCTTGGTGAAGGTCTGCTCGACAAAGTCGCCCTCGTCCTTGCGCATCAGTCCTTGGTCGACAAAGACGCAGGTGAGCTGCTTTCCGATTGCCTTTGAAATCAATGCGGCGGCAACCGAAGAATCCACGCCGCCCGACAGTCCGAGCACGACGCCCTTATCTCCCACCTGCTCGCGGATCTGCGCGACGGTGGTGTCGATGAAGCTCTCCATCTTCCATTCGCCCTTGCAGCCGCAGACGTTGTAGAGGAAAGAACGGATCATGTCCTTGCCGTTTTCGGTATGGTTGACCTCGGGATGGAACTGCACGCCGTAGAGCCTGCGCTCCTTATCCGCCATCGCCGCAACGGGACAATTATCCGTCGTCGCGGAAATCACAAAGCCCTCGGGAACCGCGTTGATATAATCGCGGTGGCTCATCCATGAAATACCCTCCGCAGGGATATCCTTGAAGAGCAGGTTGTTATTGTCATAGCGGGTCACGGTCTTGCCGTACTCGCTGACCGCGTCGTCCGTCGCAGACACGACGTTGCCGCCGAGCGAATATGCCATCAGCTGGCAGCCGTAGCAGATGCCGAGAATCGGGACGCCCAGCTTGAATATCTCGGGCGTATAGTGCGGAGAGCTTTCGTCATAGACGCTGTTGGGGCCGCCCGTGAAAATAATACCTGCGGGCTGCAGCTCTTTGATCCTCTCAATCGGAACCGTATACGGAAGAATCTCGCAGTAAACATTACACTCGCGGACTCTTCTGGCAATAAGCTGGTTGTACTGTCCGCCGAAATCGAGGACAATAACGGTTTCTTTGTTCATAACCCTTCCCCTTTCTAAAAGGAACGGGCTGTCTTATAAAACCTATAAGACAGCGCCGAACAATTATCTGTAAATAATGTCATTTCGGGAAGGACCGTTGGATACCATCGTGATCGGTACGCCGATTTCCTTCTCCGCAAACTCAATATACTCGCGGCACTCCTTGGGAAGCTGATCGTAGTCCTTGATGCCCGAGATAGAGCACTTCCAACCCTTCATCTTCCTGAGAATCGGTTTGCATCTCTTGAGCTTGGTGGTGGACGGGAAGTAATCAATCACCTCACCGTCGAGCTCATAGCCGACGCATACGGGGATTTCGTCGAGATAGCCGAGTACATCGAGCACGGTGAACGCAACCTGTGTCGCGCCCTGCACCATGCAGCCGTAACGGGTGGCAACCAGATCCAGCCAGCCCATACGACGGGGTCTGCCGGTTGTCGCGCCGAACTCACCGCCGTCGCCGCCGCGTCTGCGCAGCTCGTCTGCCTCGTCGCCGAAGATTTCGGAGACGAACTCGCCCGCGCCGACCGCGCTGGAATACGCCTTAACGACCGTGATGATCTCCTTGATTTCATAGGGAGGAATACCTGCGCCGACTGCACCGTAGCCCGCAATGGTATTAGAAGAAGTAACCATGGGATAGATGCCGAAGTCGGTATCCTTCAGGGAGCCGAGCTGACCCTCGAGAAGAATGCTCTTGCCCTCTTTGATGGCGTTGTGCAGGAACATAAACGCGTCGCCGACATAGGGAGCGAGCAGCTCCTTGTATTCCATGAGCTTGTCAAAAACCTCCTGCTCACTGATGGCGGGCTTGTTGTAGAGATTCTCGAGGATGGCGTTCTTGATTTCGAGCGCGTGATGAATCTTCGCCTTCAGTGAATCGGGATCATCATACAGCTCGTTGATCTGGAAGCCGATTTTGGAATACTTGTCGGAATAGAAGGGCGCAATGCCGCTTTTGGTAGAGCCGAAGGAATTCTTTCCGAGACGCTCCTCCTCGTAGCAGTCAAAGGCGACATGATACGGCATCACAATCTGAGCGCGGTCAGAGATGATGACTTGCGGCTCGGGAACACCTCTGTCCCGCAGCTCCTGCATTTCCTTGACAAAGTTCTCTACGCTGAACGCGACGCCGTTGCCGATGATGTTGGTGATATTCTGATGGAACACACCCGAGGGCAGCTGGTGAAGCGCAAATTTTCCGTAGTCATTGATAATCGTGTGACCTGCGTTTGCGCCGCCCTGGAAGCGAATGACGATATCGCTGTTGTCGGCGAGGACGTCGGTGATTTTGCCCTTGCCCTCGTCGCCCCAGTTCGCGCCTACGATTGCTTTTACCATATTGATTTCTCCTTTGATGGGATGATTGATGTATTTTATACGTTGATTTCGGGTCTGTCAGACTCGATATCCTTGTATTTTTCCAGTGCGGGAGCCACATATTCCGCGAGGAAGTCCGCGGTCTGCTCCTTTGCTCTGCCCGTGTATTTCTCTGGCTGCAGGATGCTCTCGAGCTCCTCGAGCGTTACGCCGAACGCTTCGTCCGCTGCGATTCTCTGCAGAAGGTCGTTCTCGCCGCCTTCTTCCTTGATGACCTTGGACGCCGCCATGGAATGGACACGGATTCTCTCGTGAAGCTGCTGACGGTCTGCTCCTCTCTTCTTCACGGCGTCCATCATAATGTTCTCGGTCGCCATGAAGGGCAGCTCCTTGCGGAGTCTCTGCTCGATGACCTTGGGATAAACGACAAGCCCGTCCGCGACGTTCGCGCAGAGAGACAGCACGCCGTCAATAGCGAGGAACGCTTCGGGTACGCTGAGACGCTTGTTCGCAGAGTCGTCAAGCGTACGCTCGAACCACTGGGTCGCGGTGGTGAAGTAGCCGTTGAGAACGTCTACCATCACATATCTGGAAAGGGAGCCGATACGCTCGCTGCGCATCGGGTTACGCTTATACGCCATTGCTGAGGAACCGATCTGGTTCTTCTCAAACGGCTCCTCTACCTCCTTGAGGTGCTGCAGCAGGCGGATATCGTTGGAAAACTTCGCCGCTGACTGCGCAATGCCCGCGAGGACGTTGAGAAACTGGGAATCGAGCTTTCTGGAATAGGTCTGTCCCGATACGGGGAAGCATGCCTGATAGCCCATCTTCTCCGCAATCTTCCTGTCGAGCGCCTTGCACTTCTCGTGGTCGCCGTCAAACAGCTCCAAAAAGCTTGCCTGTGTGCCTGTGGTGCCCTTGGATCCGAGCAGCTTTGCCTTGGACAGCTGGTACTCGACGTCCTCCAAGTCCATCATGAATTCCTGAATCCAGAGCGTCGCTCTCTTGCCTACCGTGGTGGGCTGGGCAGGCTGGAAATGCGTGAACGCGAGTGTGGGCAGTGCTTTATATTCGTCGGCAAACGCGGAAAGGTTGCGGATCACCGTGATCAGCTTGTTGCGAATCAGACGCAAGCCCTCAGTCATGATGATGATATCGGTGTTGTCACCGACATAGCAGGAGGTCGCGCCGAGGTGAATGATGCCCTTTGCGTTGGGGCACTGTACGCCGTAGGCGTAAACATGGGACATGACGTCGTGGCGCACGAGCTTTTCTCTCTCCTGCGCGACTTCATAGTTGATATCGTCGGCATGTGCCTTAAGCTCATCGATCTGCTCCTGCGTTACGGGCAGTCCGAGCTCCTTTTCCGCCTCGGCAAGCGCGATCCAGAGCTTTCTCCATGTTCTGAACTTCTTGTCGGGAGAAAAGATATATTTCATTTCCTTGCTCGCATAGCGTGCGGACAAGGGTGATTCGTAACAATCCTTACTCATGCTGTTGTTCCTTTCCAAAGGTTTAGTTATCGGTTCCCTGACATTTGTTATCAAAATTCATGCCGCCGCGTTCCTTGCCCTTGAAGGTCTCGACGGTGATATCTGCGGGATACTGTCCCGTAAAGCAGCCCTGACAGAAGCCGACGGGTGCGTATCCGATCATCTCATGGAGCGATTCCACGGGCAGGTAGCCCAAAGAGTCCGCTCCGCTGAGCGCGGTGATTTCTTCTATTGTATGGTTGCAGGCAATCAGCTCTCCGCGCGACGGAATGTCGGTTCCGTAGTAGCACGGCCACATAAACGGAGGTGAGCTGATGCGCATGTGAACCTCTTTTGCGCCTGCCTCACGCAGCATAGTGACGATGCGGTCTACGGTCGTGCCGCGCACGATGCTGTCGTCGATCATGACGACGCGCTTGCCCTTAACCATATCTGCTACGGGGTTGAGCTTGATGCGGACGCTCTTCATGCGCTCCTTTTGGCTGGGCTTGATGAAGGTTCTGCCGATATAGCTGTTCTTGACGATCGCCTTCTCATAGGGAATGCCGCTTTCCTCGGCATAGCCGATCGCCGCGTCGATGCCCGACTCAGGAACGCCGATGACCATATCCGCTTCAACAGGGAATTCTCTCGCGAGGATCCTTCCCGCCTGTTTTCTTGCCTCATAGACGCTCACGCCGTCGATAAAGGAATCACTGCGCGCGAAATAGATGTACTCGAAAATACAAAGCGCCTTTTTCTTGTCGCCGAAATCGGGTCTGATGGAATTCACTTTGCCATCCTTGACGACGACAATCTCGCCCGGCTCGACGTCGCGGACAAACTCCGCTCCGCAGGCATCCAAAGCAGCGCTCTCGCTGGCAAAGACATAAGAGCCGTTATACTTGCCCATGCAGAGCGGCCGGAAGCCGTGCGGGTCACGCGCCGCAATCAGCTTGCGCGGACTCATGACAAGCAGCGAATACGCGCCCTTGATGGTCTGCATCGTGCGCGCAACCGCCTCCTCGACCGAGTGGCAGTTCAATCGCTCTCTGGCGATGACATAACAGATGACCTCGGAGTCGATGGTCGTCTGGAAAATTGCACCTCTCTGTTCGAGCTGGCGGCGAATCTCCACCGCGTTGGTCAGGTTGCCGTTGTGGGCAACCGACAATGTACCCTTGACATAACGCATAACAAGCGGCTGTGCGTTTTCGAGCACAGAGCCGCCTGCTGTGGAATAACGGACGTGCGAAATCGCCATCTGTCCGTTGAGTGAGTCAAGAATACTGTTATTAAAGACCTCGGTCACAAGGCCCATGTTCTTGTGATACTCAATTACACCGTCATCCGAGACCGCGATACCGCAGCTCTCCTGACCTCTGTGCTGGAGCGCAAGAAGTCCGTTGTAGCAGGCATACGCCGGATTGATGGTGCCGTCGCTGAATATTCCGAAAACGCCGCATTCCTCATGCAGCCCTTCCTTTGCATAACTGTCGAAAGAATAATTCAAAATTTCACCGTCCGATAAGTTTGTGTTGTGGTGTAGATGATCAGTCAGCGAGACCGACTCTCTTCATCATCTCGGCATACGCTTCTTCAACACCGCCCATATCGCGGCGGAAACGATCCTTGTCGAGCTTCTCCTGGGTGTCAACATCCCAGAAACGGCAGGTATCGGGTGAAATCTCATCCGCGAGAATGATGGTGCCGTCGGGCAGTCTGCCAAACTCGATCTTGAAGTCGATCAGGTCTACCTTGCACTCCTTGAAGAACGCAACCATGACCTCGTTGATCTTCATGGTGTATTTCGCGATGGTGTCCAGCTCTTCCCTTGTCGCAGCGCCGATTGCAATAATCTGGCTGTCGTTGATCATGGGATCGCCGAGCGCGTCATCCTTGAGACAATACTCCAGTGTGGGAGCCTTGAACGCGGTACCCTCGGGTACACCAAAGCGCTTGGAGAAGGAACCTGCTGCCTTGTTTCTCACGATAACCTCGAGGGGTACGATCTGCACCTTCTTGAGAACCGTATCGCGGTCGCTGAGCTCCTCGACAAAGTCGGTGGGAACGCCGTTCTTTTCCAGCAGCTTAAACATAAAGTTGCTCATTCTGTTGTTGACAACACCCTTGCCTACGATAGTACCCTTCTTCTCACCGTTAAACGCGGTCGCGTCGTCCTTATAGGATACGATGCACAGTGCGGGATCCTCGGTAGCAAATACTTTTTTTGCCTTGCCTTCATAGAGCATTTCTTTCTTTTCCATAAGTCTGATTCCTCCAAATCAAAAACAGTTTGAAAATACCAATACGTCTACTATTATATATGATTTTTGAATATTTGGCAACCGTATTAGAATTAAAAATGATTTTTTCTGAAAAAAATAAAATATGCACGGACTTTTAATAAATTATTAGATATTTTTGAGGTTTGCGCATTTTCCTCTTGATTTTTTTCATCAAGTCATGTATAATATACAAGGTCAATACGCCGGTGTGATGGAATTGGCAGACGTAGTGGACTCAAAATCCACCGGTAGCGATACCGTACCGGTTCGAGTCCGGTCACCGGCACCATAGAAACAGGGAATACTTTAAAAAGTATTCCCTGTTTCTATTTTTCAGCAAGCGGGTGACCGGACTCGAAGGCGAACGATGAGCTGCTTCACAAAAAGAGCATTCCAAAATCACCCTATCAATCGAGTAGCAGCCTGCCGAATTGGCAGGCTGCTGAATTTGTTTATCTATTTCAAATCAAAGCGCCTGGACGACAACGCTCTCGCCGTCTGACGTTGTATGGATCGCAGTGAGCTTGCCGGTATTGGACGAAATCATCGCTTCGGCAATCTTCTCCTCCACCTCGCGGCGGATGGTGTTTCTCAAATCACGCGCACCGCTCTTGCCGCCGCAGGATTTCTTCGCGAGATACTCACACGCTTTTTCATCAAAGGTGAAGGCGATATGCTTCTCCTCGAGAGTCGCGACGTACTCATGGAGCAGCAGGTCGGCGATTTTGACAAAGTGCTCCTCACTGAGGTGGTTGAACACGATCACCTCATCCACACGCGCGATAAACTCGGGACGCAGGAAATCGGACAGCGCCTTCATCACCTTTTCACGGCTCGCGTCCTCTTCGGTCTTTCCGAAGCCGAGCGCACTTTCACGGGAGCCTGAGCCTGCGTTGGAGGTCATGACAATGACGGTATTCTCAAAGTTGACCGCTCTGCCGTGAGCGTCTGTCACCTTGCCCTCGTCGAGAATCTGGAGCAAAATATTGAGCACGTCGGGATGCGCCTTTTCGATTTCATCAAACAGAAGTACGGAATAAGGACGGCGGCGTACCTTTTCGGTCACCTGTCCTGCTTCGTCATAGCCGACGTAGCCCGGAGGTGAGCCGATGATTTTGGACACCGAATGCTTCTCCATAAACTCGGACATATCTAGGCGAATCAGCGTTTCTGGTGTATCAAACAGCTGCTGACTCAGCACCTTGACAAGCTCGGTTTTTCCTACGCCCGTCGGTCCGACAAAAATGAAGGACGCGGGACGACGGCGCGGTGAGATCTGGCAGCGGCTGCGCTTGATTGCGGACGCAAGAGCCTCTACCGCTTCGTCCTGTCCGATGATCTTCTTTTTCAGCTCCGTTTCCAGATCCGCGAGCTTGGAAAGCTCGTTTTCGCGGATGCGGGACGCGGGAATACCTGTCCACAGCTCAATGACCTTGGCGATATCCTCCTCGGTCACATGAGAAATTAAATCGTCGGGGTTGAAGCCCGAAAGCTCGGAATCAACGCGGGCAAGCTCGGTGTTGACCTCCGCGAGCTTCTCATAGTCCACCTGCTCGGCGGAAGAAAGCGCATCCTTCTGGCGGAGCAAGTCTCCCTTCTGGTCTCTGAGCTTGTCGCAGCGCTCCATATCCTTGTTGCGCAGAGCTGCGCACGCACAGCTCTCATCGAGCAGATCGATCGCCTTGTCAGGCAGGAAACGGTCAGTAATATATCTCTCGGAGAGAACAACGGTCTTGCGGACGATATCGTCGTCCACAACGACGCGGTGGTGGTTTTCATAGTATTCCTTGACGCCCGCGATCACCTCGATGGACTGCGCGATCGTCGGCTCGCCTACCTTGACGGGCTGGAAACGTCTTTCAAGCGCGGAATCCTTCTCGATATACTTCCTGTACTCGTTAAAGGTCGTCGCGCCGATAACCTGCACCTCGCCGCGTGAAAGCGCGGGCTTGAGAATATTGGCGGCGTTCATGGTGCCTTCGCTGTCGCCTGTTCCGACAAGACTGTGCACCTCGTCGATAAAGAGGATGATGTTGCCGCTGTCCTTGATTTCGGAAACAAGTCCCTTGATGCGGCTCTCAAACTGACCGCGGAACTGTGTGCCGGCAACAAGTGAGGTGAGGTCGAGAAGCTGGATCTCCTTGTGCTTGAGCCGCTGGGGTACGTCGCCCGCGGCGATTCTCAGCGCAAGTCCCTCTGCGATTGCGGTTTTGCCGACGCCCGGCTCACCAATCAGGCATGGGTTGTTCTTGGTACGGCGGGAAAGAATCTGGATCACACGCTCAATCTCGCTGTCTCTGCCGATGATCCTGTCGATCTTGCCGTCTCTCGCTTTGCGGGTCAAATCCTCGCAATAGAGATTGATGTGCTTTCTCTTCTTCTCTTTCTTCTCCGGCTGCTTGCCGCCCGATTTCGCCTGCTGGTCACCATTCTGACCGCCGCCGAAAATATTGTTGAAGAAATTCGGGAACGCGGGCGCGCCGTGGGAAAAGTCGTCGTCGTCGCTGCCCGGTGCTTCCGCCGCGAAATTCTCCATCTGCTCCGCGAGGTTCGATCCTCCGAGCTGCTCCATCAGCGTGTTGATGTCGCCGCCCTGCATGAGAGAATTCATCTGATCCTGTACGTTTTCCAGATCCTCGTCGGAAATGCCCATCTTGCTGATCAAATCCTCGACGGGCTTGATTTTCAGCTCCTTCGCGCAGGTCAGACAGTAGCCCACGGTCGGAGAATCCTTTGAATTGTTATTGGTAACGAAAACGACCGCGGGCCGTTTTCCGCATCTGCTGCAAATCATAAATTGTACCTCATATATGTAAATTCGTTGATAGACTGACATGCGACGGCTCGATGCCGTCGCCTACTATTCTATATGATAAACGTGAAAAAAGCAATGCTGTTCACGAAATTTTCACGATTTTTCCGTCTTTTTCTCCCTGATCAATGCGAAGAACATGATCGAATATTTCACAAGCGCAAAAACCATTACGATCGCCGTCAATACGAACAGCACGATCACCAGCACCGCGCTCTCATACCCAAATACCGCCTTCAAAAAGATAATCGTCGTCACGGAAAAATAAAACACGACCGTCGCAAATTTTCCGTACCATTTCGCGGCAGGCGGCGTGATTCTTTTTATCAGGAGAATCAGCCCGCAAAACAGCATGGTGATCTCCTTGAACATCAGAATGCCGAGAAGCGGCAGCAGCGACGGAATATAGATCAGCATACAAAGCGCCACCGAAAAAAGCGTCACCTTGTCGGCAATCGGGTCGAGAATCTTGCCGAGCGACGTGACCTGATTGAGCTTTCTCGCCAGCAAGCCGTCGAAACAATCTGTCAGTCCCGAAATGCCGATGCAGACTGCCGCCGCAATATAATTCTGTTGCAGAAAAAAATAGATGAACGGAGCTACCAGAACAAACCGCATATAGGTCAGCAGATTGGGAACGGTAAACAAATCCGTTTTCTTAAAGCTCCATGTTTCGTTTTCCATTTTGTATCACCCTATCTGAATAAGCATAAAGTGTTAAACAGCTTGCCGAAAACCATAGGGTCGTCGCTCACTGCGGGATTGCAAAGTGACATTATCATATACACGATGTGAATGCCTGCCAATACAACAAGTGTTCCCTCGGCAAAGCCAAATACTCCTCCGAAAAAGCGGTCGACGCCGCCCGGACGGGATGATCCGCGAATCAGCTTGATAATAGCGTTGAATATCAGCTTCAGAATGATTTTCAGCACGATGAACAGAATCACCGCCGCAACAATCGCGAACAGAGAGGAGATCATCTGACCGATCGGTTCTTCGATGGTATGGGATATCTGCTGCGCCTGTTGACTGTTGATCAGCACACCCTTCTGCAAATCGTCCATGCTGATGCCCCATGGCGCAAACACGGAGGCAACCATTTTGCTCAGCCAGTCAGGCAGGGACTGCAGAGAGTTTCCAACCGCTGACGAAAAGCCGTTTTTGGTTATTTCCTGCTCAATGTTCGTCAAAACCGTCGTTCGCACAAAGGTCGTGTATATCCACGTTCCGATCGGTGCGGAGAGCCAGTTCGCCAGCATCGCGCCGAGAACCGTCGCGACAAGTCCCGTGATGGTTTTCAGAAAACCGCGCAGCGCACCGAACAGGATATACAGCAGCACGACCACGACTATAATGATATCAGAAATCATCCAATACTCCTTCCGGAATTAATCGCCGATTTTCGACGGTGCGGAATCAGCGAGGTTAAAAAACCTTACTTGATTGATGCTCAGCACATAGGCGTGAGAATCGGACGTCAGAATCAGCGCCCTTGCTCCTGTTCCCGCATCGCAGGAATTGGTGATATTGCCGTCGTTGTTAAACGTATAGACGGTGTTGCCGTCCAGCACCGCCATCGTACCCTTGTACACGGAGAACGAGGAAGCGCCGTAATCGGTGTCAATTGAAACGAGCTGCTCGCCGTTGTCATTATATCTTATGAGCGTGCAGCTTCTGCCGTCACCGCTTTTTGAAAGCGCGAGCGCGAACGTCTTGGTTGCGGGATTAAAGCAATAGTTGGTCAGCGGCTTGCCCTCATAACTGATCGTGGTATAGTCCTCCGCTCCCGCCTTGACGGCATAAGCGGCATAGCTGCCTATAAGCGCGGCGCGTGAGCCGCTGATATAGCGGCAGTCGATAATGGTGTCGTCATCAATGACGTACTTGCTCACAGGCTCCTCCTTGCCAAAGTCGAGCACATAGACGCCTGTCCGCATACCGCCGTTGTCGCTTGTGACGCCGCAGGCGACGCATCCGCTGCCGTCACTGTTGATCGCGACGGCGTTGATGTAATATTCTGAAAAAGAATATTTAAATATTCTGTTATTGTCCTTGTTAAAGGCGTAAAGCTCACTGAGAAAGCCGTTTCCCTCGGTCACGAGCACATAGTGTCCGTTTGAGGCGATATCGCCCGTATAGATTGCACCGTCGATGCTGCCGGAATACAGCTCCTTCTCGTAGTCGAGAATCTGGTAGCTTGTATCGCCCAGCCCGTAGGTCATAAAGCGGTTCTCCGCACTCTTCATAACGGGCTTGGAGTAACGCAGCTGCACGTTGGCGATTTCCTTTCCCGAGGAATTGAGCGTGACAAAGGAGGTATCGGAGGCATAGGCGACGCGGCTCTGATTGACCGCAAAGTTACCCGGCTTTACCTCGGAGCCGATGATCTCCGCCGGATAGCCGTGTCCGCCGTTGCCGAGAACTTCATAACTCCACCACAGTCCGAGGTTTTCGGGCGTAAGCTTGTCGCGGTTCGCAAACGCCAGAACAGCCAAGCCTGCCGCCAGAAGAATCGCGGCTGCAATAATGATTTTCTTGACCGTCTTGGGATTGATGTCGGTGCGTTCCTGTTCGTAATCATCGAGCGGCACGTCCTCGTAGCTGATGACCTTGCGCTCTTTATTCGGTTTTGTTTCGGTATACCTTCCCTTTTTCCTGTTAAACAGATGAAACATAACAAACCCCGTTTTTTCTGCTTTTTCCTTATTCGTAATGAACCTTATTGAGATAAAGACCGCATGCCTGAGCGGTCGGTCCCGCGTACTGTCTGTTCCGCTTTTCGATGATCGCGGGAATATCATCGGGCTGGAATTTGCCCTGTGCCACGCGCAGAAGCGTACCGACCATGATCCTCACCATATTGTAGAGGAAGCCGTCCGCCTCGACGCGCATCGTGACCATATCACCCTCGCGCGTGACAGAGAATGACTTGACATTGCGCGTCATATCGCCCTGCTTGCGGGCGTCGAGGGTGCAAAAGGAGGTGAAGTCGTGCTTTCCCACATACGCCTGCGCCGCCTTGTTGAGCATGACCTCGTCGAGCGGATAGCGGTAATGCAGGGCGTAGCCCTCGAGAAAGGGACTGCGCACCTCGCTGTTCCAGATTTTGTAGATATATTCCTTGCTTTTGCAGCTGTAGCGCGCGTGAAAACCGAGCGGTACCTCTCTGCAATCGCTGACCGCCACGGATAAGGGCAGCCAGCGGTTCAGCGCCGCTTTCAGCCGCTCGGGCGGAATCGGATGGGCAGTTTTCAGACTGATGCAGTACATATTCGCGTGCACGCCCGTATCGGTGCGGCTGCAGCCCTTGATGTCGAAATCGTCGCCGATGATGCCGCACAGAGCCGTCTGGAACGCCTCCTGCACCGTGTAGGCGTTCTGCTGGATCTGCCAGCCGTGAAACTGCCGCCCGTCATATGAAATTGTGAGGAGCAGGTTTCTTATAACACGCTCGTCAGTAGAATGTTGCATACAATCACTCCGCCGATAATCATCGCTGTCACAACAAAGGAAACGATATCACGCGCTCCCATGTGCAGCGTTTTCATTCTGGTGCGTCCCGTACCGCCGCGGTAGCAGCGGCACTCCATCGCCGTCGCGATGTCATAGGCACGCCGGAACGCAGATACAAAGAGCGGAATCAGTATCGGCACCAGCGCTTTCGCGCGCTTGATGAAGTTGCCCGAATCCATGTCCGCGCCCCTCGCCCGCTGCGCCTGCATGATTTTGTCGGTCTCCTCGAGAAGCGTCGGAACAAACCGCAGTGCAAGCGACATCATCATCGCGACCTCGTGAACGGGAAAACGAATGACCTTCAGCGGCTTCATCAGCCGCTCGATCGCGTCTGTCAGCTCTGTGGGAGAGGTTGTGAAGGTCAGACAGGAGCTGAGCAGAATCAGGCAGACGATGCGCACGCTCACAAACACGGCGCGGTGGATGCCGTTCCACGTCAGCTTGAGGATCCACCATTCCCAGATGGGCTCTCCCGAGCCGTAAAACAAATTCAAAAGCGAGGTGATGATCACGACAAACAGGATCACCTTGAGGCTCTTGAAATAGAACTTCGGCGAAATGCCCGCGGATATCAGCGCGAACACAGTGAACGCGGCGACAACGCCGAGAGAAGCATAGTTAAAAGTGAAGAAAATCACCACGATAAAGGCGACAAAGCACAATAGCTTCGCGCGCGGGTCGAGCTTGTGCATCAGACTGTTCCCGGGGAAATACTGTCCGAACGCAACGTCTCTTACCATAGCTTTCCCTCCTTTTTCAGCAGCGAGGAAAGCACCTCGAGCGCCTCGTCGACGGTGAGAATACCGTCCGGCACATCGACGCCCTTTGCCTTGAGCACCTGCATGATCTTGGTGATCTGCGGCACCTTGAGTCCCATCGTTTCCAGCTCGTCGCCGCGGGCGAATATCGCCTTTGTCGTATCGAGCATCGCGAGATGCGAGTGGTTCATCACCAAAATCCTGTCCGCCACACGCGCGATATCCTCCATGCTGTGGGACACCAGCAGGACGGTGTTGCCCTTTTCCTTGTGGTAGTTGACGATCTGACTGAACAGGATCTCCCTGCCCATCGGGTCAAGTCCCGCTGTAGGCTCGTCGAGAATCAGCACCTCCGGCTCCATCGCGATCACGCCCGCGATCGCCGCGCGGCGTTTTTCGCCGCCCGAGAGGTCAAAGGGTGATTTGTCGAGCATATCGGGACGCAAGCCCGTGAACTCGGCGGCTTTCCTGACCGCCTTGTCCAGCTCATCGCCCGTCAGCCCGCGGTTCTGCGGTCCGAAAGCGATATCCTTATAGACGGTTTCCTCAAAAAGCTGGTATTCGGGATACTGGAACACCATGCCGACGCGGAAACGGATGTCGCGGATTTTCTTCGGTTCGCTCCAGATATCCTTGCCGTCGAGCAGCACCTGTCCCTCGCTCGGCGTAATCAACCCGTTGAGCATCTGCACCAGCGTCGATTTGCCCGAGCCTGTATGACCGATTATGCCGATAAACTCGCCCTTTTCGATGGTCAGGCTGACGTCGTCGACCGCCTTCTTCTCAAAGGGCGTGCCCTTGCCATATATAAAGCTGAGATTTCTTAGTTCGAGGATGTGGCTCATTGCAGCACCTCCCCGAGCATCTTTGCACATTCCTCTACGCTGAGAGGAATCGCGGGTATATCCAGTCCGCGGCCCTTGAGCCGGAATGCCAGCTCAGCTGCCTGCGGAACATCCAGTCTGTGTTTTTTGAGCAGCTCCACCTGCGAGAACACCTCCTCCGGCGTTCCCTGCGTGAGCACCTTTCCGCTGTCCATGACGACGACTCTGTCGGCGGGTACCGCCTCGTCCATGTAGTGCGTGATCAGGACAACCGTGATGCCCATTTCGCGGTTGAGCCGCAGCAGGGTCGACATGACCTCTTCCCTGCCGTTCGGGTCGAGCATCGCGGTCGGCTCGTCGAGCACGATGCACTGCGGCTGAATCGCCAGAATGCCCGCGATGGCGATGCGCTGCTTCTGTCCGCCCGAGAGCTTGTACGGCGCGTGGTGGCGGTACTCATACATACCAACCGCCTTGAGCGCCTTATCCACCCGTTCGCGGATTTCCGCAGGCGCGATACCCAGATTTTCGGGACCGAACGCGACGTCCTCCTCGACAATGCTCGCAACGAGCTGGTTGTCGGGATTCTGCAGCACCAAGCCGACCTTTTCGCGGATGTCCCATGTTTTTTCCTCGTCCGAGGTGTCATCTCCGTCCACATACACCTTGCCGCTGTCCGGCAATAGCATTGCGTTGAGATGCTTGGCAAGCGTCGACTTGCCGCAGCCGTTGTGTCCGATGACCGTCACAAACTCTCCCTTTTCTATCGAGAGCGTCACGCCGTCTACGGCGTTTCTCACGGGCTGTCCCTCGTCCTCGCTGTCGTAAGAGAAAAAAACGTTTTCGATTTGAATAAATGACATGATTATTTCTCCCAGATAGCGGTTGACCCGCACGGTAAAATCAATCCCGTGTCCGTCACCCTGAGTCCGATTTCGTCGCTCGAAACACTGCCGCCGAACGGCTTTTGCAGCATTACGCCGAGCAGATATTCCATGACCGCAGGCGATAGTCCCGTGGTGTAGGAATTTAATATAAAGAACAGCGGATTGTCGCTGAGCACCTGTCTGCACAAGTCCACCAGCGGATAAAGCTGCTCCTCGAGCTTCCAGACCTCTCCCCCCGGACCTCTGCCGTAGGACGGCGGATCCATGATGATGCCGTCATAGCGGTTGCCGCGGCGAATCTCGCGCTGCACAAACTTGACGCAGTCGTCAACCAGCCAGCGGACGGGCTTGTCCGCGATGCCGCTTGACTGGGCGTTTTCCTTCGCCCACTGCACCATACCCTTCGATGCGTCCACATGGCAGACCGACGCGCCCGCGTTCATGCAGGACAACGTGGCGCAGCCCGTGTAGCCGAAGAGGTTGAGCACCTTGACAGGTCTGTTCTCCTGTCTGATTTTTTCGGCGGCAAAATCCCAGTTCACCGCCTGCTCGGGAAATACGCCCGTGTGCTTGAAGCCCATCGGCTTGATGTTGAACACCAAGCCGCCGTAGCCGATCGTCCAGCGGTCGGGTACCTTTTTGTAGGTTTCCCAGTGACCGCCGCCCTTGTTGGAGCGGTGGTACCGCGCGTGGGCGCTGCGCCAGAGGGGATTCTTTTTTTCTGTCGACCAGATGATCTGCGGGTCGGGACGAATCAGGATGATGTCGCCCCAGCGCTCCAGACGCTCGCCGTCAGAGGTGTCCAGCAGCTCGTAGTCCTTCCAGTTTTCCGATAAACGCATGGCTGTCTTTCCCTTACTATCTATTTCAATTACTTGTTATCAAATAAATTCGGCTGCGTCACCGCGCCCTGTACGACGCCCTTCGGGAAGTCGTAGCCGAGATGCCGGCAGGCATCGGCGGTGATACATCTGCCGCGCGGCGTGCGGCTCAGAAAGCCGATTTGCATGAGGTACGGTTCATAGACGTCCTCGATCGTGACCGCCTCCTCGCCTATCGCGGCGGCAAGCGTTTCCAGTCCGACGGGACCGCCGTTATAGAAGCGGATGATTGCCTCGAGCATCCGCCTGTCGTTCTGGTCGAGTCCCAGTTCGTCGATTTCGAGCCTGTCCAATGCGGTGCGGGCTGTCTCCAGCGTGATCACGCCGTCGGACATCACCTGCGCAAAGTCACGCACGCGCTTGAGCATGCGGTTCGCGATTCGCGGTGTGCCGCGTGAACGGGACGCGACCTCGATTGCTCCCTCGTAGTCGATCTGAATACCGAGGATGCCCGCGCTGCGGGTGACGATTTTCGCCAGCTCCTCGGGCGTATACAGCTCCAGCCGCAGCAGCACGCCGAAGCGGTCGCGCAAAGGCGCTGTGAGCTGTCCTGCACGGGTGGTCGCGCCGACAAGCGTGAACCGCGGCAGCGGCAGGTGATAGGACGCCGCCATCTGACCCTTTCCCGTGATAATGTCTATCGCAAAGTCCTCCATAGATGGATAGAGCACCTCCTCGACCGCACGGCTGAGTCGGTGGATCTCGTCGATAAAGAGCACATCGCCCTCGTTGAGATTGGTCAGCAGCGCTGCCAGATCGCCCGGCTTTTCAATCGCGGGACCCGAGGTAATGCGGATATTCACGCCCAGCTCGTTGGCAATGATGCCCGCGAGGGTCGTCTTGCCCAGTCCCGGAGGACCGTAGAGCAAAACGTGGTCGAGCGTTTCGTGGCGGATCTTCGCTGCCTCAATATAGACGCGCAGGTTCTCCTTCGCCTTTTCCTGACCGATGTACTCGTCCAGGTTTTTCGGGCGCAGAGGATTTTCACCCTCGGCGTTGTCGGAAGGTATCTCGTGTGTGTCGATGATTCTGTTTTCAAAATCAAAATCGTCTGAAAAATGTGTGTTGCTCATTTACTGCCTTCCCATCTGTCTGAGTGTCATGGCAATCAGCTGCTCCACGGGCAGCGAGCTGTCAAACGCTGCGAGCACGGGCGACACGTCCGCGGGCGTATAGCCGAGAACGCCGAGCGCCTCGATCGCCTTGGGCACATTGCCCGAAACGGTTGCTGCAGCCGCAGCGGAAGCAACGGGAATCCCGTCGGCAGTGCCAAGCGATTTCGCGAGCTTGTCCTTCAGCTCGAGTATTACGCGCTGCGCAAGCTTCTTGCCCACACCCTGCGCTCTGGTGATGGTCTTGATGTCGTCGGTGGCGATCGCCATCGCGACCTGCTCCGGACTCAGCTCCGAGAGAATCGAAAGTCCTGCCTTGGGACCGACGCCGCTGACGGAAATCAGCGTCTTGAAGGTCTCCAGCTCGGTCTTTGTCGCGAAGCCGAACAGCTCCATCGCATCCTCGCGTACGTTAAGATAGGTAAAGAGCATGACCTCGCTGCCAAGCTTGATCTGTTTGAGGGTGTTCATGGTGGTCTGGCAGTTGTAACCGACGCCGCCGCACTCTACGACCGCGCATGTGGTCGTGGTATGAATCAACTTTCCTCTGACGGAATAGAACATGTGATAATCCTCTTTCGTTTACTGATAATGCGTGCCGCTTTGGTAAATAGCTCTGCGCAGCTCGGAGCCTGCCGCCTGCGCGTGACAGATCGCTATCGCCAGCGCGTCGGCGGTATCGTCGGGATGCGGCATTTCCTCGAGCTTGAGCAGCCTTCGCGTCATTTCCATGACCTGCGGCTTTTTCGCCTTGCCGTAGCCCGTGACCGCCGTCTTGACCTGCAGCGGCGTATATTCAAAAATGGGGATTTTCAGCTTCTGTGCCGCGAGCAGCGTCACGCCTCTCGCCTGCGCGACCTTGATAGCAGTCGTGCGGTTGGTCTGGAAATACAGACGTTCAATCGACACTGCGTCGGGACGGCAGCGGCTCAGGATCGAACACAGCTCGTCATAGATATATTCCAGCCGCGCGTTGAAATCCGTGTGCGCGGGCGTCTCTATGGAGCCGTAGCCGATCGCCCTGTAAGCATTGGACTGCACATGAACAGCTCCCCAGCCTACGATGGCGTAGCCCGGATCGATGCCGAAAACAACCAAAGTAACTCCCCCGAAAAATGGCATAATAATACATAATAAAAAATATTCCTATCTATTATAGCACAAAGGGGTTTGTTTAGCAATAATTATTTTTCACGATTGAGAACTATCGTTTTCTCTCCGTATCGCAGCTCCAGCGTCTTCCCATGCGGCACATATTGAAAGCCGTAATTCTGCCCCAGCTCAGGAACAAAAATCACGAATTGTTCATTGTCTATCAGGCATTTCCCGCTGATTTCCGCCAGCTCTCCCGCGTTTTCCAGAACAAGCGTCGCTTCGTCCTCCTCAAACGACAGGCTGACAGTCGCTCCACCCTCAAATTGTGCCCTCCACTCATGCTCCCGCAGCTCGTCGATGCGCCCCGAAGTGCTCCTCATACAGCCGCATAAGAGAAAAAAGAAAGAAATCAGCAAAGCGGCGACAGCTTTTTTCATTTTACGCACTCCCTTCGTAATAGAATATTCATATAGTCCTTCCGATATGACTTCTTTACAGTTTTGTTATCATTCTTGAAAAGCAAAATGACTTTTGATATAGTGTAGAATGGATTGGAGTGATGAAATTGCAGCGTGAAATTACACAGCCCTGCAAGGTCTTTGAGGAAAACGGACAGGTCATGCAGGCAGGCTGGGCAAAATCGCCCGTATTTGACTTCAACGCTGACGTCAGCAAGGCAAGAACCATCTGCCGGCGTGAGGGCTTCTTTATCAACAACCACGAGGTTTCGCTCTATGTCGCGCTGGAAAGCTTCGGACGGGAATTTTCCGTCAAAATCGCGATCGCTGATCTGCTGCGCGGCGGCGTTATCAGCGACTATGTCACCAGAAAAACGCTGCGCTCCAAGGAGGAGCTGCCAGAGGAATACGGCGAATTTGAATACAGCGACAAATACTTGCGGTTCCGGCTCATCAGCGCCCCCGAGGGATGCGTGCTCAAATGCGCCTTTGAGGATTTCGGCGGCAAGGAAATGTTTTTTAATTTATTCTTGAAAAGAATTATCAGCGACAGCATGAACGAGCTGGCTCCCTTTGAGCGCAACCGCAAATATTTCTATTTCAAGCGCTTCTCGCCTTGCTTTACGGCAAAGGGCGCCATCAAGGTTGGCAGCATGCAATATTCCTTATCAGAAAATAGCTCCCGTGCCTACCAGGATAAAACGCGCTTTGCAAAACCCCGTCCGCATAACTATCAGCGGCTCGGAGCGGATTGCATGATCGACGGTCAGCGTTTTACGCTCTGCCTTGCCAGCCGCGTCGGCGACAACCGCTACGGAAATGAAAACTGCTTCTTCTGCGACGGCAAGCTCGAAAAGCTCTCTCACATTGACATCAAGGGCACCCCCAAGCGCGTTGAACGTCCGTTTTATTTCAGGGGCGGCATCTCGGCACTCGACATCACCTTCAAGCCCTTTACGGTCAGAGGAGCGGCGATGCGCGCGGAGATGGGAAACACCATCGTGCTGTTCGGCAGGCTCTACGGCGCGATCAACCGCGTCGATTACGACAAGCCGCTCGAGCTCGACAACGCGCCCGCACACCTGATTTTATCCGAATTTTGACTTGCATTTCCGACCGTCTTGTGTTACAAGGTGATGAACGAATATCCCGACAGCGTCAGTCTGCAGGATATTCTCGACCACAGCATCAAAAAAATGACGGGCAGTCCGAAAACGGACTGCCCTTTATGGTTTATGCTTTTTTGTCTTCCTCGGGATTTTTGACCATTCTCGCGAAGATGGACAGCGCTGACAGGAAGCTGATCAAGAGATACAGCAGCAGGGAAAGCAGCGAACCGAGCGACAGGAAGTTCACGGTAACCATCGTCATAATCGCCAGAACGCCGAACAGACAGCAGAAAATCGAAACGATGTTTTTCAGATTGCTCTGCTTGTCGAGCGCGCAGAAGAAAAAGCCGATGATCGGAATGACGACAAAGATGAAGTTGAGCGGCAGAATCGTGGACGCCGCTGCAAATTCGGAGTCGGGAAGTCCGATGGTGTTGCCCGTTCCGAGGGCGGCAAGCATCTCAAAAACAGAATAGGAAAAGAGCTTGTTGTCGCTGATGTACTGATAATACGGCATGGAGCACATAAAAATTTCAAAAAGATATAATGTACAAAGTACAATTCTCAGCCGCTTGCGGGTTTTATTTTCGGGAATTTTCGTCATAGTTTCCTCCAGAAAAATATATTTTTAACAACATGATATATTTTATCACAGTTTTTTAATTTGCACAATAGATAATTTTGTGATATAATAAAAATTGGGTTAAAAACTTGTGTGATGAAAAACACAAGGCTATGAAAGGATCTATTCAGAATGAGTTACATCAACGAAAGCATTATCTACAACATCTATCCTCTGGGCTACTGCGGCGCACCGAGAGAAAACGACGGTCAGCTCAATTACAGGCTGGATAAAATATATGACGTGATTCCCCACCTCAAAAAGCTCGGCATCAACACGCTGGTATTCAATCCGCTGTTTGAAAGCTCCCGTCACGGCTATGACACCATCGACTACCGCAAGGTGGACTGCCGTCTGGGTGATAACGCGTCCTTTAAGAAAATCTGCGAAGCGCTCCACACCAATGGCATCCGCGTCATCCTCGACGGCGTTTTCAATCACGTTGGACGTGATTTTTTTGCATTTAAGGATGTTCAGCAGAAAAAATGGGATTCCCCCTACTGCGGCTGGTTCCAGAATCTGCACTTCAACGGTCAGAGTCCCTACGGCGATCCGTTCTGGTACGAGGGCTGGGCAGGTCACTATGATCTGGTCAAGCTCAACCTGCAAAATGAGGACGTCGTCCGCTATCTGCTCGATTCGGCGGTGTTCTGGATCGACGAGTTCGGCATCGACGGTCTGCGTCTTGACGCCGCGGACGTCATCGACGTCAACTTCTTCAAGCGTCTCAAGAGCACCTGCAAGCAGAAAAAGCCTGATTTCTGGCTCTACGGCGAAATCACCCACGGCGATTACAACCGCCTTGCCAACGCTGAAATGCTCGATTCCGTCACCAACTACGAGTGCTACAAGGGCATCTACTCCAGCCACAACGACCACAACTACTTTGAGATCGCCCATTCGCTCGGCAGACAGTTTGCGAACGGAGGCATCTATCAGAATATCTACACCTATAACTTCGTCGACAACCACGACGTGAACCGCGTCGCGAGTGTCCTGCGCGACAAAAACCACCTCAACAACGTCTACACCATGCTCTACACCATGCCCGGTGTGCCGTCGATTTACTACGGCAGCGAGTACGCCGTTGAGGGAAAACGTACCCGCGACAGCGACTATGACCTGCGTCCCTGTCTGGATCTGAACAATGTTCCGGGTGCCAATTATCAGCTCTGCGAACATATTATCCGCATTGGAAAGGTGAGAATGGCGCTCGAGGCGCTCAAATACGGCAAGTTCGAGAACGTCAACATCCAGAATGAAAAGCTCGTTTACAAGCGCTTTACCGAGAATCAGACGGTCTTTATCGCATTCAACCTCACCAACCATGAGGACAGGGTCGGCTTTGATTCGCGCTGTACCGCAACCCTGACCGACGTGCTCAACAACAACGAAACCTTCCATGCCAACGGCTGGACGGAGGTTCACATGCCCGCCTATTCCGCGCGTATCATGGTCGTCAACGACGGCAGCTTCAAGCTCGACCTCAATGTTGAAAACGAATCCGCGCCCGTGGAACAGGCTTCACCCGAGCCTGAAATCGAAATCGGCGCCAAATACCGCCACTACAAGGGGCATGAATACGAAGTGCTCCATTTCGCGTTCAACACCGAGACAAAGGAAAAAATGGTCGTCTACCGCTCTCTCTCCAAGCCCGAGGAGATCTGGGTGCGTCCTTATAATATGTTCAGGGAAACCATCTGGAAGGACGGCAGACAGCTCAAAAGGTTTGAGCGGATATGAAGCAGCGGGTTCTGATAGCGGTTGCCGCGGCGATTTTTGCCGCGGGAATTGTCGGCTGTCTGCTCCTGCTGTTTGCACCGTCCGATCATAACAAGGTTCTGATCAGAAGAGACGGCGAAGTGCTGTATTCTCTCGATCTGTCAAAGGAAACGAACCGCACCTTCGTGATTCCCTACGGCGGCAGCAGCAATACGATTGAAATCCGCGACGGCAGGATCCGCGTTCTGGAAGCGGAATGTCCCGACAAGGTCTGCGTCCGCACGGGCTGGCTGAGCTCCTCCGCGATTCCGATCGTCTGTCTGCCGAATCATCTGGAGATTTCCTTCGCTTCGGGAAACGACGATATCGACGCGGTGGCGGAGTGATGACATGAGTGCGAAACGACTTGCCGAGCTTGCCGTTCTGACGGCGGTCTCACTGATTATTTTCATCATTGAGCTGCAAATCCCCAATCCCTTTCCCATCCCCGGCATCAAGCTGGGACTCGCGAATATCATCACCGTCTATGCCGTCTACCACTATAAGCCCTATGAGGTCGTTCTCATTGTGGCGGTTCGGCTGCTGCTCGGCTCAATTTTCAGCGGGAATATCTCCGCACTGCTCTACAGCACGTCCGGGAGTGCGCTCTGTCTCATCGGTATGCTTCTGCTTCGGCGCGTTATCGCGGAAAGTCACTTGTGGCTTGCGAGCGTGTTCGGCGCGCTGCTGCACAACACCGGTCAGCTTCTGGCGGCAATGCTCCTGCTGCAGACAACGGGATTGATTGCCTATTATCCGTTTCTGGTGGTATCGGGCTGTCTTGCCGGCGCTTTCACGGGACTTTGCGCACAGCTGATCATTCCGCGGCTGAGAAACATTCATCTGAAAAAATAACATATTGCTCCTTTCATCCTCGTATAGATGGATGAAAGGAGTTTTTTTATGCCTGTCAACTACGAACAAAACATCTCGGGCGACACCCCGTTCAAGCCCGAATATGAGGAATTTATCAACGAATACAAAGGACGCGGCTCCCTGAAGGTGCAAACAAGCGTCGCACAGGACGCGTTCCCGATCAAGGGCGTATTCGTCGACGTAGCGCTGATTTACAAGGGTAAACGCTACTCGATTTATCACGACGTGACCGACGCTTCGGGTATCGTCAATGAGATTGTGCTGCCGTCGCGCCTGACCGCCGCGACGCAGTCGCCCGAAACCGCCGACGACGGCGAACCTGTGTATCTGGTTTCGGTGTTCCATCCCGGATTCGAGGAGGTCGTTGACTGTCCCGTTACGATTTATGACCGTACGGAGACCATCCTCCCCATCAGTCTGAATCCCACCAACGGACAAATGGAGGACGGCGCATGACTCCTGTGATTCCCGCGACCATCACGGTTCATCTCGGCAGACCGAATGCCCCTGCCGAAAACGTCACCGTCCCGTTTACCGAGTATATCAAAAACGTCGCGTCCAACGAAATCTATCCCACCTGGCCCGAGGCGGCGATCCGCGCAAATATTCTGGCGCAGATCTCCTTTGCGCTCAACCGCGTCTACACGGAATACTACCGCAGCCGCGGCTATGATTTTGACATCACCTCCACCACCGCCAACGATCAGGCTTTCGTCAAGGACGGTGAGATTTTCGAGAACATCAGCCGCATCGTCGACGAGATTTTCAACAACTACATCGTCCGCACCGGCAGCGTGGAGCCGCTGTACGCCCAGTTCTGCGACGGCTACAACACCATCTGCAACGGGCTTTCTCAGTGGGGCACCGTCACGCTCGCGAACCGCGGCATGAGTCCGATTGAGATCCTGCGCTACTACTACGGCGACAACATCAGCCTCGTATTTAACGCGCCCATCAGCGATAACACGCAGTCCTACCCCGGCATCGCGCTGCGCAGGGGCAGCTTCGGTGACGATGTGGTCATCATCAAGCGCGAGCTGAACCGCATCGCGCAGAACTATCCCGCAATTCCGAAAATCCAATTCACCAACGGCGTTTACGATCTGGAAACCGAAAACGCGGTCAAGAAGTTTCAGGAGATTTTCAGCCTTGTTCCCGACGGCATCGTCGGCAAGGCGACTTGGTACAAAATCAAGCAGGTATTCGCTGCCGTCAAGCAGCTTTCCGACCTCACCAGCGAGGGCCTGACGATTTCGGAGGTCTCGCGCCGCTATACCCGCGAGCTGAGAACAGGCAGCCAGGGTCTGGATGTGGAAGCGCTGCAATATTACCTCGCCTTTATCGGCTATTTCTATCCCTATCTGCCGCCGATCCCGATTACGGGATACTTCGGCAACATGACGCGTGATGCGGTATTTGCCTTTCAGAGCTTCTACGGGCTACCCGTGACGGGCGTGGTGGACGCGAATGTCTTTTCGCGCGTCGAGCAGGTCTATCGTGACGCGGTCGCGGAGCTGCCCGCCAATTATCAGAGCGCGATCGGTGAACCGTATCCCGGGCGATTTCTCACGGAGGGCGACCGCGGAGACAGCGTCTTTATCATTCAGGGTTATCTGAACACCATCGGACGGAACGTGCCCGAGATTCCCGAAATCGCCGTTGACGGCATCTTCGGACCGCGCACCAAAGAAGCGGTGCTCGCCTTTCAGCGGTACCTTAACATTGAGGAAACAGGCGCGATCGGTCCTGTGGAATGGGCGGAAATCATCACGCTCGGCAATAACCTGTAACAAAAAGGTCGGCTCGCAGGAACCGACCTTTTCTCATGTATTTTGACTGTAAATGCTGAAATCTCTCTGCAGAAAATACTGCAGGCCGCTGTAACGCTTGGTCTGGCGGTTGTTGTTCACCATGATTTCGACGGTACGCGGATTGCCGACCAGAATCAGGGTTTTCTTTGCTCTTGTGACCGCCGTGTAAAGAAGATTGCGGTAATAGAGCTGCGAAGGACCGGGAAACATCGGGATCACGACGCAGTCGAACTCATTTCCCTGACTCTTATGCACAGTAATAGCGTAGGCAAAGTCCAGCTCCGAGGCGTTCTCAAAGCTGATAGAGGCGCTCTTGTCAACAAAGTCGACCCACAGCCGCTTGCTTTTGCGGTCTATCGCTTTGATGATGCCGATGTCGCCGTTGAAAATGCCTTCGCCGATTTCTCCGTCCGCTCTCTCCCAGCGGATATCGTAGTTGTTTTTGATCTGCATGACCTTGTCGCCCACGCGGAATGTGCGTGAGCCGATGACCGCTTCGCTCTTTCCCTCGGCGGGTGGATTGAGCCGCTGCTGGAGCTGATGGTTCAGCTCGGCGGTTCCCAGCTCACCTTTCTTTGACGGTGACAGCACCTGAATACTTTCAAAGGGCGAATAGCCGTACGCCCTCGGCAAACGGTTGGCGCAAAGCTCGGCGATCAGCTCCGTCACCTCGCCTTTATAATTCCTTTTAAGAAAAAAGAAATCCTTGTCATACGCGGTCAGAATCGGCATATCCCCATTGACGATACGGTGCGCGTTTGTCACGATCAGGCTCTGCTGCGCCTGACGGAAGATATCTCTCAATCGCACCACGGGAATCACGCCTGCCGCGATCAAATCACCCAGCACGTTTCCCGGTCCGACGGACGGGAGCTGATCGGAATCCCCCACCAGAATCAGACGGCATCCGAGCGGCAGCGCGCGCAGCACGCTCTCAAAAATACCGACGTCGACCATGGAGACCTCGTCAATGATCAGCGCCTCGCATTTGAGCTGGTTCCGCTCGTTTTTGCTGAAAACGGGCTTGTCCTGTCTGTCCCATCCGACCTCAAGCAGGCGGTGGATGGTCTTTGCCTCCTGCCCCGTCAGCTCGGACATCCGCTGCGCCGCCCTTCCCGTCGGAGCGGCAAGCAGCACCTTTTGTCCCCTGCTTTGCAGGATTTTGATGATCGCGTTGAGCGTGGTGGTTTTGCCCGTACCCGGTCCTCCCGTGAGGACAAGCAGACCCTCGGTCAGCGCCGCGGTTATCGCCTGCTTCTGTAAATCCGCATACGTGATGCCGTCCTCCAGCTCGCACACACGGATGGCGTCCTCAACACCCTTGAGCTGCTCTGCAGGAAATCCCTTGAGCAGCTTGATACGCGAGGCGATATAGATTTCCGTCATATGCATCGCCTGCAGGTAAAGAAATTCTTTTTCATCGAATTGCTCCGGCACCAGCGTGCGGTCAAAGCACATTTTCTCCACGCAGTCGGAAATATCCTCGGCTCTGACGCGCAGAAAGCCTGCCGCCATGCTCTCTACCTTGACGCGCGGCAGACAGGTGTGACCGTTGCCCTCGTTATGGCGCAAAATATAGGCGATACCCGCACGCAGGCGCAGTTCGCTGTTTTCGTCGAGCGACTCGTGCTTTGCGATAATATCGGCAGTCTCAAAGCTGATGCCGAAATCGCCCTCGCAGAGCAGGTACGGGTTTTCTTTGATTTGCTCCACCGCAGTGCCGCCGAGCGCCTTGAAGATTTTGATAGAGGCAGTGTTTCCGATGCCAAAGCCGCCGAGATAGATCATCAGCGCGCGCACGCTCTCGTCCGATTTGAGCTGTGCTGCAAATTCCAGCGCCTTTGCCCTGCTGATGCCCTTGAGCATCGCGACGCGGTCCGGCTCGTTCTCCATGACCTCGAGCGTCGCTTCTCCGAACTCGTCCACCAGTCTGCGCGCAGTCGCAGCGCCGACTCCCTTGACGGCTCCCGACGACAAATAGCGAAGAATATCCGCCGCTCCCGTGGGGCGCGTGACCTCGCAGGTCTGCGCGGCAAACTGCCTGCCGTAGCTCTTGTGCTCGGTAAAGGTTCCGAACAGCACCACGTTATCTCCCGCGCTGACAAGCGGCATGATGCCGACGGCGGTTATGTAGTCGTCGCCGTCGGCAAGCTCCAGCACGGTATAGCCGTTTTCATCATTGCGGAACACGATGTTTTCCACTGCTCCCTCCACACGGAGGAGTTTGTTGTCTTGCATAGTGACATCCCTTTGAAGCTATAATACTCTTTCAGTATACCTTATTTTTTCGCAAACGACAAGCTATAATCGCAATTCTTCCCGAAGCTCTTCCTTCGTCATCAGTCTGAGAAAGCCGTACTCGCGGCATACCGTTTCGCATATCCTGCGGGTCTCGTCGTCGATGTCGCAATCCAGACAGACCGCGCAGTCGCTTCGGCTTCTCCCCCATTTCAATCGGGATGCGGCGCTGCGCAGCACCATCTCGGCATTTTCGGCACTGTCTACGGGCGTGATCAGCAGCACGGAACAGTCCTCCCTGACGCGGAACAGCCATTGCGAAAACGCTTTTATTACCGTCGACGCGCCGATGACCGCGAGAACCGCCAGAATAACAGCGGAAATCACATTCATATCCTTCACCTCTCTATAGTATATGAAAAAAGCGGAGATCGGTGCGTATATTGACGCATCGGCGGGACATACTAACAACAAAAGCAAAACGAGGTGAAACCATGGACAACAAATACGCCAACCAATGCATCGCCTGCACGGTTTCCAGCTGCAAGCACCACAACGACAAAAAGGATTTCTGCTCTCTGGAAAAAATCACCATCGGCATCCACGACAAGCGTCCTGCCGAATATCCCTGCACCGACTGCAGAAGCTTTCAGATGAAGTCCGATTATGATATGGGCGAGTGTTAATGACGAAGGGGTCGGCAGCTGCCAACCCCTTCGGTTATGCGTTCTTTTCCTGAATCAGTTTTTCCAAGTCGTCCTTTGTAAAGGTATAGCGCTTGCTGCAAAACTGACATACCGCCTCGGCAACGCCCTTTTCATCCGCCATCGTGCGGATATCGTCGTCGCTCATGGTCATAAAGTAGCGTTCCAGCTTTTCACGCGAACAGCCGCATACATAATTGACGGGGTTTTCGTCGAGCACCTCGACCTCGAAGCCGTCGAGAGCCGTTTTGCAGATATCCAGAATACTCATGCCCTTTGCGAGCATCGTGGTGACGGGTTCGAGCTTTTTGACGTTTTCCTCGAGCCTGTCAATCGCCTCGTCATACGCTCCCGGGAGAAGCTGGATCAGCAATCCGCCTGCGAGCATTACCTCACCGTACTCTTTATTCATCAGGACACCCAGCGCGCAGACCGTGGGAATCTGCTCGGAGGTGGCATAATAACTGGTGATATCCTCTGCAATCTCTCCGCTGACCAGCTCGACCTGTCCGATATACGGGTCGCCCGTTCCGTAGTCGCGCAAAACGCTGAGCGTACCGTTTCTGCCGACCGCCTGCGACACGTTGATTTTACCGCTGCGGTAGTATTCTGTCGGGCAGCCGGGGTTCTCTACATAACCACGCACGTTGCCCCTGCTGTCGCCTACCGCGACAACCGCTCCCATCTCTCCGTCACCGAGAACGCGGAGGTTGATGAACGCGTCCTGCTGCTTGAGCATATTGCCCATCATGGATGTCGCGCAGAGCAGTCTGCCCAGCGCTGCCGTCGCACTGCGGCTGAGATTGTGCAGCTTTTTTGCGGTGAATACGATATCCGAGGCGTCGATCGCCGAAGCCATGATCGCGCCGTCGCTTGTGATACAGCGAATGATTTTATCCATATGTCAATTTGTTCCTTCCTGTTGTTTTCTCGCTACATATACCGCGCGCTGCTCGTCCTCGGCCGGCGCTTCAAAGCTGAGGTCGCCGAAGCACGCCAGCACCTCAAAGCCGGCATTTGCCAGCATCGTGCGCAGCTCCTCGTCTGTATAGGCGGTCTCCGCAAAGCTCTCGCTGTAGCGGAGGTAGCTGCCGTCCTCCTGCTCCTCAAAAAAATCGAGCAGGATCTCCACGGTGTTTTCGTTTTCTTCGTCAAGCGCATTCTGCCACGCGCAGAACACACTGTCGTTTTCTATGGTAAAAGCGTTGTTCGCAAGCACCTCACGGTGCTTGTAGACGGTGTTTACATCAAACACAAACAAGCCGCCCTGTCTGAGATTTCGGCTTACATGATCAAAACAAGTCTGAACCTCTTCGGCGGAGGGTAAATGATTGATGCTGTCGAGCGTGCAGACGCAGGAGTCGACCGCCTCGGGCAATGTCAGCCCGCACATATCCTGACAAATATAGGGGATCTCACAGTTTTCCTCAAACGCCCTTCTCGACGCTTCCGCGAGCATATCAAGGCTGCCGTCGACGCCGAGCACCTCTATTCCACGCGCAAACAGCTCCCTTGACAGGCTGCCTGTTCCGCAGGCAAGGTCAAGGCAGACGCCGATCGGATGGTCGAATCGCTCGCAAATTGAGAGCAGATAGTCCGCTCTGTCCGCGTAGCGCGCGTCCTCCATCAGAGAATCATAAAACCGCGCAAAATCAAAATAGCTGTCCTGCATCCTACTTACCGTTCAGCTTGTCGAGCACAAGCGAGTAGCCGTATGTATCGTTGTCAAAGAGCGAGCGCTTGACGCGGCTGATCGTCGCGGTGGACGCGCCTGTCTCTCTGACAATCTCTGTATAAACCTTTTTCTCTGTCAGCATTTTGGCAACGACGAGCCGCTGGGAAAGCGCCTTCAGCTCCGCGCTGGTGCACAAATCCTCAAAAAAGCGGTAGCACTCCTCTTTGCTTTCGAGCGCGAGAATCGCGTCAAACAAAAAGTCGGTCGCGTCGTTTTTCAGCTTGGAATTCATTTAGATGGCCTCCGTATCGCGATAATTTCATACTCTAAAATTTTACCATACAAAAGCGTCTTTGTAAAGTATTTTATTCTCTGACTGCGCCGATTTTCCAAAACACAAACAGGTTATATATTCTTCTTTATCGTATTCAGCGCGCCTTTTTCGATGCGGCTGACCTGCGCCTGCGAAATGCCGATTTCCTCGGCAACCTCCATCTGCGTCTTGCCCTTGAAAAACCGCAATCCGAGGATTTTTTTCTCACGGTCGGACAATCCGCGGATCGCGTCCTTGATGGCAAGCTCCTCCAGCCACGTCGCATCATCGCTCTTGTCCCCTATCTGATCCATCACATAGACCGTATCCGTGCCGTCGGAATAGACCGGCTCATAGAGCGAAACAGGCTCTACAATCGCCTCCAGCGCCAGAACCACATCCTCCTTTGGCAGCTTCATCTGCGCTGCGATTTCCTCTACGGTCGGCTCACGGTTATTCTCCGCAGTCAGCTGCTCCTTGAGCTGCATCGCGCGATAGGCGGTGTCCCTCATGGAACGCGACACCCTGACGCTGTTATTGTCGCGGATGTAGCGTTTCAGCTCCCCGAGAATCATGGGCACGCCGTAGGTGCTGAATTTCACCTCCAGAGCAGGGTCAAAGTTGTTGATCGCCTTGATCAAGCCGATCACACCGACCTGAAACAGATCATCCAGCTCCTCACCGCGGTTGCGGAAACGGTGAATCACACTGAGCACCAGCCTGAGATTGCCGTTGATCATCTCGTCGCGCGCCTTCTTGCTCTCCTTTTCATCACCGTTTTTGATAATTTGCAGCAGCTCGCGCTTTCTCTCCTCGCTGAGCACCTTGAGGTTCGCAGTATTGACACCGCAGATTTCAACTTTTCCGTATTGCAAAAAATCGCCCCCGAACAATCACTTAACACTGTTAAGTATTGCCCGGGAGCGTTCAATTATTCAATCAGATGCCCAGTCCGATGGCACAGAAGAACAGCACCGAAAGCATGCCGCAGGTCGTTCCGAGAATCACTCCCGCTATCACGTCCGTGAGGTAGTGTACGCGGAGATAGATACGCGAGAAACTGATCAGGCCGGCAAGCAGAATCATCGGAACAAAGGTGATCGGTCTGCAGCGCAGAATCGCTACTCCGACCATCGCGAAGGACGCCGTCGTGTGACCTGACGGGAAGGAATAAAACCGCGGACGGTTGATGATCTGCTCGTCATCATCCAAGCTGTGACACGGACGGATTCGCTTGACAACATGCTTGATCAAGCCCTCACCCATGACATGCGCAAACGCCAGTGCAACTACAAAATTGAAGCCTGTCGCACGCCACTCGGGACGGATGAGAAACGGCAGTGTGATCAGCCACCAAATGATTCCGACATTCGCGGATCGGGAAGCCGTTTTCATTACAAGGTTCAGCGATGGTCTGTGCAATCGGCTGATATTATTCAAAACAATGTAATCCAGTTTTTTAATTCTGGCAAACATACGTCACTTCTCCCTGATATTCCTTCATACCTCTGTTTGGTATATGCGATATATTTATTATAGCACACGTCATGTCGTTTGAAAAGAGGAAATATTATTTTATTCTCTGTCCATTTCCTCATCAAAATCCACGATTCCACTGTTCCCGTGATTCGTATTACCGTCAAAATAATTGTTGTCTTCGGCGTTATTCGGGCGATAGTATCCGCTTCCGCTGAAATCGGTGACGCCATTTTGATTTTCGTACATCGTTCCGTTGTAATAGGATCTGTAATCCTCCAAAAAGGCATCGTCCGGAGCGGCGTAAATCCAACCGAGAGCAGCATCGTACTCGTACCAGACTCCATCCTGATAATAAAAGGTCGTATCCTGATATTTGTAATATCCTCTTTCGCTGTTCCGGCTGTTATGCGTGTTCCCGAAAATGAAACAGCGATACACAAAGAAAACAAAACCAAAACAACACGTCGCTATCAGCATGACAACGATAATATTTCTCGCAAAAAGCTTTCTCTTTTTTGAAGCGATCAGCTTCACATTCTGAGCCAATTCATCCTTGCTGTCTCCCGATACAACCGGAATCCATGTATCCTCCATTTTCACCGTTTTCACTGTCTTCACCGTCCTCACCTTCCTTATCTCACATTGTTTGGAAACGCTTCTTATATCACCGTATAGGAATGTCCCGAGAATGGTACCAGCTTTTCCAGCACATCGGATGTGCGCAGCTTGATATAGCCTGTCCGCGTGCCGTCGGGACAGCAGAGATATTCCGCCTCTGCCACCTCTCTGTCAATAATCAGCTTTACATCCTTCGCGCTTTCCATCAGCACCCCTAATATCGTCGATGCGCCGGGCAATACGCCGATGATTCTGCCGAGGTCTTCGGCTGACGCAAAACTGACGCGTGAAATACCCAGCGCCTTGCTGAAATCCTTCGTCACAAAAGGCTTGTCCGCGCGCGTCGGATAAAGATAATAGTTCGTCTTTTGCCGGTTACACAAAAAGAGCGTTTTTGCCGTTTTTACCTTTAGCCTCTCGTCAATCGCAACGCAATCCTCCATCGTGAGCGTTTCGTCGTTTTCAACGCGCTCAAAAGGAATACCCAGCGCTGCAAAGGCTTCATAAATCTTTTGGTTCAGTTCGTTCTTATATTGCTTTGGCGCTGTGGTCAGCACCTCACTCACGTGTATCATGGGCTTCATCCTCATCTTGTTTGATCTCGGGAACAGGCGGCGGCGTAAAATTCACCAACGGCTGCAGCTCCGCAATATTTGCTGCAAATTCCCAATTCTGCATCTGCGGCTTCCAGATATAGCTTTCCCGTGTAACTTTTCCGTCACGAATCAGTTCCCTGATCTCATCAAACGAATACGGTCCGGCGGACGCCCCGTTTAGGACAACGTAGTATGGAACATCCTGACGGTTCTTCTGATAATGCCGTTCGGCGGCTTCCCTCATATCCATCAGCATTCTGCTCATGGCGGTTCCGTATTCATACGCATACATGCCGTTCATGGGATAAAAGTAATAAAACATGGCAGCCTCCTGTTTGATGGTCTATTTAGTTTTATTTTATCACATATTGCTTTCTGTTGCAATCGGTTTTGAAAAAGTTGTCAAGAAAAAACATCCCGAAGCGTTTTGCTCAGGGATGCTTATGATTCTAAAATAGAATTTTACGCGAGAATATGAATCAAATGCGCGATGGACGGAATCGTTTGCTTTTGCCCCGCTGTTGTAGCGCTGAGAAGCGCGCCTGTCGGAACAAAGAGGATATTGTGCAGGCTTCCGTTCTCCAGCTCACGCAGGATTTTTGCACACAATACCGTTGCGCAGCAGCCGCAGCCCGAACCGCCCGCATGAACGTCCTGCGTCTCTCTGTCAAATATCATCATCCCGCAATCGCTGTGGTTCGCGCTGATATCAATGTTCTCCTTCAAGAGAAGCTCTCGCAGATTGCGGCTGCCTACCAGTCCCAAATCACCCGTGAGTATCAAATCATAATCAGCAGGCTCTGTCTGCGTATCGCGAAGATAAGCCGCTATGGTGTCCGCCGCAGCAGGTGC
>FMUA01000014.1 GCA_900100595.1 Ruminococcaceae bacterium P7
TACCCAGTCCGTAGTCATTCAACAGAAAAGCAGAAAATATCCTTACAAGGTCAATTTTTCTGCCGCTGTACATATTTGCAGAGAATTCTTCCTTCGTGATCTCACTCCGTCTCGTGTGGAAGCCTTGCTCACGAAGTTTATTTCTCCTGTTCGTCCCGGTCGAAGTTCCCCTCGTAAACTCAAGAATAAGCATCCTTTTGGCTTCACTTATAGAGTAGCATAATTTTCTTTATTTGTATAGTGTTTTTTCGGCGAACCCTCGTTCGTCTTTTTGTCATGCCTTTTTTTAGAAAAAAGAGCACACCGTTGCCGATGTGCTCTTTTTTTCGCTTTGTTGTATTTTTTCTCTGTTCTTAGCTTAATGGCATTGTTGTGTGCGGGAGGGTATTTTTTTCTTCGTCTTTGACCGGGAAATCACGGGTACAAGAGGTCAAGAAGTCAGCGCATCGGACAATCAAGAGGGCAAGAGGTCAGTAACTGAAAATGTTTGGAATTTTTTTCCTCTTTGGAATACGCCGAAAATTGCATAGAACTATGCAATTTTCGGCGATAATCGCCCATTAGTGGAAGAGCTTCCGGTATTTGAAGCGAATAGTGACACCCTCACCATAAAAATCTATTTTGTTGATAGATTTTAAGCATAGTAACCAGTTTGTGTGTGACGATTTCTACAGAACTCACAATGTAACTTTTATTTCAATTATGGTATAATGAAGCCAATCTCAGAAATAATATAAAGGCAGGAGGTGCGCTTTTCTGACGGGACAGCTGACATCCTGATACGGAACGGCGTCGTTGCGGTCAAGTTGAAGGCTGTTTGTTGTAAATCCGTATCAGACGGAAAATTTCCGTATATAGTAATAGTAAATGATGATCAGAATGATGGTCAGCAAATAAGCATACAAATAGTATTGAGGATTCGGATTTTGATGCCATACCGCAGAGGGGAACGGCTCTCTTTCCGGTAAAGTGACGGCTTTACGATAGTTTCCAAAAAAATTTGTGATTTTTGTGAATCAGCTATTGACATACGACTTTGTGCGTGATAGAATAGATCAAATTATTTAAATCCTCAAAACCGAAACGCTTATGAAAACATGAAAGGAATCAGAGAAGAATGAATCAGCTGAAAATCTTTGAGCCCGGAAAAAGGGCGAATGCTTTTTACACAAAACAGAAACTCCACTATACCGACAGGTTTGGAATGCAGTGCGAAAAAAACAGCGGTTTTTATATTTACGAGTTGGATAAAAAGACAAATCGGCATGTCCGCATTTGGGTGGAGAATTGTAAAAGTTAGTTTTCAGGAGCGTTTTTTGTGAGGGGATTATGAGTGAAACTATTATTCCGAAGGGATATTTAATTAATCAGTATCAGTACGCCCGGCGCTATCGTTACAATAGCTCCGGGTGTATTTTATATTTTAACCAAATGCTCAAGGAGCACGAGAAAACCCAGCGGGATTATCTCGCGTTCGGCGATTTTGATCTGCTGGAATTCGTGAAGGTGAACACGTTCAGGAAATACTATGATGTGTCCGCAAAAGCGAAGCATTGGCTGGGCAAAAGGCAGTCTGTCCTGTTGTATGATATTTCTCAGCCGATCGGCAAAGAGAACGGCGCGAACATTCCCGCAGAGCTGCTCGAAAAGGAAATAAAAACCAGAATCGTATATGACGAATCCGCCGAAGCATGGGTGGCGGCGGACAACGGAGCGACAGTTGTCGAGGGACGGTTTTTCTGCCTGTCGATGCTGTCGGTCACCAATGAGATCATCCGGCAGTATACGGGATTGCTGCCGCTGCTGAAGCTTGTTCGCTTTAAAATACACGAAATAACCGACAAGCTGAACGAGTCTTTGGAGAATAAGATTCACTGCGAGGTGTTCGGCTCGCTGAACGCTACGGAGCTGGGAATCGTCTTTATCTGCAACGAGTTTGTGGATGTGCTCCGGCTGCTCGATTCCATCAAGCACATCCGGGTGAAGGATGAAAAGGGAGAAAAGTATTCTGTTTTTCTGAACTGCTACTCCACAATCGGAATCAGAGATGATTTGGCGAGCGGCATTCTGGACAGTAAAACGGAAATAAGAGGGAAAGCGCTGGTTCAGATCGCAATACAGGATATCACGGATTCACGCGCCAAGCTGAAAGCGCTCGCGCACAGAATCGCGGGAGACGAAAAGGCTTCCAAGATCTCGTTTTCCGTCGGCGAATACGACCTTGTCGTCGAGGTCTCGGCAAAAAGAGCCATACACCTCATCAGTCCCGAGGGTGAGATGGCGGTCGCAAAAAAAGAGGACGGGAAGTTTTTTGCGGACAAGGAGAGAGAGGTTCTCCGCAGCAACATCCGCCTTTTGTATACCCGCGAGGACGCCGCGGAGCTGGACGAAAAGCTCAGGGAAATGGGAGAGGACGAGGGATTTTTTATTTCCTTCACCTCATCCTTTGATAAATCAAAGGCTCCCGTATTTGAAGCCTTCGAGTTGATTGACGATCCGGATTACCGCGACGACAGCGAGAGCGGCTACAAGCGCAACGAAAGCTACTACAAAAGCATCCGCAGGGAGCTGAAAAACCGCATATGTTTTTCGGCGGGAGCGGTCGATACGCTTGACATTCTGTATACAGACTACAAGAGTGTATTGACGGGCGCGTACAATGCGATCTGGGTATCCGATCTGCACCGTCAGTTCAAATCTATCCTTCACGCTATCGAGCTGATGCTGCAAAATCAGAATATGCCGTGGTCGTGGGAAGATTTTAACAATGTCACCAACGCGTTCAAACAGCAAATCTACCACCTTTCGCAGTCGAGCAAGCTGTTTTTTGAAATTCCGAGCTGCCACCTGCGCTCCACCGGTCAGTATGATTTTCTGATGCACGCCTACTACGGCATCACGAAAAAAATCATTGAGATCATCTACCGCCTGCAGCAAACCGACAACCAGTCGGAGCTGGTGCCCTTTATTACCGTCAACATGGTTCCGCAGGTCATCACGGAGCTGTTTTTTGAGATCGGCAGCAACAGCGGCATGCGGACGGTCAACCTGAATATCCCCAATTCCATCATCTTCCACCCTCACCGCGGGATTGGCTACCTGACACATGAGCTGTTCCACTATGCCGTGCCGTGTGAGAGACGGGAAAGAAACTATCATCTTGCGCTTCTGTATCTGACGCTGATTTTTAAGCTGCAGGTGCTGCAGGAGCTAAAGTATCTTGTGATTTCGGGAATGGATCTGACAGCGGATAATTCCTTTGAGCAGTTCTTTGCCGAGCCGGCGGATGAATACAACGGAATGTCGAAGTTTGTCTATTATCTGTTTAATTCCGCGCAGTCGATGGAGGACTTTATTCTCAAGGCGGTTGCGGACAATTATAAATCCCGCGTGTATACATATCTGGAGCCGTATCAGAACAGCATCCGCACCAAATTTGAAAGCGTTGTTTTGGATTTTGCCTATTCGGAGGAATCCAACGACCTGTTTAACTTGATTTTTCGCGATTACTTTCAGTTGCTCTATGTGCAGGCACAGAAGATGCTCACGGATCCGGGCTATTCAAATGACAGTTTAGAGCGGCGTTTTCTGCAAAGACTGGAATACTGCAGGAAAAACACGGATAAGTTTGATTCCTATATCCGGGAATTGCCCCGCCGCAGACTGCTGATAAAAAGAAACAAGCTGCACTTCGACAGAGGCAACGACATATACTCCGTTTTGTATCCCTGCCGCGCTTCTCTCAACGAGGCATGCGCGGATATCTCGATGGTTTCCCTGAACGGCATGACGGCGGAGGAATACCTCTTTTTCTGCGTGCAGAACTGGAAGGATAATTTCGAGGCAACAGACAACGATATGCTCCTCGAAATCATGTCAGAGGAGCACGAGCAAAGGCTGAGAATCGCCTTTGTCGCCGAGTATTTCTATCAGGAAAATGCCGGGGGATGGGACATCGGCAGGGACGAGAGACATACCCCGTACCTTTCCTCCCAAACAAAAGCGGATTTCCGGCGCGCCTATTCGTGGTTTTACGCGCGTAAAAAGAGGTATATCACCCCCGGCAAGGACTATATTGAGGAACTATCAAAGCAAAACAGATCCGTTCGCAAAGAGGGTATGAATGAAGCTAGGCGGCTTGAATACGAGGCTGACAAATGGCTGGAATTTTTCTTGGATTGCTATTGCTCCTTCAGAAGAGACTATGCGGTTTTTTGGGATTCCTGCATAAAGCCCGTCCTTGATAACTATGATGTAAATCTCAGGCTGGAAAAGCTGAGGGCCTCCGATACAATATCCAAGGAATCAAAGGAAATCGCCGAAGCGGATATCGATATCTTTCAGCGCATTCAGGAGGAATACAGGCATATTCTGGGCGAAATGCCCGAATTGTCGGATTACATTGCAAGGCCGGACTCCGACAGCGGGAACGGCGAAATCAGCGCGCAGCCGCAGGGACGGTACAAAGCTTTTCTGGACGCGCTGTTCACGCAAAACATCTCTGTAGCCGACAGGTTCCAGAGACAGTACAGGCTTTCCGAGCTGGGCAACATCAACAAGGCGATCTGCGCGGCAAAGCAAGCTCCCGCTTTCTGGAGCCCGACGGTGCCCGTCAGTCTCAGAGATCTTGCCGTTCCCAAGAACGGCAAGGAAAAATTCTCGACAGTGTTTACCATCCATTCGCTCAACGAGCTGATGTTCTATGTGAGACACTGCTCCAAAATGCTGAAAGAGGCGGCACAATGCGAGAAAGTCAAATTCAAGGACTTTTTGTGGTTCAGAGGGCATGTGGACGCCGAGTTCACGCTGCTCCCGTCTATCATCCGTAAATACGATGCCAAAAAGCAGGAGCGTTATCCCACGCTTCGGAAATACCAGCTGAGTGAGTTCGAGGAGTTCAAGTTCCGTGCCGACGGCGCCGCCGAAATGCCGACGGGCGTGCGCTTTACGCAGTCCGACTATATTGCGCTGATGCAGCACTACGCTGTTCCCACAAACTTCCTCGACTGGACAGAGAATGTGTCGACCTCGCTGTACTTCGCGCTTGAATACTTTTTTGATTATAAAAATCAAAAGGAACGCATCGAGAAGGGATATCACAGGGACGCCGCTCTCTACATATTCAGCCCGGGGCTGTACAACCACGTGAGAAACAAGGCGATGGGTGAGGCTTTGAAGGAAAGCGGTGTATTTGCTCCGTATTTCTCTGAAATGCTGACGCATGCAAATACCATACCCAATCTCTCCACCAAACACAATGAATGGCTTTATCATATGTATATCCTCGGAAAAGAGCGGTTTGATGAGTATTTGAGGACGCAGAATTTGAATATTGCCGCCGAATTCAAGAAAAACATCAACCTTCAAAAGCTTTTCCTGCCGATTGCGGTATGGACTTCGCGGCTGAATTCGCGTATCAGAACCCAGAGCGGCTGCTTTGTCGCCTTCAATTTATACAGCCCTCCCTTTGATGCCGAGGGAAAGAACACGCCGTTTAGCTACTGTGAGCTTGAACAGATACAGAACCTGCTTTTGCCCGAAAGCCACAATAAGTATCTGTATAAGCTTGTCATCGATAAAAGCTGCTGTGAAGAGATCGTCGAATGGCTGAAAGCAATGGGAATTTCGAGAGAAAACATTTATCCCGAGCTGGAAAGATTAAAGGACAGGTTTGATTGATTTGCCGTCAAACCCTCACATGCAAGAAAATAACCCCTTGAAGAATGAAAGAGACAGGCGCTCACGCATTTGTGAGAGCCTGTCTCTTTTTGGGGGTTATCAAAAACGAATATTAGTTGTAGGTGACATTCAGGTCATCATCGACGGTGAAGTTGATGGTGGTGGGCACCTGCGTGTTGTTGTCGGTGTTGTGCCATACCGTGATGCTGCCGCTGCCCGGCTCCTTGCCGATCAGCGAGAAGTCGTAGCTGTTGCCGTCGAAGGTGTAGTCGCAGCCGAGGTCGACAAGACCGTTGCCGCCCTCATAGCGCCAGTCGTAGCCCTTTGTGGTCTTGCCGTTCTCGGTGAAGTGGAGCGGACTGCCTGTACCGTTCCAGCTTGCGCCGCTGTGGTGGGTGCCTGTGTAGGCGGTTTGTACGGCGCTGCCGTTATTGCTGCTGTTATCATTAACGCTGTAGCTGTTATCGCTCCGGCTGTAGTTGTCGTTGTTATTGAAGTCGTTGTTCTCGTAGCCGTTGTAGGAATAGCTGTAGGAGTTGGTGCTCTCGTCATAGGTGGGCATGTTGTCCTGAGCGTCATCGGTGTTGGATGCATTCGCAGTCTGATTGTTGGTCTTTGCTGCGGTGTTCCTGACCTGAGCGGCTTTCTGCGTGCTCTGCGCGTTCTTTGCCGCGACGGTGGACTGTACCGCCTGCGTTTTGTCGGCGGTCTTGTGATTGTTCAGCATCGAAATACCGAATACGGTGCCGCCCGCGAGAAGCGCGATCGTGCATACTGCGGTCGCGATGACGGGGATGTTTTTCTTTCTCTGTACGCTCTTTCTGTGCGCTCTCATTGCGTTGACTCTTGCGTTGATTCTTTCTTCCTTATTGATTCTCTCGCTGTACATTGGTATGATCTCCTTTATGTTTTGATTTCCGTCGGGTTTGTTCCCTTGACTGTGACTATAGTATATCAGACAGACTATGACAAAATAGGGACAAAAATCGGGCGTTTGAAAAATTTATTATTTTTTTGCGCTGACATAAATTTGACCGTAACCTCCAACGCGGTATCTCTATATGAAGATGTGCGGCACTGCGGCTCCTTGACTTTTTTAAGTATTGAACCTGATAATTATACCCTTATTTATAACCTTTCCGGTAACGCAAAAAGGGTATAAAAAACAGGCGCGGCACAGTGGAACACGGTTCCGACGGTTTCACACAGCCGTCCGTAATCGTCGGGTGAAAGTCCGAGGTTCGGCTTCGTGATATCGCCGGCGACCAGCTCGATGTTCTCCGTATCGGACGGGATGCCGCAGTAATCGCGCGCCCGTCTCGAGAGGACGTCTCGCCGATCAGGGCAATTATTACTATAATCTTGTGCCCTGTGAAATATCAATTGACTTCAACAAAAAAGTCACGGCATATATGACAGCGTAGGCGGCGCAGTATTGCCGTTACCGCTGTCGTGCTCGGAAAAGGAACAGATTGCACGCAGCAAAACGAATATTTCAACATCATGCACAATTTTTTGCAGTGAAAATTGTCACGGTGTTCTGTCGAAAAACAGCGACAAATTTTGTTTATTGTGCTAAAATAAAAAAGAAAAATGTTGTAAAAACAGCAAAGAGAGGTGCGCTATGGAAAATACTGCCAATCAGCCAAATACCGCAGCCGAAAAGCCTGAGGAGAAGGCAGGAACACAAAATGATACAGCCGAAAACCCGAGTGAGGTCAGAACCGACTCGGCTTTTGATGAGGAATCAGAGGGCAGCCGTGCGTCCGAAAAACAGGAGAATCCCGACGAAACCTCCGCGGGAGCAGGCGCAGGCGGCGCCGGCGATGCCGATGACAACGCTCCTGATACCGACACCGGCGCGGACGTTTCTCCCAAATGTCAGACAGACCTGAATGAATTGGTCTGCCGGGATATGAAAAACGATATAAAAAAATACCGCGAAATCAGGGATCTGGCGTCGCGGGTGTTCACCAAGGACGGATGTGTGTTCCGCAGCGAATATACTATGAAACGGTTCTGTCATTCTGTTATCTGGTATACCAAAAATGCAAAGAGCATGAAAAGGGCATTTTTCGTTCTCAGCGCGTTTACCATTGCGCTGCCCACCATCGCGACGTTGCTCAACTCTGTACCGGATGAATTAATTAAGAATATTCAGCTTTGGGATATGGTGGCTAAGACGATTGTGCCTTTGAATATTGAGCCTTGGATCAAGCTGGCGGTCAGCGTGATTTCCGCCGCGACGGCAATCCTCACCGCGTTCCTGAATCTGTTTAAGTTTCAGCACAAATGGGTGCAGTTCCGCTCGACCTCCGAGGAGCTTCAGACCGAGCTGACGGTGTATCTTGCGCAGGCGGGCGACTACAGCGAAAAAACCCTGACCAAGCCCTATGTCGCCAAGGACAAGCCCGTGCCCGAATTCAGCGGGGAGAAGCTCGATGAGCTGAGAGAAAACATGTTCCTGATCAACATAGAAAAAATCATGGCAAAAGAAAAATCCCAGTGGGAAAATCTTCATAAGCCGTCAAAGTGATTCAAAAAGACAAGCAAAGGCGCTGAGAGGAACTCAGCGCCTTTGCTTGTCAAAATAACAGAGGAAATTATCTGCACCGACTTCTGTCTGCGGAGTGTGACGGAAGCGGTGCTTCGGTGATTTTACTTGATATCGGTTTGTGTTGTGAAGCGGATGCTTCAGCCGGTCAGAGCAGAGCGCGGAAAAGACCGTACCGCCGGGTCATTCCTCGAGCGCTCCGATTTTTCTGAGATGCGCAAGCGCAGCCGCGACGTCCTCGCGCATGTCGTCGGCGTCGCCGTGAAAGCGGGCGGCAAGCTCTGCGACAATCGCTTCCTCGGTGGTCTCCGTCTGCAGGCAGCCGAGAATCACATCGAGCGTTTTGTTGCCCTGAACAAGCCCGTGAAAGGGCGCGCGTGCGGTGGGTACAAGCAGGGTTTCTTCGCCTGTGTTGTGCACCACAAAATCGGGATTCAGCTTCATTTTATCACCCTCCTGCCTTGTGCAGCAGATATATCGCTATTATACTAAAAATATTAAAAAAAGTCAACGATATCCACGAAATTTGTGCAAAAAACCGTTGGAGGTCAATTGCGATATGTTCGGAGCATTTTGACAAAACCGCGGTTTTGGTATATGATAGCGTCAGAAAGGGAGGTGAGCGCCGTGGAGACGATCGAATATAACGGATGGTTCACGCTGCAGTGGCACATCACACACCGCTGCAACCTGCGCTGCACGCACTGCTATCAGGACGACTACACCGCGTTTGAGTCGGCGGACGCGCTTTTCGATGTGCTCGGTCAGTATGAAACGCTGCTCAGGGAGAACCGCTTCAAGGGCTTTTTGAACATCACGGGAGGAGAGCCGCTGACGCATCCGGAGCTGTTCCGCCTGCTTGAGGAGGCGAAAAAACGCGGCGTCACCACCGCCGTGCTGACGAACGGCACGCTGATCGGCAGGGTGGAGGCGATGCGTCTCAAGGCGTGCGGCGTGGACTATGTACAGGTCAGTCTGGACGGCACGGAAAAGACGCACGACGCAATCCGCGGCAAGGGCAGCTTTGCCCGCGCGGTCAGCGGCATTCACGCGCTGCTGGCGCAGAACATCTTCACCGACGTGTCCTTTACCGCGCAGCGTGAGAACAAAGACGAGCTGCCTGCGCTCGCGCGTTACTGCAGTGACATCGGCGTCGACAAGCTCTGGTTCGACCGCGTCGTGATTCCTGCGGCGGAGGATGAAAAGCACCTTTCGCTGACGAAGGAGGAGTTCAAAAAGCTCAGCCGTCAGGCAGCGCGTCTGAACCGCAGAAGGATGGTCTCCTGTGCGCGCGCGCTGCAGTTCATTCCCTGCAAAAGCAAGAGCGTCTACCGCTGTACGGCAGGGGACAGGCTGCTGACGGTACTCGCCGACGGCTCGGTGATGGCATGCCGCCGTCTGCCGCTTGTGTTCGGCAACGTCCGCGAAACGGAGCTTGCGGCGATCTACCGCGACAATCCCGATCTGATCCGCCTGCGTCAGACGCCGCTTCCCGAAGCCTGCGGAAAGTGCCGCTACGCCGCATCCTGCGCGGGAGGAGCAAAGTGCGTCACCTACGCGAAAACAGGCCGATACGACCTCCCGGATCCCGATTGTCCGCTGCTTTGAGATATCAGAAACGCCTGTCCGAAAGACGGGCGTTTTTTTACCGGATGTGCAATACAGACAAAACGTACTGTATATTTTTGGAATACTGCACGGGGTCATTTGTGATATAATGAAAGTAACCGAATAACGCAATGCGAGGAGGATGAACGATGAAACAATTCAAAAGGTTCATCAGCGTGCTGCTGTCCGCGCTGATGACAGCGGCGGTGCTGACCGCTCTGCCGTTCGCGGCGTCCGCCGCGTCGGATATTTACGTGATCACGGGCGATTCCGTGTGGCTCGACGGCTGGAACCCGCAGTCGACCGAGAACGTGATGACGCGGAAAGCCGACGACACCTATGCGATCACCGTCAGAAACGTGCTTTCCTATGATGAGAACTACCAGCTTCAGGTCGTCCGCTTTATCGGCGGCGACAAGAACCGCAAGGAGTGGTACGGCGCGAACGGCACCACCTATAACTATGATTTCAGGGTAACCGCCGACTGCGACGTGACCGTAGCCTTCGACCCCTCAACCAAGACGATCGCGGCTTCGGGCAAGGGCGTTGCCGAGGCGGAGTATCCGATCGAAAAGCTCGTCGCCGTCGGTTCGGGCAAGGACGGCTTCCTGAACAACGTCAGCTGGGGGCTTAACGCCGAGGCAAACGAGATGAAGGAGACCGCGAAGGGCGTGTACCGCCTTGTCTGCGACAGCGTCAGGGCGAACCGGTCCTATCAGGTCAAGTTTGCCGCCAACGGCAGCTGGATGATGAACTGGGGCTATGACGGCGCGGCAGAGGTCAGGCTCAACGAGGCGAATCCCGCGCTCTACAACAGCCCGACCAACATCACCTTTACGCCCGTTTCCCAAAAGGACTACGTCAGGCTGACCCTGACGCTCGACCTCAGCGGATGGGACAAGCTCACCAAGAGCGGCGCGACGTGGAGGATCGACGTCGCGGACGCGGCTGCACCCACCACGCAGCCGCCGACGACCAAGCCGCAGCCCACGACCGTCATTCCGACCACCAAGCCGCAGCCGACGACCGTAAAACCGACGCAGCCCGCGACGCAGAAGCCGACCGTCAAGCCGACGCAGCCCGCGACCGAGCCGACAGAGGCTCCAATTGTCACCACGCAGGCAGACCCGCAGATCCTGACCGTCAACGCGACCTCCAACATCGCGCCGCAGGTTTCCGAGACGTTCTCGAACGGCGAGAAGCAGATCACCGTGACATGGTGGATTCAGATCACCGCCGACAACATGGTCAACGCCCAGTTCTCGCTTTCCTACGACAAGAGCAAGCTCGAGGTCGATATGACGCCCGGTGTGAACGCTGTCTTTGACGCGGAAACGGGAGAGCAGGATGAGAATTTCCTCATTCTCCGCTTTGCCGACCGCAAGGGCACCGTCGCCAACCTCGCGCCGCAGTCGATGCCGAACGGCGGCATCAAGGGCAACGTCTCCGATGTCAGCGGCTTCAAGATGAACAGGAACGGCTACAAGGTTCCGTTCGTCTCCGTGACCTTCAAGCCAAAGGCAGGCGCGTCGGGTGAGACCACCGTCAACCTCAAGCTGGAGCATATGCAGCTCGGCAGCCGCGAGCGCGTCCCGTACTATCTGTTCAAGGACGGACGGCTTGTCCGCGGCGGCATTTCCTACCGTCCGACCGACAGGGCGGCTGCCGTTTACGCGGGAACCTTCAAGGACGACGAGCCGCAGCCGACGACTGAAGCCCCGACAACCGTAGCCCCGACGACAAAGAAACCGCAGCCGACGACCATTGCTCCGACGACAAAACCGCAGCCGACGACCATAGCTCCGACCACCAAGCCGCAGCCGACGACCATAGCTCCAACGACAAAACCGCAGCCGACGACCGCAGTCCCGACCACGAAACCGCAGCCGACAACCGCTGTACCGACGACCGTCCATGTGCATACTGAGGTCATCGACCCCGAAAAGCCCGCGACCTTTGAGGAAACGGGTCTGACAGAGGGCAGTCACTGCTCCGTATGCGGCGAGATCATCAGGCAGCAGGAGGTCATTCCTGTCCTGCACAACGAGAAGAAAACGCAGAACGGCGTCACCGTCGTCGCGCGGAATGACGCGGAGCTGTTTGTGCGCAAGGTTGACGACGCGTCCGTCCTCAGCCGCATCAGGCTCGACGACAAGGTGAAAATATACGACGTGTATGAAATCCGCCTGATGAAGAACGGAAAGGCGGTTCAGCCGCTGCGCGAGGTCACCGTGACGATTCCCTGCGAGGACGACAAGATGACGATCTACCGTCTTGCGGACAACAACGCGCTCCTCAATACGCACGCCGCCTTCAAGGACGACAGCTTCACCTTCACCACGTCCGAGCTTGGCTGCTTTGTCCTCGCGGCTCCCGAGCTGAAACTCGGTGACGTCAACCGCAACGGCAGCGTCGACGTCGGAGACGCGACGCTCGTGCAGAAGTCCGCCGCGGAGATATACACCCTTTCCAAAACGCAGCGATATTCCGCCGACGTCAACGGCGACGGCAAGATCGACATCATGGACGCGACGCTGATTCAGCAGTACGTCGCGGAGACCATCATCAGGTTCCCTGCCGAAAAGACATAATTCACCGACCAAAGCCCGCTTGAAAAAGCGGGTTTTATTTTTGCGGAACAAAATACCGGTATCCTGCCTCATTTTTTTGTAGTATGTTGTCGGAAATGCACAAAAATTGCACATGTTTTTCGTTCCCGAAAAGCTGACAAAAGTGTCGGAATACCCGTTTTCACACTGGACAAAAAAGGATTCTTCCAGTATAATGTTATTGTGAATATTGCATTCTTTCTCAGGAAAGTATGAAAAAATAATGGTAAATATTTGTTTATTCTGACTCAGTAAGGAGGGTTTCTATGGGTTGGAACAACTGTACGCAGACCGAGGCGCAGGACTGCTATGACGCGGCGAAATCGCGGTTCAACAACGCCGCGGAGGAATACACCTCCGCCGGAAAAAAGCTGGGCGCGTGCGAGGACGCATACAAACGGACGTCGGCGCAGGCGGACTCCATGCGTTCGGACAAGCTGAATTTTGAAAAGCGCGTCGAGCAGATCGGCGACGTGATCCGCGATCTGGACGTCGAAGGCAGAGTGAACACCGATATCTACGAGTCAAACCGTTTCGCGGGCATTGTAGAGGCGAACTTCGCGGAAAGCATCATCTGCAGCGGAGTCAACTGCCCGTCGATCACGCAGGCTCTCAAGACACCCTTTGTGAGCGAGAACCGGTTCTCGCTGAACGCGCTGAACGAGCTAAGAAAAGAAAAAGCGCGTCTGGAGCAGGCGATCCGGGACGTCAATGCCAAGCTCAACGCGCTGGAGCAGGAGATGGAGGCGCTCAATAAGCAGATGAACGCACTGGTGCAGGTGCAGGCGGATATGAAAAAGGTGATCGGCGCGAGTATATATGACATGGCGCACTTCAAGAAATACATGTGAGCCGCCTGCGGCAGAGGAAAGTAAGGTGAAAAACTATGCGGATTGAGTTGCTTAAACAATCATTTTGCAATCTGACGGATCTGCAGGAAACCTATAAGCGCGTCGGTCTGACGGTGATGAAGGCCGATACGGAAAAGGTAATCGATTCCTTCAAGGCGGTCAAGTCCAAAATCTATAATATGGACGGCGGCGCAGGCAATCTGCAGACCGCCGTGGAGCAGCTTGACGAGCGCATCAACAAGGTCGATTCCCAAAGAGTGGAGAAGGTCGACCTCGCGATGCAGAATCTGGGCGCGTTCCTGCACACCGTCAGAATGGCGGATCAGCGCGCGGCGCAGACCATCAGCGCATCAAACGCACTGTTCTATGAAGCGAATCCGTGGGCGATACCGCCACCGCCGCCGAAGAAAAAGTCGGTATGGCAGCGCATCAAGGACGCGTTCAAGAAGGCGGGAAAAGCGATCGCGGGCGCGTTCAAAAAGGCGGTCGACTGGGTGGTCGACTGCGCGAAGAAGGCGTGGACGGCGACCAAGAACTTCATCGTCAAGCACTGGAAGGCGATCGTCAAGATCGTCGTCGGCATTGTCGTCATCGCGGGACTCGCGGCGCTCTCGGTCTTTACGGGAGGCGCGGCGGCTCCGCTGTTCCTCGTAGCGGCAAAGGGAGCCGCAATAGCCGCCGCCACGGGCGCCGCCGTTACGGTGGTGTCGGGTGTCGTGCAGGGAAAGAGCGCGGGAGAGATCTTTGACTCCTGCGGCGACTCGATCCTGATGGGCGCGGTCACAGGCGCGGTCGGCGGCTTTGCAGGCGCGGCGGCGGGAGCCGTCACCTCGGCGACAGGCTCGCAGCTGCTCGGAGAGCTGACGAAGATCGGCGTTGAAATGGGCGGCAAGATCATCGCCACGGGCACGAACTATCTGATCGACAACAACGGTTCGCTCGACGGCTACTGGGACGCACACGGCAAGGACATTCTCATTTCGGGAGCCTCCGCCGCAGGTTCGGCGGTCGGCGGCGAGCTGGTGAGCATGGGCAAGGATATGCTCGGCGACGCGATGGGAGGACTGACGGACAACCAGTTCACGGACGCGCTGAAAAACGGCTACAACTGGTGCAAGGAGCAGATGCCGACCTTGACGAATATGGCGACAAACGCGGCGAAGGATACCTTCGGCAGCCTGTCGTGGGGCGACCTGAGCAAGCTGTCCAATCCCGCGGACTTTGCGAAATCGCTCGGCAGCAGTCTGGTGAACAACGTGGCGAATCAGGCGATGGGCGCGATGGGCGACTTCGTGACGAACGACTTCAACAACATCACGGGCGGCGCGGTCAGCGACGTCATAGACGGCATCAAGGGCAGCGGCTTCGGACAGGCGGTCAGCAATATCGCGGGAGAAGTCAGCGGCGCCATCAATGATATCAGCGGCGCGATCAACGGTGCCATCGGCGATATCGGCGGCGCGATCAACGGTGCCATCGGCGATATCGGCGGCGCAATCAACGGAGCGATCGGCGATATCGGAAGCAATATCAACGGAGCGATAGGAGACGTCGGCGGCGCGATCGGAAACGCGATCGGCAGCGCGGGCGGCTCGCTTGGAAATATAACGAATCAGATCAGCGGCGTGATCGGCGGCATCGGCGACTATTTCTCGGGCGTCGGCAGTGCGTTCGGCGGAGCGGTCGGTGATGTGATCGGCGGTGTGACAAGCTCGGTCGGCGACATCGGCGGCATGATCAATAACGCGGTCGGCAGCGCGGTAAGCGGAGCGGTCAGCTCCACCATGCCGAAGCTTCCCACGGGGCTGAATCCCGCGGGAATCAGGGGTGACCTCGGTCTGGCTTTTGATGGTCTTGTATCATCGGGACAGACCATCACGACGGTCATCATGCCGAACTTCTCGGGCGTCGCCCGGCCGGGCGGCAGCGTCGCCGCGATCGGACAGGCTGCATCCACTTCGGGCGCGTCGCTCGGACGGGCGTCGGGTGTCAGCATGAGCAGCTGGATGGCAAGTCACAGATTATAAGCGGAGGTGAAGCGCAATGAGCGGCAATCGGATTGAGCTTTACTACGACAATATTGAGAAAATGTTCGCAATGTGGGAAGCCCTGCTGGAAGCGAAGTACGGCGTGAAGCAGGATTTCAGCGGGCTGGTCGGCGATCTTCACGCGCTGAACGGCGGCTTGGGCAACCTCGCGAACGCCGCGGAGCAGCTGGACAAGCGCGCGCAGCTCGAGGAAATCGAGCGTTCCATGATGGATCTCAAACGGCAGCTGGTGGAGGCGTTCCTCGAGGACGTCAGGCTCGCGGAGCATCAGGTGAAGTACCTGTGGTTCATGCCGAACCTGAGACTGGCGCTGCTGGAGGAAGAACTGAAATACAGAAGGGCGCAGCTCGCGGTGGTGCAGGAGGACAAAAGGCGCTGCGAGGAGGTACTGGCGCAGATCGCCGCCATCCAAAAAATGGAGGACGAGATGCCGTGGTACCAGAAGCCCGCTTACTGGTCGGCGATCGCCTACCGGGAATTCGAAAAAAAGTGGCACAGCTGGGACGAGGATGAATACGGCGGCTGGAAGAAAGCCGGCGTCATCACGGGCGCTGCCGTATTGGTTGCGGCGATCCTGTTTTTATCAGGCGGAACAGCGGCGGCTGCGGGCGCAGGCGCGGCAGGAACCGCGGGCGCTGGAGGTACAGCGGCGGTTGCAGGCACGATCGGCACCGCTTCGCTGAAAAGCGCGCTGATATTCGGCGGTATCGGCGCGACCGTCAGCGGCGTTTCGACCGCCGTACAGGGCGGCTCGGGAAAGGAAATCGCCATCAACACCGCGACGGGAGGCTTTTTCGGCGCGTTGGGCGGCGCGGGCTTCGGAGCCGGATTCTTTCTGCAATCGGGGCGTATCATCTGGGCTTCGGGCGCCGGTACCTCCGCGCTCAGCACCGCGTTTTCGGCGTGGCGAAGTGACCGGAAGATCAATGTCGAGCTGCTTTCCGAGATCTACACCAGAGCGGTTATCGGCGGAACGCTGGATCTGGCGTTCGGAAAGGCGTTCAGCGGGGTAAGGACTGCGGTCAAACCCACTCCCTTCACGGAAATGAGGGAACTCGAGTCGATTCGTATCAATGTGTCTCCCGAGGTGGCAAAGACGCTGGATTCCGGTACGGGAAACTGGGACGTGCTTACGTGGGGAGGAAATAAAATCCAAACCATTAAGTATTCCGGCGAGCTGGATAGCAGGATCAGAGCTTATCTGGAGGAGACCCAAAAGGTCAAGCTGCCCGAGAAGCTCACCATCATCAATGATTTCACCCACGGCGAGGAGTCGCTGAGACAGACGATTCAACTCCCCAGAGGCATATGGGTGGAAAGGGAATCGGAGATCTTAGCAGGGGTTCACCGTTATCCGAAGCTGGAAAGTTTTTTCAAGCTATGGGACAACTTCTACTTCAATGTGGGCAGAACCGCGACGCTGCCCTCCGTGGGCGACGCGTCGACACGCTGGGTCATCGACAAGGACAAGTGGGGCATCATCACCGACACCTTCTATATTCCCGAGGTAAAACAAAGCAAAAAATCACCCTAGCGGTGTTTATCAATAAATATAATCAACAACAAAATCATAAAGAGGTGGTTTGAATTGGATATTGAAGCTTACAAGGAAGCGATTGCCAACGCGGACGTGGCGTTTGCGAACGCAAGATTTGAAAACGCCGTCGCGTGGTACGACAAGGCGCTGAAGGAGGCTCCCGACGACGGCTACGCGCTCTCAAAGGCAGGCACGGCGCTCGTGTCGCTCAACCGCTTTGACGACGCTTTCGTCTATTTCAACAGGGCGGTCGAGAGCGACCCGCAGAACGGCGACCATGTGTTCAACCTCGCCAACGCCTACTTCTTCGCGGGCGACATCCCAAAGGCGATGGAGAACTACACCGCGGCGGAGATGATGGAGTGCTCCGACGACGTCAGGGCGCGCATCTACTACCAGCTCGCGCTGATGTGCAGCATCAAGCGCGACTACAAGGCGGCGCTGATCAACTATCAGAAGTATGAGGACGCCGACAAGACGGGTCAGGTATCCCTTGATACCGACGTCCTTTCCGAGAGAGTCCAGCTTTATTTACAGGTGGAGGACTTCGACAACGCGCTCAAATACACGCTCAAGTGGCTCAACCTCGCGCCCGACGACCTGCGCTGCTATGTCGTCTACTTCAACCTGCTCACCGTTTCCGGTCAGTACGGCAAGGCGCTCAAGGTGCTCGACGACGCGGAGAAATTCGCCGCCAAGGACGAGAACGACAAATACGCGCTCGACGTCAGCCGCGCGAATCTCTATGTCAACGCGGCGAACACGGAATTTGACACAGGCCGCGATTTCAACCAAAAGGCATACGACCTGATGAACGAGCTGATCGTCAGCCCCTACGGCACGCAGGACAGCAAGAACGAGCTGGTTCTCGCGCTGGGCGAGCTGTGCATCTCGATGGAGAAGGTCGACGAGGCGATCGACCTCATGACCATGCTGACCGCCGAGGCGGAGCCTGAGGAGGAGCCTGCGGCTCCCGTGCAGCCGGCTGACACAAGCGTGGATCCCGCGGAGATCGACGCGATGCTCGCAGAGAACATGCAGGCGATGGAGGCGAAAATCGCTTCGGGCGAGATCAGCGAGGAGCTGGGCGACACGGCGACCGTCACCTACGACGAGGACGGCAGACCTGTCCGCACCTATCCCGACGGCGTGTTCGGAGAGGTCGACGGCTATCAGCTGCCCGGCTTCAAGGGCGTCGACATGGACGCGCTCGAAAAAGAGGACGCCGAACAGAAGGCTACCGAGCAGGCGGATTTCCGCGCGCGCGTCAACTACACCCTGCTGACCTGCTACGCGTTCAAGGAGGACTTTGAAAAGACCATCGAGTACGCGCGTCTGGTCAGAATGACGCCGAATAACACCTACTATTCCTACTTCGGCAGATACTCCGAGGCGTTCGCCGTGATGCGGCTCGCAAAGATGGGCAGGGAGGGCTACACCCTCGAGGACGCCAAGAGAAAGTATGACGAGGAGCTTGCTTTCTTCCGCGGCGAGATGATCAAGGCGAACGAAAGCTCCGCGTTCGCGCTGCTGTTCCGCACCAGAATGTACGCCGAGCTCGGCAAGTACGGCAAGGCGGAGGAGCTTGCGGGACTGATGACCGATCAGGACAGAGCGGCGCTGATGTCCTATATCGAGGAATGCCGCAAGCAGGAAGCCGGCTGACGGAGGTGACCTATGAGCAAGAATACCCTCATTCTCATCGACGAGGAAGCGCTGAACACCGCGGCGAACCGGTTCCGAGAGCTGACGGCGGAGGTCAAGGCGCTGCAGAAGGACATCGAGGATATGCTGAACGACTTCAAAACGGGCTTTGACACCCCCGCGGGAAAAAAGTTCTACAATTCCTGCGCGAGCGGACTGCTCACGCCGATCAACCAGCAGGTGATCGTCATCGAGCACATCGCGGACAACCTGATGCAGGCGAAAAACATCTACGCGCCCGTCTTTGACGGATACCGCGACCTTGTCAGACAACTGAGTGAATAATATCAATATCAATACCGAGAGGAGACAAACAACTATGGCATCCATTCTTTCAAGCGCGATCATCACCAACGCGCAGGGCAGCGTCAACACCTATATCAATACGGCGAACCAGCTGTATTCCGAGCTGCAGTCCATCATCAACAACCTGACCGCCGACGGCTTCCAGGGCGACGCCGCGAACGGCTACAGGGAGTTTTTCCAGAACAAGGCGACTCCCGCGCTCGGTCAGAACCTCACAGAGCCGACAGGCTCCCTGACCGCGGGCATCAACAACATGCTCAACACCATCAAGGAGCAGCTGCTCGACACCGTTGACCCCGGTCTCGGCAAGCTCAACCAGGATCCCGGACAGGGCGCGTAACAGTTAAGAAAAGGAGTGTATCATCATGGCAGATATCGTTTTTAAGTTTGACGAAATGAGAACCGCAGTGACACAGATCACCGACATCGCGTCGCGCTACAAGGCGGCGTCCGACAAGTTCCAGGCGGACTTTGCCGACGCGATCGCGGGCTGGGAGGGCGCGAGCCGCGACAAGATGAGCGCGTTCATTACAGGCCCTGTCAATGAGTACATGGGCACCACCGTACCCGGCATCGTCACCGCTCTCGCGGAGCTGCTCAAGGCGAACGCCGACCAGATGGAGCAGGCTGACCAGCAGATCGCGGACAACATCCCCGCTTCGCTCTCGTAGTGAATCACCGACATTCTACCCCAAGGGGTGAGTATTATGGATAACAACAAAGACTTCATGCCCGAGCAGAACGCTGCGGAGCAGCCTGCCGAAAAGCAGGAGATGACGAGCATCGAGCGCGCGAAGGAGCTGTTCGAGTACGAGATGACCGAGGTGCTGCTCAACTTCAGGAGCGAAGTGAGCACGATGCGCGGCAAGGCGGCTCCCGGCTACGTCAACAGGGAGGTTCCGAAGGCAGGCGTCGCGTATGAAGCGCCCGATATCGCGGTCGCGGGCATTGAATACACCGAGGAAAATACGGACATCGCGCTCGATACGGACGCGGTGCGCGCGGATTTCGCCGTTTCGTTTGACGGCAATGTGCCCGCTGTTCCCGCTTTCACGCAGCAGGCGGTTGTGACAACGGAAGCGCCTGCTTTCACGGCGGAGGTGCCCGACGTGCCGCAGGTGAGTATTTCGGAAATGCAGGCGGCTGAGGTGCAGACCGTCACGGCGGAGGTTCCCGACATTCCCGTTTTCCGCGCGGACGCGCTGTTTGCCGCACCAAAGGCTCAGACGGCTGCCGTGTCGGTAGCGGTTCCCGAAGCGAAGATCGGCGCGTCCTTTGCGCTGCCGTCTGCAGAACAGGGAGAAGCGCCGGTTATGAATACGGACGTTCCGCCGGTTGACGCGGCGCGGTTCGCTGTCGGAGCGGTTTCCACCGCAGAAGTCACGGTGGAAAATATAGAGGTTCCCGTTGTTGCAATCGCGGAGCCTGCCGCCGTATCCTTGGAGCAGCCCGCGCTGTCAATCGCGGAGGTATCCGCTCCTGCGGTTCCCGCAATATCCGTGCAGACCGACGCGGCGTTTCCCGCGATCGACGTGCCGCAGACAGAGAGCGTGAGCCTTCCGTCTGGTGCTGTCACAGCGCCGACGGTAGAAATAGACGTCGCGGTTCCCGAAACGGCGCTCCCGACCCTTTCAATCGGCATTCCCGAAAACAGGGAAACGGCGCCCGTGCCGTACCCCGAAATCCCCGAAACGCCCGACTTTTCCGCCTATTACGCGGAAATCACCGAAGCGATCAAACAAGAGCAATAAGCTGTCGCAGCGGCGGAGAGATCCGCTTCTCCGCCGCGCGCGTGACAGCGGAAGGATGAGTTTATGGAAAGCAATAAGCTGTTGATCGGAGTTCAGTTTGTTGACCCCAAAAATAAAAATGAAAATCTGGTTTTTGAGCTGATCGTCCTGCGCGACCTCACCCTCAGGCAGCTGATGGACGGCATCAAATACGGACTTGCCAAAAAGGGCGACGACCCGTTCTATTCCCGCTGCCGCGGCATCTTTGAGGAATGTACCGCCGCGGGAGATGACGGCATGTTCCGCAAGATGACCATGACCTCCTACAACGACGCGATCTCCGACCGCACAAAACGCGACGGACGCGCCGTGATGACCGCGGAGGACATGGACAAAACGCTGGTTTCCATCGGCTTCATCTCGTCCACCCGTCTGGTGTTCGACCCGACCGAGCGCTACCGCTCCTATGAGATCAACACCTCCGTGGTGATTCCCGCGTTCAATCCCGCGACGGACAGCAGGGACGGCATCTCCTTCCCCGACTACAACATCAGCACGCGTCAGCTGACGCATTTCGACAACACCCCCGTCGAGCTGATTCCGCCGTCCGCACCGCCGCAGAAGCAGGAGCAGAGCATTTTCTTCCTGCTGCTGCCCACCATCATCATGATCGGCGTCACCATCCTTTCGCGTATTCTTACAAGCGGAGCAGGCTCCATCGGCGCGGTGCTGCTCAGCGCGTCCATGAGTCTCGTGACCGTCGTGCTCTCGGTCGTCAACTACATCCGTCAGGGCAGCAAATATAAAAAAGACCTCAAAAAGTGGCGCACCGACTACGAGAACTACATCAACAAGACCATCGCCGAGATCCTCCGCAGGCAGGAGACCGACGCCGCGAAGCTCGACGAGCTGTATCCCGACGTCAACGAGCTGTTTGACGAGAGCAACCCGTCCCACAGCGTCTACGGCGTGATCGGCGCCATTTTCAGCAGGTGTCAGCAGGACGCGGATTTCCTGACCGTCCGACTCGGCACCTCCGACAAAATCCCCAACACCTTTGAAATCAAGGGAAGCCGCAGGGACGTCCTGTTTTCGTCCGAGGGCTTCCGCCTGAAATTCGACAAGGTCACGCTCTATCTGTCCGAGGACGAGGAGTATGACAACCGTGAGGACGAGACCTTCTACCTCACCAATCTTCCCAACTATATCTCCGAAAAATACCGCTACATGAAGCGTGCGCCGATGCTGTTTCCGATGCGCCAATGCGGCTCTCTGGGCGTCGTCGCCCCGAACACCATCTTTTCGGAAAGACTCATTCAGCGCATGGTGTTCGACCTCTGCTTCTACCAGTCGCCCGACGATTTGCAGTTCATCGTGCTCTTTCCGCCGACGAACGACCGCAGTCAGATCGAGGCGTCCATCTCAAACTTCAAGTTCATGCCGCACTTCCGCGACCTCTTTCCCGACCGCTCGCAGTTCGTCTTTGACGAGCAGAACGCGGGCATGGTGTTCAGCTCCATGCTCAGCGTCATGGGTGAGCGTGCCGCCGCCGCGGGTCAGGGCGTGAAATTTCCCCACATCGTGTTCATCGTCTACCACGAGTACGACATCAAGGAGCACGCCTTCGCGCAGTACCTGCCGAGCGTGCCTGCCGACGGAAAGCCCTATGAGAACAAGCTCGGGCTGACCTTTATTTTCCCGAAGCTCTACAAGGAGCATCTTCCCGCGTACTGCGACCACGTGATCGAGTTCACGGGAGAGCACTCCGCCGCTCTCGTGCCGCATGACGACGCGATGCGTAAAACCGAATTCAACTTCAACGTTTCACCCGACTGGAACGCGCGAATTTACAATACATCGAAAATCCTCTCCTCCCTCTGCTATTCCCGCATTTCGCAGAACGGCAAGGTGCCGTCCGCCGTCAGCTTGTTCGAGCTGTACGGCATGTCGAAGAACAACCTCGACATCGGGCAGTTCTGGGACGCGAAGGGCAGGATCAACGTCAAGAGTACGCTTGCCGTGCCGATCGGCGCGACCGAGAACGGCGTCACCTGCCTTGACCTCCACGAAAAGGCAGACGGCCCGCATATGCTTGTCGCGGGCACCACAGGCTCGGGTAAATCCGAGACGATCATCACCTACCTGCTCGGACTCGCGATGCTGTTCCGTCCCGACGAGGTCAACATGATGCTCGTCGACATGAAGGGCGGCGGCTTCATCAAGCGTCTGGGCACCCTGCCGCACGTCGTCGGCTCCGTCACCGACGTCGACGGCGACGAGAACGGCACGGGAGCGGAATATATGCTCAAGCGCTTCCTCGACGCGCTCCGCTCCGAGATCAAGCGCAGAAAAATGCTGTTCAACTCGATGCACGTCGACAGCATCAACCAGTATATCTCCGCGTGCCGCGACATCGACTCCCACATCAAGAAAATCAACAACACCCTGCGCGGTGAGGGCGCGAAGCTGCTCTCCGAGGCGGAGGAGCAGGCGATCCGCGATCAGGCGCGCGACAACTGCCTGGCGCACCTGATTCTCGTCGTCGACGAGTTCACCGAGCTGAAACGCTTCTCGGGTGAGAACGACGACGTCGACTTCATCGGCGAGATCACCACCATCGCCCGCGTCGGACGAAGCCTCGGCTTCCACATCATCCTGATCTCGCAGAACATCGAGGGCGCGATCACCGACGACATCCGCGTCAACTCCAAGTCGCGTCTTTGTCTGAAGGTCGCGACGCGTCAGGCGTCCAAGGAAATGATCGGCAACGACCTCGCGGCAAGCCCGACCATGCCGGGCAACGGACGCGCGTATCTGCTCGTCGGAACAGGCTCCAAGTTCGAGTACTTCCAGTCGGGCTACGCGGGCGCCGTCGCCGAGGAGAACTTCGAGCTGCCGATGGAGATCATCGAAGCCTCCAAGAACGGCGTCTACACCAAGTTCTACCGCTCCGAAAAGGACAATCTCGCGGCGAAGAAGCGCAAAAAGGAGCTGGAGGCGCAGGGCAAGCTCGAGACCCAGCTCAACGCGATCGTCGGCAGGGTCAAGACCTACTACGACCAAAACAAGCAAAAATACCCCAAGGTGCACATCATCTTTGAAAAGCCGCTGCCCAACCGCATCGTCTATGAGGGCGGCGCAATATACGAGGAAAAGGACGGCATCTTCGAGCTGATGAAGGAGGCGGCGGAATGAAGCGATTGGCTATGGGCATCTACGATGACCTCGACAACCAGACCCAGCCGCTGCTGTACGTCAGCGCCGCGGGCAACAATATGATCGTGTTCGGCGGCCACCAGAGCGGCAAGACGACCTTCCTCAAAACGCTGCTCGTGCGGATGCACGAGAACCTCGACCCCGACCGCGAACGGGATATCTACATTCTCGACTTCGGCGGCAACCTCGGCTCCTACAGGGACTTGCCCCTTGTGTCGGCGTGCTTTGACAACTCCAACGCCGAGAACATCCGCCGCGTGTTCCGCTCCATCGAGGACAAGCTCGAGCGCAACAAAAAGCTGCTCGCTTCACGGCGGTTCCTCGACGTGTATGCCAAGGAGGACGGCGAGCGTCCGGCGCACGTCATGCTGATGATCGACAACCTCAACGTCTTTCTCTCGGACGAGCAGTTTTCCGCCTATCACGAAATGCTGCTCAAGCTCTGCCGCGAGGGACTCTCAAAGGGACTGACGCTCGTCTTTACCGCGACGGACTTCTCGGGCGGCGTGAGCCGTATGCTCGGCAGCTTTGACCGCCGCTTCGCCCTCGAGGGCACCGCGGATAAATATATCGACATCTTCGGCATGCGCGTCAGCGAGCCGATGAGCTGCGCGGGCAGAGGAGTCTCCGTCATCAACGGCAAGCCGCGCGAAATGCAGATCTTCCTGCCCTTCCGCAACGAGGAGAGAGATCTGCCCATGCTGCGGGAGTGCCTTGCGGACATCCCCGTCAAAACCGAGAAGCTCACCGCCTTTGACGGCGACCTGACCGAGGAAAACTTTGATCAATTCCTCGCGAAAAACTACGAGGACGACCTCGACCCGTCCTATCCCGTGGTGGGACTCGACTACTACGACCACAAGCCGATCGCAGTCAATATGCGCGACATCCACGCCGTCGCGATCTACGGCAAGAAAAAATTCGGCAAGACCAATCTCCTGCGCCTGATGGTGCGGCGCATCCGCAACGCCTATCCTGCCTACAGCTTCGTGTTCTTCGACGACGGCAGGCGGCAGCTCGCGGATATCTATGAGGAAGTGCCGCAGAGAGGCGTGTATCTGACCTCGCTCGAGGAGGTCAACAACTACCTCGACGAAAACGGCTACGCCGCCAAAATGGAGAGGGGCGTCATCAACAAGAACTTCGTCGAGCGACCCCACGCGGGCACGGTCTTTGTGCTCCAGAGCAAGATGCTCTTTCAGGCGACGGGCGCCCAGCTGCTGAAAAACGTCTTTCCGCGCATGATCGCGGCAGCCGAGGAGAAGAACTACTGGTTCATCTTCTCGGACGTCAGGAAAATCGGCAACAACGACCGCGACACCGAGTCGTCGCTGAACAACAGCATCTCCGCCGCATTCCTGCTCGACAACATCGCGGAATTTGTGTCCGACCGCGGCAGCCGCTCCGTTTTCGGCGAGATGGATCCCAAGGAGCTGAAAAACGAGTACGCCCGCTGCGAGCTGGGCGACGGGTATTATTTCGATATCGAATCGGACGAGCTGAAAAAAATCAAGATCATCAAGGTGTAAACAAGTAAAACGAATGGCGCAGAGCGCGAAAGGACTTTTCAGATATGGAAGATATTAAATCCAGAAGACCGGTGAATGCCGCGGACAGCCGCAGCGAAGCAGGCGAGTACCACTGCATCGACACGCGCATCATGGACAGGTGCATCGAGAAAAAGGACAGCTTCATCGCCCGCTACGATAAGATCGTGACGGATTACGACAAGATCGTCGCGGATCTCAGCGGGAACTGGGTCGGCGAGGGCGCCCGCGCGTTCATTGAAGACGCGCGCGTTGTCAGGACGAACATCACGGGCATCGCGGATATCCTTGCCAATATGGTCAACGTGCTGGTCGACATCCGCGCGGTGGTGGGTGAGGTCGATCACCAGCTCGGTGACATGAACCGCAACCCGGAAGGCGAGTAAGGAACGGCGGTGACGGATTTGAAAACGGATTTTTCGATTTTTTCCGACCGCGGCAGCAGACCCGTCAATGAGGATTTTGCCGATTCAGCCGTCAAACGGGACGCGCAGTGCTTTGTCCTCTGCGACGGACTGGGCGGCCACGGAATGGGTGACAGAGCTTCCCGCTTTGTCGCCCGTTTTGTCTTGCATGAATTCACGCGCTGCCAAAGCCTTGCGTCCTTTGCGCAGACGGTTCTTCCGCGCGCGCATCAGGCGCTGCGCGCCGAGCAGGAAAAGGCAGGAGCGGCAGGAAAGATGAAAACGACCGCCGTTGTGCTCGTCCTCGAGGGAGAGAGCGGCTTCTGTCTGCATATCGGCGACTCGCGGCTCTATCGGTTCCGCGGCGGCGCGGTCGATATGCAGACGCGCGACCACAGCGTCCCGCAGATGCTCGTCCTCACAGGTGAGATCAAAACGGAGGAGCTCCGCTCCCATCCCGACCGCAACAAGCTCCTGCGCGCGCTCGGAGACGACCGCGAGACGGTGAAATTCGAGCTGACGCGGTTTGACGTGAGGGCAGGCGACGCGTTTTTGCTCTGCTCCGACGGCTTCTGGGAGCCTGTGACCGAGAGCGAGATGCTCGCGCTTCTGCAATCGGAGCCGACCGCCAGGGCGTGGCTTGAAAAAATGTCGCGGCTAGCCGCCGAAAACAGCGGCGGAAAAGCGATGGATAACTATACGGCGGTCGCCGTGAGAGTCCGCGGATAGCGCGGTCTGTCGTTGACGGAACCCCCGTTCCGTGCTATAATGAAAACGTATTATTTTGTTCGGAGGAAATGACCATGAAACTCAAACGCTGCCCGAATCTGCACTACTACGACGGCGATAAATATGACAGATGTCCCCACTGCGCGGCTCAGAAATCAGAGCCTGCACCCGCGCCGAAGCCCGTGATGGAGCCTGCTCCCGCAGAGCCGCCGAAGCCCGTCGAGCAACCCAAGCCTGTAGAACAGCGCAAGCCCGTAGAACAGCCAAAGCCCATTGAACCGCCCCTGCCCGTATCTTTTGCACAGACTCCTGCGGAGGACACATGGCGGTGCGGCTGCGGCGCGGTCAACAGCGGCAAGTTCTGTCCGCAGTGCGGCTCACCCCGACCCGCGGCGCCTGTTAAGGAGCCGAAGCCCGTTGTCGAGGAGCCGAAGCCTGTTGTTGAGGAACCTGCACCCGTTATCGAAGAACCCAAGCCCGTTGTGGAGGAACCTGCATCCGTTATCGAGGAACCCAAGCCCGTATTTGTGCCCGAGGACGATACCAAGACAGCGCCCGCGGGAGAGGTGCGCAAAATCTACTATCAGGACGTAGTGGAGGACGCACCCGCGCCGAATGAGGACGAGGACGGCAACAAGACGCGCGTGCTGTTCGATGAGATGGAGGACGACTATGTGCTCGGATGGCTCGCCGTGACCAACACCTCGTCCAAGGGCAGGATCTTTACGATCACCTCGTCCAAGACGACCATCGGCAGAGCGGACGCGTCGCATCCCGTCGACATCGACCTGCGCAATGACCGCGGCGTTTCCAGAGGCGCGCAGGCGACCTTTGTCTACGATCCGCTCAACAAGCAGTTCTTCCTGCAGAGCGCAGGCGGCAAGACCTTTGTCTATGTCAACCGCGAGATCGTGCTGACCTACACGCGGCTCAAGCCGTATGACATTATCCGCATCGGCGACACCGAGCTGGTATTCGTACCCCTTTGCAGCGACGCCTTTTCGTGGTAATATTCTGGAGATGATGAAATGAAATACTGTCCCTACTGCATGAGCGAGCTGACGGAGCAGGACGCGCAATGTCCTGTCTGTCACCGCGCGCCGCAAGATTATCAGTCGCCGCCGCACGCGCTCAGACAGGGCGCGATGCTCAATAACCGCTATCTCGTCGGCGGCATTATCGGCGAGGGCGGCTTCGGCATCACCTATATCGGACTCGATACGCTTTTGCAGTTCCGCGTCGCGATCAAGGAGTTCTTCCCGAACGGCATGGTGAACCGCAACAACACCGTATCCAACGAGGTGCTCAGCATCAGCACCGAGTCCGCCAAGGAGCTTTTCTCAAAAAGCCGTGAGAACTTTTTGAGAGAAGCCCGCACCCTCGCCAAATTCACCGACGAGGCAGGCGTCGTGGCGGTGCGCGATTTCTTCGAGGAGAACCGCACCGTCTACATCGTCATGGAATACCTCGACGGCATCACGCTCAAGAGCTATCTCAAGCAGGTGGGCAACATTTCGCCCTACAACACGGTATGCCTGCTGATGCCCGTGTTCCGTTCGCTGCGGAAGATCCACGCCAAGGGTCTGATCCACCGCGACATCAGCCCCGACAATATCATGCTGGTCGGAGAGCAGGTCAAGCTGCTCGACTTCGGCGCGGCGCGCGAGTTCGCGGACGAACGCAGCCTTTCCGTCATGCTCAAGCACGGCTACGCCCCGATGGAGCAGTACCGCCGCCACGGCGTACAGGGCGCGTGGACGGATGTGTACGCGATCTGCGCGGTCATGTACCGCTGCATCACGGGCAGCGTGCCGCCCGACGCGCCCGAAAGGGTGTTTGAGGACGAGCTGAAAATGCCGTCAGAGCTGGGTATTGAGATCGACCCTGCCTTTGAGGACGTCCTCCGCCGCGGTCTTGCCATCAAGCCCGACGAGAGGATACAGAGCATCGACGAGCTGCTTGAGGAGCTGGACAAGGTGCCCGAGATCGACATCGACGAGCCGTACACGCGCTCCGATTCCGACGGAGACGACGAGGAGAAAGAGCCTGTATCGGTTTCCGTGTCCGCACCGCAGCCTCCCGTGCAGGCGGTAAAGGACAACGCGGCTGACGCGCGTCTTTCGGAGTATGTCCCGCATTTTTCGGACAGCAGGGAGGAGGTCAAGCCGCAGCCGCAGCCCGAACAGAGCGAGCAAAAGCCCGCGCCCCCGAAAAAGAAAAGCAAGCTGCCGCTGATCATCGGCATCTCCGCTGCGGCGGTGGTGATCGGAGCGGCAATCACGGCGGCGGTTCTGATCTTCCTGAGCAACAAGCCGGCTCCCGTGCCGACGCCGACCTTCGCGGTATATTCGGCGACGACAGCCGCGCCGACCGAACAGGCGGCGACCGAAGCGACGGGTGAAACAGGCGAAACAGGCGACCCTGATTCCACTCAGCCGTTTACCTTTGACGTCAACGACGTGCAGTACCCCGATCTGGGCGACTATATCCATATCGACGACGGCTTTCTCACCGTGGACGAGAGCCTGTTCGGACAGGAGCTTGACGACGCGGCGCAGCGCTTCATGCCTGCGACGCTGTTCTGGAGCGGCAACCATCCCGTCTTTTCCGACGACGCGTACCGCATCCTCTGCCTGCCCGTCGAAAGCCCCGTCAACTACGGCGGCTACAACGGCGGCGTCTATCTCGAGACCGTCGATTTGATTTTCCGCGACAACAAGCTGGTTGTCATTCAGTACGAAAAGCATTCTGCATACAATAACGAGGTTGTCGCGCAGGCGAAGCAGCGCTACGGTGCGCCCGCAAGCGAGGAGGCCGAGAGAGCGGTCTGGGAGCTGGACGGCGGCGTCTCCTATGAGACGTGCATGGTGCACTACGACAACCGCGAGCTTGATCTGACCGATTTCTTCACACAGAGATACTACTCTCCCGACGAGTCGCCGCGCTAGGCGGCAGGAGGTACCGCTATGAAATTCTGTATGAACTGCATGTCGCAGTACGGCGACGACTATCAGATCTGTCCGCACTGCGGCTTTCAGGAGGGCACCCTTCCGACGGATTCGCGCTGCATGGAGCCGGGAGTGATCCTTGCCGACCGCTATATCGTCGGCATGCCGCTCGCGGCGGACAGCTGGACGATCCGCTACATCGGCTGGGACGCGCTCACCGAGCAGAAGGTGACCGTCAACGAGTTCTTCCCGACGCGCTTTGCCGTGCGCGAGATGGGAAAGACCGCCCTGACCGTCGTGAAGCAGGAGCCGTTCTATCACCATATGTCCGCACTTCTGCGGCGTTCGCGTCTGCTCGCGGAGACCAGACTGCCCGAGACGGTCTGTCCCGTGTACGAGAGCTTTGAGAAGAACGGCACCGCCTATGTGATCACGGCGCACGTCGAGGGTCAGCCGATGCGCGATTTCCTCGCGGAACGCGCTCCCGTCAGTGAAGCGGAGGCGGAGCGGCTGATGCTGCCCGTGATGCGCGCGCTCGACAAGCTCCACGAAAACGGCTTTATCGCGGGCGGCTTTTCGCCCGATCATTTCACCGTGGTGAACGGACAGCCCGTGCTGTGCGATTTCATCGCGAACTGCTTCTTCCACGTCACCGACAATCCTGCCGACATCAGGGAGGAGCAATACGACAGCTTCTATCCGCCCGAGCGGCTCACGCCGTCGGAAACCATCCGTCTTGCGCCCGAAAACGACGTCTATTCGGCGGCGATGATTTTTTATGCGCTGCTCGGTATCGAATTGCCCGACGGAAAGGCGCGCACGGAGAACTATCAGCGCAGGCATAAGGATATCCTCAAAAAGCCGTCCGCCTGCGGCGTGAAGATGGACAAGTCGAAGGAGAACGCGCTGATCAACGCGGCGGCTCCCGCTGTCCCGATCCGCACCTCGGATATGGAGACATTTATCAGGGAGCTGACGAGCGACCGTGAGGTGCCCATCAAGGCAAACGCCGGCAAGGGCTTTCCGCTCTGGGCGAAAATCGCGATACCCGCGGCGGCGGTCGTGCTGATCGCCGCGGCAATCCTGCTGATCCCGATGCTTTTCAGCAAGGGCGTCAAGGACTTGCCGCTCGACGACAAAACCGTCGTGCCGAACGTCGTCAGCCTGACCGCCGAAAAGGCGGAGCAGGAGCTGCAGAAGGCAGGGCTGCTCCTCGAGATCGAGGGCAAGACCATCGACGACAGCGTCGACGAGAACCTCGTCCTCGCGCAGAGCGTGCAGCAGGGCGAGATGGTCGGCGTCAACTCCGCGGTCGGCGTCACCGTCAGCGCGCATAGCAGCGAGTTTTCCATGCCGAACTTCGTCGGCATGCAGCTTGCGGGCTGCACCGACATCATGCAGCAGCTCGGCATCAGCTATTCGACCTCCGCCGAATACAGCGAGAGCGTCGCGGAGGGCTGCGTCATCTCCCAGAGCGTCACGCCGTTCACAAAGGTGAAGGCAGGACAGCCGCTGGAGCTGACGGTTTCCAAGGGCGCCGACCCTGCAATGGCGGACAAGAGCGGAAGCGGCTATGATGACGGCGGCTACAGCTCAGGCGGCTACAGCGAACCCGCTGTCAGCGACTACCGCGAGCAGCCGTATGACGACGTGATAGAGCAGGCGGCGGAGGAGCATACGCCCGTCGAGATCACCGACCGCGTCGTTGACGATTCTCTGCCCGAGGGTACGGTGCTCGAGCAGTCGCCCGCGGCAGGTGAGGAACGCAAGGCGGACGAGCCTGTCAAGCTGGTCGTGTCCACTAAGGGTGGCACGGTGATTCTGCCCGACCTGACGCTGATGAACAGGGACATCGTGGAATACATCCTCATTCAGTACGGACTGGTTCCCGAGTTTGAAAGCGACTACAGCGAGACTGTCGCCGAGGGACTGGTGTCCGCGCACGACCCGGCGGAGGACGCGGAGGTCGAGAGCGGCAGCATCGTAAAGGCGACGGTCAGCATGGGCAAGCCGCGTATCGAGATGCCCGATGTGACGGGCGCCGACGCCAAGACGGCGGCGGAGCAGCTGCGTGAGCTGGGGATCGCCTTTACGCTGATGTATGATTCCGACGCATCGAAGGAAGCCGGCGTCGTGCTGCGGCAGAACGTCCGCACGGGCGACGGGGTTGTCAAGGGACAGGAGGTCATTCTCACCGTCAACGCGCCGGACGGCGTATCGCGCGTGCCCGATGTTCTCGGGCTGGAGGTCGAGGACGCGGACAAGCTCGCGCAGGACGCGGGGCTGAACCTGCTGATATTCGTCGACCGCGACCATCCCTATTCCGAGGGCAAGGTCTACGCGCAGGGACCCAAGTCGGGAACCTTTATCGAGAGAGGAAGCGATCTCGTCGTGTTCCTCACGGGAAAGCAGGAGGAGCCGAGCGGACCGCCGTCGCTGGAGATCTCGACGCACGCCGCGACCATCGGCGTAGGACAGGAGTTCGTGCTCGGAATCGAGGCGAAGAACATTCAGGAGCTGACACTCGTGAATTATGAGATATCCGACCCGCAGGTAGCGGACGTCGTGAAGATAGACAAAAAGACGCTTGCCATGACCTTCCGCGGTCTGAAGGCAGGCACGGCGCAGGTCGTGATCAGCTGCGGCGAGCTAAAGCAGGTCTGCACCGTGACGGTACAGTAAGGAGGACACAATGGGACTGAATTTCCGCAAGAGCATCCAGCTGATTCCGGGGGTGAAGCTCAACCTGAGCAAGAGCGGCGCGAGCATCAGCGCAGGCGTGCCGGGGTTCCGCAAGAGCATCAACACGCAGGGACAGGTGACGACGACAGCGAGCATTCCGGGAACGGGACTGTATTACACCGACAAGAAAAAGGCGTTCGGCAAGGACGCCAAGACCGCCAAAAAAGCGGCGGAGAAGCAGGCGGCGGAGAAAAAGACGACGAAGAAATCGACGTCGACCGCCGAGAAAAAGACGACAACGAAAAAAGCCGCTTCTTCCACCGAGAAAAAGACAGCGGCAAAGACAACAGCCGAAAAATCAACGGCGAAAAAGACCGCGGCATCCTCTCAGACCGCACCCGTCAGCGAGCCGCAGCAGACCGCACCCGTATATACGAACGTCGGACAGGTCGACGCCGCGTCGCTCAAATCGATACACAAGACAGCCGACGACACGATCGACTGGAAGGCGGTCGCAGCGTCCGCAAAGGCGCCCGACGCGTTCTGCAGTCAGGTGATGTGGGCGTATTACCACTCCGTCGCGGCGGACGTGCTCAAGGGCGACATCGACACCTATCTGCAGCTGATCTACGAGGTCAATCCGCTCGATGATCTGCTCGGCTACGGCTCAAACTTCGAGTTCGGCACCGACAATCCGCGCAAGATGGAGGTCGAGTTCACGGTCAACCGCGAGCTGCTCTCTCACGCGTCGCAGACCATGAGCAGCTTTGAATACAACGATTTGCTGCAGGATTTTGTGTGCAGCCTGAGCATCCGCGTCGCGCGCGATATGTTCGCGCTGCTGCCCGTTCAGAACGTCATGGTTCACGCGGTTCTCGACGGCAATACGGTGCTCTCGGTCAGGTTCGACCGCGACAACCTCGCAAAGGTGAAGTTCGGCATGATCGACCCGTCGGACACGGTTTCCAAGTTCACGCACAGCATGAGCTTTGACCGCATGCGGGGATTCCTGCCCGTGAGCAGGTTACTGTAAATAGAAAAAAATTCGGACAGCCTGCGGTGTTTGCCGCGGGCTGTCCGTTTATTCGTGAAGCTTCAATTACCACCATGTGTTGTAGATGCCGCCCTCATATTCTCCGGGAATTGGCTCGGGGTCGGTCGGGGTCACCGGCTCATCGCCGCCCGAGGTGGTGATGACGTCCTCTGTTTCAAATTCGGTTATGGTCATCCGTATGCGCTCATACGCTTCTGTTTGCACGATATGCAATCCTCCTTACGGGTTCGGGGTGTGTTCTGCGTCAAACAGTTCGTTTGCCGCCTGATTATACAGATAAGTCGCTTTTGCTAGATTCTTTTCCGCTTCGGGCGCTTTGTCGCTGTGAAGGACGGCGTTGGAGTAATCCAGCGCGGAGAAATAGTAGTCGGTTCCGTTGAAGGTGAACTTCTGATACTCGTCCAGCTTCGAGGCGTAAATATCCTCCATGTCATAGTGTACATAGTAGGTGGGGTAGTTCGCGTCCAATGCAAAGCTGAAATTGCTCGCTGTCTCCCAGCTGCCCGACTGTGACGCGTCCGTGATTTTGAAATAGTGGCGCAGCGTGGTGGTGGTGAGATAAATGACCGACGAGCCGTAGTATTTCAGACCGAGTTCGTCGATCGTTCTCATGTCGGTTTTGCTCTTTCCGGGATTCGCGGCGTCGATCGCAGTCTGGATTTTCGCTGATGTGACGGCGTTCCGCGCCGAATCAAGAGCCGCCAATTCGTCTGTGCTCAGCTCTCCGTCGGCAAGACCGAGGTCGGCATAGACTCTGTCAAACTGTACCTGCGCCATCGAGCCGTAGTAGAGCATCTTTCTGACAATGTTCTTCTGCAAACCCGTAGCGGTAGAGGAGTTGAGCAAATCCATTCCGTATTCCTTGACGCTGTAGCGGTCGCTGTCCCAGTGGAGCTTCCATTCGTCTCCGTCCTTGTAGTAAGCGGTGGCGTGGATGTTGTACGCCATCTCGGCGGCAGGCACGTTGCAGGTTGCGACGTAGTAGGTTTTGCTGCCCTCCACGGTTTTTCTGAGCTTGGTGCATTCCGCGGTCTTGACCTTGTCGTTGACCTTCCACTCAAAGTGTACCTTCACGTTGCCGTTTTCCAAATCTGCTTCGGTGACGTCGCCATCTCCTACCGCACCGAGATAGAAGTTCAGCGCGATATCGCCGTGGAGTGAGATCGAGTGTCCCTTGAACAGGCGTTCCTTTTCCGTCGATTCATATCTCGCGATGTAATGAATTTCATTACCGGTTGCAGATACCCGCTCCCAGTGGGCGAACAGATGATAATGACTTGCAGTATCGGGCTTGATGGGCGTCGCGCCGGGATAGACGGGTGTTTCGCCGCTTTTGATGACCTGCTGTACGATGGTGGGGTTGGTATCGTCGTCATCCAGGTTCCATGTGACGGTGACGAATTGGTCCTCCGTCGCACGGCTGTCATCAATCAGGGTGCCTTCCGCATCGTCTCCCGTCGAGCCGTAGACGCTGAACAGGACGGCGTATTTCTCTTCGCCGTTCACGGGCACCGTGATGTTGTCCCAGTAGAACGACATGCCCGAGTCAACGCCCGTCAGGTCGCCTGTTTCCTGCGAATTGCTGTTTTTGTTGAAGATCCTGTCGGGATAGAGCGTCAGCGTATAGACGCCCGCCGCGTTTTGGGCGTATGTCGCTGAAGCGGGACCGTAGAAGAAGGTCGCGGGTGCGGATTGAGAAGAGGAATCGGTCTGGTCGATCAGGACGTTCTTTCCGATAAAGCCGAGTGTGGCATGTTCATCTCCGCCTTGCGTGGTTTTGTCGTAAACATCGTTGCCCGACCGCATATAGAAGCCGACCTGTGTTCCGTCCTCGGTGATCGGCTTGAGGGCGGCGTTGTCGTCCGCGCCGATTTTGATATCGCCCGCGCTGCCGAGCTTCAGTGAGATTTCGCCCTCTCCCGTGTTTTTGAGGGTGTAGATCATCTTGACGGTGTTCGGACCGACGTATTCATGCGTGATGAACAGCGAAAAAGGAGCGGTTTCATCGGTACAGTGCTCGATTTTATGCGACTGATCGTTGATGACGGCTTTATACAGCTTGCCCGTGTGGTTGTCGGTCAGCGCGTAGTAAGCGTTGTTATAATACACGCAGGTGGCAAAGCCCGCGTTGCCGTAGGTGACGGATTTTTTGACGTTGTCGTACTTGCCGACGATGATGTAGGGCGCGGAGCCGCCGAAGATATGGCTGTTGACCGAGCCGTAGAACGCGGTGATGTTTCTCTCTTTGGTGTCGGCGCTCGCGTAGGGGTCGGTCAGGTCGGCAACGAAGTCGACGTTAGAGGCGGTCGGAAGATTGCCCGCGTAATCCGTCAATACATGAACCTCGGTTTTGGGATCTTTCGCGTCGACGATGTTGTCCCAGTTCAGATTTTTCGGATTGGCGTAGCAGACGATCCTGCTGAGGTTTTTCATATTGCCGAAGGCTTGTTCGCCGATTTCGATGACGCTCGGGGGAATGATGATCTCCTCGAGCGCCTGCCCCCAGAACGCGTACTTGCCGATGGAGGTGACCGTGTTGGCGATATCGAGATTATACAGAACGATGCGCGAGTTCGCCTGAGACAGGTAGAAGCTGTAGTCGCCGATGCGTGTCACGCCGTATTCCACGAAGATTTTGTGGATCATGATCTGCTGCACCATCGAGTCCATTCCCAGACGGTACCACGGGGCGGTGGTGTTGCCGTTCAGCAGCGAGTAGTCCCCGCGATCGCGCCCGTGCCGAAAATCGCCATAGAGCCGTCGGGGAAGCAGTAGTAGGTGGTGTCGGTGCCGCAGTCTCCGTAGAAGCTGTCCATGATGGTCGGATAAACCTTTCCCTGCGCGTCGGCGGCGTTTGCCGTCAGCGGTGCGGAAAGGACGGCGCCTGCCGTCAGCATGAGCGAAAGAAGCAGGCTCAACAGTTTGCGTGGCAGTTTTGTCATAACATTTCCTCCATTTTTGCTCCAAATAGATTTCTGAGTAGATTATTATATCATTATAACATATTATGTACATAAAATCAACAATATATTTTTGACATGTGAAAACGGATTTGTTGTCAAATGCGGAAATCGGGCGAAAAAAAGAACCTTTCCGAAGAAAGGCTCTGAAAGGGTTAGAATTAGAGGCTTTGCGTTTCAAGGTTGTCCTTTGACGCGAGGACGGCGGCGCGCATTTCGCCGTAAGCGTCCCACAGCGTTTCGGGGGAGTAGCGCTTCCACTGACCGAAATTGCCGTCGATCAGCCACGCGCGCATTTCGCTTGCGGAGATGTCGATGATTTTCGGCACATACAGCTCCGCGACGGAGACGCCGACCACGCTGTCGAACCAGCTGATGCGGCGTTCCTCCTTGCCCGAAACGAGCAGGTCGGGCGATTTGCCGAAGCGCTCGCGGACGTTTTGAAGAACGTAGTCGCCCCATTTCGAGTTGTTGCCTACGCCGATATCGGGCAGGGGATAGATCTTGATTTTATCGCCGAACGCGCGGCGGAGGTATGTTTCACGCTGTTCATAGGTGAAGGGATTTTTGGCGGTGCCGCTCTCCTGCGACGAGCCGACGAACACGCCGACATGTTCGCACACCGCGACCGCCTTTTCGATCATATAGGCGTGCCCGATGTGGAAGGTCTGGAAGCGGCCGACCATGATGCCGAGGTCAAACGGTTTCATCTCGTCCCTCACAGCTCGGGTACAAACGCGGGCATCAGCTCGAGCTTGAACAGGTTGACCGCGTGCTTGCGGTCGATGAGCGCCTTGTGCTCCCCGTTCTCGATGACGCCCTCGCGGATGTAGCGGTCAAGCTCGGCGTAGGTGAAGCCGAGGTTGTCCTCGTCGGTCTTGCCGCAGAGACCGTCGGACGGCGCCTTGTCGATCAGGACGTCGGGAAGTCCGAGCAGTCTGCCGATCGCCTTGACCTCCTGCACGGTGAGGTGGGAGCAGGGGCTGAAATCGCCGACGCTGTCGCCGTAGCGGGTGGAGTAACCGACCCAGTCCTCCGAGAGGTTGCAGGTGTTGGCGACGCGTCCGTTGTGGCTCTGCGATACCGCGTAGAGCGTCGACATACGGATGCGCGGCGGCAGGTTGACGCGGCTCTGGTCGGAGAGGTCAAAGGGGATCGCCTTTGTCAGTCCCTCGACCGCGTCCTTGATGTTGATGATGTAGCGGCGGATGCCGAGCGTGTCGACGAGCAGCTGCGCCATATCGATATCGCTCTGCTCACCGCAGGGCATCAGCACGCCGATGACGCGGTCTTTGCCGAGCGCCTCGACGCAGAGAGCCGCGACGACCGAACTGTCCTTGCCGCCCGAGATACCGACGACGGCGTTGCAGTCCTTGCCGTTTTTCTCAAAGAAATCGCGTATCCACGCGACGCATTCATTTTTGATTTTTTCCGCATTGAACCGGTACATTTGAAATTCCTCCTGTATTTGTCAGTCAAAGCCGTGGATGATGTCCGCGGCGAATTGTTGTATCATGGTGGCGTCGGAGACGTCGATCTTGCCGTCGCGGTTGACGTCCGCGGCGGTTTTTTGTGCCTGTAGCGGGATATACAGCTCGGCGGCGAGCTGCTGGGTGAGCGTTGCGTCGGAGACATTGATAAGACCGTCGCCGTTCACATCGCCGGGCGTGATCCCCGCAGGAAGATAGGGCAGGTTTTTTTCGATGCAGTACCGCTCCGCGTCGCTGTCGGGATAGCAGATAACCGCCGTATCATGCCCGTTGAGAAAGCGGAGAATATCGCCGCTCTCGGAGTCGGTTTTCCAGTTTTTCGGAAAGACGACCGCCCTGACCGCATCGCAGGTGAGCGGCGCGATAAAGCCGCTGACGCTGTCGGGCAGGGTGAGTGTTTCGCTCGGATAGCTGTCGGGACAGGCGGCAAAATACGCGGGCTTGCCGCCGTCGGTCGCGACAAAGATGCCGCGCGCTTCGTCGATGCTGCATTCCACGCCGTAGAGCACGCCGTATTCGGAAGTGAAGCAGGGGTTGCCTGCGGCGACTTGAATTTCTTGCAGCGCAGACAGACGGCTGCTGCCGATGCCGTGCGAGAAGGTGGTGATGGTCTGCGCCGAAGCAGGGAAGCAGATCGCTTCGAGCGTATCGCAGCGGAGCTTTCCGACCTGCCGCGCGCCCTCGGGGATGTCGAGCGCTTTGATGCCGCTCTTTTCGGGGAGCAGCACGAGTGAATCGGGCTTGCCGTTCTCACCGAGGTGATAGAGCGCGCCGCCGATGACGCGGAAGGAGGTGTTTCCTTTCGCGGCCGTTACATTTTCCAGCGCGGAAAGAATCATGTTGCCGTCCGCGTTTTGCAGTGACGCGGGCAAAATCAGGCTCTTTGCCGTGTCGCAGACGATTCCCGTTCCGATAGAGGTCACGCCCTCGGGGATGCTCCATGTGTCGCCATTTCGCTGACGGGCAGCGGCGATAAGCTCCGTCATGGTTCCGTCGGAGAGGTATACCGCGCTGCCGGAAACAAAGCCGCTGTCGCTCTTGCCGTCAAGGGTGATGGATGTGAGCTTCGGCAGGCGGTTCAGTCCGCTCAGCCCGTCGCGGTTGGCTTCATCGAGAAGCGACGCAGGCAGTGTGACGGAAGTAACGGCATCCGCTTCGCCGAGCTGAAACCGCGTGACAGGGATTCCCTTGATTTCAGCGGGAACCGTGACTGCCGCGTCCGCGCCGATGAAGCCGTCGATGCGGACGTATTTGTCATACGCGTCGGTGTCCTCGTTGTACCGCTTGCCGAAGAAGCAGAGAAAGCCGCCGACCGTTTCGGCGTGCTCCTCATAGCCGCCCTCGTCGATCGTTGCGGGAGCGTCCGCGCGGTAGTCGCTGAAAAGGGGATAAGCTGGATTTTTTGCTTCGGGCGCGGGCGCGGTATCGAGCATAAAGTAGCTGCCGCGCGTGCGGGAATCCTCCTCGGTGGGATAGGTGCCGCAGGCGTTGCCGAAGTAGAAGAACCACTCTCCCTTGTCGGGCAGGTAGATCATATTGTCGTGCCGCAGGCAGAGTCTGCCGTCGGGGTCGTTTTCAAAGGTCGTGTAGAAATTCCCGGCGTAGTCGCCGAGCGCCGCCTTGTCGCCGCGGTAGCTCTCTCCGAGATAGCGCCAGAAGCCGTCGTCTGCGCTGCGCTGTCCCTGATAGCCGTGGGAGAACAGGCGGTCGTCGCGGATTTTGCTCTCGCTGTCCGCGGACGGGCTGAGGTCGGTGGTGACGTCGCGGATATCGGGGCTGAGGGTATGGAAGTCGGCCGAACCGGTGTCGCGGAGGTAGTTCGTCCACGTCAGCGAGCCGAGCGTAACGTCACAGTATTCATCGGTCAGCGAGAGATAGTCGGGCACGTCCGCGCGGAACACCAGCGGCGTTTCCTCCTCATACGCGCGGAAGCCCGATGCGACGCGGCACACGGGAGCGGTCAGATCCTTTCCCGTTTCGCGGTACGTCCAGTTGACGCCCGCGAGGTTCGTCTGCTCACCGCACCAGCCGCGCGGCATCAAAAAGTAGTAGCTGACCGTTTCCGCGTCCGCAGGCGGCAGATAGTGTCCCGGCGCGTCGGTCTGCGCGGTCAGGTCAACGGATATGCCGCTTTCCGCGGCAAACGCCGCAGGTGCGTTCGGCACCATGAGCGCAAGGCTCAGCACCAGCGCGGTCAGCGGCTTTTTCTGAGATGGCAAGGGTATTTTCCTCCTCTAACAAAAAAGGCGTGCCGCCGCACGCCTTCGGATTAGTATACGGTGACAAGAACCGCGCCGTTGCCGTTCTGTGACAGAATAACGGTGTTCGGTGACGCCTTGAAGGTGCAGGATTCGCCCTCGTCCTTCTTGGGATCGCCGTACAGCTTGACCAGCTCCGCCTTCGCCTCGTCGTAGGTGAACTGAGAGGTGGTGATGAAGATTCTGTTGATGACGTCGGAATTGGATGAAAACGTCGCGTGCGCTTCGTCGGCAGGCTTTCCGAAGATGCTGCCCTTGATGACGATTTTCTGCGCGCCGCCGTCGGTGGTGATGTATTCCTCGGTCATGCCGACGCTGCCCGCGTTCATGCCGAGCCAGCTCGGGCAAGTTGTAAGGATGTCGTTGGTCTCAAAGGTCTTGGTGCCGGCGATCGCGGAAACGCTCTGCTTTGCCGCCTTTTTTCTGGAATTGCAGCCGCAGCCGCCGAGGGTGAGCGCCGAAAAGGACGCGCCTATCATGGAAAGCGCCAGAACGGACGCAATTATTTTTCTTTTATTCAATGTTATTTCACTCCTTTGTCCACTATCATAGCATAGTTCGGACAAATAAACAAGATTTTTTTACGGACGCACTTCGATCTGATCCAGCAGAGCGCCGACGCTCTCGTGGAATACCATGTCAGCCTGTGCGTCATAGGGGGTCGCGGCGCGGTTGATGAGCACGACGGTATTGCCGCGGAAGTAGCGGATGAAGCCCGCCGCGGGATAGACCGTCAGGCTGGTGCCCGCGATGATCAGGGTGTCGGCGGTCTGTATCGCGTTGAGCGCGCCCGTGACGACGCTGTCGTCCAGCCCTTCCTCATAGAGCACGACGTCGGGCTTGATCGTGCCGCCGCATTCGCACTTCGGCACGTCCGTACTGTTCTTGATGAACTCCGCGGAATAGAACCTGCGGCAGACGCGGCAGTAGTTGCGCAGTACGCTGCCGTGAAGCTCATATACCCTGCGGCTGCCTGCCGCCTGATGCAGCCCGTCGATGTTCTGGGTGACGACCGCGCTGAGCTTGCCCGCTTTTTCCAGCTCCGCGAGCTTGTAGTGCGCGGCGTTGGGCTTTTTGTCGAGGCAGAGCATCTTGTCGCGGTAGAAGCGGTAGAACTCCCCGGGCTTTTTGACAAAGAAGGTGTGGCTGAGAATCTGCTCGGGCGGATAGTCGTACTTCTGATTATACAGTCCGTCCACGCTGCGGAAGTCGGGGATGCCGCTTTTGGTGCTCACGCCCGCTCCGCCGAAAAACACGATGCGTTTGCTTTCGTCGATGACCTTTTGCAGCTGTTCTACAGTTGCCATATCGTTCACTCCTTCTTGGTGCGGTATTAGTCTGTATCGAGCTTGAGAACCGCCATGAACGCCTCCTGCGGCACCTCGACGGTACCGAGCTGACGCATGCGCTTCTTGCCCTCCTTCTGCTTTTCGAGCAGCTTTTTCTTTCGGGTGATATCGCCGCCGTAGCACTTGGCAAGGACGTCCTTGCGCATCGCCTTGACGGTCTCGCGTGCGATGATCTTGCCGCCGATGCACGCCTGAATCGGCACCTCAAAGAGCTGTCTGGGGATTTTCTCCTTGAGCTTCTCCGCCATCTTTCTCGCTCTGCCGTACGCCTTGTCCTTGTGGATGATGAACGAGAGCGCGTCGACGACCTCGCCGTTGAGCATGATGTCGAGCTTGACCAGCTCGCTCTGTACGTAGTCCTTCAGCTCATAGTCAAAGGACGCGTAGCCGCGCGTGCGGGATTTGAGCGTATCGAAGAAGTCGTAGATGATCTCCGCGAGCGGCAGGATGTAGTGCAGGTCGACTCTGTCCGCGTCGATGTACTGCATGTCGACGAAGGTGCCGCGCCTGTCCTGACACAGCTCCATGATGTTGCCGACGTAGTCCTTCGGCGTGTAGATATGCGCGTCGGCCACAGGCTCCTCCGCCATCGCGATCAGCGACGGGTCGGGATAGTTGGTCGGGTTGTCGATCATCTCGACGGTGCCGTCGGTCCGGGTGATGCGGTAGATGACGCTCGGCGCGGTGGTGATGAGGTCGAGCAGGTATTCTCTCTCGAGACGCTCCTGAATGATCTCCATGTGGAGCAGTCCGAGGAAGCCGCAGCGGAAGCCGAAGCCAAGCGCGACGGAGGTCTCCGCCTCAAACGAGAGAGCCGCGTCGTTGAGCTGCAATTTTTCGAGCGCGTCCTTGAGGTCGCCGTACTTCGCGCCGTCGACGGGATAGATGCCGCAGAATACCATCGGCTGTGCTTCTCTGTAGCCGGGGAGCGGCTCCTTCGCGGGATTGTTCGCGAGGGTGACGGTGTCGCCGACCTTCGCGTCCGCGAGCGTCTTGATGGAGCCGGAGATGTAGCCGACCTCTCCGGCGAAGAGACCGTCGGTCTTTTCCATGCTCGTCGCGCGCATGACGCCGCACTCGACGACGTTGAACACCGAGCCGGTCGCCATCAGCTTGAACTCGTCGCCGGGGTGAATCTGCCCCTCTTTGAGGCGGACGTAGATGATGACGCCCTTGTAGCTGTCGTAGTAGCTGTCAAAAATCAGCGCGCGCAGGGGCGCGTTGACGTCGCCAGTCGGCGCGGGAATGTCGGAAACGATCTTCTCGAGGACGTCATGGATATTGATGCCCGCTTTCGCGGAGATACGCGGCGCGTCCTCTGCGGGAATGCCGATGATGTCCTCGATCTCGGTGATCACGCGGTCGGGGTCGGCGCTCGGCAGGTCGATCTTGTTGACGACGGGGACGATTTCGAGTCCGCTGTCCACCGCGAGATAGGTGTTTGCGAGCGTCTGCGCCTCGATGCCCTGCGACGCGTCGACGACAAGAATCGCGCCCTCGCAAGCCGCGAGAGAACGCGAGACCTCGTAGTTGAAGTCGACGTGACCGGGGGTGTCGATCAGGTTGAACAGGTACTGGTCGCCGTCGTCGGCGTTGTAGATGACGCTGACGGCGCGCGCCTTGATGGTGATGCCTCTTTCGCGCTCCAGCTCCATATCGTCGAGGAGCTGCGCTTCCATATCACGCGCGGAAACGGAGTTGGTCAGCTCGAGAATCCTGTCCGCGAGCGTGCTCTTGCCGTGGTCGATGTGCGCGATGATGCTGAAATTACGTATTTTGTCCTGAGGAAATGACATATACATCCTCCTTTATACACATATATAAAATTATTATATCATAATTCTTTTGCGTATACAAGAGATTTTCGGCAATGCCGCAGGCGGAAAATGCTTGCCAAACAAGGGTGTTCGGTCTATAATAAAAGAAAAAACGGAAAATGGTGATGACAATGACGAAGGGTGATATCGCGAAGAATAATTTTCAGAACGGCTGCAACTGCGCGCAGGCGGTGCTGCTTGCGTTCTGCGAGGACTACGGCATGGAGAAGGAGACGGCGCTGATGGTCGCCGCGTCGTTCGGCTCTGGAATGGGCGGTCTGCGTGAGACCTGCGGCACCGTGACGGGAGCGAATATGGTCATCGGTCTCGCGAAGGGCAAAAACCGCATGGAAGCCAACAAGACCTTCCGCGAATTCGCGGAGCGTTTCAAAGAGAAAAACGGATCGCTTGTCTGCCGCGAGCTGCTTGCGACGCGCGTCAAGACGCGTCTGACCTGCGCGGACCTGTGCAGGGACGCGGGCGATCTGCTCGAAGAACTGCTGTAAATCAAAAAGAAAAACGCCGCTCGGCTGAGCGGCATTTTTGTTACATGATTAAAGTGCGGAGAAGCCGAAGCTGTTGACGAGCGCCTCGATTTTCTCACCGCGCTGACAGATCGGACAGCGGTGGGGCTTGTAGCTCTGATAGTCGCCGAGGTCGTTCGGGTTGAAGATCGAGTGGACGGGATGACCGCTGCACTCTCCGACGGTCGCGAAGATCGCCGACACGCCGACGACGATGCCGCCGTAGTAATTGATCGCGTCGATCGCGGCAAGGGCGGTCTTGCCCGTCGTGACGGACGCCGCGAGAATGAGGACGTGTTTGTTGTGCACCATGGGAGCGAGGTTGTCGCGGAAGATCATCTGACCGCCGCCGATAAATTCGGGCGTGACGACATAGATGGTCTGGTGGGCGTTCATGTTGACGAAGTTGTCGAGCGTCAGCTCGCGCGCGATGCAGGCGCCGATGACCTCGGTGCCGTCGAGACAGATGATCGTATCGACGATCGTGGACGCGCGGTAGGCGGACACCATCTCCTTTGCGACAGCCTCCGCCTCGGAAAGACGGGTTTTCTGGGTGGTCACGTCGATATAGTAGTTGGTGTGGCTGTGTATGGTGGCAAAATGCCCCTTCTTGACGCGGAGAAAGACATTTTTGTTTTTGGTACGGATTTTATATTCCTGTGACATAGCGGCACCTCTCATAGATTGTTTGATAGGCTTATTTTACAATATTTTTGTGCACTTTGCAAGAGCCTTTTGAGAAATTTAGCGGATTTTCGATACAAAAAAGCGGAAAGGTCAATCAGAAGATCGACCTTTCCGCTTTTTTGTTTATCTGCTTCGGGCGGCGCTCATGGTTTCATCAGGTGGATGGTCAGCTCCGCCTTTTCGATGATCCGCAAATCGTTGTCATAGGAGCAGAGCTTGCGCGCCTGCTGGAGGTCGACCCAGATGTAGCTGTCGATCTCCTCCTCCTGAATTTTGACATTATCGGTAAAAGCGCGCGCGAGGAAGAATACCACACGCTTGCGGATTTTGCCGAACGGGCAGTACTCGCTGATCTCGCGGAAGCCGGGGGTGATGGTGACGTCGAGTCCCGTTTCTTCCTTGATTTCGCGGATAGCGGTCTGCTGTTCGGTCTCGCCGTCCTCGATGTGACCTTTGGGGAAGCTCCAGTACCTGCCGTTGTTGTTCTTGACGAGCAGGATCTTGGTGTTCTGACGTGTCTTGTAGAAGATGATGCCGCCGCAGGATTTTTCGTACAGGCAGCGGATGGATTTGAGCTTGATATTTCTCAGCTTGGCAAGGCGTTTGCGCAGCTCGGGCTCATAGAACACCTCGCCGTAGGTGGACACGATCGGGCGTTCGCCGTCGAGTCCCTCAAATTCGGCAACAGCGACGACTACGCCGTCAAAATATTCTCTCGGTTCCTTGCGCGTCACCACATAGGCGCCGCAGCCCGACATTCCGTTGGAATTGAGATATGCCGAGTACAAGCCCTCGCTGATGCTGCCAAACAGCGATACCTTGACATTGTCCGCAATCATTGCTGTCCCCCTTTTTTTTCGATTCGCGTACTCTTTGATTGCTTTTCGGCTGCTGCACGTTTTCGCGGGAGAAGCTCATCAGACTTTTACTAATCCCATTTCCTGAGGAAAAGCTGTACTGATTGATTGCTGTTCTCTCTCAAACGTGTTTAACCACTCTCATTTTTTACACATGCGTTTGTCGCGTAAACGCGTTGTTTGATTCCTCACCGTTCCATAGTCCGCGAATTGACCGCGGGTTCTCACCCGCTGTCGCGTAAACGCGTTGTTTGATTCCTCACCGTTCCATAGTCCGCGAATTGACCGCGGGTTCTCACCCGCTGTCGCGTAAACGCGTTGTTTGATTCGTCACCGTTCCATGGTCCGCGAATTGCCCGCGGGGGCTTCCCCGCCGGGTTCTCACCCGCTAATCAAACATTCCTGAAATGCTGTCCAGCTGAATCTGGGCGTTGGCGCTCATGACGCCGTTGCTGAACAGCACGTCCGTGATGCCGTTCTCCTGACAATAGGTCTGGAAGCTCTTGCCGACGTTATCGCGGAAGGTGCGCAGATCCATGACGTGCACCTCGGAATAGTTGTAGGTCAGATACGGCACAAACGCGTTGCCGAAGCTCTCCTTGATGACCGCGATCTTCCTGTCCGCCTGCGCGGTCGGCGCGGATGACTTCATGACGGTCAGCGGATTGTCGCCCGAAATGAAGATCAGGTAGGTCGAGTTGCCTTCGCCGAACACGCCCTCCGCATAGGGGCTGTTCATCTCGTAATGCTCGCCGTCCTCTCCCGTGATCGACATGCTGACGCTGTAGGGCAGCGTCCAGTAGTGAACGGTGTCGGTGTCGATCTTCGTGTTGTTATAGGAAAAGCTGCCCAGGAAGCCGTCGACGGTCTTTTCGGTGCAGGTTCCCAGATCGAGCGCGGGCATTCCGTTGGTATCACAGAACGCCTTGTAGCCGTAATACGCGCCGAGTCCCGTCCAGTGGTGGTCGGATTTGAAGTACAGGTACTCGCTGTTGTGGTCGGCGAGGTAATTATATATGTTGATCGGCTTGACCACGCCCGTGTTGAGCTTGGAATACGCCGTCTTGATGTTCTGCGACTGGGAATTCGACTGGTTCTCTCCCGTTTTCAGCCTGTCGGGCAGATAATACTCGGCGCTGGTCGGAATCATCATGTCATAGACCTTCATGCCGCTGAGCTTGCCAGCAAGGGTGTTGATCGTCTCCGCGTAGGTCGCGGCGCTCTCGTCGCCGCCGCCGAACAGCTCAAAGCCCTGACGGTTCCAGTAGTAGTCCGAATAAATCAGCTCGCCCGTGGTGTTGTCATCCTTGATGACGGGCGTCTTGAAGTAGGTCGGCGAGAGGTCGTCTCCGCCTGCGGGAGGAGTCGTCGCCTGTATCTGCGAGATGCCGCTTGCCGCCTCCTGCTGCTGGATGGTGTCGGTCGACACCTTCTCCTTCGGCTCTTTGGTGGAGCAGCCCCTGAACATGGTTACTAAGAGTATGATGACCAGTATCAGAAGTCCCGCGCCGACAGCGAGGATGATTGCGCGGTTGCGCATACGGCGCCTTCGCTGCGCTTCACGTCTCCTGCGCGCGCTGGCGTTCCGGTAGACGGGACGTCCTGACGGAGCCGCGGACGGCCGTCTCTGCGAGGACGACGGACGGCGGCTGCGCTGCGTGCTCTGCGGTTTCCGCGTGCCCTGTGAGCGCTGCGTCGGTCGGCTGCCGGAGCCTTGACGTCTGTCCGTGCGCTGCTGTCTGCGGGATGAAGATAAGCTCTCGTCAAAATTATCAAGATCGGAGCGGGATACCATCACGGCACACCCCCTTTGATTCGTTACTGTTTATCTCTGAAAACACATATATTACTATTATACAACAAAAGTCTTACAAAAACAACACTTTTCGCACATGGACAAAAAGTTTTTTTGCACCATATCCGATTTACGCGTTATCAGCGGCGAAAAAGTCCTTCATCACCGCGACGGTTTTGTCGGCGGCAAGGCGGCAGAACTTGACGAAATCCACGCCCTTGTTCTCGTCGAGGTCGTCGGAGATCGCGCGGATGACAGCAAACGGAACGCCGCAGCGGTGGCAGACGTGACCGATCGCCGCTCCCTCCATCTCGCACGCGACCGCGCCGAAGCGGTCGTTGATGCGCAGACGCTTGCGCCTGTCGGAGATGAATACGTCGCCGCTCGCGATGATGCCCTGCGCGGTTCTTGTGTCGGGGAGCGTCTTGCAGATGGACGCGAGCCGCGTCGCGATGTTTTTGTCGCACTCGAAGAAGGTCACGGTGCCCGAGGGCAGACAGACCTCGCCCTGCTTGTAGCCGAGGGCGCGCATGTTCATATCGTGCTCGACGACCTTGCTGCCGACGACGATATCGCCGACGCCGACAAGCGGTGACAGCGCGCCCGCAACGCCGCTGTTGATGATGGCGTCGGGGTGGTAGCGGTCAATCAGGACCGTCGCGCACATCGCGGCGTTGACCTTGCCTTCGCCGCAGACGACGACCGTGACGTCCTGTCCGCCGAGGGTGCCGCGGCGGAATGTCATTCCGTAGATTTCCTCTGTTTCGATGCTCTCGGCGAGGGCGATGATGCCGTCCGCCTCGAGCTGCATGGCGCAGATAATGCCAATCATAATCGTTCTCCTTATTTATTTATGAAAAATTGTCGGTCTGGTACATGATCACGGACAGCGCCGCGAGCGGAGCCGTCTCCGCACGCAGAATGCGCTTTCCGAGCGTCGCCGCCTGCGCGCCGTGCGCGATTGCGAGAGACGCTTCCTCCGCCTCAAAGCCGCCCTCCGAGCCGATGAACATGCCGGCGGTTTTCGGTTTTTCCTTTAATATCTCCTTCACGGAGTCGCCGCCCAGCTCATAGAAAAAGACGTTTTTCTCATTCTCCTCCGCGAGCGCGACCGCCTGCGGAAAGCTCAGGCAGTCCGCGACCTCGGGGATGATGCCCCTGCGGCTCTGCATCGCCGCCTGCAGCGCGATTTTCTGCCATCTTTCACGCTTCTTTTTCAGCGACTTTTGGTCGGGACGGGACACGCACCGCGCGCTGAGGACGGGCACGATGCGGCTGACGCCCAGCTCGACGCATTTCTGCACGATGTAGTCCATCTTGTCGCCCTTGGGCAGCGCCTGAAAGAGCGTGACGAACACGTCCGGCTCATTCTCACAGGGACGCTTTGAGAGGATTTTCACCGCGATGTCAGAGGACGTGATCTCCGCGATCTCGCCGTCGCACTGTATGCCCGCGGGCGTCACGAGCGTGACCGCTTCTCCCGTGCGAACGCGCAGGACGCGCAGATGCTTCGCGTTTTCGCCGTCCACGCGGTAAATATCGGACGTAATTTCGTTATCGGTAAAGAACCAAGCCATAGCCGCCTCCGTAAAATAAGTATCTGACAATATCATACCGCAAATCAAAAAGAATTGCAATAAGTATTGTGACATGCTACAATAGGGACGAGGTGATTTGACATGGTAACACTGACAGCACAGGACATCATGGAGCTGTTTCAGAAGAATACTATCGAGCTGAGCAAAATCGAGGAGCTGGTCGTCGAGCGGTTCACGGAAAAGGAGCTGAAGCTCGCGACCGCCGAGAGCTGTACGGGCGGTCTGATCAGCGAGAGGATCACGCGGGTCAGCGGCGCGAGCGCAATGTTTGACTGCGGCGTGTGCTCCTACGCGAACGAGATCAAGGAAAAGGTGCTCGGCGTGCGGCACGACACGCTGCAGATACTCGGAGCGGTCTCCGCGGAGACCGCGATGCAGATGGCGGAGGGCGTGAAAAAGCTGTCGGGAGCGGATATCGCCGTCAGCACGACGGGCATCGCGGGTCCCACGGGAGGCACCGCGCAGAAGCCCGTCGGACTGGTATATCTCGGCGTATGCACCGACGCGGGCGCCTACGCGATACAGCTTTTGCTCGGCGAGGAAAATTCCCGCGACTACATCCGCGCGATGGCAAGCTCCGCGGCGCTCTTTACCGCGCTTTCCGAGGCGGTAAAGTTCTGAGCGGATAGTTCCCGTTTTTGTCAGCAGTAGTAAAGATTCAGCGGAACATGATGATATCCTGTCGGATTTCAACAAGCAAACGTGCGCTGTTTTCGTCAGCAGTAGTAAAGATTCAAGCAAACTTCACCATCGTACTGTAATTTTTCACAAAAAAAGTAACGCTTCCCGATTTAAAATACTTGAAAAATGCGGGATTTTATGATAAAATACACTTGATACTATGTGCACCAAGGTTTATGCGGAGCATATGGACCAAAAAACTATCCGTCAGATTGGAGTTGATTAATTATGGCAAGAAGCGCAGGTGTTCTTCTCTCGATAACTTCGCTTCCTTCCCCCTACGGAATCGGCACCATCGGCAAAGAGGCGCGCGCGTTTGCTGACTACCTGAAAAAGGCAGGTCAGACCGTGTGGCAGATCCTTCCCGTTGGACCGACGAGCTACGGCGACTCGCCGTACCAGGCGTTTTCCACCTATGCGGGCAACCCGTATCTGATCGACCTCGACATGCTTTGCGAGGAAGGTCTGATCACCAAGGAGCAGCTCGACAGCTTTGACTGGGGCTCAAATCCCGCTCAGGTTGACTATGAAAAAATCTACAACGCCAGATTCCCGGCGCTGCGTATTGCGTTCGAGAATTTCAAGAAGGCCGATCAGAAGGCTTATCTGAAATTCACGCGTCAGAACAGCAAGTGGCTCAAGAACTACGCCCTCTTCATGGCGCTCAAGAACAAGTTCAACATGACCTCGTGGACAGAGTGGCCCGAGGACATCAAGATGCGCGAGGACAGCGCCGTCAGACGCTGGGAGCGCAAGCTCAGAAACGAGATCCGCTTCTGGAAGTTCGTTCAGTTCAAGTTCTATGAGCAGTGGGAGAGCTTCCGCGCGTATGTCAACGGACTGGGCATCAAGATCCTCGGCGACATGCCGATCTACGTCGCGATGGACAGCGCCGACACATGGGCGAATCCCGAGCTGTTCCAGCTCTATGACGACGGCGATCCGATCGCTGTTGCAGGCTGTCCGCCCGATTATTTCTCCGCGACAGGTCAGCTCTGGGGCAATCCGCTCTATGACTGGGACTACCTCAAGGAGACCGGCTACGAGTGGTGGTTCGAGAGAATCGCCGCGGCGTCAAGGCTCTATGACATCACCAGAATCGACCACTTCCGCGCCTTCGCGAGCTACTATTCGATTCCGTATCCCGCCGAGAACGCGATCAACGGCAAGTGGGTCGAGGGTCCGCGCATCCAGTTCTTCCGCATGATGGAGGAGGCTCTCGGCAAGATCGAGATCGTCGCCGAGGATCTGGGTACTTTGACTCCCGACGTGACCGAGCTGATGGAGCAGACGGGCTATCCCGGCATGAAGGTGCTGGAGTTCGCCTTCGACAGCGGCGAGGAAAACGACTATCTGCCGCATAAATACACCAACAATTGCGTCGTCTATACCGGCACTCACGATAACGACACCGTTATGGGCTGGGTGGAAACCGCCAAGCAGAGTGACATTGACTACGCGAGAAGCTACTGCAAGATGCCTCCCGACGAGCCCTTCAACTGGGGCCTGATCCGCACTGCCTATGAGAGTAAGGCGGACATGGCGATCGTTCCCATCCAGGATATTCTCGGTCTCGGCAAGGACGCGAGAATGAACACGCCCTCCACCACCGGCGCAAACTGGGCATGGAGAGTGGATGCGAACGCGCTCACGGAGGAGCTTGCGGATAAATTAAAAACATTGTCCGTCAGAACCGGACGAATGGAGGACTAACAAATGGGTAACATTATGGAAAAACTCGAGCTCACCGCTCAGTCCATGTACTGCAAGAAGATCGAGGAGCTGACCGCTTCCGAGCTTCACCTTGCGCTGGGCAAGGCTGTCATGGGCGAAATCGCTCCCGACTGGGCAGCGAGCAAGGCTAAGCACAACAGTGAAAGACGCGCATATTATATGTCCGCGGAATTCCTCATGGGCAGAATGATGTACAACAACCTCTACTGCCTGGGCATCCTCGACGAGGTCACCAAGCTCCTCAAGAAGAAGGGCATCGACATCAACGTGTTCGAGGATATCGACGACGCCGCGCTGGGCAACGGCGGTCTGGGCAGACTGGCTGCTTGCTATCTCGATTCTGCTGCGACTCAGGAGGTTCCCCTCGACGGTTACGGCATCCGCTATAAGTACGGCCTGTTCAAGCAGCTCATTCAGGACGGCTATCAGGTAGAGGTCGCCGACAACTGGCAGCGCTTTGAGGATCCCTGGTGCATCCGCAAGGAGGACGAGGCTGTCACCGTTTCGTTCAAGAACCAGACCGTCAAGGCGGTTCCCTATGACATGGCTGTCATCGGCTGCAAGACCAAGAACATCAACACCCTGCGTCTGTGGCAGGCTGAGGCGGTCAACGACTTCGACTTCACCGCCTTCAACAACACCGAGTATGACCTCGCTGTCAAGGAGAAGAACGACGCCGAGAATATCTCCAAGGTTCTCTATCCCAACGACAACAAGTACGAGGGCAAGGTGCTCCGCTTAAAGCAGCAGTATTTCTTCTGCTCCGCTTCCCTGCAGGATATCATCCGCCGCTACAAGGCAAAGCACGGCAGCGATTTCAGCTTCTTCGCTCAGGAGAACGCGGTTCAGCTCAACGATACGCATCCCGTATCCTGCGTTCCCGAGCTTGTTCGTCTGCTCCAGATCGAGGGCATGAACTTTGACGAGGCGTTTGAGATCGCGAGAAAGACCTGCTCCTACACCAACCACACCGTTCTCGGCGAAGCGCTCGAGAAGTGGCCCGCTGACCTCATGAACGAGGTTATCCCCGTAATTTACGACATCATCGCTCTCATCGCCAACAAGTGTCAGGAGGAGCTTTCCGCTATGGGCGTTCCCGAGGACAAGAAGGCGAAGATGCGCATTATCGACGGCAACGTCGTCCACATGGCGCGTCTTGCGACCTATGCCGGCACCTATGTCAACGGCGTAGCCCAGCTCCACACCGAGATCCTCAAGAGAGATCTCCTCAAGGAGTGGTACGAGGTTTATCCCGACAGATTCCTCAACAAGACAAACGGTATCACACAGCGCCGCTGGCTCGGTCTGTGCAACCCCGAGCTGAGCGAGCTGATCACCAAGAAGGTCGGCTCCGACGACTGGCTGATCGACCTCTCCAAGCTCTCCGTCCTCAACGACTGCTGCGACGCGAGAACCATCAACAAGTTCAACGACATCAAGCATAAGAAGAAGGAGCAGCTTGCTGCCTACATCAAGAAGATGGACGGCTATGACATCAACCCCGACACCATCTTTGACGTACAGGTCAAGAGACTCCACGAGTACAAGAGACAGCTCCTCAACGCGTTCTCCATCATGGCGATCTACTTCCGCATCAAGGAAGGCAAGCTGCCCGACTGGACGCCCACGACCTTCATCTTCGGCGCGAAGGCGGCTCCCGGCTACGCGAGAGCGAAGGCGATCATCAAGTACATCACCGAGATCGCGAACCTCGTCAACAACGATCCCGACACCAAGGACAAGCTGCAGGTTTACTTCATCTCCAACTACAACGTCTCCTACGCGGAGAAGATCGTTGTCGCGGCTGATATCTCCGAGCAGACCTCTACCGCAGGCCTCGAGGCTTCCGGTACGGGCAACATGAAGTTCATGCTCAACGGTGCCGTAACCCTCGGCACATGGGACGGCGCGAACATCGAGATCGCGGAGTGCGCAGGCGTTGAGAACGAGTACATCTTCGGCGCGAGAGTCGAGGACATCGAGAGACTCAAGGCTGAGGGCTACAACCCCAGAGCGCTCTATGATTCCAACCCCGAGACCAAGAGAGTTATCGACACCCTGATCGACGGCACCTTTGACGACGACGGCGCACAGGGAGAGGGCAGCTTCAAGGAGCTCCACGACGCTCTGCTGATCGGTACCTCCTGGCAGGTAGCCGACCACTACTTCCTGCTCTATGATCTGCCGCTCTATGTTGACGCGAAGATCAAGGCGAATTCCGACTACGCGGACAGAAAAGAGTTCGGCAAGAAGTGCCTGCTCAACGTCGCGAACGCGGGCAAGTTCTCCTCCGACCGCTCCATCCTCGAGTACGCGAAGGAAATCTGGCACACCTCCTACAAGAAGTAATATAGGGTTTATCCCGATATACAGCGAAAGCGCAGCAAGTAATTGCTGCGCTTTCTGAATTTTAAATACTGATAAAGAAACCGACCTCCTTGCGAAGGTCGGTAAAGATTAAAAAATAGAGAGGAAATTTTCGTCCAGGATTTGGTAGGAGCTTTTCAGCTGTTCCAGCTCCTCCTCGGTGAGACTCAGCTCGAGGATGCGGTTCGCGCCCGAGCTGTTGATGATGCAGGGATTGCCGATAAAGACGTCCTTGCGCAGACCGTACTCGCCGCGCAGACGCACCGAGCAGGTAAAGACGCTGTTCTCGTTGGAGAATATCGCGCGGACGATGCGGCAGATCGCCATGCCGATGCCGTAGTAGGTGCTTCCCTTCGCCTTGATGATCTCATAGGCGGCGTGGCGGACGTTCTGGGTGATCTGCTCGAGATCCTCCATCCTGTAGCGGTCGGGATATGCCGCGAGCATCTCGTTGATGTGCTTGACCGCGATGATCGCCTGACTCCACGGGACGAATTCGCTGTCGCCGTGCTCGCCGATGACGTAGGCGTGGATGTGGCGCGGGTCGATCTCGAAATAGGTGCCGAGCAGGTAGCGCAGACGGGCGGTATCGAGGGTGGTGCCCGTGCCGATGACCTTCGCCGCGTTGAAGCCGCTCAGCTCATAGGTCACGCGGGTCATGATGTCGACGGGGTTGGTGGCGACGAGGAAAATGCCGTCGAAGCCCGAGGACACGACGCGCGGCACGATCGCCTCAAAGACCTTGGTGTTGCGCTGCAGAAGATGCAGGCGGGTCTCGTCGGGCTTCTGCGCGACGCCGGCGCAGATAATGACGATCTCCGCGTCGGAGCAGTCCGAGTAGTTGCCGAAATAGATCTTCATGCTCGAGTTCGAGAACGCGAGACCGTGGTTGAGGTCCATCGCTTCACCCTTTGCCCTGACCTCGTTGAGGTCGATGAGCACCAGCTCGTCGCAGAGACTCTGGTTGAGCGCGGCGTAAGCGAAGCTCATGCCGACCATGCCCGTGCCGACCAGCACGACCTTTCTGTTGTTGTTAGCCATAAATATCCTCCTTTGTGATTTCAGGTTCGGTTATTATATAACCCAATTCTAACAAATATTATCGGCGATGTAAAGTGTTTTTTGCCGAATAGTGACTAAGTGATGAAAGATTGATGCAAGCAACTTGCAAAAACATTGTGCATATGATAAAATAAACATAATACGCCTCGCATAAAAGGAGAGGACAGCATGTATCGGATTCTCAAGAAAAAAGTATTGAACCCCACCGTGACACTGATGGAGGTCGAAGCGCCCCTGATCGCCGCCAAGGCACAGCCGGGACAGTTCATCATTCTGCGCGCGGACAAGGACGGCGAGCGCATTCCGCTGACCATTTCGGGCTGCGATAAGGAACGCGGCAGCGTGCGCATCATCTTCCAGCTCGTCGGCGCGACGACAAAGCAGCTCGGCATGCTTAATGAGGGAGATATGATCCCCGATTTTGTCGGACCTCTCGGCAATCCCACGCCCATTGACGGACTGAAAAAGGTCTGCGTTGTCGGCGGCGGCGTCGGCTGCGCGATCGCGCTGCCCGTCGCGGAGAAGCTGCACGAAAACGGCTGCGAGGTGCACACCATCGCGGGCTTCCGCAATAAAGATCTGGTGATTCTGGAGGACGAGTTCAAGGCGTGCTCCGACAAATATATCCTGATGACCGACGACGGTTCCGCAGGCGAAAAGGGCGTCGTCACGATGCCGCTCGAAAAGCTGATCGGGAGCGGCGAGAACTACGACATGGTCATCGCGATCGGCCCCCTGATCATGATGAAATTCGTCGTCAAGACCACCAAGCCCCACGGCGTGCCGACCACGGTATCGATGAACCCGATCATGATCGACGGCACGGGCATGTGCGGCGGCTGCCGCCTGACGGTAGGCGGAAAGACGCGCTTCGCGTGTGTGGACGGCCCCGATTTTGACGGCTTCGAGGTCGATTTTGACGAGGCGATGAAGCGCGGCGCGATGTACCGCGACTTTGAGCGCCACGCCTACGAAAAGAGCTGTCATCTGCTGAACAAGGAGGTTGAGTGAGATGCCGAATATGACGCCGAAAAAGGCGGCGATGCCGACGCAGCCGCCCGAGGAGCGCAGGCATAATTTCCGCGAGGTCGCGCTGGGCTACAGCGCGGAGACCGCGATGGAGGAGGCGACACGCTGCCTCAACTGCAGGCACAAGCCCTGCGTATCGGGCTGCCCCGTACATATCGAGATACCCCGCTTTATCGAGCAGGTCAAAGACGGCGACTTCGGAAAGGCGTATGAGATCATATCGCGCACCAGCTCCCTGCCCGCGGTCTGCGGCCGCGTCTGTCCGCAGGAGAACCAGTGCGAGGCGCGCTGCGTCAGAGGAAAGAACGGCGAGCCCGTCGGCATCGGCAGACTTGAGCGCTTTGTCGCCGACTGGCACAACGCGCAGGAGGAAGTCAAGCCCGAAAAGCCCGTTTCCAACGGTCACAAGGTCGCTGTCATCGGCTCAGGCCCCTCGGGTCTGACCTGCGCGGGCGATCTGGCAAAAATGGGCTACGAGGTCACGGTCTTTGAGGCGCTCCACCTCGCGGGCGGCGTGCTGGTCTACGGCATCCCCGAGTTCCGTCTGCCAAAGTCGATCGTGCAGAAGGAGGTCGAGACCATTCAGGCTCTCGGCGTGAAGATCGAAACCAATATGGTCATCGGCAGGGTGCTTTCCATCGACGAGCTGATGGACGAGCAGGGCTTCGAGGCGGTGTTTATCGGCTCCGGCGCAGGCCTGCCGCGCTTTATGAATATCAAGGGTGAGAACCTCTGCGGCGTGTATTCCGCCAACGAGTTCCTCACGAGAACCAACCTGATGAAGGCGTACCGCGAGGAGTCCGCTACCCCGATCATGCACGCGAAGCGCGTGGCGGTCGTCGGCGGCGGCAACGTCGCGATGGACGCGGCGCGTTCGGCGCTCCGGCTGGGCGCGAGTGAGGTCACCGTCGTCTACAGAAGAAGCGAGGAGGAGCTGCCCGCGCGTGCGGAGGAGGTCTCCCACGCCAAGCAGGAGGGCGTTGTGTTCCGCATGCTCAGCAACCCCGTCGAGATCCTCGGCGACGAGAACGAGTTCGTCACGGGCATGAAGATTCAGCAGATGGAGCTGGGAGAGCCTGACGCGAGCGGCAGACGCAGACCGGTTCCCGTTGAGGGCAGCGAGTACGTCATCGACGTCGACGCGGTCATCATGGCGATCGGCACATCGCCGAATCCGCTGCTCAAGTTCACGACAAAGGGACTGGAAACCAAGAGCTGGGGCGGCATCGTCGCCGATGAAAGCGGTCAGACGAGCCGTGAGGGCGTGTTCGCAGGAGGCGACGCGGTCACGGGAGCCGCTACGGTCATTCTCGCGATGGGCGAGGGCAAAACTGCCGCCGCCGCGATTGACGAGTATATCAAAAACAAAAGCAAGTAAACAGAAAACGGCTGTCAGACGACAGCCGTTATTATTATGCTAAATTATTGTCGATATATTCAAAATAGGACTTGCGGTCCATCGGCGGGTCGGTCTCCGCGTACCACTCGTATTCCTCTTTTAAGCCCTCGTCGAGCGGCGTCAGCTCGGGCATCAGCGCGAGCATTTTGCTCACGTCCAGACGGTAGTCGTAGTTGTGGAACGGGAAGTAGCTGCGCTGCGGAAAGCTGTCCGACACGCGCAGGATCTCGGGCGTCTTGCCTGCCGCCTCGTAACAGAGCGTGACCCACTCCTTGACGGTGACGGTCTGGGGATTGCCGACGTTGAATACCTTGTTCTCCGGCTGCGTTTCGAGAATCAGCTCCATGAAGCGGCACAAATCCCTGACATTGAAGAACTGCAGGCTCATCTCCTTTTCGGGGATGTAGCACTTGCGGTCGCCGCGCGCGCAGTCAAAGATGAACGGCTCGCGGTAAAGGCTTTCGTACTTGCCGTAGAGATACGGCGGACGCAGGATGTAGGCGTTTTCCATCCGCTCGCGCAGGGCGTTTTCGGCGGCGATCTTGTTGGTGCCGTATCCGCCCCAGAGGTAGTTTTCGCCCGTGGGCTGGTTCTCCTCAAAGGGCTGCGGATTGCCCTCGGGGTATACCGCGCTCGAGCTGAGCAGGATGTACGGCCCCTTGAAGTCATCGCCGAGCGCATCGAGCAGCTTGACGACGTGCTCCTCGGTGTAGCCGCAGATGTCGAGCACCGCGTCAAAGGTCAGTCCGTCCAGCGCGCCGCCGAGGTCGGTTCTGTCCGCCTGAATCAGCGTGACGCCCTCGGCCTGCTCGCGGCTGCCGCGGTTGAGCACCGTGACCTCGTACCCCGTCGCGGCGAAGTATTCCGCGGTATAGCGGCTGACAAAATTGGTTCCTCCCGTGATCAGCAGCTTTCTCGGCTTCCGTTCGTTTTCCGGAGCCTCGCTCTCCGGAACCTCGCTCTCCTGAATCTCGGTTTCCTGAACCTCGCTCTCCGAAACCTCGCTCTCCGAAACCTCGCTCTCCGAAACCTCGCACGTTTGAATTTCGTTCTCTTGGATCTCGCTCAATTGAATCTCCCTCCTATAACAGAATATAACAGAAAAACGGCGGTAGGACCGCCGTTTTTACTTTACGCTTTATTCAAAGTTGATTTCGCCCTCGTACTTTTTCTTGAAGATGTCGAACAGCTTGTCGAGCAGGTCCTCGTCCTCGATGCTGACATATTCCTCGGTTTCCTCGTCGACGGGATTGATTTTGAGGATAACGACCTCATCCGCGTCCTCGTCGTTCTCGATCAGTACGATGTATTCTTCTCCATCATATTCCACGATATCCAGAAACTCAAATTCTACTTCATTGCCCTCCTCGTCCTCGAGGGTGATCAGGGTGCCTTCATTCTCCATATCCATTTCATTCATGACTTCTTCGTTCGCCATAGGTTCCTTCCTTTCCGAAAGCGTAGCCTTCTCTAAGATAATATCAGTATAGCACAAACCGCGAAAATGTCAAGTGGGAAGTCATGTTTGGCGCGTCATATTTTGGTATCGAATTCGCTGCCGCACTTGGGACAGCGGACGCGGTGCTTTCCCTTGACGTTGCGGACGCGCAGCTGCGCTTTGCACATGGGACACCTGCGGTAGCGGTAATCCCTGCGGTCGCGGATGCGCTTGAAGGTGAGCGTGACCCAATTTTTGACAGGCTCATAGACGCGCATAAAAGTGCGGTTCTCCTTGCTGCGCATGACGATGTTGCGGGAGAGCGCGCGCACGATGACGAGCGCGGTCAGACCGAGCTGCACCAGCATCAGAATCAGGTGCGGGATGCGCGGAAAGATGAAGATGTTGACCGTCCAGATGACGGCGGCGAGGATGAGCAGACAGCCGTTGAGGGCGTCCATGCCGTAGCGTCCCTGCATAAAGAGCATGATTTTCTGAAAGAAATTGCGCATAGCAGCCTCCCTCAGCGGACGTAATCCGCGGCGAAATAGACGTAGTTGAGGTCGCCGATGATCGCGGTATGCGCGGTCTTGACGACGACGGTTCTGCCCTCGCCCTTGGAAAGCTCGAGGATATATTCGCCCGCGTTGAGCGTGTCGGGCGTGGCGCCCGTTTTTTCGAGGAATTCCTCCGTGCTCAGCGTGAGCGAGCCGTAGCCCTCAAAGAGCGGCAGCCGCTCCCAGTCGAGGAGCTTGTATTCGTCGCGGACGGGCAGAATGCCGATATCCGCGTTGACGAGCAGGTCGATATAATCGGGCGCGTCGCCGAGGAACATGCCCGTCTTATAGCAGCCGATGGACACGGTCACGTCGGAGTGCACGGCAAGCTGAGCGACGCCCGTGTCGCCGTTGAGTCCGCTGTTGATGTCGGCGCTGACGATGAACGCGCCGCTCGCGTTGATCTCCTCGATCGCGTGGGCGAAGCTGTCGCGCGGCGTGCCCTGAAAGCCCGTACCGAGCAGGCAGTCGACGACGATATCGAAGCCGGCAAGGGGAGAGGGTGCGAAGATATTGCCCTCCTCGGCGCCGAAGCTGCGGGCGGTCCGGTAGTAATACAGTCCGTCGTCCGAGAATTTGTCGGACACGCGGAAGATGACGGGCGTCATGCCGTGGTCGAGCAGGATGCAGGCAAGGGCGTAGCCGTCGCCGCCGTTGTTGCCCGAGCCGCAGACGATCGCGATCCTGCCCGTGAACTGCACCGCGTCGAAGATACCCTGCGCGGCTCTGCGCATCAGCTCCTTTGACGGCGTGTGGTTGGCGATGGTCTGCGCGTCGGACTGACGCATATTATCAACGGAAATAACGTGGGGAAGCATAGTCGGCTCCTTTCAATTTTCGCCGCAAACCGCGTCATACGCGACCTGCGCCGATTCGATATCCTGATTGCAGTACAGCTCGATCAGCTTTGCCTGCGCGAACAGCGCGTCAAACAGCCCGAGCAGCTTGATCATATTCTCCCTGCTGGTCGGCAGGAGCGTCGCCTCCATCAGCTGACGCATCTGCTTTGCGGGAGAGGTGCGGACGGCGGTATTTGTTTCGCCGCGCTTGAGTACGTAGATCGCCTTGACCGGCGCGATGCGGTTGCAGCCGATATCGGATTTGCCCATCCACGGCGTCGAGCAGACGTAAAACGTGCCGCCGATATTGCGGATGAGCGGCTTGTCGTCGTTGATCATGATGACCTTGTCGCCGAACAGTCTGCGCCAGTTGCGCGTATGGGTCGATTTTCCCGTGCCGCTCAGCGCGGTGAAAAGATAGCCCTCACCGTCCATTTCCAGACACGAGGAATGGAAAAAGCAGCCGTCGTAGCTGCTGAGAACCGTCTTGCTGATGTTTGTCAGCACCAGCGCGTCCTCCGCGAGATAGGGCAGGCAGGGTGTTTTGCTCTTTTTCATATAATTGTCGATTTCGTCCGCCGTGACGGACGCGTCAAAGTCGTATTCCTCCGACCCGCTCAGATACGGCGCGATCCGTTTTTCGGTCTGGGGAGTGACAGGGTCGATGCGGATGTTCAGCTCCGCGATTCTGTAGACAGGCATGGGACACCTCTTTTTTATGATCGGTTCGGGAGGAATGCTCACTCCCGCATAACAATATTTTACCCCTTTGCGCTGTCTTTGTCAACCTTGCAAACCATACACGGCGTCGGGCGTTCCAAAAAAAGCAAGAAAATAAAAACCGAGAGCAAAAATTCTCTCGGAGCATTAACTATTAAAAAAGTGTTAAAATTTCGCAAAAAGTTCGGCAAAACCTCTTGACATCTACCCTTTGGGAGAGTAAAATAGTAAAATGTACCATAATGGGGCTATGTGCAAACCGCGCATAACCGTTTCGGAAAAAAACCTTGTTTACAAGGGGATATTATCACAAAAAGGCGCGTCTGTCAAGACCGATTTTTGATATCTTTTTCCGTGCCCGTTGTGATTGTGAAACTATCAAAGGAGTGGATACGCATATGGTTAATGTCAAACCCGTCATGCTGGGACGTACCGAGCGCATGAGCTTCGGCAAGATTGATGAAGTAATCGATATGCCGAACCTCATTGAGGTTCAGAAGGCTTCCTACCAGTGGTTTCTGGAGGAAGGTCTCAAGGAAGTATTCAAGGACGTCTCGGGCATCACCGACTATCAGGACAACCTTGTGCTCGATTTTATCGACTACGAGCTTGACGTCGATCACCCCAACTACAGCGTTATTGAATGCAAGGTGCGTGACGCGACTTATTCCGCCGCGCTCAGAGTAACCGCACGCCTGCTCAACAAATCGACAGGCGAAATCAAGGAAAGCAATGTCTTTATGGGTGATTTCCCGCTGATGACTCCCAGCGGCACCTTTGTAATCAACGGAGCGGAGCGCGTCATCGTCTCCCAGCTCGTCCGTTCACCCGGCGTTTATTACAAAATGGATCACGACAAAACAGGCAAGAAGCTCTTTTCCACGACCGTCATCCCGAACCGCGGCGCGTGGCTGGAGTATGAGACCGACATCAACGACGTTTTCTATGTCCGTATCGACAAGAACAGAAAGCTCCCCGTCACCTCGTTTATCCGCGCGCTGGGCGTAGGAAGTGACGCCGAGATCCTCGACCTCTTCGGCGACGACGAGAGAATCCGCGCCACCATCGAAAAGGATCAGGCGCACAACATCGAGGAAGGTCTGATCGAGGTCTACAAGAAGCTGCGTCCGTCGGAGCCTCCGACCGTCGACAGCGCCCAGACCCATATCAACAACCTCTTCTTTGACGAGAACCGCTACGATATGTCCCGCGTGGGCAGATACAAATATAACAAGAAGCTCGGCATCGCCAACCGTCTCGAGGGCAACGTCCTCGCGGAGCCGATCGCCAATCCCCGCACGGGCGAGGTCATGGCGCTCAGGGACGAGAAGATCTCCAAGGCGAAGGCGCTCGAGATCGAGAACGCGGGCGTATCCGTCGCCTACGTCAAGAACCTCGACGGCGAGGTCGTCAAGGTCATCTCGAACGGCATGGTCGACATCTCCTGCTACGTCGATTTCGACGCGGAGAAGGAGTGCGGCGTCAGAGAGAACGTCCGCTTCGACGTCCTCTGCGAGATCCTCGACGCCGCCGAGAATGAGGACGACCTGAAATCCATGCTCAGAGAGAGAGTCGCCGAGCTGGTTCCCAACAACATCACCGTGGAGGACATCTTCGCGACGATCAACTACCTCAACTGCGTCGCCAAGGGCGTCGGCAACACCGACGACATCGATAACCTCGGCAACAGACGTATCCGCTGCGTGGGCGAGCTGCTGCAGAACCAGTTCCGCATCGGCTTCTCGCGTCTGGAGAGAGTCGTCCGCGAGAGAATGACCACCCAGTCGCAGGATATGGAGAGCCTCTCTCCGAATTCCCTCATCAACATCCGACCCGTCACCGCGGCGATCAAGGAGTTCTTCGGCTCCTCACCGCTGTCACAGTTCATGGACCAGACCAACCCGCTTGCGGAGCTGACGCACAAGCGCCGTCTTTCCGCACTCGGCCCCGGCGGTCTTTCCCGAGACAGAGCCGGATTCGAGGTGCGCGACGTTCACTACACGCACTACGGCAGAATGTGTCCTATCGAGACGCCGGAAGGCCCGAACATCGGTCTGATCTCCTACCTCGCGAGCTTCGCGAAAATCAACAAATACGGCTTTGTGGAGGCTCCCTTCCGCAAGATTGACAAAGAGACCGGCGTCGTCACCGACGAGGTCGTCTATATGACCGCCGACGTGGAGGACAACTACTACGTCGCGCAGGCGAACGAGCCGCTCGACGAGAACGGCAGATTCGTCAATTCCAAGGTCGTCGGCAGATACCGCGACGAGTTCGTCGAAATGTCCGCGAAGCGCTTTGACTACATGGACGTATCGCCGAAGATGGTCGTCTCCGTCGCGACCGCGATGATCCCGTTCCTCGAGAACGACGACGCGAACCGTGCCCTCATGGGCGCGAACATGCAGCGTCAGGCTGTACCGCTCCTCCGCTCCGAGGCGCCGATCGTCGGCACCGGCATGGAGTACAAGGCGGGCACCGACTCGGGCGTATGTATCCTCGCCGAGGGCGACGGCGTCGTCATGAGCGTTGACGCGAGAAACATCCGCGTCCAGTACGACGACGGCAAGGTCAAGGACTACGAGGTCATCAAGTTCCTGCGCTCCAACCAGGGCACCTGCTTCAACCAGAAGCCCATCGTTTCCCGCGGTCAGCGCGTCAGGAAGGGCGACGTCCTCGCGGACGGACCCGCGACCGACAGCGGCGAGATCGCGCTCGGAAAGAACGCCCTCATCGGCTTCATGACCTGGGAAGGCTACAACTACGAGGACGCCGTCCTGCTCAACGAGAAGATCGTGCGCGACGACGTTTACACCTCTATCCATATTGAAGAATACGACACCGAGGCGAGAGATACCAAGCTCGGCCCCGAAGAGATCACCAACGATATCCCGAATGTCTCCGAAGACCTGCGCAAGTACCTCGACGAGGACGGCATCATCCAGATCGGCGCCGAGGTCAAGGCGGGCGACATTCTCGTCGGCAAGGTAACGCCCAAGGGCGAAACCGAGCTGACCGCCGAGGAGCGCCTGCTGCGCGCCATCTTCGGCGAAAAGGCGAGAGAGGTCAGAGACACCTCCCTGCGCGTGCCCCACGGCGAGCAGGGCACGGTCGTTGACGTCAAGGTATTCACCAGAGCCGACAGCCGCAACGAGCTGCAGCCCGGCGTCAACAAGGTCGTCAGAGTCTATCTCGCGCTCAAGCGCAAAATCAGCGTCGGCGACAAGATGGCGGGACGTCACGGCAACAAGGGTGTCGTTTCGCGCATCCTCCCCGTTGAGGATATGCCCTTCCTGCCCGACGGCACGCCGCTCGACATCGTACTCAACCCCCTCGGCGTACCTTCCCGTATGAACATCGGACAGGTGCTCGAGGTTCACCTCGGCTACGCCGCAAAGGCGCTCGGCTGGAAGATCATGACGCCTGTATTCGACGGCGCGCACGAGGGCGACATCTTCGCGGCGCTCAAGGACGCGGGCTACAGCGAGGACGGCAAGACATGGCTGGTCGACGGCAGAACCGGCGAACGCTTCGACAACCCCGTCACGGTCGGCTACATGTACTACCTCAAGCTGCATCACCTCGTTGACGAAAAGATCCACGCCCGTTCCACGGGTCCCTACTCCCTTGTCACCCAGCAGCCTCTCGGCGGTAAGGCGCAGTTCGGCGGACAGCGCTTCGGTGAGATGGAGGTCTGGGCGCTGGAGGCATACGGCGCCGCTTACACCCTGCAGGAGATCCTCACCGTCAAGTCGGACGACGTCGTCGGCAGAGTCAAGACCTACGAGGCGATCGTCAAGGGACAGAATATCCCCGCTTCGGGCATTCCCGAATCCTTCCGCGTACTCATTAAAGAATTGCAGTCGCTCTCTCTCGACGTGCGCGTGCTCGACGCCGCCGGCGAGGAAATCGACATCAAGCAGAAGTTTGACGAGGACGAGGATATCGCGGATGCATCCGACGCCAGCTTCGACGAGGAGAGCGTCATGACCTCCATGGACGGCTACAACCTTGCCGAGGGCGGCGAAGAAGGCAATATGTACGACGACTCTCTTCCCGACGAGGAGGTCGAGGTTGACGATTACTACGATATCGACAGCTTCAACTCAGACGAGCTTTAATTGGGAGGTTACGCTACATGATTGATAACAACGTTTTTGATTCCATAAAAATCGGACTTGCCTCCCCTGACCAGATCAGAGCCTGGTCGTACGGCGAGGTCACAAAGCCCGAAACCATCAACTACCGCACCCTCAAGCCCGAGCGCGAAGGTCTTTTCTGCGAGAGGATCTTCGGACCGACCAAGGACTGGGAGTGCCACTGCGGAAAGTACAAGAGAATCCGCTTCAAGGGCAAGGTCTGCGACCGCTGCGGCGTCGAGGTCACCCGCTCCAAGGTAAGACGCGAGCGCATGGGTCACATCGAGCTTGCCGCTCCCGTGTCGCACATCTGGTATTTCAAGGGCATTCCCTCCCGCATCGCCCTGATGCTCGATATCTCCCCGAAGGTGCTCGAGAATGTGCTCTACTTCTCGCAGTACATCGTCACCGACCCCGGCGACTGCCGCGACCTCGCGAAGTATCAGGTGCTCAGCGAGACCGAGTACAACGACATGCGCGAGAAGTACGAGGATGACTTCCAGGCAGGCATGGGCGCCGAGTCCATCCAGAAGCTGCTCGCGGAGATCGACCTCGAAAAGCTGTCTGCGCAGCTGCGTGAGGAGCTGGAGGGCTCCTCGGGACAGAAGCGCATCCGCGTGCTCAAAAGACTCGACGTCGTCGAGAGCTTCCTCGCCTCGGGCAACCGTCCCGAGTGGATGATCCTCGACGTGGTTCCGGTCATTCCGCCGGATATCCGACCGATGGTACAGCTCGACGGCGGCCGCTTCGCGACCTCCGACCTCAACGACCTCTACCGCCGCGTCATCAACAGAAACAACCGCTTGAAAAAGCTTCTGGAGCTGAACGCTCCCGAAATCATCATCCGCAACGAGAAGCGCATGCTGCAGGAATCCGTTGACGCCCTGATCGACAACGGCAGACGCGGCAGACCTGTTACAGGCCCCAACAACCGCGCTCTCAAATCTCTCTCCGACATGCTAAAGGGCAAGCAGGGACGCTTCCGTCAGAACCTTCTCGGAAAGCGCGTCGACTACTCGGGCCGTTCGGTTATCGTCGTCGGCCCTGAGCTGAAGATGTACCAGTGCGGTCTGCCCAAGGAGATGGCGCTCGAGCTCTTCAAGCCCTTCGTCATGAAGCGCCTTGTCGAGACAAAGGCGGAGCAGAACATCAAATCCGCCCGTAAAGCCGTTGAGAGAGCCAAGGACAGCGTATGGGACGCTCTCGAGGTCGTCATCAAGGGACACCCCGTCATGCTCAACCGTGCGCCGACACTTCACCGTCTGGGCATCCAGGCGTTCGAGCCTGTCCTCGTAGAGGGCAGAGCGATCAAGCTTCATCCGCTGGTATGTACCGCGTTCAACGCCGACTTCGACGGCGACCAGATGGCGGTTCACGTACCGCTTTCCGCCGAGGCGCAGGCTGAGGCACGCTTCCTCATGCTCGCCGCGGGCAACCTGCTCAAGCCCTCCGACGGTCAGCCTGTCGCCGTTCCGACGCAGGATATGATCCTCGGCTCCTACTACCTCACCCTCGACAAGGACGGTGAGCGCGGTGAGGGCAAGGTGTTCCGCAACGTCGACGAGGTCATGATGGCGTACCAGACAGGCGTCATCGAGCTGCACTCCAAAATCAAGGTGCGTCGTGAAATGGAGATCGACGGCGTGATGCAGTCGGGCATCGTCGACACCACCATCGGCAAGATCATTTTCAACAATCCCATTCCGCAGGATCTGGGCTTTGTCGACAGAAGCAAGCCCGAGAACAAGTTCAAGTTCGAGGTCGACTTCCTCGTCGGCAAGAAGGGACTCAAGCGCATCATCGACGCCTCCATCAAGATGCACGGCACCGCGAGAACGAGCGTCCTGCTCGACGACATCAAGGCGCAGGGCTACAAGTACTCCACCAAGGGCGCGATCACCGTCGCGGTCTGCGACGCGGTCATTCCGCCCGAGAAGAAGGCGATCATCGCCGCCGCCGAGAAGGAGGTCGACGAGATCCGCGAAGAGTACATGATGGGTGAGCGCTCCGAGGAAGAGCGTTACGAGGATATCCTCAAGATCTGGAACCAGGCGACGGACGACGTCACCTCCAAGCTGCAGAGCAACCTCGACCGCTACAACCCCATCTTCATGATGGCGGATTCCGGTGCGCGCGGTAGTATGAGCCAGATCCGTCAGCTCGCGGGCATGCGCGGACTGATCGCGAACACCTCCGGTAAGACCATCGAAATCCCGATCAAGGCGAATTACCGCGAAGGTCTGAACATTCTGGAATACTTCATCTCCTCGCGCGGCGCGCGTAAGGGTCTCGCCGATACCGCGCTCCGTACCGCCGACTCGGGTTATCTGACCCGTCGTCTGGTCGACGTATCGCAGGAGGTCATCATCCGCGACGAGGACTGCGGCACCAAGGAAGGACTCGAGATCTTCGACATCCTCAACGGCAACACCAACTTCACCGAGGTGGAGCCGCTTGCCGGCAACGTGCTCGGCAAGTCGCTCGTTGAGGATCTGTGCGACGAAAGCGGCAAGCCGCTTGTCTACAGAAACGTCGAGATCGACGCCGATATGGCGGAGCTGATCGAGCAGCACGCCACGGGCAAGGTCAAGGTGCGCGCGGGCGTCAACATCATCGAGCCGCTCGAGGAGCGCGTCGTCGGCAGATTCCTGCTCGACGACTTCTGCGACGCGGACGGCAACGTGCTCATCTCCAAGAACACCATGATGGGTGAGGCGGAAGCCAAGATCATCTACAACTCCCGCGTCAAGAGCGTCAAGATCCGTTCCGTCCTGTCCTGCCGCGCGAAGCACGGCGCGTGCCGCAAGTGCTACGGCGCGAACCTCGCGAACCGTCAGCCCGTCACCGTCGGAGAGGCGGTCGGTATCATCGCCGCGCAGTCCATCGGCGAGCCGGGTACACAGCTCACCATGCGTACGTTCCATACGGGCGGCGTCGCAGGCGGCGAGGATATCACACAGGGTCTTCCGCGTGTAGAGGAGCTCTTTGAGGCGAGAAAGCCGAAGAGCCTCGCAATCATCAGTGAAATCGACGGTGAGGTGCGTTTCGAGGAGATCAAGAACGCGCGTCACGCGGTCATCTATAATACAGAGACAGGCGACGAGAGAACCTATCTCATTCCGTTCGGCTTCCGTGTCAAGGTCATGGAGGGCGACAAGGTCAAGAAGGGTGACAAGATCACCGACGGTGCGGTCAATCCGCACGACATCCTCGACATCCTCGGCCCCGAGGCGGTCATGAACTACCTGATCTCGGAGGTTCAGTCCACCTACCGCTTACAGGGTGTTGAGATCAACGACAAACACATCGAGGTCATCGTCCGTCAGATGATGCGCAAGGTCAAGGTCGACGACGCGGGAAGCACCGACTTCCTCGCGGGACAGACCTACGACAAGAACGACGTTCTCTATGAGAACGAGCAGATCAAGAAGCGCATTGCGATGGGTGAAACGGGACTGAGAGAAGCCACCTTTACCCAGCTCCTGCTCGGTATCACCAAGGCGGCTCTTGCGACAGACAGCTTCCTGTCCGCCGCGTCCTTCCAGGAGACTACCAGAGTACTCACCGACGCCGCGATCAAGGGCAAGGCTGACCCGCTGGTAGGTCTGAAGGAGAACGTCATCATCGGCAAGCTCATTCCTGCCGGTACGGGCATGACACGCTACTCCAAGGTCGAGCTGGAGCACAAGACTCCCGCGGCTGTTGATACGTTTATCGACAGCGACCTGCTGTAAAACAAAATCAAAAGCCGACTCATCTGAGTCGGCTTTTCCTATTGTCAAACGGTGCTGAAAATGCTATACTTTTTGGGAAAGGAGAAATGTAAATGTTTCCGAAATTCCGCAGAACACGTATCAGAAATCTCGAGCCTGCCACGCTCGCAGAGCTGAAGCAATATATCGACAGCCGCCTTGTGCCGCCCGAAGGCGACGCGTTGGGCGACACCGTCCGTTTGGACGAGTTCAGGGAGCCGTCCGCGCCGTCTGAGGATTTGCAGGCGTCACGGGAAGCCGTGACCTTCGACACCGCCGAAATACCGTCCCTGCCGTCTGACGACGAGCCGCAGCTTAGTGTGCTCCGTGAAAACAAGCGCTTTCCGAAGTCGAACGGCGTTCCATCCTGCGCCAGGGAGCCCGTAAGGAAGCAGATGCAGGCGATGCAAGCGCCCGCTATGGCGAACGCGAGCCTGAGCGACGCGCTGAGTATGCTCGACGAGAGCTTCGCGGACATGCTCTTCCGCAAGATCGACGAACGCGGCATGACCGACGCCCAGTGCTACAAAAAGGCGGGTATCGACCGCAAGCTCTTTTCCAAGATCCGCGGCAACCGCCTTTACAAGCCCAGCCGTCCGACAGCGGTCGCCCTAGCTGTCGCGCTCGAGCTGAGCATGGACGAAACAAAAGAGCTGCTGATGAAGGCGGGTTACGCGCTCTCACACAGCAGCAAATTTGATATCATTATTGAGTTTTTCATCGGACGCGGCAACTATGACCGCTTTGCCATCAACGAGGCGTTATACGAATTCGACCAGCAGCTGATTTAATCGGCTGCTGTTTCTATTTTCTCAGAATCAGGTTCCGCAATGTCAAAAATGCAGTAGTCGGTCGCGTTGATGATCGTCGTGCCGTCGTGCTCAAAGACCTGCGGAATGCGCGCGCCGTAGTTGCGGTGGATGTGACCGTGCAGGAAGAACTTCGGCTTGTAGCGGTCGAGCAGCTCGTTGAAGCACTCAAAGCCGCGGTGTGTCACGTTGTCGAAGTCGTTGATGTGACGCGCGGGCGAATGGGTGACGAGCACGTCGAAGCCCTTGTGACGGCGGATTTTCCACCACAGCTTGCGGATGCGGCTGCGCATCTCTCTTTCGGTGAACATGTATTTGCCTTCCTTGTAGCGGATGGAGCCGCCCAGACCGACAAAGCGCAGTCCCTTGTATTCAAAGACGTCGTCGTCGATGCAGATGCAGCCCTCAGGCTCGCGGCGGAAGTGGTCGTCGTGATTGCCGTGTATGTAGATCAGCGGGACATTCATCATGGTGACGAGAAACTCGAGGTACTCCATGCGCAGGTCGCCGCAGCCCACGATCAGCTCGACTCCCTCTACCTTTTCGGGTGAGAAGTAGTCGTATAGGGAAGGTGATTCGATATCGGAAACAGCCAGTACTTTCATTATTCTTGCTCTTGTGCTTCCGGCTGCGCGGGAGCGTTGACCTCGCTTTCCTCGTTATTATCGTCATCGTCGGCAGAAGCGGTGCTCTGCGCCGCCTCGATGCCCGATGTATCGACAACCGCCTTGCCCATGGGAGAAAGCTCCTCATACTGGGGGATGGTGCCGACGACGTTTTCGACGAGATAGTCCATCTCGATGATCTGATCAGGCTCCAGCTTTTCGCCCGAGCCGATTTTTTCTCCGTCCTGCGTGTAGATCGGCGTGAGGAACGGCGTGCAGACGTTGTTCGCGATGCCGTCTCTCAGGAAGCTGCCGAAGCGCTTCGAGGGCAGCTTCAGCCACGGTGAGAACACCACGTCGACCACGCCCGCAGACATGCCCCAGTAGTAGTTGAGCGCCTTGTTGCTGCTCTCGTACTCCGCCTGCATGGTTTTGTTGAGCACGCGGCGGAGAATTTCCTCATAGTAGACGCCCCATTTCCAGACGGGGTTGGCAATCAGCACCTGACGCTCGCCGTTGATGTAGGAGAGACCGAAGCTCTCTCTGTCGTCTTCGCGGAAGCGCGCGGTGTCCTGAGAGGAGATGAAGTGGATGCCCTGATCGACCAGCTTCTGAGCGGCTGCCTTCGCGCCGCAGACGGCTGACCATTCGAGATAGATTTTTGCGCGGGGATTTGCCATCTGCGCGCCGAGCGCAAAGGCGTTGATGCCGGCGATCTGACCGTAGATGGGATAGTCGCAGACATAGCCGATCTTGTCGCTCTTTGTCAGCGAGCCGGCAATCGCGCCGAGGATGAATTTCGCCTCGTACATGCGCGTGTAGTAACAGCTGATATAGCGGTGGGAGCGGTTGAGCGAGCAGTTCATGATATAGATATCGGGGTGCTCGACAGCCGCGCGCAGACTCGCCTGCGTCAGACGCGGAGAGGTGGTGAATACCAGCTTCGCGCCGTCGCCGATCGCCTGCTCAATGATCATCAGCGGGTCGCCTGCCATCGCGTCATAGTACGCCTTCGTCTCGATCTTCTCCGCAAAGACGCGGTCGACGTAGCGTCTGCCCTTTTCGTGATCGTTGATCCAGCCGGATTTGTCGGGGTTGCCGTCGTGGATGAACGCCACCTTGAGCGGCTGCGCCTTCGGCTGCGGCGTCACGCCCGAAAGCACCTTCTCGATCACTGTCTGACGCTTTTCCTCGGGCGGATCGGTCTTGACCTCGATCGGCTCCTCCTCGCTGTGCAGCTCGACCTCCTCCCACATCTTGGAGAGGTTCTTCTTGATGACCGCGGTGTCGGTGCTGCGCAGATCGTGGAAGCCGTAGATCTGGATATAGCTCAGCAGCGCGTCTCCGATGGTCGAGGACAGCTTGTCGCCGCCGTTCTGGGTGTACGCCTTGCTGAAATAGTAGTAGATGCCCGAGAACTCGTTGCGCTCGTCGTCCGTCCACTCCTCGTTCGGAGCCTTGCCCATCGCCTTGAGCAGCGCGTTGTAGCAGCCCTTTTTCGAGAACTCGAGGAAGTTGATCTTGCTGTATTTGTAGAACTCGATATACTCGAGATAGATGTCGACGTCCTCTCCCGTGTGCTCGGGCATGACGCGGATGACATGGGCGGGAATCGTGATCGCGTCGAAGAATTTGAGCACGCTGACGCGCTTGTTGCCCTCCTCCACATAGTAGCGGTTCATGTATTCGTACGCCTTGATCGGCTCGCGGATGCCCTCGTTGAGATGCGCCTCGCACAGCCGCTTCCACTTGTCGGCGAACTCGGATTCCTCGTCGAGGATCGGCATAAAGTTGGTGGCAAACGCCGCCACTCTGCCCTTTGTCTTGGTGCCGATGATAAATTCCGCGGGCACCTGAAGCACGCCGAGGTCTACGCCCTTGGAGATCGCGGTCGACGATACCAGCTCGTCGAGTACGGGCAGCGACGTGGGTTTTCCCTGCTGGACGCAGGTGCGGTATTCCTTCTGCGCCAGCTTGAGAGCGTCCTTGTAGTAGGGTTCATTCATATTAGCGTCAACTCCTTAAATCAATAAAAATCGGGGTTGGTTGTCGGTAATGCTAGTGTTTCCGATTTCTTTTATATTATAGAAGATTCTTCCGTATTCCATGTGCCCTGGAAGAAATCGTATAACCGCTGTTTGTAGTCGGGCGCCTCGTCAAAGACGCAGTGTCCGTACTCTCTGCCGTAGATATAGCAGCCGCAGCCGAGCTTTTCGGCAATCTCCGTCGACGCTTCGGCGGTCACGACTTTGTCGTTTTCCACGCCGATGACCAGCGTCGGGCAATGGATTCTGTCAAGCACCGCGTATCCGTTGAAGTCCGAGATAGCCCTTGCCTGAACCGAGAAGCGGTGAAGCTCCTCGCGGCTCAGTCCGTCGTTGACGCGGCAGAGCAGCTTGCCGTATTTCTCGATCGTTGCGGGAGAATAGAGCAGGCGCATCATTTCCTCGGTGTGCTCCGCGAGCGTGCCGTTTTCCGCGGTCTCCGCCCAGTGAACCGAGACGCGCAGGATGGTGGGATTCTGCCGCGCCGTCGTCGAGCCGAGCACCAGCGCGTGAACCGGCTCGGGGAAGTCCGCCGCGAGATACTGCGCGACCATGCCGCCGAGAGAAGCGCCGAACACGTCGGCGGTACCGATGCCCAGTCCGCGCATCGCGGCGGCGATATCCGCCGCCATCTGACGGACGGTGAACGCCTGCGGCATGGAAGCACGGCGGTCGATGACCCACACCGTGTAGTCCTCGCTGAAAATACGATAGCCCGAGGGAATCGACATCGCCGAGTAGAGAATGCTCCGCGTGCTCAGTCCCGGGAGAATCACCAGATTTTTTGTGCCGTGTCCGAACGTGAAATAGTCCGTCGCGGCGCCGTTGGTTTCGATTGTTCCGTAATGCAAACGCAGCACCTGCCTTTGTTGTTATTATAACCGCAAAATCGGCAAAAGAAAAGGGTTTTCGCGAATTTTGTCGGTTTGGGAGACGTAAAAAAGACGTGCAGAAGCACGCCTTTTTTTATTAAAGAAAACCACAGTGACGGAAAAATTCAACCGCACCGTTAATACTTTATTGCTTTTGCAAAGCATCGAGCACCCTGTCAGCCGCGTCCTCCTTGGAGAGCAGCGGCAGGTCGTCGACGCTGTCCTTTGAGATGAGCACCAGATGATTCGTGTCGGTGCCGAAGCCCGAGCCTGCGTCGCGCAGGGAATTCGCCGCGATCAGGTCGGCGTTCTTGCGCGCGAGCTTCGCGCGGGAGTTCTCGAGCATGTTCTCGGTCTCCATCGAGAAGCCGCAGAGCTTCTGCCCGTCCTTCTTGTGCTCGCCGAGCCATTTGAGGATATCCTGCGTGCGCTTGAGCGGCAGAGAGAGGTCGGAGCCGTCGTCGGACTTCTTGATTTTCTCGCCGTGGAAGTCGGCAGGGGTGTAGTCCGCCACCGCGGCGGTCTTGATGATGAAGTCCATATCTTCGTAGTTCGCCTTGACCGCCTCGAACATCTCCTGCGCGCTCTGCACGCGGACGACATTGACGAACGGCGGCGGTGCGATATTCACGGGACCGCTGATAAGCGTGACCTCAGCGCCGCGCAGCATCGCCTGACGCGCGACGGCGTAGCCCATTTTGCCCGTGGAGTGATTGGTGATAAAGCGGACGGGATCGATGCTCTCGCGTGTCGGACCCGCGGTGATGAGGACTTTTTTACCCGCTAAGTCCTTCTCACGCGCAAGTTCGCGCAGGAGGTAGTCGCAGAGCGTCTGCTCCGAGGGCAGCTTGCCCTTGCCCGTGTCGCCGCAAGCGAGATAGCCCTCGTCGGGAGGAATCACCGTCACGCCGCGTTTTTGCAGCGCCGCGAGGTTCTCCTGTACGGGCGCGCTCTCGAACATGTGCACGTTCATCGCAGGCGCGACCATCACGGGAGCCGTCACCGCGAGCAGGGTGGAGGTGAGCATATCGTCGGCGATGCCGTAGGTCATTTTCGCGAGGATATTCGCCGAGGCAGGCGCGACCAGCACCGCGTCCGCACGCTGCGCAAGCGCGATGTGCGACACCTCGACGGGATAGGTGCGCTCAAAGGTGTCGGTATAGCACCTGTTTTTCGTCAGCGTCTCAAAGGTGACGGGGGTGATGAACTGCGTCGCGTTTTTTGTCATGATGACGTGAACGTCTGCGCCCAGCTTGACGAGCATGCTCGCGAGATTGGCGATTTTGTACGCCGCGATGCTGCCCGTCACGCCGAGAAGTATATTTTTTCCTTTCAGCATGTGGAAATCTCCTTATCCGATTTTTCTCTATCATACATCAACCGGGGCAAAAAATCAATAAGAAAACGCCTATAGCAGAAGCCATAGGCGTTTGGTTGACTCGGAAACATCATCCCTCGGAGGACTGAGCCGCGACGGTTGCAGCGGCGCCGTCATCCTCTGCGGACGGTGCAAGGTTATAGGTTTCGGTGATCTCGGCGTTGCCCTCGAGATCCTGATAGACCGTGACGATCGCGTAGTCGGAGGTCGGCTCCGCGGTAACGGTGGTCACCTTGCAGAGCAGCATGTAGTTGGTGCCCGCGACGACCTGCGTGCCGAGCAGCGCCTTTGCCTCATAGCCCGCGCCCGTGAGCGTCTCGCAAGCCTTCGCGAGAGCCGCCTTCGCGTCGTCGGTGACGACGGGTGTTTCGGGCTCTTCATAGGCGCCCGCGATGGGTTCTTCCGCATCCTGAGCCGCAGGTGCCGCGGAACCCGTGAATTCACGGCTTTCCGTGATCTCGTCGTTGCCGTTGAGATCCTCGTAAACGGTCAGGAGCGCGTAGGTTGTTGTGGGATTTTCGGTGACAGCGGCCGCCTTGCAGAGAATCAGGTGGTTGGTGCCCGCGACGACCTGCGAGCCGAGATAGGCGACAGGCTCATAGGTCATGCCCGTCAGTCCCTCGACCGCCTTGTTGAATACCGCCTTGACGTCGTCAGTCAGAACAGGGGACGCCGCGTCGGTGTAGCCGCCTGTCAGCGGTGCTTCGGTCGTAGTCTGTGCAGCGGCAGCGGTGGTGGCTGCATCCTTGCCTGCTTCGGTTGCTGTAGTGGACGAGGTCTTGCTCTGACCGCACGCGGCAAAGGAACAGAGAATCAATCCGCTGAGGATGATCGCAAATAACTTTTTCATATTAATCCTTCTTTCTGACGAATTTTTCATTTCGGGAATTATTCCCCGTACTCTCATTGTAGCATACGGGGTGAAAAAATCAAGTGCCAACGCGCAAATTTCTCATAAAATTCCAAAGATGTTCACAAAATTTTCATCGTATCTGACTGTGCTCTCACCGGAAAAACGGAATGAATTTTGCCCCTGCTTCGGTAACCGTCAGCGGCGCCTTCAGAAAAACTAATCCGAACAAAAAAGATTTTTTTCGGCGGATTTGTGTCAAGGAATGGAACTGCCGGAACAGCGCGGTCGGTTTTGCAGGCGGAAAAATTCCGCTTAGTCCGAATGGGGGAAAAGTACTTGAATCGCTTTCTTTACAATTTCGGCGAATCGGCGGTATTTCGGATTCTCAGGGAAAAATTCCGCAAGCTTTTCCCAGATCCCCAGCGCCTGTTCCAGCATGGCTTGATTCGCTGTCAGTTTACCGATTCTGTAACACGAAACCGCAAGGTCGTCGTAGCTTTTAAAGGTTTGCACTTCCTCCGCAAGGGCTGCGTTAATCGCAAGACACTTGCGGTACCACTTCTCCGCATCACTCAGCTTGCCCTGCACTTCGGCAGTAATGCCAAGCTTGTTATAGCTGACGGACAAATCGCGGCGGGCTTGTACGGTTCCTGTTTCCTCCGCAAGGGCTTCATCGATCGCAAGGCTCTTGCGGTACCACTCCTCCGCTTCGCTCAGTCTGCCCTGCGCTTCGGCGATATCGCCGAGTTTTTTATAGCTGACGGACAAACCGCGGCGGGCTTGTACGGTCCCTGCTTCTTCCGCAAGAGTTTCACGAAGCGTAAGACACCTGCGGTACCACTCCTCCGCTTCGCTCAGCCTGCCCTGTGCTTCGGCAATATTGCCAAGCTTATCGTAGCTGACGGACAGATCGCGGCGTGCTTGTATTTCTTCCGATTCCTCCGCATTGTTTTCAGCGATCGCAAGGCTCTTGCGGTACCACTCCTCCGCGTCGCTCAGCTTGCCCTGCGCTTCGGCAATATTGCCAAGCTTATCGTAGCTGATGAATAAATCGCGGCGTGCTTGTATTTCTTCCGATTCTTCCGCGATATTTTCATTCATCGCGAGACTCTTGCGGTACCATTCCTCCGCGTCGCTCAGCTTGCCCTGCGCTTTGGCAATATCGCCGAGTTTATTATAGCTGACCGATTGATAGCGTGTAAATCTTTTATCTGTGTATTTCTGAGAAAACTGTTCACTGAAACGGCGCATTTCATCAAATGCATTTTTAGCAAGTGATGGCTGTCTCAGCGACAAATCAGCGATGCCCAAATCCCATAGATCGGAGAGCAGAATGAGTGCCGTGGTTTCCCCGGGATTGCTTTCATATTTCTTTTTGCGTTCCTCAACCAACGATTTCTGCCATTCGACCGCCTTGTGATAATCGCGGCTGACGCCCTCGCCGCTGTTGTACATGGAAACGGGCTTTTCGATAGCGGGGATATAGCCCTGCTCCGCAGAGCCGGTGATTAAATTAACGGCTCTCTCGTGGTTGACCTCCACGTCGATGCCGCCGAGGTAGGCGAGACCGATGAAGAAATTGTGCTGCGGGTCATTGTCGTTTTCGGCGATTGCGAGTCCCTTTGAGCGAGGTCATCAGGCGGTCGCACAGTGTCTGTTTGTCGCTGCGTACAACAACATCGGGGATGTCCGGATACATCTCGCGAAGCTTTTCTCTGTCGGTCGGTTCCATTTCGGCAGGCAGGATATTTTTGCCCATTTCCTGCGCCATCGGGTACTCTATATTCAAAATATAGTTGATTTCATTGATCAGATTCGGCGTGACCGCAAGCGCGAACAAGCCGCTCTTTTCAAGCGCCGCCTTGATGGCGTCGTTGAAATCCTCGCCCGGGGTGAGAAATTCATCGTACCAAATCGCGATATCGCGGCAGAAGTCGTTCTGATGGATCAGCCGCATCAGCTCCTGCGCGTAACGTCTGTCCTTCTTGCGGTAGCTAAGGAAAATGTATGCGTCAAAGGCGGCTCTGACCTTTTTTGCCAGCTTGTCGCCGACAATAATCGCATCCAGATACTTCGTCAGCTTCTCCTCATACGGGATCGCCGTCGGGTCGGAGTTGTTCTTGTCGAGGTATTGCAAATCGAGAATTTCTTATTAAAAATATCGTCAAGTCCGCTTTCCTGCATGAGCGGCAGAACGGGGATGCGGTTCTCAAACGCGAAAGGAACATCAACATCCATCGCACGGTTTTTCTGTGTCAGCAGCTTGGTGGTGACGGGTACGACAAACAGCTGCATTTCTTTTAACCGCAGTTCGTAGTCCTCCACATCCTCAGGCTGTGTGCCGGGCTCCGGATAGAAAACCGCGCAGTCCTGCCTGTCTAAAATCTCTTTTACAATAGTTTCAAAAAAACTTTTCAAAGTCCTCGGGGTGGCAGGTGAAATACACCCTCTGCAATCCCTGCGGGCTTTTTTGTCCTCTGGTTCTGAATTGAAAATCTGCCATATTGTCCTCCTGTGGGTAAATGCCATATATGAATAAATAAAAACGAAAAGAGCTGACTGTTTTCGCAATGTTTTTGATTGTGTGGAATCGACAAAATCTATTGTTATTATATATTGGATTTTAGTTGAATGCAATATCAGTTTAAAACAAAATAGGTATACAACCAAGTGACCTGCACAGGATTGTATGCCTATCATGGCAAACCACGCCACCTTTGATACAATTTTTTTCGCGGTCGATAAACGACAGTAAAAACACCCCTCATTTTCATTTTGAGGGGTGCCATTTTCATTTTCGGGTAAGCCATTTTCATTCAGCTATTACGCTATTGTAAAAAGAACAACAAATTTCTGGTTTGCTATTGACAATTGCAAATTGGTAATTTATAATAGTGCAAAAGGAGGAATTTGAGATGACATGGCAAGAAAAGGTTAAACAATTAATGCAAGAGCAAAACATCAACCAAAAACAATTATCCCAACGCAGCGGTATTACCGAAGCATCAGTTTCCCGATATCTTAAAAGTGAACGGACAGCGAGAATAGACATCATTGTCAACTTTGCAAAGGCGTTGAATGTTACTACAGAATATCTTCTTAACGAAGATGATGAAACCGAGTTAGAGCCATACACTGAAATCGCAACTGCAATTGCAAGAAACGGCGGAGAATTGACAGCAGAGGAAAAAAATAAACTGATTGCTTTAATCCTTGGAAGTGGAGAGTAAATGTACTGGAACGGGAATGACTATGACAAAATGGCAAAGCTCGTGATCGATATTTATGTTGATTACAATATCAGGAGTTTCCCTGTTGACGAGAAAGAAATATGCCGAAAACTCGGTTTGAAGCTGATTCCGTATTCCGAATATCCGGAGGAACAACAGGTTTTATTACGCAAACGCTCACCGGACGCTTTTTTTGCACCTGCAACGAAATCAACGCCGCCAACCGTCTTTTACAAGTATAAAGTCGAATCACGCGGAAGACTTCGATACAACATTTTTCACGAGGTCAAACACTTTGTAAACGGTGACAAAGACGATGGCGAATACAATGACAATATGGCTGATTATTTTGCCCGGTATTTTATGTGCCCTATACCATACTTAATTGAGTACGGAATAAACGACGAGTTAACGCTTATATCCGATCATTTAGTCAGTCAGCAAGCTGCTCATAACACTATGAATAATGTTCGCAATCGTAGAGCAGTGTACGGTGACAAAATTTTTGATTATGAAAAACCTCTCGTTGATTTGTTTACCATTCACTTCTAATGTTTTTATATTTCGGAAAGGCGGTGATGTCCTATGATTGTCAAAACAGCCGATTATACTGCTACCAACAGTTTTATCGGTTAGAACTATAACATCCACATCTTGCGGTCGCTACCAACGGCACAGGATAGAAAAACACTTCTGAGGATACGAGTGTCCTCCAAATAAGTAAACAGACTCTCGTATTCCTTAGATTAACAACCTATAAGAATCGAGGTTACTTAAGTGAATACAAGAAGAAAATCAAATGCGACTGAAGTTGTTCCGGACTCATTTCAGTCTTTCCTTGTAAGTGGAGCGCATTTCACTAATCAAGAAGAATACCCTATCATTCCGGAAAGTTTTGTGTCATCTGTTATCCCAAAGAAAATCATGCCATTTAGCAAAGCAATCTCTTTTCGCGGAGATTTGCATGACACATTTATTTCCTTTTATTCTCCTGACGAAACTTTTGAACGAGTAAGGCGAACGCCTAAACGCTATTTATCTTTTTTTCAGAGAACGGCTGGCTTGATTGGACCGGATTTTTCGATTCATAGTGATATGCCGATTATAAAACAAAAATCACAAATCAATGACAATCTCTCGTTGACATATTATTATGGTTCGCAAGGAATACCTACCATTCCAAATTTGAGGTGCGGAACTGATGAATTGCTTCCTGAATTTTTGTCTGCGATTCCGTGTAATTGTCTGGTTGCTATTGGGACACATGGCTTTGTACATAAAACACAGGAACAGTGTGAGTGGTATTGCTTTATCGAGGCTTTCTGTAAAGAATTAAACCCAGCGGGAATAATCGTCTATGGTACGCTTCATAGCAGAATGTTCAATGAACTGAAAGATACGTATCCATTTTTCTTCTACGAACCTTGGATTTGTCAACGCGCAAAAGGGGGTAGATTGAATGGCGACTAAAGGAGCCAGCAACAGGTATGGAAATGCACGCGGCGGTCGTCAAGGTCACCCCACACAACATACCGGTTATGCATGGGCAAAAGCTTTTAACAAAAGCACATTAGCTGATCATTTTCAACGTCATGGGGAACAAATGGGCTGTCCCACAAAGGATTCGTATAATGCAAATGCCGTAAAATTTGCCAATACTGTTGATCGTAAAAACAATGTAAGTTTCGTTGCGCGTAATGGCACCACATATAAGTATAACAAAAATAACGGAACCTTTGCAATCATTACAAAACGTGGAATAGTAATTACATATTTTAAACCCAAAGACGGGTATGATTACTATAAAGCACAGATAGAGAGGGCGAAAAAATGAAAAACACATTATATCAACCAATGGAATGTCCGGTCTGTGGCAAGTTCTATTTTTCTGAATTACAGGAAGGCGATGAAATAAGCTGTTTGCAATGTTCAAAATGTGGCTGGCACTATGATTTTGATCAGACAGTTAATCCTGATCTAAAGTCCGATAATAACGATTATAGCCTCGCCGAATACAGGCAGTGGTATCAGAAGAAAATAGCCGAAAACCCGGATTATGATTATTATGATGAAAATAGCCCTGCCAAAGAAGCACATTTGTGCCCTGTGTGCGGAAAATACACGTTCAAGGATAGAGACAGCTTTGACATTTGTCCGGTATGCGGATGGCAGGATGACGGATTGATGGAAGATGAGCCTGATCAATGGGCGGGAAATTCAAATGATTTGTGCCTGAATGACTACCGGAAACGCTATTTTCAAAAAAATGCTGACTGTTGAACAAAATTAAAACCCATCGGGTGCTACCAACACTCGATGGGTTTTTCTGAGGGATACGAGTATCCTCCAAATAAGTAACTAAATTATAATTTGAAAATAATCATCTGTCAATATGATTCAAAGAGGATTGTGAGATTTAGCCAAATCTGCATTTGATTATTGTGTAAAATGCATATTGCGTGATATCATTCTCCTTGTGAAAGGAGGCTGATACATTATGAAACAAATCAGCATAGAAACTAAAGCAAGCATTATTGACAGATTCAACATCGGCGAGTCTGTCTCAGAACTGACCGAAGCAACAGGTGTTGCGCGAAGACTTGCAGTATACTTGTATTTTATTATGATAAAATGTATCAAACCTGACGTCTTAACTATGTTTTAACGTCAGGTTTGATACAATTTGGTGCACCGCGAGGTGTCAAATCCGAACTCAGAGACGAGTTTTCTATTTCTTCCATTGTGACGGTTTTGCTGCCGTCTTTATAATTGAACGTGAATACGACCTTATCATCATAGAGATAAATAGCGTTGACGAAGCTGTCGATCAGGCGTTTTCTGTGTTCTAACTTCGTCGTATCCATTTTGCGGAAACGGTGGAGCCAGAACAGGATTTTATCCTTGTCAATCGGCTGTTTACGTTAAAATAAAAGTGCATAAAAGGGTCCCGAAAAGTACATAGGCGGGGCTCATAAGAAAAGCCATTGTCAGCACCTGAAAAATCAGTTACTCTTTAGGGTGCACTAAAACCTAAGGAGTTGAAGAAAGGGTGTTGAAAATGGCTCAACAACAGTATATCAAACATCTCTACGAAAAGGAAGAGAAAAGTTTGGCGGAAATCGCCAGAACAACAAATCTCAACTATCGTACCGTCCGCAAGTATGCGCTCAAGGACGATTGGAACGAAGACAAACTGCCGAATCTTGAGCCGGAGAGTTATCCGGTTTTAGGTGAGTTCATTCCAACCATTAACGAATGGTTGGAAAAAGATAAGCTGGTTCCGCGTAAGCAGCGCCATACGGGCAAGCGGATCTACTACAGATTATGCGACGAGCTCGGTTACACGGGCAGCTATTCAAGCGTCAAGAAGTATCTGCGGAAAAAGAAAGCCGAAATGAGCTCTAAGCCTAACGGCTATTTACCGTTGGAGCATCCGCCGGGAGAAGCGCAGCTGGATTTCGGCGAATTCATTTACTACGACGCTCAGGGACAGGAACACAAAGCATACGCGCTGGTTATGTCCTTCCCGTATTCTAACAAAGCATATATCCAGGTCTTTCCCGCACAGAACCAAGAATGTCTGTTAGAGGGAATGAAGCGTATCTTTGAATACATCGGCGGCGTACCTTCCCGCATCCGCTTCGACAATATGTCCACAGCTGTTGCACAGGTACTGGAAGGCGCCGAGCGCAAGCTGACAGACGGCTTCACCAGATTTATGCTGCATTACCGCTTTGAGGGTGAGTTTTGCAATCCTGCAGCAGGTAACGAAAAGGGCAACGTAGAAAACAAGGTCGGCTACAGCAGGCGTAACGCCTTCGTTCCCGTTCCCACCATCACTTCCTTCGACGAATTCAACGAATCAATGTGGGAATGGTGTGAGAAAGACGCTCAGCGCGAGCATTACGCACACAAAATCTCCATTGAGGAGCTGTGGCAGGAGGATAAGAAAAAACTGCTG
>FMUA01000013.1:0-57825 GCA_900100595.1 Ruminococcaceae bacterium P7
CCGGCGCAGAGGAATATATGGGCTTAATGTCATTCATCAGCACCGCCCGCAAAAACGGATTCGATTCCTATCATGCGGTTAAGATGGCTTTGTCATGTCAAACCGATCAGATCTTTGTGGGGTAGCTCTGAATAGTTACGAAAAATTAAATTGTTTAAGGGGTGGGTGCAAATCTTCTTTCTGGTTTGCACCCACAATCGTTAAAAAGTTAGAAAACAAGCGGGTTTTGGAGAGTGCGTTGCACCCACCTTACCCGCTTTTGGCTTATACAGTAGCCTTTTTCGTATAGAAAAATTAAAAGGTACTACGACAGTTTGTATCAATGTCGTAGTACCTTTGTGTCCTATGTGTATAAAAAAGATTTTTTTGGCGGATTTGCGTCGGGGACTTGAACCCCCGAAATATTATAACGTTTTCATGCGATGATACTATCCAGTGTGATTATGCTTTCCAAAGGCTGTGAAGATTGCAGTAGGCGTAAACCGCTTTCACTTCTTCGTCTTCGCAAAGCGCGAAACAGGCTTTCGGTTCGTCGGTAGGAGACAGTGTTTTGCGCTGATTGCCGCCGGTAGTCTCAATGGCAATCCACTCGATGTAGTGCTCGGGGATCATGGGGTGAGTAACATCGCCGACGGTGACAAATACCTTTTGATCCTTGATCTCAAAAACAGGAACGTGTTTTTCGACCGCAGCGTCGGTGGTGCCGGGTACGATCTCTTCCATCTTCTGACCGCAGCACATTGTCGGTACAGGGGTGTTTTTGACGATTGCAATGATTTTTCCGCAGGTTTTGCAAATGTAGAATTTCATAACAGGATACCTCCATTTAATATTTTAACGCAGCCGCGTTAATTCTTTTTGGTTCAGAATCGTGATTCTTCCTCTTCTGAGTCGAACAATATTTTGCTTTTCCATGTTCTTTATACTATTTTCAATTAAAACGCTTTAAACAGATGTCAGCGGAAAATTTCGCATAACAAGGCGGAGGACGCAGGAAGGCTGTCGCCTTCCGAGGACGACAACGCAGTTATGCGGAATTTAACGCGACAGATGTTAAAGGGTTTTATTTGATAATAGTATTAATGTTCTGGAAACTACCTCACGGGAGGAGTTGATTTGATTGGCAAGCTGTTCATGTGTGACGGATATCTCAGGGCTTTCCCCTGCTCTGCCCGCTGACAAATCGCCGCGCATATCTTCCTCTGTGACTGTTCTCTGTTAGTTACAGACAAGTCGGAGGTTTTTTTATTTCAGTTTCAGTCCGTCTTTGAATGCGTCACCGACTCTGCCGCCGACCTTATAATAACCGTGGGTGTACGGGTCAAAGACGATCGCTTCAAGGGAGTCAACGTCCACCTTGCCGTCTTTTATATTTGCTTCCTCAACAGAGGTGCGCAGTACCTTTCCGATAACGCCCAATCCGGTGTCTCCGTCCTGATACTCCATAAACTCGCATTCCATAGCAACGGGCAGTTCATTGATAACAGGTGCATCCACCAGCGCGGATTTTTCATAGGTCATACCGGATTTAGCAAATTTTTCCGGCTCCTTGTTGCCGTGGACAACGCCGAACCAGTCCGCCTCGGTTACGTGTTTCGCGTCTGCGATATGGACGACAAAGCCCTTGCGCGCCTTTATGTTCTGAACAGTGGTGTGTGTTTCAGTTAGGTTAAGCGCAACGATATCACGGCTGACCATGGTGCCCCATGCGGCGTTCATCACATTGACAGTTCCGTCTTCATTGAAGGTGGCGATCAGCAGTACCGGCATCGGAAAGATGGCTTCGGTCGTTTTGATTTGTTTTTTCATGGAAAACTCCTCCTAATTCTTTATTGTTTCAGTATGGGATTAACGTCTTTTTCGCGGAAATTTTATTTGGTTACTGAATCAGTTCGATGCCCATTTGCCGTAAACCTTCCTCAAATTCACCCCTGTCCAGCTCACCGCTGTCAAAAAGATTTTGAAGATTGGCGCCTATTGAAACGCTCTTCGGCATACCGCTGTTTGTCGCGCGGAACAAATCGTCGGGTTTCCAACCGCAATTCTGCCAAAGGTGGCTGCGATTGTTTAAGTTGGTGAAAAGCTCGATAAATTGTTCAAGTTGCTTTTCGGTCAGCGTGACTCCCAACTCTTCTTCCATAAATTTCAGCGTATAATCTAAATCATCAGCTACACTATTATAAAAATGGTTTCCGATTTGAAGATTCATGCGAATATAATCCAACAGCTTTTTTAGTGCAGTTTCCTTAAACAGTTGCCGCAGGGTTTCTTTCTTCGATTCGCTTTTGTAATAATCAATCTCAAACTGTTCAAGATGCGTGTAAAACACAAAATCTGACAGGCGTTTGCCTTTAACCGGGTTGTCTTCGATATCACGGATCTCCGCAGTTTTGCCGCCGTGCATTTTGAATACACCGTCTGATTTCAAATCGCTCAAAAATTCTGCCATTTTCTTACCTTCCTCTGAAAGATAGAAGCGGTCGATATAAAACTCAAACAGTTCATCTTTACTGTCAGGAAGCCAAAGCGGTTTGTCAACAGCTACGTCTGACAAACGGTATATTTGTTCATATTTTCCGTATCCTAAACCGATCAGGTCATTGTTGACAATGAGACGCATATCCGGTTTTCCGGCAGGTTCGTCAGTGAAAACCTCGTTAAGTTCCAATACCGAAAACGGTAGGTCAGGCTCTCTTTGAACGATACCGGAAAAGGCAATGAAATCCTTTTTGCGTATTTTATTTCCTTCGTAATGCTTGAAAACATCCCACGCCTCCCGTACCTCCAGTATACCATACAGATTGGCGAAGCAGAGAAAATAGTTGCGCAGTAAATCAATTTTGGCTTTTGACAGACCAAGCTCAGCGTATTTTCTTTCCAAGGTTTTGGGCGATAAAGGCTTCATTGGTAATCCTCCTCGTATATTTTTGGTGATTTATTCTGTTTTCATTTTAACATATCAGTTGTGCTTTCGCAAGGTGAATTTCTGAAAAAGAATTCAGAAATGGTATAGAGGAGTATATTCGGTTTTATAACGATGAGCGTCCTCACTCAAAGAACAAATACAAGACTCCGTCTCGGAAGGAAGCGGAATATTTCAGTAAACAAGCGGAAAATGCCGAGTAGAATCCGGACAAACAAGGGTTCGGATTCATTCTTTTTACGTTTTTCGATTTCGTTTTTACGCGATTTTGGTTTTTGTGTCCAAATAAAAACTCCATAAGAGCTGTCAGAATAGCCGCATAAAATCTGGCAAAAATAAAACTTCCTGTTGATGTCCGAATCCTCTGGGGTTCAGATTTCAACAGGAAGTTCAAAAATTTTACTGTCAATTGTAAGATTGCAAAAAGTCCTCACACGCGATACGCGGCGACGACAAAGCGCCCGTCTTCCGAATGGTAACTACAGGTCGAAAGCATAATGATCTGCGATTTCTTTACAGGTCGATCGCCTGTATCCATGACGGAAGCCTCTTGGATATCCTTTACGAACGCCGTATACTCTTCATCGTTGAGTTTACCTGCTCTTTCATTGTATTTGAACTCGTTCTCGCCGCCGATGGTGGTTTGAAACGCGGCAAAAACACGATAAACACGGTCTTCGTTCGCAGTGTCAAAATGGATGTACGGGTGTTGCTCAGCCCATTCTTTATCTGCGTAAAAATCAAGGGTGCCGAACATCGTACCGTTGTTCATATTATGGGCATAGATGACAAACGCGTCTGAGTTTTCGTCCGCGCCGGCGCCGATGAACGGCGTTCCCGAAAAGGAATAGTTCTTATCATAATCGCGGTGAAGATAGTATTCGGGGTCGTCCTCCGAGGACTTGACCACGGGATAGTCTATGATCGTATCCTCTATCCTCAGCCACCCCCTGAAATCGTCGTTGATCCTCACGATATCGGAATATACCGCAGGATTTTCCTCTTCTGTATAGACAGGTTGCGTATCGTCCCCGGTCGGCTTTGTCTGTACAGGGGCGCTGCTTTCTTCACGCTCACGTTCGACAATCTGCTTCAGCTCCTCAAAACGCTGTTGTTCCTGCTTTTGAGGGATGTAGATGATCAAGCCCTGATAAAGCGTATACAACAGCACTGCGACACACAGCACGGCAAGCAAAACAAGTATGATGTTTTTTGCTTTGGTTTTTTTCATCAGCAAAACCTCTGTAAGGATCGGCAGCTATGCTTTGGATCCTTCGTAGTATTTGCGCCGTAGGAGAATAAACAGAAAAATGAGCAGACAGAATACCGCGATCATAACGACTGTCATGACGTCCGTCACATGAAACACACCTGTCGGAACGATAGTGTCAAGATCATTTGTTACGTCAAGCGTTGAATCCTTATAAATCGGGAAGGTCTTGGTATTACCCGCGGTCGCGTCAGTATCGTCGAGTTTCATGCTCGTAGAATAATTCAGATTATTTTCTGTGATCGTAATATCTTTATTCACGGGCAGCATGATCTTTACGACGTCGTCGTTCCTGAGGGTAAACGTCGAGTTGTTGTGCAGCGGTGTGTTTTGCTGGACGCCGTTTTTAGTCCAGGCGTATTTATCGGTAGGATTCGCGCCCTCAACAGTCAGCGTAAACATAAATTCTTTGGTTTTGTCACCCATAGAGCCGGTAACGGTTTTTGTTATTGTCAGTTCCGCGGAAATGCGCAAATTTTTCGCTTCGATTCTATAGCTTGAAGTTGAAATGTCGGCGGCAGTCTGCATAAAGTCACTCGGAGCGTTGTGCGGAGCTGATTCATTCTTACTGAACCAAAAATAGAAAGGCGGGGGATTCTCCGGGAGGATATACCCGGGAGGCGCGGTGGTTTCCATGATACAATAGGCAGTGTCCGTTTCAAATACTCTTGCTTCGTCGTCGTAAGTATCGTTCGCTCTTATTATGATTTTTCCGTCAGAGTTTGTTGTGTATGTTTTGGGGGTCGCAGACCATTTTTCGCTAACGTCATCCCAGGTATATACGGTAAAGACAGCATTGGGCAGCGGTCTTCCGTCTTGCTCGTCAATTTTTATGAGCCAGAATTCCTCAAATGATGATTCACCGAAGGTATCAAAGTCTTCAGCCTTGATATGCGTGCTGTCATTTCCGGACTCGTCTCCGTGTCCTTCCAGCGTTGCAGAGTTGGTAAGCGTAATTCCGTCGGCTATAGAACTGTTGACCTGATAACTGTAAGTCAGACGCAGGTGCGTGCTGTCGGGAACCTGCATTTTGATGAACGCATGCTTTACGGTCGGATCAACGGAATCGGTTTCGGTATGTGCAGTCCATTGTATATTATGCAGCTCGGACCAGACGCCGTTTTCCTCTTTTTCTAGTTGAACGGAATTCAAGCTGAGGATAGCCTCTCCGGTACCCGTTCCCTGCCTTGCCGTATACGTAAGCACATCCGTAAGCGACAGCCATTCGGGATCGTCTATTAAGCCGCTGCCTGTAAGAAGGTTTTCGGCAGACGGGTTGATATCCACCGTATAGGTGAGCCTATGCAGGTTTTTGTCCCAGCTGCCGGTCTTGTCAACGATTTTTTCCTTTTTGGTCGCGTCAATATTGATCTGATTGTTCGCCTCGCCATAATCAACGCCGTTTGTCTTAACACTTACTGTGTTGTTGAGTTCAAGATGAACCATACCGTTTTGAGGCCACGCCTTTTCAGCGAGCTGACAGTAATAGATCACATAGAAGGTATTGCTGAACAAATCGGAGCTCGGGGAGTTTGCTGTCAGCGTAATGTCAACCACTTGTCTGCCTTCAGCAGAGGTTGAGAGCTGTCCGGACGCTAATGTTTTGCTGAGCCAGAGATTGCCGATCTCTCCCGAGATCACACCGTTATCTATCTTCAGCAAGTTATTCGGGTAGTCATTCCTCCCGTAATTATACGGGGTCAAAGGAGCCGGAATCACTTTGACGCCGATCAGTTCAACCCCTTCCGGAAGCGTGTCGACGACGCGATACTCCTGCAGACCAGGAGTTGGTGTGATCTCCGCGATCCAGACGAAAGACTTGTCTTCGTCTTCATAATCAAGCGAGATAGAATAGGGCTGCTCCGAAAACTCCGTTTGCCAATCGTTGATCTTTCGCGCATTCAGCTTTTTAACGTTCGGGCTGATATTGTTGATGACCGGCAGTGTCTTTTGTCCGTCTGTAAACGTATTGACGAACGACTCCGAAACTTTGCCGCTCATATCCCCGGTGGTCTGGTACTGCCAGGTGATATTTTCCACCATTCCGTCATCGTCATCAAAAAGATATTCGCTGCCGGCTGTGCCGACGGTAAATGTATATCCGGTGATCTTGTCTCCGGTATTCACAGGCGTGACAGACACATTCGGCCCCCCCCAGGCTGTTTGAAGCGCAGAAACAAGCGCGTCATACTGAGCCTGGGTCATATAATGCCCATCGGGGCTCAGCGTGTCAGAGAATGTTGTGCCGGACTGAATACCGCCCACGGGGATCTGAACGTTGATCGTCCAGTTCATTCCGTGCAGATCGTTTCCGAGGCTCTGTTCTCCGTCTGCCGTTTTTTCAATATCGCCGCCCGTAACAACAACGTCGTAGGATGCGGTATCACCGTCGAAGTTCGCGTCATTATGCACGATCGCGGTCTGGCCGTACGCGACGTCGGGAAGGGTATAATAGGTAATGTGATAAGTGTTGTTGTTTGTCGCGCTTCCGTCCACCGGAAGGAAGCATACGCCGATGATCTCGCTATCATCATTGTAAACGAACTCGTAATCTTCGCCGAGCGTCGCGTCAGCCCATCCTCTCTGAACGAAGATGCCGTTGGTTCCGAGGATCGTTTCATTCTGCGCATCCGCAAAGCCGTTGTCATAAATGACTTTTCCGGCAATATCGCTTCCGCGGTCGTTGACGGAAATATACCACTGAATGTATTCGTCGAAAGGAATACCGTCTTTTCCGACCTTTTGGGGCTGCTTATTATAAATGAAATAATCCGCGTGATCCGTTGTTGTGTCATGGTTGTCTGTTGAGGTGGCTTCAAGCGTGTTATATGCCGAAACAGCCGCGTTCTGATCCGGCAAACCGGTCACACCGTATTCATATACAAGAGTATAATACTCGTTATCATCGAGCTGGGGCAGGTTGAGCGATATCTTATATATGTACTGCGAAGTAGCGTTGATATGTCCCTGTGTGGAGATAACGGAGGTTTCGATGGTTCCGTCCGCATTATGCTTTACGACCGAGATCTCTGTCGGCGGGCTTACTGTTCCGCCGCCCGAATACGTAAAGGTATCCTTAACGTCGATGTCAGACGGCGTACCGTGTACGGAACTGACAGTGACCTCATAGCGAAGCTTGTCGTCGGCAGTGTAAGAACCTGTCTTCTGCGTCGTGATATCATAACCCTCATTGATATCCTCCGGCGGAATATGCAGCGTCTTGGTGTCGGTAAAGTCAACTTCCAGTCCATTGTGACTGACATCGTCATCCGAGCTGATCCAACACCTGCAACTCAGAATGTTGTTGATCCTTTCGGTTCCGCTTGCAGTGGCTTCCTGAACAAAATCATCATTGTAAACGATTTCTATTCTGTCATGACCGTCGCCGGTACGTATAAAATCATATGTGAACGCCAGTTCAAGCTCGGGGTACCTGTCGGACAGGTACGCATAGTACGGACCGCCGTTGATAAGACCCTCATTGAGGACCACTTCTTCCGGGAGATCATACACGAACTTATTTCCGGCGCTTGTTACTGCTTCAATGCACGCTGTATCGATTTCGAACTGGAGCTTAACTGTTGCCTGATAAAGATTATCATCGACCTTTGTTGTTCCTGACGCGGCAACACTTGTTATGTAGTTGTCGAGCAGCACATCTCCGGTCGGCGCCGATCTCAGCTGACCGGACGGCGCTTTGCGCGCCTTCGTTTTGGCTTTTTTCGGTTCGCCGGCAAAGCTTGAGGAAGCCGAGGTATCGTTTGAACTGTTAGAATGATCATCGTCGGCGGCAGAAACAACAGGAGTAAGGTATCCGGCAAAGCTTCCCGTCATAAGAATCACGGCAAGGATGAATGTTACCGCTCTGTTGATATTATGCTTTGCGGTGTGTAAAACAGTCTTGATAAAGGAGGATAAGTGCAGTAATACAGCATATATCATTTTTTGTAATTTATACATACGCAAGTCCTCCTTTTTTTGATTTGTTATGTATATGTTATGATACTAATTATCTTCTTTGTTTTTCTTGTTTATCATTTTCCGTGTGTCGATCAGATAAACAATCGACAGCGTGAGCAATCCGGCAGACGCGATCATTGCAAACAGGAAGGATAGTTCCATTCTGGCGTCGTCACCGGTCTTGGGATTTCTGTTTATGTCGAGAGGCGAATCGCCTTTATCACTTGAGTCCGTTGGATTGGTAGTCGGTTCATCGCCGCCCTTTTCGGTGTTGACAAAGATGAGGCGGCTGTACTTTTCCTCACCCTTTGAGGCGATCATATTCGCTTCGAGCGTGCCGTCACGGTCGGTCACATAAATCTTGATGTTGTAAATCGTGTCGTCAAAAATGATATCTCTGTCATCGGGGACGGTTTTTACCGTATAGTCAAAAACGCCCGGCTCGACAAAATCTATATCAAACCTTCCGATCTCTCCGTCTTTCAGAGTCAGCGCAGTTTTTTCGGGGATCGGACAGTTAACGTTCGGTATTATTTTTACTGTGCCGCCAAGGGTGACCTCAACTTCTATTTTATACTTAACGGGCTGATAATCATAGGCGTAAGCGGTAAACCCGAATAAGCCCGGCACAAGTAATATCAAAATGCAAAATGTAAGTATTTTCTTCATTTTTATCACCGGTTCTGTGGTGTTAATACTCCGAAAACGATCATTCTCTCGTTGCTTTCGGCAGATTGGCAGGTTGAAAGCGCTATCAGCTTTAAGCCTGCGCCGACCCCGCTCGGGTCGTATATCAAAGCGTGATCGTTCAGATATTCAAGCAGCGCTTGATTGTTGCTTTCGGGAGGGTCAAAAATGACCTTCTCCGTTGCCTGCGCCTTACACACGGCAAAAATCCCGATACTGTATTCGTCGCCGTTTGTTACAGTCAGCAAGCCTGTTCTGTGCGCGTCAAAAAATGCTTTATCTTTATACTCGTCGAGCGAACCGAACATCGCGCCGTATTCCATATGGTGGCCGTAAATCAGCGAGTACGGGTCGCTGAACGTTTTATCGTTCCTGCTGTCAAGGAAGATACTGCCCGACAGCGAGAACTCGCCGTTAGGGGCTTTGTTCAGATATTCCGTGTTGTTCTCTCCCTGCATAACAGGGTAATCTATCCTTGTATCGTCGACCGTGAGCCACGCAACCGCGTCGCCTGACAACTCGCGCAGGGGTTCCGTATTGCCCGCAACTGGCTTATATTTCAGTATCCCTGTATCGCTTGCGCCTACGTAGACATTATAAGCGTCGATCATAGCGTACAGGCAGATAAGGAACAGGATCAGTGAGATGATCGCTACTATAAAGTTTATACTTTTGTGGGCAAATATAATGCTTTTGCGTATCATTATCTCACCTGGTAGATAGTCTGTCAGGCAGCGGAAATAATCCAAACGATTATTGATCTGAGCGGACTATTCCCGCTGCACTGTTTAAACTACGGATTCGCACTAAAAAGGGGGGTTATTCATTCGAAATAACGCATTCTTCCCCTTTATCCGATTTAATGAATCAATCAATCATCAACTGAATTATCAATAGCTGCGTCTTTTTCTTCTGCTGATGATGAAGATGATGATCGCGCCGAATACGCAGATACCGATCGCGAACGGAGCAATCGTCATGATGATACCGGTCGGGATGATACCGTTACGGGTATTGGTGAAGGCAACGCTGTGGTCGCTGTCCGCGAGGGTGACCGCACCAGAGCTGTTGCCGGAAACCGCTGTGCCGTTGTCGAGGCTGTGAGTAGCAGTGTAGTCCTCGGCGTTCTCGGAAACCGTGCAGACAGCGCCTGCGTTGAGACCGATGATCTTAACGGTGCTGCCGTCTGTGAGAGAATACTCACCGGTAGCTGTTCCGTTGGCGCCGACAGTGATAGAGGTGGGGTTACCCTCTACATCGTGTGCGATGATGGGATATGTACCCGGGTTAGCGCCGGTGATGGTGAGTGTGAAATTGAACCTTTTGTTCTTGTCAGCCTGATTACCCGAGATGGTTTTGCTGAATTCAAAGTCGTACTGAGTAAGTCTGTTGGTATAACCCGAGCTTTTAACACCGGGATCCTCTACATATTCGCCGTTTGTGCCAATGTCTGTTGCAGCATCACGAAGAACATAGCTGTTAACGCTGAGCACATTGTTATCGTCCGCAACTACAAAAACATCCAGATAACGTGTCGGGTTTGAATCATAGGTAACGCCCGGCAAATTGTTGTTTGCTTCGTTGATAACAAATCTGTATACGCCCGGCTTTGTGAACGTACCGACAGGGAATGTTATCGAAACGGATTTCTGTACGTACTTTTTGCCTGCAGTCGGATTTGACGGGTTAGCGTCCGTCGGAAGACCGTCGATCGTATTTGCTGTGTCGGCATTGGAAAACACAGCGGAACCGATACTTCCGCCGCCGAGAGGAGACTCGAGGATCTCAATGGTCGTAGCGGTCGCATCCTGGGGAGTGCCTCTTCTGATGGTGTAGTTGAAGGTGATGTCGGGGATATTTGCGTCTTTATCAACAACAAGATTCTTAACTAATGTTGTTGAACCGCCGATGGGTTCGTAGGTGGTCTCCGCCGAGGCGGTGATGGCGGTAGTGCCGATAAGCAGTGCGAAAGCTAAAAGCATTACCAGGGCTGTTGTAAATCTTCTTTTCATGTTTTTTCCTCCTTTTGTTATGAATTAAGAAAATTTTTACCTGTTTTATCTGCACCTGTTTTACAGGATTGCATTTGTTGATTTATGCCGCTAAAATCCTCTGCGGCGTAGGGATAAAATAAGAGGTCCGTCGATTTCGCTCAAATCGATCGCGCCGAAAGCTCGGCTGTCGTCGGTATCTTCCCGGTAATCGTTGAGGATAAACGCCTTTCCTTCTTCGACCGTGTACGGATAGCGGACGGTCGAATTCTCCGCTTGATAGGTCGGATAATAAATATCCTCCGACGCAATAGCGCCGTTGACCAGCAATTCGCCCTTCTCGCTGATATCAATTACGTTGCCCGGCAGCCCGACGACCCTTCCCGTGCGGGTCTTACCATCGTGCCTATACAGCACCGCAGCATTCAGATACGGACGCTGCAGCTTTAGCGAAATGACTAAGTCGCCGTCATTTATCGCGGGGTGCATATTGTTCCCGTAGTTGATCGTGAGCCCGAGAACAAAGGCGAAAACCAGCCATACCGCAAGAGTGATCACCGCGATTTTGATCAGTAAGCTGATCGCAAGCCGCTTAGTCGATAAGGGCTTTGGAGGCTCCTTGTTATTTCTTGCTTTTTCATCAGGGGGGCGTCCCCGTATCTCTTCTTTGTTTCTTTTGGATTTCATTATTTTTCCCCGTTTTCTACAAAAAAGGAATCTGTTTTTCCATTTTAAGATTACAATTGTTAATTATAATGATAACACAGGAATCCCCAAAAGTCAATAGAAAATATATATAAAGTATAAAAAACTTTGACATTCTGTATCTTTTATACATAAAAGTCAATATTCTCTTTCAGGCTGTTAGATTGAATATCTGTAAATGATCAATAAACAATATTTCATACTATTCTCAAATAAAATCCTTTAACATCTGTCGTGTAAAATTTCGCATAACTGCGTTGTCGTCCTCGGAATCTGTCAGGATCCCACCAAACCAATGCCTTGTCTTGCGAAAAAAAACCTCGCTTTTTGTACATTCCTCTGTTTATTCAACAAGCCCTACATTATTATAAAATTGTAGCTACAAGCACGGCTTTCCTTTATATATCTCCTAAGTCTGCGGAGGAAACCGCTGTGTTTGATTTCGTTCATCGTATCGTTCATGATTTCTTTGACAGATGCAACACCAACGGAAATTCGTTCCTCTAAGCAAACGCATTTTGGGACTAAACATCCTTTTTTCTTTCCACCATAGTAACCGCAGTTTTCGCAATCGCACATTTCGGCAGTATAGCGAAAATTGCCGGTTACTACGATTCCCGAACCTCTCAGGTAAAAGTTTGGTACGCCCTTCATCATCCGTTCGATGCTTCGGTCATACCGGTTTTCTGTAAAATACATTGATTATCAACTCCTTCAAAATTTTTTGGAAATAAAAAAAGAGCCAACCGCTTATTTCTAAACGATTGGCTCAAATATTAAAAACGAGTAAAAGAATTTGACTATATCTTTACCCGTTATTTTTTGTATTTGGTTGTCTGTTTTGCGTGCTTTCGGGGGTTCATTTCCCTGAAAAGTGGTAAAAACGCCGTTTTAGATCTACGTTTTTGTACGCTCGCGGACATGCCTCTGAGACGTGAAAAAGCCCGATAAAATCGGGCTTTTCGGGGCGAATATCTTTTTTATTCGCATAGGATGTCCTATCCGTATAAAAAAGATTTTTTTCGGCGGAGTTGCATCAGGGACTTGAACTCACGAAAGGAAAAAATTATAACAACTTAATGCAAGAAAACCAAAGTGTTCCAATCAATGATTATTATACAGTTTTTCAGTTTTCAGTTTTCAGTATTCATTTAGAAAATCCTGTCAAACAGGACTGAAAATTTAAGACTTAAAACTGAAAAATGAATAATACAAAGCAAAAATCCTGCCGACTTCGCCGACAGGATTTTCGCTTTGGTGCACCAACAGGGACTCGAACCCCGGACCAACCGGTTATGAGCCGGTAGCTCTGACCAACTGAGCTATTGGTGCGTTTATTCGCAAAATACATTATACCAAAATATCGGCGCGTTGTCAATAAGAAAAACGCCAATCCCGCAAAACGGGATTGGCGCGGAATATCGGATGCGATAAGGCTTATGCCTTGTCAACAGAACCGAAGAGCTCCATCTTCTCCTTGACGGTGTCCTTGATCGCCTGGAAACCGGGTGCGAGAAGCTTTCTGGGGTCGAAGCCCTTGCCCTGCAGGTCCTTGCCTGCCTCGATGTACTCTCTGGTGGCAGCCGCGAACGCGAGCTGACACTCGGTGTTGACGTTGATTTTGGAAACGCCCAGAGAGATCGCCTTCTTGATCATGTCAGCGGGGATGCCGGTGCCGCCGTGAAGAACGAGGGGCATCTCGCCGGTGAGCTGCTGGATCGCGTCGAGCGTGTCGAAGCTCAGACCTGCCCAGTTCTCGGGATACTTGCCGTGGATGTTGCCGATGCCTGCCGCCAGCATGGTGACGCCGAGGTCAGCGATCATTTTGCACTCAGCGGGGTCAGCGCACTCGCCTGCGCCGATAACGCCGTCCTCTTCACCGCCGATAGAGCCGACTTCCGCCTCGATGGAAAGACCCAGCTCGTTGCAGGTTGCAACCAGCTCCTTGGTCTTTTCGACGTTCTCCTCGATCGGATAGTGGGAGCCGTCAAACATGATGGAGCTGAAGCCCGCCGCGATGCAGGCCTTAGCGCCCTCATAGGAGCCGTGGTCGAGGTGGAGCGCAACGGGAACCGTGATCTTGAGCTCCTCGAGCATACCGTTGACCATGCCGACTACGGTCTTGTAGCCGCACATATATTTGCCTGCGCCCTCGGATACGCCGAGGATAACGGGAGAATTGAGCTCCTGAGCCGTCAGGAGAATCGCCTTTGTCCACTCGAGGTTGTTGATGTTGAACTGTCCAACCGCGTAGTGACCGGCCTTTGCCTTTGTCAGCATTTCTTTTGCGTTTACTAATGGCATATTTCATCTTCCTTTACCGTAAAAATTTCAACAGAAGAACGTCTCCTCCTGCCGATTTATATTATTATACAACAAAACTCTGCAAAGATAAAGGGATTTGGAGAAAAAAGTTGGAGAATTTTTATAAATTCGGTTACATCAAATTTTCAGATAGGTTTCACATTCACAATCTTGCGTTTATGTCGGAAAAGATGTATAATACTACTGTTCAAACGAAATATTCCGAAATGAAATAAGGTGAACAAAATGGAAAATAATCAGTATGAAAACGAATTCGGCGGCGTACCGCAGAAGCCCTTCACCGAGAGGAGCGAATCCGCGCAGCCGTATCAGGAGCCATCCTATCAGGAGCCGCCGCGTCAGGAGCAGCCCTATCAGACGCAGCCGTATCAGGCGAAGTCCTATCAGGAGCCATCCGCTCAGGAGCCGCCCGTATACCGTCCGCAGCAGGCGCCCAACGCCTACGACTTCAATCCGGAAAAGCCGCTGATGAAGCCGCAGCAGGCTCCTCAGCAGAGCGAGGGCTACAATCCGGCCGAGCGGACGGCGTCTTATCAGAACGGCGCGTTCTTCAACCAGCCGGTTCAGCCCTCGGATTATCCGCAGCGCTATCCGCAGGCGTATAATGCGCCCGCGTATCCGCCGCAGCAGCCACCGATGCCGCCGCAGCCGCAGCCGGTATATGAGGGCAATCCCTATGAGTACCGTCCGCAGGCGGCAGTTCCTCAGGGACCCAAGCCGCCGAAGAAGAAGGGCAACAAGGGACTGATCATCGTCGTGATCGTGCTCAGCGTCCTGCTCGCGGGCAGTCTTGCGGGAATTCTGACGATGCTGCTGATCAACGGCAGTCAGGCGCAGAAGCCGACGGAGAGCGTCAGCAACGGCTTCAACGTGCCCGACAGCACCTACCCCGACATCTTCAACGACATCTTCCCCAAGGCGACGGAGCCGGCGACGGAGGTGCACGACGAGAGCGACTACAGCGACAAGACCGTATCCGATTACAGCGGACTCACGCTCGAGAAGAAGCCTGCCGACGCGGACGAAAACAAGGGCTACAAGTCGGACTACGCGTTCGACAAGGTGAGCAATTCGGTCGTCGGCGTGATGTGCTACCTCGACTCCGACCACGAAAGCCTTGCTTCTCAGGGCAGCGGCACGATTTTCACCAAGGACGGCTACGTCATCACCAACTCCCACGTCATCGGCAACAGCAAGACGCTGTATTCCATTCAGATCGTCACCGCTGACGGCAAGGAATACAAGGCGGGCGTCGTCGGCTTTGACAGCAGAACCGACATCGCCGTGCTCAAGATGGACGGAGCGGAAAATCTGACGCCCGCGGTATTCGGCGACTCCGACGAAGTCACCGTCGGCGAGGACATGATCGTAGTCGGCAACCCCGGCGGCATCAACTTCCAGAATTCCATGACGAAGGGCATTGTCTCGGCGCTCGACCGCGACGCGTCCAACAAGAGTCTTGTCAAATACATCCAGACCGACGCCGCGATCAATCCCGGCAATTCGGGCGGACCCGCGGTCAACATGTACGGACAGGTCATCGGCATCGCGTGCTCGAAGATCGCCGACGTCGACTTTGAGGGCATGTGCTTCGCGATCCCCACGCGCACGGTCAAGACCATCGCCGACAGCCTTGTGAAAAACGGCTATGTGGAGAACCGCGTCAAGGTCGGTATCACGGGCAACGCTCTGAGCGCGTCCGAGGCGACGGGCTACGGCGTACCGCAGGGTATTCTCGTGAAGCAGGTGATCGAGGGAGGTCCCTGCGACGGCACGGGTATCAAGGAGAACGATATCATCATCGGACTCGACGGCGAGGACGTCAAGAGCTTCGCGGACATCTACGCGATACTCGAGAAGCACAAGGACGGCGACAAGGTCAAATTAAAATACTATCAGTCCGAAAGCGGCGAAGAGGTCGAGGAGGAGATCACCCTCGCGGCGGATAAAGGCTAAAAAATATGGAATCATAATCAGAAAAGGCGGTTTGTATACCGCCTTTTTTTACCCTCTTGTAATAAATCGAATATTTCTCGAACGGAAATAAAAACAGACTTTTTATTTCTTTATGAGCAAAACGCACAAAGGTTTACAATGCTTGTTAAACTTAAAAAACTTTATTACAATTCCTTCATATTTTGAGTACAAGTTAGCCAAAAAACGGTTACAATTTTAAGAATACGTTGACTTTACTACAATTTTGTAGTATGATTTTCTACAGAAGAATTGAGTGATTACGCGCATGTAACCGCTCAGCCCCTCACTTTTTAACCAAAATGTAATACATGTTGTGGTGTTACTGTGCAACTTCCACAATATCTTGTTTTCTTCTAAGAATCCAAACTATCTTAACCGAGAATTGGAGTGGCATCAGTTGGAAAAATTCGTAGTCAACGGCGGCAAGCCGTTAAACGGCGAGGTCAAAATCAGCGGCGCGAAGAACGCGGCGGTCGCGATCATCCCGGCGGTGATCCTGTGCGACGAGCCTTGTCAGATTGAAAATATACCCAATATCAGCGACGTAACGCTTATCAGCAAGATTTTACAGCAGATGGGCGCGAAGGTAAAAAGGATCAACAAGAGCACGCTCTACATTGACCCGACGCACATTCATTCCAGCTCCGCGACGAGCGAGCTTGTGATGGGCATGAGAGCATCCTATTATCTGCTGGGCGCGCTGCTCGGCAAATACGGCAACGCGAGAGTGGCGCTTCCGGGCGGCTGCAATTTCGGCGTACGGCCGATCGACCAGCACCTCAAGGGCTTTGAGGCGCTCGGCGCGGAGACAAGACTCGTAGACGGCGCGATCATCGAAGCGACCTGCGGCGAGGAGGGACTTGTCGGAACGCATATTTATCTCGACGTGGTATCGGTCGGCGCGACGATGAACATCATGCTTGCGGCGAGCCGCGCAAAGGGACTGACGGTCATCGAGAACGCGGCGAAGGAGCCGCACATCGTCGACCTCGCGAACTTCCTCAACTCGATGGGAGCGGACGTCAGAGGCGCGGGAACCGACGTCATCAAGATCCGCGGCGTAAGCGCGATGCACGGCATCACCTATTCGATCATTCCCGATCAGATCGAAGCGGGCACCTATATGTGCGCGGCGGCGGCGACACGCGGCAAGATTACGATAACCAACATCACACCAAAGCATCTGGAGTCCATTTCGGCGAAGTTCCGCGAGATGGGCGTAAAGATCACGGAATATGACGAAGCGCTGATTTTTGACGCGACGGTCAAGCCGCTCAAGAGGGTGAACATCAAGACGATGCCGCACCCGGGCTTCCCGACGGACTGTCAGCCGCAGTTCACGGCGCTGCTGGTGAGCGTACCGGGCACGAGCATCGTCAACGAGAACGTGTGGGACAACCGCTACCAGTACATCAGCGAGCTGATGCGCATGGGCGCGCATATTTCGGTAGAGGGCAGACTCGCGATCATCGAGGGCGGCACACCGCTGACAGCGGCGCCCGTCAGAGCGACCGACCTGCGTGCAGGCGCGGCGATGATCGTAGCGGCGCTCCAGGTGAAGGGCACCACAGAGATTTCGAGCATCCAGTACATCGAGAGAGGCTACGAGGATGTTGTCGAGAAGTTCCGTGCACTGGGCGCGGACATCAAGAAGGTATATTATTCGGGCGATTCGGAAGAAGAGCTCAGAGCGTAATTACGAAGGGTTGGCTATATGCCGACCCTTTATTTCGTTTGGAGCTATTTTTAGTTTGGGGTTTGGAGTTGATTCACCGACAAACCTTTCCTTTGTGAAACAGGTATTACATGAAACCTATCCTTAACCAATGGGATTGGTGAGAATCTGATGAACTTTTCCCGCGAAAACGTGCATTTGAATAAAAATAAACCCTTAGTACGCGATTGAAAAGGCTTTACAAGAATAAGGATTTGTTGTATAATATAGGTTAAACGTGAAAAGAAAGAAAAGCAATACGGAGAAGGGGGCAACATAATGATAAGCGGTGCTGAAATCATGGTAAAGTGTCTGGAGGCAGAGGGCGTCACCGTCGTCTTTGGCTATCCGGGCGCGACGATTTGTCCGTTTTACGACAAGCTGTATGATTCCGACATCGAGCATGTGCTGGTGCGTCAGGAGCAGAACGCTGCCCATGCCGCGAGCGGCTACTCGCGCTGCAGCAACAAGCCCGGCGTGTGCGTTGCCACCTCGGGACCGGGCGCGACCAACCTGATCACGGGCATCGCGACCGCCTACGCGGACTCGGTTCCGCTGGTTGCGATCACAGGTCAGGTCAGAAGCGACCTGCTCGGCAGGGACGTCTTTCAGGAGGCGGATATCACGGGCGCGTGCGAGCCGTTCGTCAAGCACAGCTACATCGTCAAGGACACCGCCGATCTGCCGCGCGTGTTCAAGGAGGCGTTCCACATCGCCTCGACGGGCAGAAAGGGACCCGTCCTGATCGATATTCCGATGGACATCCAGGAAAACGAGATCGAGAGCTTTACCTATCCCGACAGCGTCAACATCATCGGCTACAAGCCCAACACCAAGGGTCACGCGATTCAGGTGAAGCGCGCTGTTGAGGCGATCAGAAAGAGCAGACGTCCCGTGATCGTATCGGGCGGCGGCGTGCTGCTTTCGGGCGTCAAGCCCAAATTTCAGGCGTTCGCCGACATGACGGGCATCCCCGTTATCTCGACGATGATGGGCATCGGCGTCATGCCCAGCGAGCACGAGCTGTATCTCGGCATGCTCGGCACCCACGGCAAGACCGTCGCCAACCGCGCGCTCCACGACGCGGATCTGGTGATCGTCTGCGGCGCAAGACTGGGCGACAGAGCGGTAGCCGCTCCGCACCAGATGAGCGAAAACAACACCGTCATTCATATCGACATCGACCCCGCGGAGATCGGCAAGAACGTCAAGACCGAAATCCCGATCGTCGGCGATATGAAGAACGTCATGAATATGCTCATAGACAGCATCGGCGACTACAAGGTTCCCGTCCAGTGGCAGGAGACCGTCAAGACGTGGAAGAAGGACTTCCTCCGCGTGCCGCCTGTCTTTGAGGGCTACGTCGAGCCGCGCACCCTCGTCGCGCACCTGAGCGCGATGCTCCGCTCCAAGGCGATCCTCGTCGCGGACGTCGGACAGAACCAGATCTGGTGCGCCAACAACTTCCGCATCCGCGAGGGCAGGTTCCTCACCACGGGCGGCATGGGCACGATGGGCTACTCGATTCCCGCGGCGGTCGGCGCGAAGCTCGCAAGACCTACCCGCGACGTCGTAGTCGTCTGCGGCGACGGCAGCTTCCAGATGAGCATGAACGAGCTTGCTACCATTGCGGGACACAGCCTCGCCATTAAAATCATCATCATGCGCAACCACCGTCTCGGCATGGTGCGCGAGCTTCAGGACAAGAACTACGACTGCAGACACAGCGCGACCATCCTCGAGGGCGATCCCGATTTCCTCAAAATCGCGGAGGCTTACGGCATCGACCACGCCGAGGCGAATTCCAACGCCGAGGCGGAGGAGATCATCAAGGGCATGGTCAAGTCGGACAAGCCCTTCATCCTCGTCTGCAACGTCTATCCCGACACCCCGTCGATTTGATACCGGAGGTGACAGTATGCAGTATACATTATCCATTCTCGTTGAAAACCACGCGGGCGTACTCTCCAAGATTTCGGGACTGTTCTCGCGCCGCGGCTTCAATATCGATTCCCTCGCGGTCGGCGTGACGGGCGACCCCAACGTCTCCCGCATCACGATCGTCGCCAACGGCGACGAGTACGTCGTCGAGCAGCTCGAAAAGCAGCTCAACAAGGTGATTCCCGTCATCAAGGTCAAGCGGCTCACCGAGGGCGAGTTCATCAGCCGCGAGCTGATTCTCATCAAGGTGCACTGTCCCGCGTCCAAGCGTTCGGAGATCGTCAAGACCGCCGAGATCATGCAGGCGAAGATCGTCGACGCGTCCCCGAGCAGCGTGACGCTCGAGTACTGCGAGTGCTCCGCGCGCGTCAAGACGCTCATCGATATGCTCCGTCCCTACGGCATCCGCGAGATCGTCCGCACGGGCACCATCGCGATCGACCGCGGCAATACGGCGGTGTCGATATAATTTTTCACTTACACCCATAACTGCGCTCTGCGCAATTATATATTTTCAATTCACCAACCATGCGCTTTCAGGCAATGGGGAGGAGGACTGAACCTCTCGCGCGAACCGCGACGTTCCGTCTGTCCGCGACCGTCGTCCGCAAAGCAAAATAAGGAGGATTTTCAAAATGAAAGACTACAGAGAAAACATGAAAGCACCCATTTATTATCAGAGCGACTGCAACCTCTCGCTGCTCGACGGCAAGACCATCGCCATCATCGGCTACGGCAGCCAGGGTCACGCACACGCTCTCAACCTCAAGGAATCGGGCTGCAACGTCATCATCGGTCTTTACGAGGGCAGCAAGTCCTGGGCAAAGGCTGAGGCGCAGGGCTTCGAGGTATTCACTGCTGCCGAGGCTGCAAAGAAGGCAGACATCATCATGATCCTGATCAACGACGAGAAGCAGGCTGCCATGTACAAGAAGGACATCGCTCCCAACCTCGAGGCGGGCAACATGCTGATGTTCGCTCACGGCTTTGCGATCCACTTCGGACAGATCGTACCTCCCTCCGACGTTGACGTCACCATGATCGCGCCCAAGGGACCCGGCCACACCGTCCGTTCCGAGTATCAGGCGGGCAAGGGCGTTCCCTGCCTCGTCGCTGTTGCGCAGGATGCGACAGGTCAGGCGAAGGATCTTGCTCTCGCGTATGCGCTCGGCATCGGCGGCGCAAGAGCGGGCGTTCTCGAGACCAACTTCAGAACCGAGACCGAGACCGACCTCTTCGGTGAGCAGGCTGTTCTCTGCGGCGGCGTATGCGCGCTGATGCAGGCAGGCTTTGAGACTCTCTGCGAGGCAGGCTACGATCCCAGAAACGCTTACTTCGAGTGCATCCACGAGATGAAGCTCATCGTTGACCTCATCTATCAGTCCGGCTTTGCGGGCATGAGATACTCCATCTCCAACACCGCTGAGTACGGCGACTACATCACCGGTCCCAAGATCATCACCGAGGACACCAAGAAGGCAATGAGAAAGATCCTCTCCGACATCCAGGACGGTTCCTTCGCGAAGGACTTCCTCCTCGACATGTCTCCCGCAGGCGGACAGGCTCACTTCCGCGCGATGAGAAAGCTCGCTGCCGAGTCTCCCGCTGAGCAGATCGGCACCGAGGTCAGAAAGCTCTACAGCTGGTCTGACGAGGACAAGCTCATCAACAACTGATTCTTGTTTTGCATGGGGCGGACGGCTGTCCGCCCCTTTTTCGGAAGCGGAGGTGACAGCATGGAAAAGGAGCTTCTGACGCGCATCAACGCGCTCGCGAAGAAGAAAAAGACCGTCGGTCTGACGGCTGAGGAGCAGGCGGAGCAGAAAAGGCTCTACAAGATCTATCTCGGCGAGATCCGTCAGCAGTTCAGCGCGACGCTCGACAACGTCAGCGTGGAGCAGCAGGACGGCACCGTCGTCCCGTTCAAAGAGGCGTACAGGCACAAAAATCCGAAAAAATAAGGGGTCGTGCAGCTGCACGACCCTTTTGTCAAAAGTTCTATTCTACCCGTGTGAACAAATATTGCGTTTTCTCATTGTTGTAGTTGATGCAGAGCGTCAGCACGCCGCTGTCGTAGCTGAGCTTTTCGGTCTTGCCGCCGTAGACGATATCGACTGAGGTGTTGTTGAAGGTGTATTTGCCTTCATTGGCGACGCCTGCGAGGACTGCGCGGCAGCTGCCGTCCTCCTTGAAGTTGAAGCTGAATTCCTTGTCGCTGCAGTCCAGCTCCGCAAAGCTGATGGTTTCGCCGTTGAGCTTCACCTTTGTCGCCTGCCACCTGCCGACGATGGGGGCGTTTTTATCGTCGCCGCAGCCCGCGAGCAGCACAAGCACGCAGGTCAGCGCCGTGAGAAACGCGCAGATGCGAGAGAACATACGATCACCTTTCGAGAAGTTTTTGGGTTGCTTTTCCGACTTGCTTTTTCTTATTTTACCATTACTCGGCAGGATAGTCAATCACCCTGCGAATTTTCATTAAAATTTCACAATCCGCGCACGGTGAAAATGAATAAAAATAAGGCTCAGACTTCATAGTATTGGATAAAATGCAACAATCAAAAAAATACACTCCCGCAAATTGCAATATTTGTGCCGAAATGCTTCATTTTGACTTGCAAAAACACGGGGAGAATGCTATAATACGGAATGTACGCAGCGTAATCAAGCACATCATTTGATAAGGAGTAGATTTTATGTCAACAAAAGCGTATTACCCCATGAGTGAGATCGGCAAGGACAAGGTCGGTTTCTCCAAGACACGTTCCATCATTGAGGCTGCTTTCTACGGCAACAATGTCGTCAAGGTCAACACCCTCAAGGAGGCTTATAACCTCGCGAAGAATTCTCCCGGTACCATCGTTACCGATATGCCCGTATACCGCGCCGAGGAAATCGGTCTTGACGCGGACGCAAAGGTGCTGCTCTTCAACGACGGCGCCATCACAGGCAGATACGCAACCGCACGCCGCATCGCGGGCGAACCCGGTGTGGACTGCGAGGCGCTCGACAAGATCGTCATGGACGCCGTTTATACCGCGCGCTGGAAGAAGCTCTATCACGCGACCTGCTACGCGGGACTTGACACCGAGTTCATGGTAAAGGTTCACCTCCTCATTCCCGAGGGGGAAGAGAACATCATGTACAACTGGATGCTCAACTTCCAGTACATGTCCGACGAGTACGTCAAGATGTACAAGAACTCCAAGCCCGTCGGCGACGGCAACGAGCCTGACATCTACATCTTCTCCGATCCCCAGTGGACTCCCGTCGAGAACCCCGGCGTCAGCTTTGAGTGCCTCTCCGACCCCGCGAAGAAGACGCTCTGCTACTTCAACACCGAGACAAACTGCGCCTGCATCCTCGGCATGAGATACTTCGGCGAGCACAAGAAGGGCACCCTGACCATGGTATGGGCGATCGCGAACCGCAACGGCTACGCGTCCTGCCACGGCGGTCAGAAGGAATACACCCTCGCTGACGGCAGCAAGTACGTCGCTTCCGTATACGGTCTCTCCGGCTCGGGCAAGTCCACCCTGACTCACGCGAAGCACGGCGGCAAGTATGAGATCAAGGTGCTCCACGACGACGCCTTCATCATCAACACCGACACCTGCTCCTCCATCGCGATCGAGCCGACCTACTTTGACAAGACAGCCGACTATCCCACAGGCTGCCCCGATAATCAGTACCTCCTCACGGTTCAGAACTGCTCCGCTACCCTCGACGAGGACGGCAAGATTCAGATCGTGACCGAGGACATCCGCAACGGCAACGGCAGAGCGATCAAGTCCAAGCTCTGGTCTCCCAACCGCGTCGACAAGATCGAGGCTCCCGTCAACGCGATCTTCTGGATCATGAAGGATCCCACCATTCCGCCCGTTGTCAAGCTCAAGGGCGCATCCCTCGCATCCGTCATGGGCGCGACCCTCGCGACAAAGCGTTCCTCCGCGGAAAGACTCGCTCCCGGCGTAGACCCCAACAAGCTCGTCGTCGTACCCTACGCGAACCCCTTCCGCACCTATCCTCTCGCGAACGACTACGCGAAGTTCAAGAAGCTCGTTGAGGAGAAGAACGTAGACTGCTACATCGTCAACACCGGCGACTTCATGGGCAAGAAGGTTCAGCCCAAGGACACCCTCGGCATCCTCGAGGCGATCGTTGAGCGCAAGGCTGACTTCAAGCCGTGGGGACCGTTCTCCGACATCGAGATCCTCGAGTGGGAGGGCTTCGTACCCGACATGAACGACGAGGAGTACGTCGCGCAGCTCAAGGCGAGAATGAACGACAGAGTCAACGAGATCAAGGCGTTCGCGATCGAAAAGGGCGGCTATGACAAGCTCCCCGTAGACGCTCTCGCAGCAATCCAGAAGGTTGTTGATGAGTTGAACTAAACTTAATCAAAAAAATGGTACCCAATCGGGTACCATTTTTATTTTGCCCGCAGTAATCTTGCGGTGTATAAAACGCAGATCACGCAGACGCCCGTGTCGGCGATGACGGATATCCAGATCGCCGCCAATCCGCAGCACGCCAAAATAATGACCGCCGCCTTGACCGCGAGGGCAAAGGCGATGTTCGTCCGTATCGTCCGCATCGTCCTGCGGGCGGTTTTGACGGTAGAGGGCAGGGCGTGGAGCGTTCCTGCCGAGAGAACCGCGTCAGCCGCTTCGATCGCGGCGTCGCTGCCGAGTCCCATCGCGACGCCGCAGCCGCTCGCCGCGAGTACGGGCGCGTCGTTGATGCCGTCGCCCACAAAGCAGACCGTGCCGCCGAGCGACTGCACCGCGCTCAGCTTATCCTCGGGCAGAAGCTCCGCCTGATATTCATCCGCGCCGACCTCAGCCGCGACACGCTCTGCCGTGTGCTTTCCGTCGCCCGTCAGCATCATCGTCCGCTTTGCGCCGAGGTCTTTCAGCGCCTTCAATACGCCGCGGCTCTCCTTGCGCACCGTGTCGCTGACCTGCACCGCGCCGATCAGCTTTCCGTCACAGACCAGAAAGACGTTGCAGTCCTTCACGCTGTCGGGCAGAGAACCGCCGACGAGCTTGCTGCTGCCGCATTGAAGCGTTTTGCCGTTCCATTGTGCCGATGTGCCCTTTCCCGCGATCTCCGAAAAGCCGCTCAGCCCGTAATTGCCCTGCTTCGCTTTTCCGCGTATCGCCGCCGCGATGGGATGGGAGGAATACTGCTCCGCTGCCGCCGCAAGGCTGAGGATTTCGTCCTCCGCGTAACGCGAGAGAGAAACGACCTTGTTGACCGCGAGCTTTCCCGTGGTGAGCGTGCCCGTCTTGTCAAAGACGAAGCTGTCCGCCTTTGCGAGCGCCTCGAGGTACTTGCCGCCCTTGATGAGCATGCCCTGACGCGACGCCGCGCCGATGCCCGCAAAGTAGGCGAGCGGCACGGATATCACGATCGCGCAGGGACAGGACGCGACCAGCACGACCAGCGCGTTGTAAATCCATTGAGGGAAGCTGCCCAAGCCGAACAGGGGAGGGAGAAGCGCGATCAGGAACGCCAAGCCGACCACGATCGGCGTATAGACCGCCGCGAACCGCGAGATCAGCTTTTCGCTCTGTCCCTTGCGCGCCGCCGCGTTCTCGACAATCTGCAGGATGCGCGCGGCAGTGCTGTCGCCTGCCGCCTTTGTCGTGCGTATTTTCAGCAGGCTGTCGCCGTTCACGCCGCCGCTGAGTACCTCGTCGCCCTGTTTCACCGATACGGGCAGGCTCTCGCCTGTCAGGGCGGCGTTGTCGATCGAGGACGTTCCCTCGATGATGATGCCGTCAAGCGGAATCCGCGCGTGCGGCTTGACAAGCACCGTAGAGCCGATCGCGACGCTTTCCGCCGCGACCTCGGCTTCCTTGCCGTCTGCATAAATTACTGCCGTGTCGGGGCGCAGGCTGCTCAGCTTTTCGATATCGCGCCGCGACGAGTCGACCGCGTAGTCCTCGATCAGCTCGCCGACGGTAAAGAGGAGCGTTACCATCGCGCCCTCGACGTATTCGCCGAGGATGAACGCCGCGATCACCGCGATCGTCATCAGCACGGTCTCCTCGATGCGGAATTTCAGCAGGTTTTTCAGCCCCTTGACGAACACCTTCCAGCCCGCGAGCAGCGTCGCCGCAAGGCTCAGCCCGAGTATCACGTAATTCGACACCGCGCTCTCAAAGAACAGATGCAGCACCAGCGCCGCCGCGCCGAATACCAAGCCGATAATCAGCAAAATCCGCTCGGTGCGGCTGCTTTCCTCTCCGTGGTCATGGTCGTGTTCCGCTTCGTCTTTGACGGTCACGCCGTCCTCGATGCTGTCGCAGATCGCTTGAATTTCCTCCAGCGTATCGTCTTTTTTGCTCGCAAAGCGGAGCTGCTTCGTCGCAAAATTGAAGCTCACGTTTTCATAGCCGTCCGTTTCCGCGATCGCCTGCTCGATTTTGCCCGCGCAGTGGGCGCAGTTGAGATTTTCGAGAATATAGGTGTGTTTCATTGTGCTCACTCCAATACGTGGTCGAGTCCCATCTCGATGATTTTCTTGACGTGATCGTCGTCGAGAGAGTACCATATCTGCTTTCCCTCGCGTCTGCCGCGCACCAGCTTGTTCGCGCGCAGGATGCGCAGCTGATGCGAGATCGTGCTCTGTTCCATGCCAAGCTCCTCCGCGATGCTCAGCACGTTCTTTTCGTCCTCCGACAGCGCGTACATGATGCGCAGCCGCGTCGAGTCGCCGAATACCTTGAACAAATCCGCCAGCTCAAAGAGCACCTCGGATTCGGGCGTTTGCTTTTCCATTTATCTCACCTCATAATTGAATATATGAATATATGTTCATATGTTAGTTTTATTGTATCACTGTTCAAGGCGTTTGTCAATAGGAGAAAAGAAAAAAGCCGACACGCGATTGCGTATCGGCTTAAATATGAAAAAATTATTGCAGAGCCTTGATAGCGGCTTCAATCATCGCGAGCTGCTCTTTCTCCTTTTCCGCTTGCTCTCTGACCTTGTCGACGACGGCTGCGGGAGCCTTTGCGACAAAGCCCTGATTGTTCAGCTTTCCGAGAGACTGGGCAAGGCGCTTTTTGAGCTGTTCCAGCTCCTTGTTCAGACGCGCAAGCTCCGCCTGCTTGTCGACCAGCTCGTCCATCGGGATATAGATCTTCGCGTCGGCGGTGACGATGGTGACCGCTCCCTCGAGGTCAAAGCTCTCGCCGACCTCGACCTCGCTCGCGGACGCGAGCTTGATGATGAACGCCTGTCCGTCCGTGAAGGTCTTGGGGAACTTCGTCGCGACATAGACCTTCGCCTTGCGTGAGGGCGGCACGTTCATTTCGTTTCTGCGGTTGCGGATGGCGCGGATCGCCGCCATGATGCGGCTCATTTCCTGCGCAGCCTCGGGGAAGTCCAGCTCGGGCTTGTAGGTCGGGTACGCGGTGAGCATGATGGTCTCGCCGTCGTGGGGAATCGTCTGCCAGATCTCCTCGGTGATGTAGGGCATGAAGGGATGCAGGAGCCGCAGAATCTGATCGAGCACATAGAGCAGAACCTGTCTTGCGTTCTGCGCGTCCTCACCGTCGGAGTGCAGGCGCGTCTTGGTCAGCTCGATGTACCAGTCGCAGTAGCAGTCCCAGATGAACTCATAGACCTTCTGTACCGCGATGCCCAGCTCGAACTTGCCGAGATTCTCGCCGACCTCCTTCGCCACGTTGTTGAGGGTGGAGAGGATCCACTTGTCCTCGGTGGTGAGGGCAGAGGGCAGCTCGTTTTTGACGTTGTAGTCGTCGATGTTCATGTGGACGTAGCGGGACGCGTTCCAGAGCTTGTTGGCAAAGCCCGAGCACGCCTCGATGCGCTTTTCGGAGTAGCGGATGTCGTTTCCGGGGGAGTTGCCCGTCACGAGCAGGAAGCGCAGCGCGTCCGCGCCGTACTTCTCGATGACCTCGAGCGGGTCGACGCCGTTGCCGAGGGACTTGCTCATTTTTCTGCCCTGCTCGTCGCGGACGATGCCGTGGATGAACACGGTGTCAAAGGGAACCTCGCCCGTGTACTCGAGGGCGGAGAAGATCATTCTCGCGACCCAGAAGAAGATGATATCGTAACCCGTCACCAGCGTGGCGGTGGGGTAGAAGTAGTTGAAGTCGTCGGTCTTGTCAGGCCAGCCGAGCGTGGAGAACGGCCAGAGAGCCGAGGAGAACCATGTGTCGAGCGTGTCCTCGTCCTGCGTCAGATGGGTTCCGCCGCAGTGACAGCACTTTTCGGGCGCTTCCTTCGCGACGGTGACGTCGCCGCAGTCCTCGCAGTAGTAGGCGGGAATCCTGTGACCCCACCAGAGCTGACGGGAGATGCACCAGTCCTTGATGTTCTCCATCCAGTTGAAGTAGACCTTCTCGAAGCGGTCGGGGATGAAGCGGGTATCGCCCTCGCGCACCGCCTTGACCGCGGGCTTCGCGAGCGGCTCCATGCGGACGAACCACTGCTTGGAGACCATCGGCTCGATGGTGGTGTGGCAGCGGTAGCAGGTGCCGACGTCGTGGGTGTGGGGCTTGACCTGCTTGAGCAGGTTGAGCGCGGTGAGGTCGGCGACGATCGCCTCTCTCGCTTCGGCGGTGGTCATGCCCGCGTACTTGCCGCAGTCGAGCACCTCCGGCTCGTTTTCGGCGAGTCTGCCCTTCGCTTTGAGCGCCTCGTATTCGGCTACGTCGGCGGCTCCCGTCATGTGACCGTCATAGGTGAACACGCGGACGAGCGGCAGACTGCAGCGCTGACCGACCTCGTAGTCGTTGGGGTCGTGGGCAGGGGTGATCTTGACGACGCCCGTACCCTTTTCCATGTCGGCGTGCTCGTCGCAGACGATGGGGATCTCCTTGTCGAGCAGCGGCAGGATGACGTGGCAGCCGTGAAGGTGCTTGTATCTCTCGTCGTCCTTGTTGATCGCGACGGCGGTGTCGCCGAGCATCGTTTCGGGACGGGTGGTGGCGATTTCGAGCAGCTCGCCCGTCTCCTTGACGGGGTAGAGGATGTGCCAGAAGTGACCCTGCTGTTCCTCGTACTCAACCTCCGCGTCGGAGATGGAGGTGTTGCAGTGGGGGCACCAGTTGACCATGCGGTTGCCGCGGTAGATCTTGCCCTCGTTGTAGAGCTTGACGAAAACCTCGCGGACGGCGTTCGAGCAGCCCTCGTCCATCGTGAAGCGCTCGCGCTCCCAGTCGCAGCTGACGCCCAGCTTGCGGAGCTGCTTGGTGATTCTGCCGCCGTACTCGCGCTTCCATTCCCACGCGCGTTCGAGGAACTTTTCGCGTCCGAGGTCGTCCTTGGAAACGCCCTCCCTGCGCATCGCCTCAACGATTTTCGCTTCCGTCGCGATGGAGGCGTGGTCGGTGCCGGGCAGCCACAGCGCGCTGTAGCCCGACATGCGCTTCCAGCGGATTAATATATCCTGCAGGGTTTCGTCGAGCGCGTGGCCGATATGCAGCTGACCGGTGATGTTCGGCGGCGGCATGACGATGGTGTACGGTTTTTTATCGGGATCGGCTTCGGCGTGGAAGTAGTTGCCCTCCAGCCAGAAGTCATAGATTTTGTCCTCAAATTCAGAGGGCTTATAGGATTTCGCAAGCTCCTTAGCCATAAAATTCGCTCCTTTGATTTTTGAATTTGCATATAATTTAATATTATCTCATTTTCCCCTCCGTTTGTCAATATTTTTAATTGTAAAAAACGGAAGGGGGCACCCCCTTCCGTTTTACATTGTTTACCTATATCCTTTTTCCCTCATGACGCTGAGGATGATCTGTACGTTCGCCTTTTCATACTGATTCAGCGAGTTTTCGTCGAACTGCGACGGCTCGATCGTTCCCTTGTACCACGGCTTGGAATTGAAATACGCCTGCAGATCCGCGGATTTGAATTTCCTGCCGCGGCGCGCGTAGATCTCATTGAGCGCGTAGGTGATCTGCTTCTCGCTCATGTTCTCCACCTCGCTGCGCTCGATGATGCGCTTGTCGGAGTTGTTGAGGAGGTAGTCCCCCGATGCAGGCGCGGTGGTTTCCTTTTCCTTATCCTTCTTCTTGTCGCCCTTGGTGGTGGGCGGTACGGTGGTATCGGGCCGGTCGACGCCCTTCGAGATGATGATAATGACGGTCTCGTCGCCCGTGACATAGCCGCTTTCGGGTTCCTGACCGAGAACGACCTCCGCTTTGACGGTCTCGCTGTATTCGCGCCTGATGCTGTATTTCACGCCCGCGTCGTTAAGCTCATAGTAGGCGTCCTTCGCGGTCATGCCGACCACATAGGGAACGCTGTAGGTGAGCGCCTGCGTCGTCGGCTCGGCGGTGGTGACGATCACCGTGGGCATTTCCGTGGGAGCCGCGGTGGTTTCCTGCACGAACAGCGACTTGACGTTGAATCCGAACGAATCGCCGAACAGCACCAGTCCGACCGCCGCGGACAGCAGCACGATCAGTGTGATGATGATGCCGAACGCGACCTTGATGCCCGTTCCGACGCCCTCTTTTTCCGTTTCCTCATTGTCGTCATCGTCGTAATCCTCGTAGCTTTCATAGCCGTCCCGTTCCTTCCGGTCGTCCAAACCGCTCACTTCCTTTGCGTTTATTATTTCTATTCTAACGGGAAAGGGCGGAAAAGTCAATCACTCCGACAAAAAACAACAGGCGAAAAGTGTACATTTCTGTACGCTTTCGTCGAAAAATGCAGAAATTGGCAGGGTGCAAACGTGAAAAAATTCATGAAAACTGTAGAAATATTCATGAAGATGTGATATAATGTTGAACGCCGGGGTTTTATGCCCTTATTCTGACATCAGAGGAGAAGCGAATGAAGCAGTTAAACGGTGTGCTTTATGCCGCGATGATCAAAAACGGCGCGGCTGCACTGAAGAATAAAAAATCCGAGGTCAACGACCTCAACGTGTTCCCGATTCCCGACGGCGACACGGGTGAAAATATGTTCATGACCATCGACGCGGGCGTGGTGGCGCTGCCCGACGACGCGCGTCCGCTCGGAGAGACCGCGAAGCTTGCGGCAAACGGAATGCTGCTCGGCGCGCGCGGCAACAGCGGCGTGATTCTCTCGCGCATCTTCGCGGGTATCGCCCGCGGACTCGAGGGCGCGGAGGAAGCGGATCTCCGCACGCTCCATGCCGCAATGGAGAGCGGCGTGAAGGAGAGCTACAGCGCGGTTGCGGTGCCGGTCGAGGGCACCATCCTGACGGTCTACCGCGACGCGGTACGCTATGCCGGCTCCCGTATCACGGGCGGCAGCACGCTCGAGACCTACTTCACCGACCTGCACTATGAGCTTTGCCGCTCTCTGGAGCGCACGCCCGACCTGCTCGACGTGCTCAAGGAGGCAGGCGTCGTCGACAGCGGCGGCGCGGGCTTTGTCTATATCGCCGAGGGCATGCGCCGAGCGATCGCGGGCGAGGTGGACGTCCTTTCGGACAGCGGCTCCGAAAAGCGCAAAAACGTCGACCTCAACGCCTTCACCGAGGACAGCGTCCTCGAGTTCGGCTACTGCACCGAGTTCCTCCTGCGCCTGCAGCGCGCGAAGGTCGACCTCGACGCGTTCGACGTCAACGCCCTGATCGAATGGCTCAACTCTGTGGGCGACTCCGTCGTCTGCTTCCGCGAGGGCACCGTCGTCAAGGTGCACGTCCACACGAGGAAGCCCGGCGATGTGTTCAACTACATGCAGCAGTTCGGCGAGTTTCTCACCATGAAGATCGAGAACATGACGCTGCAGCACAACGAGGTGCACGGCGGCGCGAGCTTCAAGTCGAAGATAGAAAAGCCGCGCAAGCCCTACGGCATCGTCAGCGTGGCGGCAGGAAAGGGAATCCAGAACGCGTTCCGCGAGCTGGGCTGCGACGTGGTGGTCGACGGCGGTCAGAGCATGAACCCGTCCGCCGAGGACATGATCTCCGCGTTTGAGGAGATCAACGCCGACGTGATTTTCGTGTTCCCCAACAACTCCAACATCATGATGACCGCCAAGCAGGCGGCTGAGATATACAAAGGCTCCGACGTGCGCGTCGTGCCCAGCAAGACCATCGGCGACGGCTACGCGGCGATCTCGATGCTCGACACCGACTCGGGCGATACCGACGTGATTCTCGGACAGCTCGCCGAGATCATCGACGGCGTGGCGACGGGCACGGTCTCGCGTGCGGTGCGCGACGCGGAAAAGGACGGCGTGACGGTCGTCAGGGACGACTACATCGGCTTTGTCGACGACACCATCCTCGTCGACGATGCAAGCAGGGAGCAGGCAGCCCTGACGCTTGCCGGGAAGATGAACGCGGGACGGTACGACATCATGCTCGTCTGCTCGGGCAGCGACGTCGACCCCGATGAGAGCGCGCGTCTGTGCAATACCCTCGCAAAGACCTACCGCAGAACAGAAGTGGTACCCATTGACGGCGGACAGCCGATTTATGACTATATTATCATTTTGGAATAGAAGGAGATTTTGACCATGAGAAAGATACTGATTGCGACAGACTCTTGCTCCGACCTCAAAAAGGAGATCCGCGAGCGCTACAACATCGAGTACCTCCGCATGAACACCGTCAAGGACGGCGTTGAGACCATCGCGAGCCTTGACTGGGAGTACTACAGCCCCAAGGATTTGTATGACACCATCCGCGGCGGCAAGCGCGTGACCACCACGCAGGTGCCCGCAAAGGAATTCGAGGAGCGCTTCAAGGAGTGGCTTGCGCAGGGCTATGACATCGTCTACATCGCCTGCTCCTCCAAGCTCTCGGGCTCGGTCAACACGGGCGAAATGGCGGCGAAGGAGCTGCTCAGGGACTATCCCGGCGCGACTATCCGCTGCGTCGACTCCCTCAACGCCTCCGGCGGCGAGGGACAGGTCGCTGTCAGGGCGGCTCTTCTGCGCGACAAGGGACTCAGCGCAGACGAGATCGCGGACGAGCTTGACAGAGTCAAGAACAACGTCAACCAGTTCGTCACCGTCCACAACCTCAACGCCCTCAAGGCGGCAGGCAGAGTCAAGGCGTCCTCGGCGTTCTTCGGCAACCTCCTCGGCGTGAAGCCGATTCTGGTGTCGGATAAGAACGGCGACAACGTCGCGATCAAGAAGGTCAAGGGCAGACTCAACTCCCTCGAGGAGATCGTCAACCTGACCGTCGACGGCATCATCCCCGAGGACAACGAGTTCATCTACGTCGCCCACGCGGACTGCGAGGACGAGGCGCAGGAGGTCGTGAAGCTCCTCAACGAGAAGCTCCCCGGCGTCAAGGTGGAGCTTGGCTACATCGGACCCATCATCGGCGCGTCCATCGGCGCCGACGCGATCGGTATTTTCTGCTGGGGCAAGAGCTGCGAGAGGTTCACCGTATGATGAAGATCATCATTTTGTCGGTCGCCGCGGCGGTATCCTACCTGCTCGGCGGCGTCAACGGCGCGATTCTCGCGTCGAAGCTCTTTCATCACGAGGATATCCGCGACTTCGGCAGTAAGAATCCGGGCTTTACCAACTACAAGCGCGTCTACGGCAACGGCTTTGTCACATGGATGGTGCTGATCTTCGACATCGTCAAGACTGCCGTTCCCGTCTGCCTGACCGCGGTGATCATGTGGATGTGCTATGACGAGTGGCAGTTCGGCGCACAGTTCGCGGGACTTTGCGCGATGCTCGGACACTGCTTCCCCGTGTGGTACCGCTTCAAGGGCGGCAAGGCGTTCATGGCGGGATTTGCCACCATCTGGTTCGTCGACTGGCGCATGACGCTCGCGGCGACGGCGCTGTTCATGCTGGTGCTGTTCACGCTGAAATATATGTCCGTCGCGTCCTGCACCGCGGCACTGTTCTGTCCCGTGGTGCTGCCGTTCTTCGGCGTTGCGAGCATCTGGGTCGAGCTGATGGCGATTGCAGGGGCGGCGCTGGTGATTCTGCGCCACTACCCGAATTTCATCAAGCTCATGCACGGCGAGGAAAACAAGTTCTCGCTTTCCGGCAAGAAGAATGAAGCAAAATAAGAATATTTTAATCGGGAGCGTGCCGTTTGGTGCGCTCTTTGTTTTCGCGTGCGCCAACCTCCCTAAAAAATCCTTAATACGCGCGAAAAAAGATATTGATTGAACGCTTGAATTGTGTTATAATACCATAGAATGGGTAAAATAGTATTTATTACTGATATGCAGCTAAAGCGTTTGCATGGAACATCAGTATTTGAAAGGACAGTTTCAGATGATAAAAGAAAATATTTACCGCACTGTCAGCTGCGGTGAGCTAAGAGAAGAAAACATCGGACAGCAGGTGCGCGTAGCGGGCTGGGTCGAGAACATCCGCGACCACGGCGGCGTTATGTTCCTCGACATCCGCGACGAATACGGCGTACTGCAGGTGGTCGTTCACGACGACGCCCTGCTGAAAAATATCAATAAGGAATGCACGGTCACCCTCAGCGGCGAGGTCGTCAAGCGCGACGAGGAGACCATCAACAAGAAGATCGCCACCGGCTATGTCGAGGTTCACACCGAGGACATCACCGTGCTCGGCAAATGCAAAAACGTCCTGCCCTTCGAGGTCGCCACCTCCACCAACACCGGCGAGGACGTCCGCCTCAAATACCGCTTCCTCGACCTGAGAAATCCCAAGGTGCACGAGAACATCCTGTTCCGCTCCCGCGTCGTCGCGTTCCTGCGCCAAAAGATGCAGGAGATGGGCTTCAACGAGATCAACACCCCGATTCTCTCGACCTCCTCACCCGAGGGCGCGAGAGACTACCTCATCCCCAGCCGCAAGCACAAGGGCAAGTTCTACGCCCTGCCGCAGGCGCCCCAGATCTTCAAGCAGCTGCTGATGGTTTCTGGCTTCGACAGATATTTCCAGATTGCTCCCTGCTTCCGTGACGAGGACGCCCGTGCCGACCGCTCTCCCGGCGAGTTTTATCAGCTCGACTTCGAGATGGCGTTCGCCACGCAGGAGGACGTTTTCGCGGTCGCCGAGGAGGTGCTCTACGAGACCTTTACCAAGTTCTCCGATAAGGAGGTCAGCAAGCCGCCGTTCCGCAGGATTCCGTTCGCCGAGGCGATGGTGACCTACGGCACCGACAAGCCCGACCTCAGAAATCCGCTGATCATCAAGGAAATCAGCGATATGTTCGCCGAGACCGACTTCGCGCCCTTCCGCAGAAAGACCGTCCGCTCCATCAACGTCCCGAACGCCGCTTCCCAGAGCAAGAAGTGGTTCAAGAGAATGGAGGAGTTCGCGCTTTCCATCGGCATGAAGGGACTCGGCTACGTCAAGGTCAACGAGGATATGACCTTTGACGGCCCCATCGACAAGTTCCTCAAGGAGGGAGACCGCGAGGAGCTGATCGCGAGAAACGGCTCCCGGGCAGGCGACGTGATCTACTTCATCGCCGACACCGCGCAGGAGGCTCCCAAGCTCGCGGGACTGATACGCACCGAGGTCGCGAACCGTCTCGGACTGATCGACACCGGCAAATTCGAGATGTGCTTCATCGTCGACTTCCCGATGTTCGAGCGCGACGACGACGGCAAGATCATCTTCACCCACAACCCCTTCTCGATGCCGCAGGGCGGACTCGACGCGCTCAACAACCAAGACCCCGAGACGATTCTCGCCTATCAGTACGACATCGTCTGCAACGGCGTGGAGCTTTCGTCGGGCGCGGTCAGAAACCACGACATCGAGATCATGAAGAAGGCGTTTGACATGGCGGGCTACAGCGAGGACGACCTCAAAGCGAAGTTCTCGGCGCTCTACAACGCGTTCCAGTACGGCGCACCGCCGCACGCGGGCATGGCTCCGGGCGTCGACAGAATGCTCATGCTCCTCAAGGACGAGGAGAATATCCGCGAGGTTATCGCGTTTCCGATGAACTCCAACGCGCAGGATGTGCTTCTCGGCGCGCCCGGTGAGGTCACCGAGCAGCAGCTCAGAGAGGTGCACGTCAAGCTGCGCTGATATACAGCGAAAAGGTGATAAATATGGTAACAAGAGAAGATGTGGAAAACATCGCCCTGCTCTCCAAGCTCTTTGTCCCCGAGGAGGAGCTGGACGGGCTGACCGAATCGATGCAGAAGATCGTCGACTTCGCGGACGCGATCAACAACGCGCCCGCGTCCGACGAGGACTTTGACAATATCAACAACCTCTCCAACGTGTTCCGCGAGGATGAGGTCGTGCCGTCCTTTCCGGCGGAGGAAATCCTGAAAAACGCCCCCGAGCAGGCGGAGCAGCATTTCCTCGTGAGAAACAGAGAATAGGAGGCGCGCTATGGGTACTATCGCAAAAATACATGATATGCTCGTCGGCAGGGAGGTCTCCTGCACCGAGCTGACACAGCAATATCTCGGCGCGATCGAGAGCGCGAACGGCGAGCTGAACGCCTACGTCACCGTCACGCCCGACGAGGCGATGAAAACCGCCGCGGCGGTCGATCAGAAGCTCGCGGCAGGCGAGGAGATCGGCATGCTCGAGGGCGTTCCGATGACGCTAAAGGACAACATGTCCACCAAGGGCATCGAAACGACCTGCTGCTCGAAGATCCTGACGGGCTACAAGCCCATCTACGACGCGACGGTCTGGGAGATCTTAAAATCGCAGAACAGCGTCCTCCTCGGCAAGACCAACATGGACGAGTTCGCGATGGGCTCCTCCTGCGAGAACTCCTGCTTCGGCGGCGCTATGAACCCGTTTGACACCGCGCATGTCGCAGGCGGCTCCTCGGGCGGCGGCGCGTCCGCAGTCGGCGGCAACCTTGCGGCATTCGCCCTCGGCTCCGATACGGGCGGTTCCATCCGTCAGCCCGCGTCCTTCTGCGGCGTTGTCGGCTTGAAGCCCACCTACGGCGCGGTCTCGCGTTACGGCCTGATCGCCTACGCAAGCTCCCTCGACCAGATCGGTCCCATCGCCAAGAGCGTCGAGGACGCGTCCCTTGTCTTTGACGCGATCGCCAAGCAGGACAAGCGCGACTCCACCTCCAAGGGCGGCGGCAATACCTACGCGTCTCTCCAAAACGACATCAAGGGCATGAAAATCGGCATCGCGCGCGAATACCTCGACGGCGTCCGCGACGACGTCAGAGAAGCGGTGCTCGCCGCGGCGGAGGTCTACAAGAGCCTCGGCGCGGAGATTATCTGTTTCGACCTGCCGATTCTCAAATTCGCTCTGCCCGTATACTATATTATAGCGTGCGCGGAGGCTTCCTCCAACCTCGGACGCTACGACGGCATCCGCTACGGCTACAAGACCGCGCAATACAACGGCACGCACGACATGATCTGCCGCACCAGAAGCGAGGGCTTCGGCGAGGAGGTCAAGAGAAGAATCCTCCTCGGCACCTACGTCCTCTCGGCGGGCTACTACGACGCCTACTACAAGAAGGCGCAGAACCTGCGCGGCACCATCATCAGCGCGTTCAACAAGGCGTTTGAGCAGTGCGACGTGATTCTCGCGCCCACCGTTCCGATGACCGCCTTTGAAAAGGGTCACGCCACCTCCGACCCGATTGAGACCTACCTCACCGATATCTGCACCGTTCCCGTCAATATCGCGGGACTGCCTGCCGTTTCGGTTCCCTGCGGCTTCAACGCCAAGGGAATGCCCATCGGCATGCAGCTGATCGGCAGAAGCTTCGGAGAGGCGACGATCCTCAACGCCGCCTACCGCTGGCAGCAGGCGGCTCCCGAGAAATTTACCGATACAAAGTGGGGTGTCAAGCTGTGAAATACGAATTAGTTTCGGGTTTTGAAACCCACATCGAGCTGCAGACAAAGACCAAGATCTTCTGCGGCTGTACCACGCAGTTCGGCGGCGAGCCGAATACGCACTGCTGTCCCGTCTGCATCGGTCTCCCCGGCACGCTGCCCGTCCTCAACCGCGAGGTCGTGCGCTTTGCCATCCGCGCAGGTCTTGCCGTCCACGGCGAGATCGCCGAGATCGCCAAGATGGACAGAAAGAACTACTGCTATCCCGACCTGAGCAAGGCGTATCAGATCTCGCAGCTCTACGCGCCGCTGATCATCGGCGGCTATGTGGAGCTTTCAAACGGCAGAAAAATCCGCCTGCACCACATCCACATCGAGGAGGACGCGGGAAAGCTGATTCATCAGCACGGCGACACCTACGTCGACTACAACCGCGGCGGCGTTCCGCTGATCGAGATCGTCTCCGAGCCGGACATCCGCTCGATCGACGAGGCGAAGGAGTACGTCGAGAAGCTGCAGCAGGTCATGCGCTACATCGGCGTTTCCGACTGCAAGATGCAGGAAGGCTCGATGCGCTGCGACGTGAATATCTCCGTCCGTCCCGCAGGCAGCGAGGCGTTCGGCACGCGCACCGAGATCAAGAACATGAACTCTATCAACAACATCGCGAAGGCGATGGAGTATGAATACGACAGACAGGTCGACCTGATCGAGAGCGGCGGCAAGGTGGTGCAGGAGACGCTGCGCTACGACGACGCGACGGGCACGACTTCCTCGATGAGAAGCAAGGAGGACGCGCACGACTACCGCTACTTCCGCGACCCCGATCTGGTGACGATCAACATCTCCCGCGACGAGGTCGAGGAGCTGCGCGCGCAGCTGCCCGAGCTGCCTGCCGACAAGTGCAGGCGCTACATCGACGAGCTGGGCATCCCCGAAAAGGACGCGGCGCTGCTGACGAAGTACCGCCGCATCAGCGAGTTCTTTGACGCGGCGATCGAGGGCGTGAAGTCGCCCAAGACCGTGTCGAATTTCATCATCGGGCAGATGTTCCGCCGCACCGAGACCGAGGACGACAAGGAGAAATTCGAGGTCGGCATCACGCCGCAGATGCTCGGCGAGCTGGTGAAGCTGCTCGACAGCGGCAAGATCCGCAATAATCTCGCGAAGTCCACGCTCGAGAAGATGCTCGACAGCGGCAAGGGCGCGTTGGAATTCATCAGCGAGAGCGACATGGGCGGCGTCGACGACAACGCGCTGCTGGAGCTGTGCCAAAACGCGATCGCGGGCAACGCCAAGGCAGTCGCGGACTTCAAGGGCGGCAAGGAGAAGGCGCTCAAGGCGCTGGTCGGCAACGTCATGAAGAACAGCCGCGGCAAGGCGGACGCACAGGCGGCGGAAGCCAAGATCAAGGCGCTGATTCTGGGAGAATAAGAAAAGAGGTCTGCATAAGCAGACCTCTTTTAGTTTGGAGTTGCGGGTGAGAACCCGCTGTCAATTCGCGGCGGGTGAGAACCCGCTGTCAATTCGCGGACTATAGGACGGCGTGTCAGGAAACAGCGCGTTTGCGCGGGAAATGTTCATCTTTTCGCACGAATCCCATTTATTAAGGAAAGGTTTGAAACAGTGTGAAGTTTGGAGTTTGGAGTGTGGAGTTTTGGGTTCTCACCCGCCGAGGTTGACAAAATGGCAGATTTGTTATATAATATTTCCAGTTATTTTCACAAAGAGGTGTTAATTATGAACAAAATTCTGAGAGGAATTGCAGCTGCGGCAATGTCGGCGCTCATGCTGACGGGCGCCGCCGCGGTTCCTGCCTTTGCCGCGGAGAGCGGCTTTGAGGAAGCCGGCGGAATCGGCATCACCGTGTCGGCTGCCGCCATCAAAAACAGCGGCTTCGCGTCCGCGGTGCAGGGCGCGCTCAACACCGCGAGAGACTTCGCGAACGCGTCCAATCGCGCTACCGTCAAGGTCGCGGAGGGCGACTATACGCTCTACGGATGCCTGAATATCTACAGCAACACCACCCTTGACCTCACGGGCGTGACCGTCACGCGCAGCGGCGCGGGCAACATGCTCCGCACGGGCGCGAACGACTCTCCGACCTCCGGCGTGACGGGCTACGCCCACGAGAACATCACGCTCATCGGCGGCACCTTCGACGGCAATGCAGGCGCGAACACCATGCTCAAGGCGGCTCACGCCAAGAACTTCGTCATGGAAAACGTGACCGTCCGCAACGAGAAGGAGGGTCATATGATGGAGGTCGCGGGCGTCGACGGCTTCACCGTCCGGAACTGCACCTTCAAGGATCAGATCCTTTCACCCGGCGGCATCGGCTACGAGTCGATTCAGCTCGACATCCTCCACAGCGCCCACATGAACGGCTGCCGCTCCGAGGATCTCAACATGAAAAACGTGCTGATCGAGGGCTGCACCTTCACCAACGTCCCGCGCGCCATCGGCACCCACACCGCGATCCTCAACAATCCCTTCGACGGCGTCACCATCCGCAACAATACCTTCAACGACATCAAGAGCTGCGCCGTGCAGGGCATGAACTGGATCAACGTCAACATCACGGGCAACACCATCAACACCGCCTCGCGCGGTATCACGGTCTACGGCGTGATGCCCGAGGGCAGCGGCACCTTCAAGGCGTCAATCCTCGCCAATGAGGGCGGCACCACCGCTCATGTGTCCGACAGCTATCAGACCCCGAAAAAGGCGAACATCAACATCGCCTGCAACACGCTCAACAACGTCGGCGCGGTCGGCGATATCTACGCCGCCTATGAGTGTCAGGGCATCGCGGTCATCAGCGAGAACATCGGTCAGGACTACGGCACCGATTCCTTTGACGGCAGCGGCGCGCTTCCGCAGGGCGACTACTACGTCGACGGCGTGCGCATCCACGACAACTACATCGACATCCGCGGCAACGGCGTCCGCGTTCAGGACACCCGCAACACCGACATCACCTCCAACGTGATCGTCTGCTCCAAGAACACCGTCGAGCCGACGGGCAGAAATTACTACGGCGTCGTCCTCCGCGACAATGCGCAGGCGGACGAGCTGTCCCACAACACCATCATCGGCGCCGAGGTCAACGGCGTGCAGATCGATTCCTGCAAGGTCAATCACATCGACTACAACCGCATCGAGAACGCGGGCAAGTACGGCATCGGCACCTACACCGCCACGCTCGGCAAGGTCACCGACAACGATATTATCAACTGCAAGTCCGAGGGCATCACCCTCATCAGCGGCTCCAAGGCGGACGCGGTCAAGTGGAACCGCGTGCGCAAATGCGGCGGCTACGGACTCTATTTCGCGGGCAACTGCTCCGCCTCCGAGGTCATCAGCAACACCACCGTCAGCAACGGCGGCGGTATCGGCTACACCAGAAGCAAGGGACTCGTCAAGGTCGGCAGCAACTACACCTCCTCCGCGTCGCTCACCAACTTCCTCCTCGACGGAGAGGGCGTTCAGATGGGCGTGGGAACCGCCTATAAGATCGTGCCCGACGTCAGACCCACCAACGCGTTCGCGGACTTCTCCTATTTCAGCTCCGACAGCAGCGTCGCGGCGGTCGATAAGTACGGCAGAGTCACCGCGAAAAAGCAGGGCGCCGCACGCATCACCGTCCGCTCCGATAACGGCGTGAGCAAGAGCTACACGATCGCGGTCGGCGACGGCGATACCGTCGAACCCCTCAGAGCCGCGCAGATCGAAACACCGCAAATCACGGGCTTCGACAGCGTCGCGCAGGGCGTGGAGATCAGATGGAAGGACGTTCCCGGCGCATACGGCTACCGCGTATTCTATAAGGGCGCGAGCGGCTGGAAGGGCATGGCGACCGTCACGACCAACAGCTACATCGACACCGACGTGACCAACGGCCACACCTACACCTACACCGTCCGCTGCGTCGACGAGAACGGCACCTTCGTCAGCGGCTACAACAACAGCGGCTGGACATATACCTATAATTACCAGTCCGCACCCGCGCAGCTCGCACCCCCGTCAATTACGGGCTTCGAGAGCACCGCGCAGGGTGTGCAAATCAATTGGAACCCCGTACCCGGCGCATACGGCTACCGCGTATTCTATAAAGGCGCGAACGGCTGGAAGGGCATGGCAAACGTCAGAACCAACGGCTACCTCGACGAGGACGTGACCAACGGCCACACCTACACCTACACCGTCCGCTGCGTCGACGCGGTCGGCAACTTCACCAGCGGCTACAGCGACAAGGGCTGGACGTACACCTATAACTACCAGTCCGCACCCGCGCAGCTTGCGACCCCGTCAATTACGGGCTTCGAGAGCACCGCGCAGGGCGTGAAGATCAAGTGGAACGCCGTCTCGGGCGCTCACGGCTACCGCGTATTCTATAAAGGCGCGAACGGCTGGAAGGGCATGGCAAACGTCAGAACCAACGGCTACGTTGACACCGACGTGCGCAACGGCGGCACCTATACCTACACCGTCCGCTGCATCGACGCGAACGGCAGCTTCGTGAGCGGCTACAACGACACGGGCTGGAAATATACGTATAACTATCAGAGCGGACAGCTCGCGACCCCGTCAATCACGGGCTTTGAGAGCACCGCGCAGGGCGTGAAAATCAAGTGGAACGCCGTCTCGGGCGCTCACGGCTACCGCGTGTTCTATAAAGGCTCCTCGGGCTGGAAGGGCATGGACAACGTCACGGGCACGAGCTACGTCGACACCGACGTGCGCAACGGCGGCACGTATACCTACACTGTGCGCTGCATCGACGCAAGCGGAAGCTTTGTCAGCGGCTACAACAACACGGGCTGGAAGTACACCTATCAGTACGGCGCGGCAAATTACCCCGTATTCACCCTCTCGAACGAGTCGAACGGCGTGCGCATCAGCTGGACGGCGATGCAGGGCGTCTACGGCTACAAGGTGTTCTACAAGAACAGCAGGGGCGGCTGGACGTCGATGGGAACCGTCACGGGCACGAGCTATCTCGACACCGACGTCCGCAGGGGCGGCACCTATACCTATACGGTAAGAGGTGTTGACAGCAGCGGCAGCTATGTGACCTCCTACCTCTCGAGCGGCAAGACGATCACACACTAAGCATAGTGTGGAGTTTGGAGTTTGGAGTTGATTCATCGCCAAACCTTTCCTTGTGAAATGGGATTGGTGGAAGTCTGATGAACTTCTGACGCAAAAACGTGCATTATTTAGTATGCGAATTGACAGCGGGTTCTTACCCGCCGCGTAAACGCGCTGTTTTTGACACGCCTAATAGTAAGAAAAAGCAAACGGCAGGCTCCTCGGAGCCTGCCGTCCACTCTATAACCCAACTGAGGAACTGTTTATCAATTAATTGTGATTTCTGCACAGTTCCTTTGAAAACGGTGCGAACAAATTAAGAATTAAAGATTGACCTCGGGAAGTCCCGCAAAGCCCTTGGCGAGATCCTCGTCGGTGGGGATGTAGTCGGTCATGACGCCGTCGTTGAACTTCTCGTAAGCCACCATGTCGAAGTAGCCCGTGCCGGTCAGACCGAAGAGGATGGTTTTCTCCTCGCCTGTTTCCTTGCACTTGAGCGCTTCGTCGATTGCGACGCGGATCGCGTGGGAGCTTTCGGGAGCCGGGAGGATGCCCTCGACTCTCGCGAACTTCTCGGCTGCCTCGAATACCGCGGTCTGCTCAACGGAGGTAGCCTCCATCAGACCGTCGTCGTAGAGCTGCGAGAGGATGCTGCTCATGCCGTGATAGCGCAGACCGCCCGCGTGGTTCGCGGAGGGAATGAAGCCCGAGCCGAGGGTGTACATCTTCGCGAGCGGACAAACCATGCCGGTGTCGCAGAAGTCGTAGGCGTATTTACCTCTGGTGAAGCTGGGGCAGGACGCAGGCTCGACCGCGATGAAGCGGTAGTCTGCCTCACCTCTGAGCTTTTCGCCCATGAAGGGAGAGATCAGACCGCCGAGGTTGGAGCCGCCGCCGGCGCAGCCGATGATGATGTCGGGCTTTACGCCGAGCTTGTCGAACGCGGTCTTGCACTCCAGACCGATGATGCTCTGGTGCAGGAGCACCTGATTGAGCACGCTGCCGAGAACATAGCGGTAGCCCTCGGTGTGGGTCGCGACCTCAACCGCCTCGGAGATCGCGCAGCCGAGACTGCCGGTGGTGCCGGGATGCGCTTCGAGGATCTTTCTGCCGATCTCGGTGGTCATCGAGGGAGAGGGCGTCACGCTTGCGCCGTAGGTGCGCATGACCTCTCTGCGGAAGGGCTTCTGCTCGTAGCTGACCTTTACCATGTAGACCTTGCAGTCAAGTCCGAAGTAGGAGCAAGCCATCGAGAGAGCGGTGCCCCACTGACCTGCGCCGGTCTCGGTGGTAACGCCCTTGAGACCCTGCTTCTTGGCGTAGTAAGCCTGCGCGATCGCGGAATTGAGCTTGTGGCTGCCGCTGGTGTTGTTGCCCTCGAACTTGTAGTAGATCTTCGCGGGTGTATCGAGCGCCTTCTCGAGGAAGTAGGCGCGGATCAGGGGAGAGGGACGGTACATCTTGTAGAAGTCCTGAATCTCCTCGGGGATGTCGATATAAGCGTCGGTGTTGTTCAGCTCCTGCGCGATCAGCTCGTCGCAGAAAACGGGAGAAAGCTCCTCAGCGGTCATGGGCTTGAGGGTCGCGGGATTGAGCAGCGGCGCGGGCTTGTTCTTCATATCCGCGCGGACGTTGTACCATTTGGTCGGGATTTCGCTTTCGTCAAGATAGGTCTTGTAGGGAATCTTGTTTTCTTTCATGATAAAAAACTCCTTTTCGGTAATAATTTACGGTTCAACGGGCAGGCACGGCGGTTTTGAAGCATAAAAAAATCCCGTCCCTGCATATCTGCCGGGACAGGAAGAATCCTGCGGTGCCACCCTGCTTGGCGTGCTGCCACGCCCTCTTAACGCGTACATGGAATATCCGATACGCTGACCTTTGGTTACGGAAAGTCCGGTTCCGTCTCACATACTCTGCGGATAGAATCCGCGTTTCTGCTCGCCCTCGGAAGTCCATTCAGCCCTGTGTTCTCTGCCGCGATCCCAGCATCCGCGGCTCTCTGTAAGAGAAGAGGCAGCGCCTACTCACTCTTCCTCATCGGTTTGATGTCTGCATTATACACCGCAATTTTTGATTTGTCAATACTAATTTATGAATTTTTAATAACCGAACGCTTTTAGTTAGAGTGCGGAGCTATTTCAGTTTGGAGTTTGGAGTGTGGAGTTATTTCAGTGTGGAGTTTGGAGTTTGGAGTTATTTCAGTTTGGAGTTTGGAATGTGGAGTTTGGAGTTATTTTAGTTTGGAGGTTGAAGTTATTTTTGTTTGGAGTTGCAGGTGATGTCATCCGTCCTTTAATATTCCCATTTCACGAGGACAAGTTTTATTTAACTTCATTTCACAAGGAAAGGTTTGGCGGTGAACCAACTCCACACTCCAAACTCCACACTCCAAACTAAAAAAAGCGGGACAGAGGTGGTCTGTCCCGCTTTTATCTTTTTGCTTTGTTGCCTTGTTGTCAGAATCAGGAGTTAGCCTCAATGTAGTTGACAAGAGCGCCAACGGTCTTGATGTTCTCGATTTCCTCGTCGGGAACCTCAACCTCAAACTCGTCCTCGATGGACATCAGAAGGTCAACAACGTCGAGAGAATCAGCGCCGAGATCTTCCTGAAGGTCGGTATCAACCGTAATCTTATCCTCTTCAACATCGAACTGCTCGGCAAGAATAGCCTTAACTTTTTCCAGAACCATTATAATTCCTCCCTAAAAATAATTCGTACCTCTTGATAGCTTTACAAAGGCACATATTTTGTGCTACAATGGTTGAAGCAAAATGATTTGCTACTTCAATATTATTGATAAAACCCCGCTTTGTCAATATCTATTTCAAAATTTTTTTATTTTTTCTGGAATTTGCATAGAAAAAGGTCAGGGAGTTATCAGTTTATAGATGTAACATTGATGAATAGTCACAATGGACTGATACTATTATAAGCAACACGCTCCCTGCCGTCGGAGGTATCATATGTCAACCAAGCACTACGCCGTCATCGGCCACCCCATCGGTCACACCATGTCGCCGTTTATCCACAAGCGGCTCTTTGCGCTCGCGGGCGTCGACGCGGACTATACCGCGCTCGATATCGCTCCCGAGCGGCTCGAAGCGGAGTACCGCGATACTTTGAAAAAGCTCGACGGCTACAATATCACGATTCCCCATAAGCAGGCGATTATCCCGTACCTCGACGCGCTCGACGACAAGGCGCAGATGTACGGCAGCGTCAACACCGTGCGCAACCGTGACGGGCAGGCTAAGGGCTTCACCACCGACCCCGACGGCTTCATCAAGGCGATCGAGGCGGCAGGAATACCGCTCGAGGGCAGGATCATGATTCTCGGCTGCGGCGGCGTCGCGCGCACGATGGCGTATGAGATCGCCCTGCGGCACAAGCCCTTTGAGTTCGCGGTCAGGCGCGAGAGCGTCGGAAAGGCAGGTCTGCTCTGCCTTGACATCACACGCAAGATTCCCGACGCGGAGGTCAGCTTCGGTCTGATCGATCAGATCATCGGAAACGTCGACGTCCTGATCAACGCGACCCCCGTCGGCATGTACCCGAACTGCGACGCGCAGCCGATACATAACTGCGCGATCGGCAGGTGCAAATACGTCTACGACGCGATCTACAATCCGCTCGAAACTGCGCTCGTGAAGCGCGCCAAGGCAAACGGCTCTGTCGCCGAGGGCGGTATGTCGATGCTCGTGTGGCAGGCGGTCGTGGCTCATCAGCACTGGGACGGCTCGCAGTACGACAAGGCGGAAATCGACAGGCTCTGCCGCGACGCAGCGGCGGAGCTGATGAAATAATCAAGTAAGGAAAAGAACAGGGAATGGGAATGAACAATATTATCCTCTGCGGCTTCATGGGCTGCGGAAAATCGACCGTCGGCAAGAACATCGCGCGCAAGTCGGGCAGGCGGTTCATCGACATGGACGCGTATATCGAGGAGGAGGCAGGCATGACGGTCTCCGAGATCTTCGCCCGCGAGGGTGAGGAGGGCTTCCGCGACAGGGAGCATCAGGCGTGTCTGGAGCTTGCGCAAAAGAGCAACGCCGTGATCGCGGCAGGCGGCGGCGCGCTGACGTTTGAGAGAAACGTGCAGGCGTTCAAGGGAAAGGACTGGATCGTTCTGATCGACGTGCCGCTCGAAACGATCAAATTCCGCCTGCGCAACGACAAGACGCGGCCGCTTCTGCAGCGTCCCGACAAGGACGAGGCGATGGCGAAGCTCTACAGCAGCCGTTTTCCGCTCTATCAGGCGGCGGCGGACACCGTCATCGAGGGCAAAAGCACGCCGCTGAGAACGGCGCTCGCCGTGATGGAGGCGGAGCGCAGGAGATATTGACTTTTGCGGTTTAAAGTGATAAAATAAGAATCCGTAACATCGGAATCCACCCATAGGAGTGAGAAGATATGAAGATTGCGGTAATCGGTCTGGGCATCATCGGCGGCAGCTTCTGCAAGGCGATCAAGAAGCACACCGACCACTACGTCATCGGCGTCAACCGCACCCGCGCGACAGCGGAACAGGCTTTGCGCGACGGCGCGATTGATGAAATCGGAAGCGCCGAGACGCTCTCGGAAGCCGATTTGATCATCCTCTGCATGTACCCGCAGGCGTGCGTGGACTACGTGAGGGAAAACGGAAAATATATCCGCAAGGGCGCGATCGTGACCGACTCGTCGGGCATCAAGCGCGCGATCTGTCCGCAGCTCAAAGCGCTGTCGGAGGAGTTCGGCTTTGTGTTCGTCGGCAGCCACCCGATGGCAGGCAAGGAGAAAAACGGCTATGAGGTGAGCGAAGCGGAGCTGTATGAGGGCGCGAGCTTCATCATCACGCCCTGCGGCGCGGACGACGAGAGCGTCAGGACGCTTGCGAAGCTCGCAATAGAGATCGGCTTCGGCACGGTCAAGATGTCCGACCCCGAGGAGCACGACCGCATGATCGCGTTCACGTCGCAGCTGCCGCACGTCCTCGCGTGCGCCTACGTCCTCAGCCCGAGCTGCCCGAACCATAACGGCTTTTCGGCAGGCAGCTACCGCGACGTTTCGCGCGTCGCGAACATCAATTCCAAGCTCTGGAGCGAGCTGTTCCTCGAGAACCGCGAGCCGCTGATGGAGGAGCTTGCGGAACTGTACCGGAATTTGTCCGCGCTCTACGGCGCGATCCGCGACGAGGACAGAGAAAGGCTCGCTGCGCTTCTCGAAAAGGGTCACAGCGTCAAGCAGGCGCTCGGAGAGTAACGGCAGGAGGGGTATATTTATGAAAACCGTACACGTCGATACGGGCAGACCGTACGACATCTATATAGAAAAGGGCGTCATCGACAGCGCGGGCGAGTACGCGAAAAAGCTGTCAAATGCCCAAAAGGTGACGATCATCACCGATTCCAACGTCGCGCCGCTTTATCAGTGGCGCGTGATCAACTCGCTCTCGGCGGCTGGCTTCACGGTACACACCCACGTGTTCAAGGCAGGCGAGGAGAGCAAGCATCTCGGCACCATCGCAGAGATGTACAAGGCGCTCGCGGACTTCGGCATGACGCGCAAGGACCTGATCGTCGCGCTCGGCGGCGGCGTCTGCGGCGACATGGCAGGCTTTGCGGCGGCGACCTATCTGCGCGGCATCGACTTCATGCAGATACCGACCTCGCTGTTGGCGCAGGTGGACAGCTCCGTCGGCGGCAAGACGGGCGTCGATCTGCCGCAGGGCAAGAACCTCGTCGGCGCGTTCCACCAGCCGGTCGCGGTGCTGATCGACCCCGACACCTTATTGACTTTGCCCGATCAGTTCATCATCGACGGCATGGGCGAGGTCATCAAATACGGCTGCATCAAGGACGCGGCGTTCTTTGATTTTCTCGAGCAGGAGAACGCGCTGCAGCATCTCGAGGAGGTCATCGAGACCTGCGTTTCCATCAAGCGCGACGTCGTCAGCCGCGACGAGCGCGAGGCGGGAGAGAGGATGCTGCTCAACTTCGGGCACACGCTCGGTCACGCGATCGAGAAGCTCAGGGACTTCAAGGGCATCACCCACGGCATGGCGGTCGCGGTCGGCATGGTGATGATGACGAGAGCGGGCGAGGCGCAGGGCATCACGGAAGCGGGTACCACCGCGCGCGTGGAAGCACTCTGTAAAAAGTACCTCCTGCCCGTAAAGGAGAGCTTTTCGGCGGAGGAGCTTGCCAAAGCGGCGCAGTCGGACAAAAAGACCGCAGGCGGCGGCATCAGTCTGGTGCTGCTGCATACGATCGGCGACAGCTTCACCAAGAAGCTCCCGCTTGAAGAATTAAGGGCATTTTTTGAATTTTAACTCGCGTACTAAGGGTTTGGTGTTGAATCAGCTGCACGTTTTCGCGTGCGCCGGTGGGCGCTTTCTTCGCGTACTATGGGTTTTCAAAGGTAGCCGGTGCACATTTTCGCGAGAAATGTTCATCTCAACGCATCAATCCCATTTCACAAGGAAAGGTTTGGCGAAAAATCAACTCCACACTCCACACTCCACACTCCACACTAAAGAAACTCCAAACTCCACATTCAACAAAGCTCCACACTCCAAACTAATATTGAGGAATAAGCTATGAACGTAACCTTTCAGCCCTTCACGCCGCAGGGCACGGTGGCAGCGCCGCCGTCCAAGAGCGACGTCCACAGGGCGATACTCTGCGCCGCCCTATCCAAGGGCGTGTGCACCATCACGCCCGTCGCGCTGTCCGAGGACATCAAGGCGACGATCTCCTGCGTGGAATCGCTCGGCGCGGTGACGAGGATGGAGAACGGTACGCTGACCGTCGACGGCAGCGGCATGTTTCAAAAGAAAACCGCGGCTCTCCATTGCGGAGAAAGCGGCAGCACGCTGCGCTTTCTGATACCCGTCACGGCGGCAGGCGGCGTGAACGCGGTCTTTACCGGCGCGGGCAGACTGCCCGAGAGACCGATCGGCATCTATACCGACGCGCTGCCAAAGGCAGGCGTGCAGTGCGACACCGCGGGAGGACTGCCGCTCACGATCAGCGGACAGCTGCGCGGCGGCGAATTTAAAATCCCCGGGGACGTCAGCTCGCAGTTCATTTCGGGACTGCTCTTCGCGCTGCCGCTGCTGCCGCGCGACAGCAGGATCGTCCTCACCACGCCCGTCCAGAGCGTGGGCTACATCAACATGACCATCCGCACGATGGCGAAATTCGGCGTTGAGATCGGCGTGATGGACGACGGCTGGTACATCCGCGGCAACCAGCGCTATGTACCGTCGGACTACCGCACGGACGGCGACTGGTCGCAGGCGGCGTTCTTCATGACGGCAGGCGCAATCGGCGGCGACGTGACGGTCACGGGAGCGAATATCGACTCCGCGCAGGGAGACAGGCGCATTGCCGCGCTGCTCCGCGAATTCGGCGCGGAGGTGATTCAGGACGGCGGCACGGTGCGCGTCAGACGCGGAGAGCTGAAAGCGATCGAAATCGACGCGTCGCAGATTCCCGATCTTGTGCCGATCCTCGCGGTCTGCGCGTCGTTCGCAAAGGGCACGACGCGGATAGTCAACGCCGCACGCCTGCGCATCAAGGAGAGCGACCGCCTGCAAACGACAGCCGTCCTGCTCAACTCCCTCGGCGGAAAGGTCAAAGAGCTGCCCGACGGGCTGGAGATCACGGGCGTGAAGGAACTCGCGGGAGGTCACGCGGACGGCTGCAACGATCACCGCATCGTCATGTCGGCGGCGGTCTGCGCGGCAAGGTCGGCAGGGACGATCACCTGCACCGACGCGATGAGCATCAACAAGAGCTACCCCGGTTTCTACGGGGACTACCGTCTTGCCGGCGGTATCGCGGTGCTCGAAAACGAACCATAAAGCAAAACGGAAGGAGAGGATGGGTATGTCCTCCACATTCGGAGAAAAGATAAAAATATCGGTATTCGGCGAGAGCCACGGCGAGGGAATCGGCGTGGTGATCGACGGCTTGCCGGCAGGCGAGACCATTGACAGGGAGCAGGTGCTCGCGCAGATGGCGCGGCGTGCTCCGGGCAAGGACAAGACCGCGACGCCGCGTCAGGAGACGGATTTTCCGCGCGTGCTTTCGGGCATGCTCGACGACACCCTCACGGGCGCGCCGCTCTGCGCGGTCATCGAGAACACCAACACGCGCTCGGGCGACTATTCGGGGCTGATGAACTGTCCGCGTCCTGCACACGCGGACTACACGGCATACATCAAATATCACGCCGCCAACGACGTGCGCGGCGGCGGACACTTCTCGGGCAGACTGACCGCTCCGCTCGTATTCGCAGGCGCGGTCTGCCGTCAGCTCCTCGAGAAGAAGGGCGTGCGCATCGCCGCCCATATCGACCGCATCGGACGGGTCTATGACAACCGCTTCTATCCCACCGAGGTCGACCCGCGGCTGATGGAGCGCCTGAGCGCTTCGTCCTTTGCTCTGATCGACGGCGGCGTGGAGGAGGCCATGCGCGCCGAGGTCGAGGACGCGAGACGCAATCTCGACAGCATCGGCGGCGCGGTGGAATGCGCCGTCACGGGACTTCCCGCAGGCGTCGGCGACCCGATGTTCGACGGGCTGGAGGGCGTGATCGCCAAGGCGGTGTTCGGCGTACCCGCGGTCAAGGGCGTCGAGTTCGGCGCGGGCTTTGCGCTCTCGAAGATGAAAGGCTCGCAGGCGAACGACGCGTTCCGCTACAACCGCGAGGGCAGGATCGTGACCGAGACCAACAACTGCGGCGGAATCCTCGGCGGCATCTCCGACGGCATGCCCCTGATCTTCCGCGCGGCGATCAAGCCGACGCCCTCCATCGCGCGGCTGCAGAGAACCGTCGATCTGAAGGAGGGCGTGAACACCGAGCTGGAGATCAAGGGCAGACACGACCCCTGCATCGTACCGCGCGCCGTACCCGTCATCGAGGCGGTCACCGCGCTCGCGCTGTCGCAATTCATCTGAGAGGTGCCGCATGAAGGATTTATCGGAAATCAGGGCGGAGATCAACCGCGTTGACAGGGAGCTCGTCGCGCTGTTCTGCCGCAGGATGGACTGCGCGAAGGCAGTCGGCGAGTATAAAAAGGAAAACGGCGTGCCCGTGCTCAACCTCGACCGCGAGAAGGAGATCCTCGACCGCGTTGAGGAGGAGGGCGGCGAGTACGGCATCTACACGCGGCTGATGTACCAGAACATCATGGAGCTGTCGCGCGCTTTGCAGCACAAAATCATCGGCACGGGAAAGGAGCTGCGCGAAAAGCTCGCGAACGCGACCCACACCCTCGAGCGGCAGGACGTCCTCGTCGGCTATCAGGGCATCGAGGGCGCGAACAGTCACGAAGCGTCGCAGATTCTCTTTCCGCACGCGCAGCTGCGCCACTACAAGCGGTTCGACGACGTGTTCGCCGCGGTGGACAGCGGCGAGGTGCGCTACGGCGTGCTGCCCGTCGAGAACTCCACGGCAGGCTCCGTCTCGGCGGTCTATGACCTGATACTCAAGCACCGCTTCTATATCGTCGGCGCGCTGGACATGGCGATCGACCACTGCCTTGCGTCGCTCAGACAGTCGGAGCCGGAGGACATCGAGATCGTCCGCTCGCATCCGCAGGCATTGAGTCAGTGCGCGACCACCATCGAGCGGATGGGCTGGGAGAGCATCCCGAGCGCCAACACCGCCGTCGCAGCCCGTGACGTCGCCAAGGAAAAGCGGCTCAACGTCGCGGCGATCTGCTCGCGAAAGGCGGCGGAAACCTACGGCTTGAAGCTGCTCGACTCGCATATTCAGGACGACCGGTACAACACCACGCGCTTCATCGTGATCTCAAAGGAGCTTTGCCTGACCGAGAACGCGAACAAGATCAGCCTTTGTCTGACGCTGCCCCACGTCGAGGGCGCGCTCTACAGCCTGTTGTGCCGCTTCCACTCGCTGGGACTCAACCTCACCAAAATCGAGAGCCGTCCCATTCCGGGCAAGGATTTTGAGTATTTGTTTTATCTCGACTTCGCGGGAAGCCTGCAGAGCGAGAGCGTCATCGACCTGCTCTGTCAGCTCAGCGAGGAGCTGCCCGAATTCAGCTTTTTGGGAAACTACTCTGAGTAAGTTTGGAGTTGCGGGTGAGAACCCGCTGTCAATTCGCGGACTATACCTCGCTGCGTCAGAAAACAGCGCGTTTACGCGACGAACGTTTGATAGTGAATTAAGGTTCCAAACAAACTTTTCCTTGTGAAATGAAATCACATCAAACCTATCCTCGAGCAATGGGATTGTTAAAAGTCTGATGAACTTCTGACGCGAAAACGTGCAGCTGATTCAACACCAAACCCATAGTACGCGATTTAAAATAAAAACCGACGCAACTGCGTCGGTTTTTTGCGTTTAGCTGTAATCTAATTCGCCAATCTCTCTTAATTTTTCCCGCAGCGTCAGGAAGTCCTGAAACGCCTCGGGCTTTTTGCGCGGATCTCTCAGGAGGGCTGCGGGATGGAGCATCGGCATCATCAGGATGCCGCCCTTCTCGAACCACATACCGTGCTCCTTGGTGATCTTGATGTCGGGCTTGATGATCTTCGCCGCGGCGATCCTGCCCAGACAGACGATCACCTTCGGGCGTATCAGCCGCACCTGCGCGCGCAGCCACTCGATGCACTGCTCCTGCTCCTCGGGCTTGGGGTCGCGGTTCTGCGGCGGACGGCACTTGACGATGTTCGCGATATAGACGTTGGTGTGGCGGTCAAGCTCCACCGCGTCGAGCATCTTGTCGAGCAGCTTGCCTGCTCTGCCGACGAACGGCTCTCCCTGCAGATCCTCGTTCTCACCCGGACCCTCGCCGATGAACATTACCTCGGCAAGCGGATTGCCCACGCCCACGACGACGTTGGTTCTGGTCTTGCAAAGCTCACATTTTCGGCAGCTCTCGCAGGCTGCTTTCAGGTCATCCCAATTTGTATACATAAAAAAGCTCCTTACGGTTGAAATTTAAAAGAATTCGTAGTAAAATAAAATCAGCGCATAATGCGAAATAAAAAATGAATGGTGGTAATTGATTATGAAAATTATGGTTGAAACCTCCGCGCATCATCTGCACGTGACAAGAGAAACCCTCGATATCCTCTACGGAAAGGGCTATCAGCTCACCAACAAAAAGGACCTTTCCCAGCCCGGACAGTTCGCCTGCCCCGAGAAGGTCACCGTAGTCGGCCCCAGAGGTCAGATGGCAATGTCCATCCTCGGTCCCGAAAGACCCGACGACCAGATCGAGGTATCGCTCACCGACGCGCGCAAGCTCGGCATCGTGGCTCCCATCAGAGAGTCCGGCGACGTAGCAGGCACGCCCGGCTGCAAGCTCGTAGGCCCCGCAGGTGAGGTAGAGATCGCGCAGGGCGTCATCGTCGCGCAGAGACACATCCACTTCGACCCCAAGACCGCTGAGGAATACGGCCTCAAGGACAAGGACATCGTCTCCGTCAAGGTCGGCACGGGCACCGGCAGAGAGACCATCTTCGGCGACGTCGTCGTCCGCGTCAGCCCCAAGTACGCTCCCGCGATGCACATCGACACCGACGAGAGCAACGCCGCAGGTCTGACCGGCACCGTTGACGGTGAGATACTTTAAATTCGCGTACTAAGGGTTTGTCAAAGGCAGTTGGTGCACGTTTTCGCGGCGCCGGTGGCGCTTTCTTCGCGTACTAAGGGTTTGTCAAAGGCAGTTGGTGCACGTTTTCGCGGGAAATGTTCATCTCAACGCACCAATCCCATTTGTTAAGGATAGGTTTTATGTAATTTCTGTTTCACAAGGAAAGGATTGGTGGTGAATAACTCCACACTCCACACTCCACACTCCAAACTAATTGTAGCATACAACGGAAATTTCTGTCAATACTAAGGGCGAGGTGATTATATGAACGACATAGAAATGCTCAACTGCATCGCCCAAAACGCCGAAATGGGCTGTCAGGGCGTGACGGCTATCCGCAAGCGCGTCAGGGAGGGAGCGGTAGACAGGGTGCTCTGCAATCAGCTTGCGCGCTACGGCAAGATCTATCACGCCGCAGGGACGATGCTGCGCAGCCGCGGAGAATCCGTCAAGCACATCAGCCCGATCGCCAAGACCATGACGCGCTATTCCGCGGGAATCGATCTCAAACGCGACAGCTCTCCGTCCCACGTCGCGGAAATGATGATCAAGGGCAACACGATGGGCGTCAATAAGCTCGTCCGCAGCCTGCGCGAGTATGACAGGAACGACTCCAACATCACGCTGCTCGCCAAAAAGCTCCTCGACGCCGAGGAGGAGCATATCAGGGAACTGCGCGCATTTATCTAATGAAAAACGGCTCAGACGTTTGTCTGAGCCGCTTTCATTTTAAAGAGTTATCAATCAGAGCTTGACTCTCTCCGCGATATACGCGTTCAGCTCGTCGATTTTGACGCGCTCCTGCTGCATGGTATCTCTGTCGCGGACGGTGACGCAGCCGTCGTCCACGGAATCGAAGTCGTAGGTGATGCAGAACGGCGTGCCGATCTCATCCTGACGGCGGTAGCGCTTGCCGATGGAGCCTGCGTCGTCGAAGTCGACCATGAAGTCCTTCGCGAGCATCTCACGCACCGCGTCCGCCTTGTCGCTGAGCTTCTTGGAGAGCGGAAGAACCGCCGCCTTGAAGGGCGCGAGGAAGGGATGGAAGTGCATGACGACGCGGCTGTCCTTCTCGTCGAGCTGTTCCTCGTCGTACGCCTCGACGACGGTCGCGAGGAAGAGTCTTTCTACGCCGAGAGACGGCTCGATGACGTAGGGAACATAGCGGGTGTTGTCGGTCGGGTCGAAGTAGTCGAGCGACTGACCGCTTTCCTTGATATGCTGGTTGAGGTCGTAGTCGGTTCTGTCGGCGATGCCCCACAGCTCGCCCCAGCCGAACGGGAAGAGGTACTCAAAGTCGGTGGTGCCCTTGGAGTAGAACGCAAGCTCTTTGGGATCGTGATCTCTCAGTCTGAGGTTCTCCTCCTTGATGCCGAGGGCATAGAGGAAGTCGCGGCAGTAGCTTCTCCAGTAGTCGAACCACTCGAGGTCGGTGCCGGGCTTGCAGAAGAATTCCAGCTCCATCTGCTCGAACTCGCGCACGCGGAAGATGAAGTTGCCGGGGGTGATTTCGTTGCGGAAGGACTTGCCGACCTGACAAACGCCGAACGGAAGCTTCTTTCTGGTGGTGCGGGCGATGTTCGCGAAGTTGACGAAGATGCCCTGCGCGGTCTCGGGACGGAGGTACAGCTCGTTTTTGCTGTCCTCGGTGACCCCTTGGAAGGTCTTGAACATCAGGTTGAACTGACGGATTTCGGTGAAATTGTGCTTGCCGCAGTTGGGGCAGGGGATCTGATGCTCGTTGATGTAGTCGGTCATCTGCTCGTTAGTCCAGCCGGCGACGTTGGTGCCGTCGAAGTCCTCGATGAGGTCGTCGGCGCGGTGACGGGTCTTGCACTCCTTGCAGTCCATCTTGGGGTCGGAGAAGCCGCCCACGTGACCGGAGGCGACCCATGTCTGGGGATTCATCAGGATCGCGGCGTCAAGGCCGACGTTGTACTTGTTCTCCTGAACGAACTTCTTGAGCCAAGCCGCCTTGAGGTTGTTCTTGAGCGCCATGCCGAGCGGACCGTAGTCCCAGGTGTTGGCAAGGCCGCCGTAGATTTCGGAGCCGGGGTATACGAAGCCTCTGCCCTTGCAGAGCGCAACGATTTTTTCCATGGTTTTCTTGGAGTTTTCCATTATAAACCCTCGTTTCTATTATTTATAGTATAACAGATAAATTTTACTCTGTAATCCCCGTCTTGTCAAGTTTTTTTTACTTCGCGGACTAAGGGTTTGATGTGGAGGTTTCCGTTCGTTTACGCGGGAAGGGTTCATCAGACTCTTAACAATCCCATTTCACAAGGAAACGCTTGGAAAAGAATCAATTTCAGCCTTCACATGGAACGGTTTGGAAAAGAAACAACTCCAAACTCATTAAGCGTCAGCAGGTTGTACAGATACTACCGATTCTTTTCGTCACAATGCCGAAATTTTGGGCAGGTGAACGGGCTTTGTGAAAACAATTGGGGAAAATGTGATAGAGTTATGAATAAAAGGTAATTTTTTTTGATAAAAAAGGGTTGTAAAATCGTGAGGTTTAAGCTATAATGTAATTACTCACAATATGAGTAAATAGAAAAGGAGGAAACTATCCAATGAAAAAAGCAACAAAGCTCGTCAGCGGCGTTCTCGCGGCGTTAATGGCGACCTCTGCTTTCACCGCCACAGGCTTCGCGGCGGCCAAAACGCCGACCAAGGAAGACTGCGACGCGGCGGGAGAGCAGAAGATTTACTTCCAGTTCCCGACTGACGGCACATGGGGCGACCACAATGCCGTAAAAGTCAGCGGAATGACGGGTAAGGGCAATGTATACTGCCTGATTTACGCGGTGTACGGCAACGAGTACGAGTTCTTCAACTCCGGTTGGGAAACCTCCGTATGCTCTTGTACTGCTGAAGACAAGGATGCAGGTCTGTATTCCTATGATATCAACAGCAAAATGACCGTTACCCTCGACGAGATCGACCCCGCAACGAACAAGAAGAAGAAAGTAACACTTTACCGCTTCATGGAGATGAACCCCGACGTTGACTACGGCGTCATCTTCTCCACCTCCGCGAACGGCGGCTTCCAGACCGCAGACCTCAACATGACCAGCGAGTGCATCGGCGACACCGTTCAACTCGTGAGCCCCATTCAGACCAGAGAGAATGCGGCGAACTCCAACAAGTCCGACTACTACTCCGAGTGGAAGAACCACAAGGATTACAAGCTGATGGCGAACATCACCTCAACAGGCAAGTTTGTTGACGGTCAGTTCCCCGCACATCAGCCCCCTGCTCAGATGCTTTCCAACAAGCTCAAGGAGTACCTGACCAACTACATCAACGTCGGTTACTTCAACAATCCCGAGAAGAACGCGGCTATCTGCGATAAGCTCGGCGTAACTCCCAAGCAGGTTTACGACCAGTACATGGCTGACAACGCGGAATTCATCGAAGGCGCGACCATCTATCCCGGTCAGCCCGACGATAAGATCGCTACCACCGACGACGCTCCCGTTGACTTCATCAAGTACATGGGCAAGGACGACAAGGGTCAGCCCAAGGAAAAGAAGATGCCTTCTCCCGAGGCTGTCCGCACCGCTCTCGGCGTGACCGACGAGCCCACCACTGCTGAGCCTACCACCGCGGAGCCCACTACCGTAGCTCCCACCACTGCTGAGCCTACTACCGCTGAGCCCACCACCGCAGAGCCCACCACTGTTGAGCCCACCACCGCTGCTCCCGCTGAGGACGTTTATGTTCTCGCAGGCTCCTCCGATTGGCTGACCACAGGCTGGGATCCCGCTATCGACGCTTATGTCATGACAAAGCAGGATGACGGCACCTATGCGATCACCGTTCCCGAGGTAGAGGCAGGCGAAAACAACTACGCTGTCAAGGTCGTCAAGTTTGTCGGCGGCGACGAAGCGCAGAAGGAATGGT
>FMUA01000013.1:58385-102060 GCA_900100595.1 Ruminococcaceae bacterium P7
GAGTATCAGGTCAAGTTCGCTGCCAACGGCGGCTGGGGCATGAACTGGGGTCTTGTAAAGGGCACAGAGGCTGCTCTGAACACTCCCAACCCCGCACAGTACAATGCTGAGGACAACATCGTATTCACTCCCGAATCCGAGGATGAGTATGTAAAGATCACCCTGACCCTCGACCTCTCCGCATGGGATAAGGTCACCAAGGAAGGCGCTGCCTACACCATCAAGGTTGAGCCTGTTGACGAGCCCACCGGTCCCATCATGGGCGACGTAAACGGCGACGGCAAGGTTGACATCGCTGACGCGACTGCGATCCAGTACGCTTCCATCGATCTTCCCACCGAGGGTGCGTTCAACGCAGATCTTGCTGACGTAAACGGCGACGGCAGAATCTCCATTCTCGACGCTACCTGCGTACAGAAGTATGTAGCAGGCTATACCAAGGGCATCGGCAACGCCGGCAAGGTCGTTAATCCCGTATAATTTCCCTGTATAGCGAATACAATGCAATTCATGTGTCTCCCGAGAAATCGGGAGACATTTTTTTATCCTGCTGACGCCCAAAATTGTTCCACTTGCAAAGACGGAGCTGTTGTGGTAAAATAAAAAATATTGAATCGAAAAGGGGAGAGGAAGCATGATTTTACACGATATTTCACGCGACGCGCTGACAACGCCCGTGTTTGAGGGCGACCCGCCGACCGAGGTGCGGCAGCTGCAAAGCATGGATGAAATGGACGTCTGCAACCTCACCGCCGTGAGCATGACGACCCACGCGGGCACCCACATCGACGCGCCGCTCCATTTCTGGGAGGACGGTCAGTCGATCGACATGCTCCGCCTGAATACCTTTTACGGAAAGTGCACCGTCATCGCGGTACAGGGCGTCCTCACGGGCGCGGATATGGATCGCCTGCTGCCCTACTGCAAGCGCAGGGTGCTCTTCCGCGGCAACGGCAAGACCTTCCTCTCGCTCTCCGCGGCGCAGGTGCTCGCGGACAGCAAGGTGGTTCTCGTCGGCACCGACGCGAATTCCATCGCGCCGCCCTTCGACGAGGTCAAGACCCACCGCGAGCTGGCAAGGGCAGGAATCGCGGTGCTCGAAAATCTCAACCTCTCCGCGATCAAGCCGGGACACTATGACCTCTGCGCGTTCCCGATCAAGCTCGCGGGACTCGAGGCGGCTCCCTGCCGCGCGATACTCTTTGAAATGGAAAAGGGACTGTGATCGACGATGATAAAAATAGCTGTATTCGACCTCGACGGCACGCTGGTGAACTCGCTCACCGACCTCGCCCTCAGCGTCAACAAGGGACTGAAAGCGGCAGGACTGCCCGAGCATCCGCTTTCGGCATACAACCGCTTTGTCGGCAACGGCAGGGCAAAGCTGATCGAGCGCGCCATCGGCGCGGAGCGTCTGACCGACGCGCTCTTTGACGCGGTGATTTCCGTCTTTGACAGGGAGTACCGCCTGCACTGCAACGACAACACCGCCGCCTACGACGGCTGCGCCGAGATGCTCGAAGCGCTCACGAAGAACGGCATCGCCACCGCCGTGCTCTCCAACAAGCCCGACGAGTTCATGGGTGAGATTCTGGGCAGGCTCTATCCGAATCACCGCTTTCTCGAGGCGTGGGGACAGAAGCCGCAGTACAAATGCAAGCCCGACAAGGAGGCGCTGCACGCGATGCTCGGCTTGCATCACATTCCGCTCGACGGCTGCGTCTACATCGGCGACAGCGACGTCGACGTGCTGACCGCGAAAAACAGCGGCGTGAAGATGGCAGGCGTGTCGTGGGGCTTCCGCGGCAGAAAGGAGCTGCTCGACACGGGCGCGCCCTTTGTCGCCGACACCGCCGCCGAGCTGACGGAGTATCTTTTGAGCCTATGAACAAACGAAATTATCAAAAAGAGCTTGACCGGATCATCGAAAAAAACACCCGTGACGGCGTGACGCCGCGTCTGCTGCTGCACGTCTGCTGCGCGCCGTGCTCGAGCTACTGTCTGGAATATCTGTCCGATTACTTCGACATCACGGTCTACTACTTCAACCCGAACATCACTTCACCCGACGAGTACGCCTACCGCCTGAGCGAGGAGGAGCGCTATATCTCCCTGCGGGACTTCAAAAACCCCGTGAGCATGACGGAGAGCGACTACGACCCGCAGACGTTTTTCGACGCGGTAAAGGGGCTGGAGCGCGAGCCTGAGGGCGGCAGACGCTGCGGGAGGTGCTTCCGCCTGCGTCTGGAGGCGTCCGCAAGGAAGGCAAAGGAGCTGGGCTTCGACTGCTTCACCACGACGCTCACGATCAGTCCGCTCAAAAACGCCGCCCTGCTCAATGAGATCGGTGAGGAAATGGGGGCAAAATACGGCGTGATGTGGCTGCCGTCCGACTTCAAAAAGAAAGAGGGCTACAAGCGGAGCATCGTGCTCTCAAAGGAGTATGATCTCTACCGTCAGAACTACTGCGGTTGTGTTTTTTCGAGAAAAAAAGAAGGCTGAACACAAGATATTGTGCCTAGCCTTTTTCTTATGGGCAAAAATTATTATATTTTGTTCCAAAATTGTAACCTGACCTGTAATAAATTGCTGCTTTCCGTGTCCCGAAAATGTCCCTTATCCTGTGCTATAATAGTGCCAAAACCGCATGGGCATGCGGTTTTGGGCGTGCGTTAAAGAATTGTCAAGCCGTTACAAGCATCGCAAGATACGGTATTTAATTCTTTTTTGGAATACTATATATGGTATATCGGGCAAAAAAAGCACTTGCAATTTCCCAAATATTGATGTATAATAGTTCCTGCACGTATAGCTATTTCGTCTTTTATATAGATTTGAGATTAACGGAAAAAGGAAGGAAACCCGCATGAAAATCATCAAACGAAACGGTTCCGAAGAGGACTTCAACATCGAAAAAATCATCAACGCCGTCCGCAAGGCGAACAACTCCGCCGACAGCCCCTATCTGACCGAGGAGCAGATCGCGGACGTCGCCGACTACGTCGAGTACAAGTGCAACAAGATCAAGCGCGCCGTGTCGGTCGAGGAGATTCAGGACATGGTCGAGGATCAGCTGATGGCAAAGGGCGCGTTCGAGCTGGCAAGACGCTATGTGCGCTACCGCTACAACCGCTCGCTCGTCCGCAAGGCGAACACCACCGACAACCGCATCCTCTCGCTGATCGAGTGCAACAACGAGGAGGTCAAGCAGGAGAACTCCAACAAGAACCCGACCGTCAACAGCGTCCAGCGCGACTACATGGCAGGCGAGGTCAGCCGCGACCTGACGCGCAGGATGCTGCTTTCTCCCGACATCGTCGAGGCGGATAAGCAGGGCTTGATCCACTTCCACGACTCCGACTACTTCGCCCAGCACATGCACAACTGCGACCTCGTCAACCTCGAGGACATGCTGCAGAACGGCACCGTCATCAGCGACACCCTCATCGAGAAGCCCCACAGCTTCTCGACCGCCTGCAACATCGCGACGCAGATCATCGCGCAGGTCGCGAGCAACCAGTACGGCGGTCAGAGCATCAGCCTGACGCACCTCGCGCCGTTCGTGCAGATCTCCCGTGATAAGATCCGCCGCGAGACGCTCGCCGAGATCGAGGAGATGGGCGTTTCTATCCCCGAGGAAAAAGTCAACGAGATCGTCGAGCAGCGTCTCCGCAAGGAGGTCAACCGCGGCGTCCAGACGATCCAGTATCAGGTCGTCACCCTCCTGACCACCAACGGACAGGCGCCGTTCGTGACGGTCTATATGTACCTCAACGAAGCCGAGGACGAGCAGCAGAAGGCTGACCTCGCGATGATCATTGAGGAGACGCTCAGACAGCGCTATCAGGGCGTGAAGAACGAGGCAGGCGTGTGGATCACCCCGGCGTTCCCCAAGCTGATCTACGTCCTCGAGGAGGACAACGTGACCGAGGACAGCAAGTACTGGTACCTCACCGAGCTTGCCGCCAAGTGCACCGCCAAGAGGATGGTGCCCGACTACATCTCCGAGAAAGTCATGCTCAAGCTGAAGGGCGACGTCTACACCTGCATGGGCTGCCGTTCGTTCCTGACGCCCGACCGCTTCACCGACGCGGGCATCGGCAACATCGCGAACGCGGGCAACTACGTCCCCGGCAAGCATAAGTATTACGGACGCTTCAATCAGGGCGTCGTCACCGTCAACCTTGTCGACATCGGACTGAGCGCCAACCGCGACATGGACAAATTCTGGAAGATCTTCGACGAGCGCATGGAGCTTTGTCACAGAGCCTTGCAGGCGCGTCACGAAAGACTCAAGGGCACGCTGTCCGACGCGGCGCCGATTCTGTGGCAGTACGGCGCGCTTGCGCGTCTGAAAAAGGGCGAAACCATCGACAAGCTGCTGTTCAACGGCTATTCCACCATCTCTCTCGGCTACGCGGGACTGTGGGAGTGCGTCTATTCGCTGATCGGCAAGAAGCTCACCGAGGACGAGGGCAAGGCTCTCGGTTTGGAGATCATGAAGAAGCTCAATTCCTACTGCTTCAAGTGGAAGGCGGCGGAGAACATCGACTACAGCATCTACGGCACGCCCCTCGAGAGCACGACCTACAAGTTCGCGAAGTGCCTGCAGAAGCGTTTCGGCATCATCAAGGGCGTGACCGACCGCAACTATATCACCAACAGCTACCACGTCCACGTGACCGAGGGCATCAGCGCGTTCGACAAGCTCAAGCTCGAATCCGAGTTTCAGGCGCTTTCACCCGGCGGCGCGATCAGCTACGTCGAGGTTCCCAACATGCAGGACAACATCCCCGCTGTTTTGCAGGTGATGAAGTTCATCTACGAGAATATCATGTACGCCGAGCTGAACACCAAGAGCGACTACTGTCAGGTCTGCGGCTACGACGGCGAAATTCAGATCGTCGAGGAGGAGGGCAAGCTTCTCTGGGAGTGCCCGAACTGTCACAACCGCGATCAGGCAAAGATGAACGTCGCACGCCGTACCTGCGGCTACATCGGCACCCAGTTCTGGAATCAGGGCAGAACGCAGGAGATTCAGGAAAGAGTCTTGCACTTGTAAGTGCCGGTGTGTGCCGGTGTGTGCCGGTGGGCACTTTCTCCCGCCTGTCAAAAAGTTTTCGTTATCGGATAACGTGATGAACGGCGGGTTCAGAGGTCATCATAAACAAACAGGGCGGACGGTGTCCGCCCTTTGATTATAGGGAATCAACAATGAATTACGGAGAAATCAAAAATTTTGACATCGCGAACGGCGAGGGCGTGCGCGTCTCGCTGTTCGTGTCGGGCTGTACGCACCACTGCAAGAACTGCTTCAATAAGGAAACATGGAGCTTTGACTACGGCAAGCCGTTCACCGCGGAGACCGAGGAGCTTTTGCTGAAAGAGCTTGCGCCCGGCTATATCAACGGATTGTCGCTGCTCGGCGGCGAGCCGTTCGAGCCGCAGAATCAGGCGGTTCTCCTGCCGTTTCTGCGCCGCGTGAGGGAGCGTTTCCCAAAGAAGAATATCTGGTGCTACACGGGCTATCTGTTCGACACGGAGCTTCTGGGCGAAAGCCGCGCGCGGTGTGAATACACCGACGAGATGCTCCGATTGATCGACGTCCTCGTCGACGGCGAATTTGTGCAGGAGCTGTACAGTATCACATTGCAGTTCCGCGGCTCGTCGAACCAGCGCATCATCGACGTAAAAAAATCCCTCGCGTCGGGAGAGATTGCGGAGTACAAGCCGAAAAGCGGCAGAATTTAAAGAAGAAAGGACAGCGTGAGGCTGTCCTTTTGCATTGTATGGGAAGATTATTCCGCGAACTGACCGCTGTGCTGATGCTGCGGCTCCTCGAGGAAGGTGTGCTCACGGAAAAACAGCGTGATACACCAGATTGCCGCGAGGGCAACGAGAATATAGATGATTCTGCTCACAACGCCGCTCTGACCGCCGCCGATGAAGCCGACGAGGTCGAACTGGAAAATACCGATGCTGCCCCAGTTGAGGCCGCCGATAACGAGCAGCGCAAGCGCGATTCTGTCAAGCATGTTCAAGCCTCCTTCACGCGGAAAATTCCGCATATCTAGTATGAACGGAGGAAAATGAATTATGCGTTCTGAAAAAATTTTCAATCAGAACAAGAACGCGAGCATGCCGACGATGAGCAGACCGAGCGCGAAGCAGGCGATACCGACGATGCGCGTGACGCTGCGTGCTTTTTTGATGCCGAATTTTTTGACCATGCCCTCGGTGGGAAAGGGAAAAATCAGGAGCATGAGTCCGAGCATGGCGCAGCTGCCGCCCGCGATGACCGCACCGACGATTTTGACGACGGAGAGGATGAACAGTCCGGCGGGAATGCCGAACACGCAGACGACGTTGACGCCCATAAAGAGCTTAGAAAAGCGGTCGCAGTTCTCGTAATATTGATTTGCCCTGCGGTGGCAGTCGTCGCCGCAGTATTGCTGGTGATAGGAAATCTCCTTCGCGCAGTATTCGCATTTTTTCATAATCCGCATCTCCTTTACCAAAACATTGTAGCACAAACCCTTTAAAATTTCAAGCGCCTGTGGCGCTTGAAATAGTGTGGAGTTTGGAGTTGCGGGTGTGAACCCGCTGTCAATTCGCATGCGCCGGTGGGCGCTTTCTTCGCGGACTATAGGTTTGTTATTTAGGCAGTTGCACGTTTTAGTCCGCGATTAAAAATAAAAAAATTGCGTACTTCTATGCAATTTTTCTGCGTTTTGGAGTTATTGCGAAGGGGTGTGTCCAAATGAAGAAACCGAATTACTTCCAGCTTTTTATCGACAACCGCGCGCAGTTCGAGCTGCTCTCGGACGCGCAGGCAGGCGCGCTGATGAAAGCGCTCTTTTCCTATGCCGGCGACGGAATGGAGCCTGACTTCTCGGGCGATCAGGCGCTGCAGATCATGTTCTCGTTTTTGAGCGCCAACATCGACCGCGAGTTTGGTAACTACTCGACCATGTGCGAGCGCAACCGCAAAAACAGCAATATGCGCAATACGGGTCGGTGCGGGTCGGATGAAAAATTATCGACTCGCATCGACTCGACAGAAGAAGAAGAGAAAGAAGAAGAAAAAGAAGAAGAGAAAGAGAAAGACAAAGACAAAGACAAAGACGAAGAAAAAGAAAACGCCGCGGATGCGGCGTGTGAGCGTGTCGTCGAGAGCTTTCATTCCCTGTGTCCTGCTCTGCCGCGCGTCAGCAGACTGACCAGGAAGCGGCGGCAGGCGATCAAAAAAGCCCTGCGTGACAGGAGCACGCAGGAGCTTTGTGATGCGTTTGAAAAGGTGTCGCAGTCGTCCTTCCTCTGCGGAGAGGGCGGCGGATGGCAGGCGGACTTTGACTGGATCCTGAAGCCCGACAACCTGCTGCGTATCATCGAGGGCAGCTATGCAGGCAGAGAGCCTGCGCCCCCGATTGAGCGCAACTACGACATTGACGCGCTCGACGAGATCAACCGCATGGAGGACTATGACTTTGATTGCGACGGCTCGGGGTGAGTGAACGCTCAGCTGACCCAGACGAGGTCGGTGTCGGTCGAGAAGTTGTCGATGCCGTAGAGCACGAGCACCTGTTCGGCTTCCTCGTCCCTGACGATCTGCGAGACGCTCTGCTTGTAGTAGCGCATGTCGACGAGTATCACCTTGCGGTAATTCTCCGCGAGGAACGGCGCAAGGCTGTGGCTGAAGCTGTCCTTGACCACCACGATCGTGCCGCGGTCGGCGCTGCTGTTCTCGATGGTCGTCAGCGCGTGGTTGCCGTCGAGGAACACGGGATATTTGTCGTCCTCGTCGAGGTGGCTGTAGAAGTAGAGCGTGTTGTATTCCTTGCTCTCTGTGCCCTCGGTGATGGTGACCTTGATGTTGCCGCCGTTGCCGGGATTGCTCCAGACCTCAATGTCGTCGGGCTTGGAGAGCCAGAAGCCTGCGGTCGAGTAGGTCGTGCCGTAGAAGTTCGGGTAGATCTCCGCGTTGAGCTTGTCGCGGTCGATGGGCGCCTTGTCGAGGTACTTGCAGAGCGCGGTGTAGCCTACATACGCGCCCGCCGTCGTCCAGTGGTGGTCGGTGCGGTAGTAGAGCTGCGTGCCCCCGGCATACGCCTCCTTGAACGGCTTGCGCAGGTCGATCATCGGGATGCCGCTCTTGCCCAGCTCCTTTGTGCCGAGGTTGAGCATCAGGTCGTCGCGGTACGCGTCGTGAATCAGCGGCAGCTTGTCGCGGCAGATGTAGCCCGTCGAGGGCGCGAGCATCACCGCGATCGGCGTATCGCCGAGGTTCTCTTTGAAGTCCCTGACCGCGCCGATGTTTTTGAGGAAGTTGTTGTCCTGCGGAACGGGCACGTTGATGAGGTAGCCGTCGCTGCCGTGATAGACGCCGTTCGCGCCGTTATTGCCCAGCCCGAGGGCGTAGTAGCTGTTGAAGCCGACCCACATATTCCGCGCAGGGAACTGGTCGGCGAAGTAGGTCTCGAACTCCGAGCCGAACTTGCCCGAGGTGACGGTCTCAAAGGACGTTTCGGGGAACTGCTGCAAATAGCGCTTTTCCGACGAGCTGTACTCTCCCTTGGGGTTGAAGATGAACCACACCGACAGCGCCGCGATGAACACCACGAACACCGCCGCCGGCAAAAACCGCAGCTTTCCGCATTGGTCGTTGACGTACGGCTCGCTTTCCTTGTAGAGCGTCGCAGAGGTCTCCATCGGGTTGCGTTTGCCTGCACGCGGAATGTGACGCGTCTGCTCAGGTACGGGCTTTTCCTGCGGCTTGATCTTCGGCAGGGACTTCGGGAGCGATTCCAGCGTCTTTTTCAGCTTGATTTTCAGCTGCGGATTCAGTCTGAGCTTCTTTCTCAGGCTCAGCTTCGGTCTGCGCTTTGACGCGGGATTTGCCTTCTGCGGCGCCGCCTGCGTCACGTCCTGCCTGCGGAACACGCGGGTATGCTCACCCTCCTTGTTCTCCTCGGGCAGCGACGGCTTGCCGAACACGCGGGTCTTATCCTTTTCGGATTCGGTTTTGTGGCTGTTGTATTTTGAAATATCCGTATAGTGTTTCATATTCTCTCCGCCCTCCGCTTAAAATCTGAAATAAAGGAACGGATTGTAGCTCTGCTGCACCAGTCCCGCGGTGCTGACGAGGAGCACCAGCAGACAGAACGCGGTCTCGGCAATCCAGATGTACTTTTTATCGCGCACCTTGCCGTAGAGCTTCGCGCCGAGCGGTGTGCTCGCAACGCCCGCAATGACGAGCATCGGCAGGTAGCTGACTGTCAGCGCGAACGCGCTCTGACTCATCACGCCGTTGCCGAAGTTGAACAGGTCGCCGAGGAAGGTGAAGAGCTGACCGACGTCGGTGAAGTAGAACAGTCCCCAGCCGATCATCACGATAAAGAGCGTGTAGATGTGGCGCAGGACGGCAGGGAGCCTGTCCAGCCACGGCTTGAGGACGAACTTCTCGAGAATCAGCAGGCCGCCGTAGTAGAGTCCCCAGAAGATGAAGTTGTAGGACGCGCCGTGCCACAGTCCCGTCAACCCCCAGACGATCAGGAGGTTGATGATCTGACGCTTCACGCCCTTGCGGTTGCCGCCGAGCGGAATGTAAACATATTCCTTGAACCAGGTTGACAGGGAGATATGCCAGCGTCTCCAGAAGTCGGTGATGGACTCGGAGATATAGGGATAGTTGAAGTTTTTGAGGAACTCAAAGCCGAGCATGTTGCCCAGACCGCACGCCATGTCGGAGTAGCCCGAGAAGTCGAAATAGATCTGGAAGGTATAGGCGGCGATGCCGACCCACGTTCCGAGCACGCCGTTCTTGTCGGAATGTCCGAACATCGCGGAGGTGAGCGCGCCCATCTGATTGGCGATGAGCACCTTCTTTCCCAGACCGATGCAGAACAGCTTCACGCCCTTGGTGAAGCGGTCGAGGGTTTCCTTGCGGTGGTCGAGCTGATACGCCACGTCGCGGTAGCGGACGATGGGACCCGCGATCAGCTGCGGAAACAGCGCGACGTAGGTGCCGAAGTTGATGAAGCTCTTCGAGACGGGCGCGTCGTCGCGGTAGACGTCGATGACGTAGGACATCGTCTGGAAGGTGTAGAACGAGATGCCGATGGGCAGTGAGATCTGCAGATCGGGAATGTTGAGGAACGGCAGGAGGTTGACAGTGTCGACGAGCATTCCCGTGTACTTGAACACGGCGAGGATGCCGATATCGAGGATCACGGTCAGAATGAGGAACAGCTTTTTCTTTTTCGGATCCTCACGGTACTTGTCGACGAGGTAGCCGCCCGCGTAGTTGAAGGCGATGTTGAACACCATCAGCAGCACCAGCGTAGGCTCACCCCAGCCGTAGAAAATCAGGTTGACAATAAAGAGAAAAATGTTTCTGCCGATCGGCGGCGTGACGTAGTAGATCAGCAGCGTCAGCGGCAGATAGGCAAACAGAAATACAAGGCTTGAAAATACCAAGTCCCAATCCCCCTTCCAAAGTTTACATACATCATCATTGTACTCCAGAAAGCGGATGAAGTCAATATTCTGTCAGAGAATTTTCTATAGATATTGTCCGATTGCGGAAACGGCGTTTTGGGGACAGAGGAGGGTTGCGTATTCGGAGAGCCTTGACGCGGTGAGGGCAGGGCATTTTTTGGCGTCGAACTCGCTGAGGAGCACCCTTGCCTGACGGGGAAGGGTGGGGTAGCCGAACACGAGGTAATACGCGCCGTGATGTTCATAGGCGCGCGCTTTGGCGCAGGCGATACCTGCGCGGTGAAGGAGCGAGAGGCAGTCGAGGAACGTCCCTGCGCTCTGAAAGCGGTAACAGAGCGTCGCACAGCGGCTGCGGTAGCGTTTTCCCTTTGCGCCGACGGTGACGAGGAGATAGCAGCCGTCGTTCATGCTGAGCGCCTCGACGCTCAGACGCTTGCCTGCGGTGGGGATGCCCTTATCCTTGCACGCCGCGCGGCTGAGGTGCGAGAGGATGCTCATGGAGCGGCTGTCCGACGCGTTCATGCGGCTGAAATCGAGCGCGTAGTCGCGCAGGTCGCCCGTCCCGAGAAATATCAGTACCCTGTTGCCGCTCAATCGGCTGATGGTCATGCGTTTCACCTCTCTTTTAATTCGCGTATCTTTTAAATCGCGTATCTTTTAAATCGCGTATCTTTTAAATCGCGTACTATGGGATTATATGTACGGCTGCCGTTCGTTTTCGCGGGAGAAGTTCATCAGACTCCCACCAATCCCATTTGCTAAGGATAGGTTTTATGTGATTCCGTTTCACTATCAAACGTCTGCCGCGTAAACGCGCGGTTTCAGAACGCACCGAGTTACAGTCCGCGAATTGCCCGCGGGGGCTTCCCCGCCGCCACTAATTCATTGTATTCCGAAAAACCTGTCCGTGCAAGTGATTTTTCTTGGGTTTTATCTTGCCAAAATCTCCCGAAAATGTTATACTGAGAATGGAATTTTTTATTCAAAATGAAAGGGTGATTTTACTATGCCAAACTGGCTCAACGACGCGGTGTTCTATGAGATCTATCCGCAGAGCTTCTACGATTCCAACGGCGACGGCATCGGCGACATCGAGGGTATTATCCAAAAGCTCGACTATGTGAAGGAGCTGGGCTGCAACGCGATCTGGCTCAATCCCGTCTATGATTCCCCGTTCATGGACGCGGGCTACGACGTCCGCGACTACAAAAAGGTCGCTCCCCGCTACGGCACCAACGGGGACTTGGTGCGGCTCTTTGAGGCGGCTCACGCAAAGGGAATCCGCATCCTGCTCGACCTCGTGCCCGGTCACACCTCCGATCAGCATCCGTGGTTCCTCGAGGCGAAAAAGGCGGCTCAGAGCGAGTACTCCAACCGCTACATCTTCACCAAGACCGTCTGGGACGCACCTCCCGAATACCGCATGATGTGCGGCATCTGCGAGCGCAACGGCAACTACATGGTCAACTATTTCAGCTCCCAGCCTGCCCTTAACTACGGCTTCTATCACGTGACCCATCCCGAGTGGCAGCTCCCCTTTGACCATCCCGACTGCCAAAAAACCGTCGACGCGATCAAGGACATCATGCGCTTCTGGCTCGACAAGGGCGCTGACGGCTTCCGCGTCGATATGGCGGATTCCCTCGTCAAGAACGACGACGACAAGATTGCCACCGCCGCGATCTGGCGCAGCGTCCGCGAGATGATGGACGCCGAGTACCCCGACTGCGCGATGGTCTCCGAGTGGTGCAGTCCCGAGCGTTCCATCAACAACGCCGGCTTCCACATGGACTTCTACCTCGACCACTACGGCAACGGCTATTCCCGTCTGTTCCGCTTCGGCGAATGGGGTGACCTCGCGGTGTTCAACAAGAACGGAAAGGGCAGTCTCAAGGCGTTCACCGACGAGTACCTCCCCAACTACAACCGCACCAAGGAGAACGGCTACATCTGCTTCATGACCAACAACCACGACATGCCGCGTGTGACCGCCTACCTCGACAAGCAGGCGATCAAGCTCGTCAACGCCTTCATCTTCACCATGCCCGGCGTTCCGTTCCTCTACTACGGCGACGAGATCGGCATGCGCTATCAGGCTGACCTCGTCAGCAAGGAGGGCGGCTTCTCGCGTACAGGCTCCCGTACCCCGATGCAGTGGAACAGCGGCAGGAACCTCGGCTTCTCCGAGAGCGACGCGCCGTATCTGCCCGTCGACAAGAGCGCCGACGCGCCCACCGTCGAGAACCAGCAGAACGACCCCGACAGCATTTATAAGGTCGTCACCGACCTCATCGCGCTCCGTCACAAGTACGCCGACCTCCACGGCAACGGCGAGCTGGAATTCATGACCGACGGCAATCACCTCCCGTTTGCCTACCGCCGCGGCGATATGGTGATGTATTTCAACACCACGGGCGAGTATTTCGAGATCGACACCCGCTACAGCGGCGACGTCGTCTACAAGATCGGTCAGGCGGAGATCGCGGACGGCAAGATCAAAATGCAGCCGCAGAGCTTTTTGCTTGTCAATTGTTAATCGTTTAAAAGCAGAATCGGAGATGCCGAAGCATCTCCGATTTTTTTATGCGTTATCGTTTTGGGTTCCGAATATTTTCAACAGCTCGTCCCTGTGCGCCATGATCGCGTCGTAGCCCTCCTGTATCGTCTCGTCGACGCTGTCGATCGCGAAAAGCTGGGTGTTCTCGTTCTTGATCTCGATCGCGAGGTCTGCCATCTTCTGCGACTTGCGCGTGCCGTCGATGGAGTACACGTCCAGCGCGCGCCAGATCACCTTGATCAGTCCGTCCAGACCCGCGTCGGGGTTGTACGCCATGATGTCGAAGCCGATCGCGAGCACCTTGCCCACGCCCATATCCTTGAGTATCTTGACGGGCAGGTTGTCCTTGGAGCCGCCGTCGATGAAGTTGTAGTTGCCGTAGTCGCAGGTCGTGTAGATCGCGGGGAACGACATGCTCGCACGCACCGCCACCTCGAGCGGCACGTCGGTCAGGTAGTGGATGTGGTCGTTTTGCAAGCCCTCGTCATAGGTCGTGAAGATGCACTCGTCGGTCGTCAGCGTGTCCACCGTGCAGATCGAGAGGTTGATCGGCAGGTCGCGGAACCCGCGGATTCCCTTGAGAAGCATGCCCTCCTTGACGACGTCGGCGATCAGCTGTCCGTCCTTGATGCCGTCCTTGTCGACCTTCTTGTTGATGATGAACGTCGCGAGCGCCTTGAAGATCAGTCCGTTGTCTATCTCAGCGAGGGTTTTCCAGTGCTTTTTCGCGAAGTAGCGCATCTCGTTGGGGGTCATGCCCATCGCGCAGATCGCCGCCATTGCCGCTCCCGAGCTGGTGCCCGAGACGTACTGCGGATGAATGCCCAGCTCATAGAGCGCCTGTATTGCGCCGATGTGCGCGATTCCCTGCAGACCGCCGCCCGAGAAGGCAATGCCGACGGCGTTTTTTCTGTCAGCCTTATCCATGATTACTCCTTTCATTTGTAGAACCGGTATACGTTGCAGTAGGATTCTGTTTCTACAAAGTAGTCGTACCAGTTGTAGAATTCGTCGAAGCTGTAGTCAGCCTGAATCAGCTCGTAGTTTTTGAGCTGCGTGTTCTGCGTGATGCTGTCGATCACGGTGTCGCTGTCCGCAAGACGCGAGATATAGACCGTGATCTCGTCCTCCGCGGCGATCCTCGGGTCGGAGCCGAGGTTTTTCAGCGAGTCGCCCCCGGTGCGGTCGACGTCGCCGTTATTCATGTATGCGTCCGCGAACGCGGTGATCTTGCCGTTCGTCACCACGCCGCGGTCATTCGCGAAGGTTTCCAGCTCACTCGCGAGCGTGCGGGACATCTCGGCCGTCTGGACGATCATGATGTTGTCGTAGTTCATGAACTTGTCGATGCACTTGTTCCACTCGAGCATCGCCGTACCGACAAAGACGACGTCCTTTGTTTTGGCGTCATAGAGGTTGGTCTTGCCGTAGAGGTAGTACGGCTGAACGGTCAGCAGACCGATCACGAGGGCAGCTGCCATCACAAGGGGCTGAATCCATTGAAGCTTTTCGCTCCGGAACAGGAATCGGAAAATCCGGATGAACGCGAAGGTATAGAGCATCGCAATCAGCGGCAGGGAAGCCATGACGTAGCGGTCGCTGTTGAACGGCGACACGAGCGCGATGCCGAGGAAGTAGACCACCGCGGGGATGATGACGAACCACGCCTTGCGGCTGAGCTTACGGCGCATCGCGGCGCGGAAGAAGATACCTGCCGCGATGACGAGCACGGTGGAGCCGATGAACAGCGGCAGGAGGTTGAGGAACAGGTCTTTCGTCAGAATCTGAACGTAGGTGCCGAGCTTGTAGAACACGTAGGTGACAATGGTGATCGCGTCGACCGAGAAGTTGAGCGAGCCGAAGCCGCGGTTGCCGCCGAGGACGTTCTGAATGATATGCGGATAAATCGCGAGCGCAAGACCTGCGCCGACGAGCGCGGTCGCGATATAGAGCATCAGGCTCTTGATATTCTTTTCCTTGATGCTGAAAACGAGGTACACAAGCCCCGTCAGACCGGCGCAGAGGATGAAGTAATACTGCGTGAGGATGCCGAGCACGACGACGGGCAGGAGCAGGAAGCAGTCGGTGACGAGCACCCTGTTTTTCTTCTCGTAGAACCGCAGCGTGAGGCTGATGAACGCGAGCACAAAGAAGGTCAGCGAGGCGTACATGCGCAGATAGACGGTCGTCGTGATGCAGGCGACGCTCAGCGCGTACCCTCCGACGGCGAGCAGGGCATAGAGGTTGCTGCCCGTGACGCGCTTACCGATTTGGAAGAGCATCAGTAGCGCGCCCGTCATCATCGCGAGGTTGATCGCGAACGCGAGCCACTTGCTGAACACCTCGGGGAAGAAGGAGCAGACCGTGTGCACGAGCGCGTAATAGAACGGCGGATGCGACGCGTCGATGATCTGGTTCTGCACGACCTGCGCATAGTCGAAGCGGTGCTCGGGATAGACCGCGAGGTACTCGTTCATATCCTCGGGGGTGTTCCAGCCGCCGATGCTGAGCTGCTTGGAGGAGTTCGCGAGGTTGTAGGTGAGCAGCTCGTCCTCGTGATAGCCCTGCTTGGTGAACAGGAACAGCGTGCTCACGCCGAGACTGAGCAGGATGATCACCGCGAGTATCACCCGCGTGGTGGTTTTGCTGAGCTTCATAGTCATCGTCCTTTGCATGGTGAAATGTTATAATATGTATATTTATGTCTATTATACCATTAAAGCGGCACAATTAACAATAGATTTTTGAAATTTTTTTATAAAAAAAGGGACGTGCATATCGCACGCCCCAAAAGAGATGTCAAAAGATTAGTCCTTCTTGCCTTCGAGAACCTTGTAGACAACAGCCGCGAGAGCCGAGCCGACGAAGGGACCGACGATGAATACCCACAGAACGCCCATGGGAGCCGCGTTGCCGTTCATCATAGCGACCAGAGCGGGACCGAAGCTTCTCGCGGGGTTCACGGAGGTGCCCGTGAGACCGATGCCGAGAATGTGGACGAGGGTGAGGGTCAGACCGATGACAAGACCGCCGAAGGAACCGTGGTTCGCCTTCTTGGAGGTGACGCCGAGGATGGTCAGAACGAATACGAAGGTCAGGAAGCACTCGACCAGCAGACCTGCGACGACGCTCTCATTCACGCCCGCGAGACCGTTGGAGCCGAAGCCGCCCGTCATATCCTTCACGCCGCCGAGACCGAAGATCGCAGCGAGAACGCCTGCGCCCGCGAAAGCGCCGAGGCACTGGGAGATGATGTAGCCGATGAAGTCAGCCACGCTCATGCCGCCCGAGATGAGCACGCCGAGAGATACCGCGGGGTTGATGTGGCAGCCCGAGATGTTGCCGACGCAGTAAGCCATGCCGACGATGACAAGACCGAACGCCAGAGCGGTCAGGATGTAGCCGCCGCCGTTCGCCGCGTCGCAGCCGACGAGCATCGCGGTACCGCAGCCGAGTACCACGAGAACCATGGTGCCGATAAATTCGGCGATGTACTTTTTGACAGAATTCATAGTTTAATCCTCCTTATGAAATTTTTTGCCTATAAATTCGTACAAGCCTACTATAGCACAAAAAAATCAGGATTGCAAGCTAATTTGCACAGTTTTTTGAGAATATCATATGGATTCTTATGCGGTTGTGTCGATTATGTCCATATCAGCTCGGTAAAAAATTGCTCGTACGCGTCGTCCCAGCCCTCGATGGGATTCACGCCGCCGCCGTTGACGCTGCGCAGCTTCGCGTCGTTCTGCGTCAGCCCCAGCGCGAACAGCTCTCCGGCGGTGATTTCATAGCCGAGACTCCTTGACAGCGCGCAGAAGTCCTCGACGGGATTCTCCGTACCGCGCGTCGCGATCAGCTTTTCCTTGAGCGGTTTGTCCTTTTTCGCGTCCGACAGCAGACGCGCCAGTTCTTTTTCCGTCATCGTGATTCCTCCCGAAAAGAAAGGGCAGTATAGCACGCTATACCGCCCGAATCTTGGTTTTTTTACATGATAGAAAACTTCTCCGGCCGCGGCTTGGGAACGTTTCCGGAGATGAGCGTTTCCAAAGGCGGGAGAGAGCGCCCGGCGGCGCATTTTATTCAATGGAATTATCGAGATACTCCATCAGCTCTTCGTCGTCCTTTTTCTGCTTGTCCTTGACGATCAGGAACGCGGTGAGAGCCGCAGAAGCAGCCGCCACAATGGAAATGATGCCGATAATCCACATTAACTTTTTATTTTTCATATAGTTGACCTCCGTTCAGTTAGTATTTCCAAATCTATACTCTTATTCTAATCAAATATTCGTTAATTGTCAAGTATTTTAAATCGCGTTTATTTTAAATCGCGTTTATTTTAAATCGCGGACTATATCTTTTTTGTAACTTATGTTGCACGTTTACGCGACAAATGTTCATCAGACTTCAAATAATCCCATTTCTTGCGGACAAGTTTGAAAAAGTGTGAAGTTTGGAGTTGTTTTTGTGTGGAGTGTGAAGTTTGGAGTTGATTCATCACTAAGCCGTTCCGTGTGAAATGGGATTGGTACGATTCTGATGATCCTTTCCCGCGAAAACGAGAAAACACCATCGAATCCAACCCTTAGTCCGCGAAGCAAAAAAGAAAAAAAGACAGGAAAAACTCCTGTCTTTATCATTTCGTTGTTGTGTTTGCTTACGCGGAAGCGTTCAGACGCATTGCAAGATTGGACTTGCTTCTTGCAGCGGTATTCTTGTGGAGAATTCCCTTCGCAACTGCCTGATCGATTTTCTTTACAGCAAGACGAACTGCCTCCTGCTTGTTGGCAGCGTTGGTGTCGACCGCATAATAAGCCTTCTTGATAGCTGTTCTGAGTGCGGATTTCGCGGCCTTGTTGCGGGCGGTCTTTGTTGCGATTACCTTAACGCGCTTTTTTGCGGATTTAATGTTGGCCATTGTCCCACCTCCTTAAATATAGCGATAACTTTAACAGTCATACAAGCTGTATTGTACCATACCAAAACACAAAAATCAAGCATTTTTTGAAAAAAACTTAAGATTGCCGCAGTTTCAGCCCTCATTCTGACCGCCGTGCTCCTCCTCGCAGGTGTCGCAGTGACAGTCGTCATCATGCGGCAGCGCCTTTTTGTCCTTTTGGGCAGCCGCCTTTCTGCCGCGGTACCATACCCACACCGTCAGACCGAGGAACACCAGCAGTATCACGCGGTACACGATGCCCAAAACGCCGTCGAATACGGGCAGTCCGGCAAACGACCGCAGCCCGTACCACACCGCAAGAAAGCCGAAAAAACCCGCAAGCATGTAGCCCGCGGCTCCCAGCCTTTTGCCGATGAACACGCACAGCACCCCGAGCGCCACCCACAGAACCACATAAAAATACTGCAAATACTCCATCTTTTCCGCTCCTCGCTTTGACCTTTCCTGAATCGATTTCTGTTTCTATTTTATAACAAACCCTCTCTGAAATCAAGTGCAGCCCGCAGAAATGTGAAATTTTTGTGAATCGTCAAACTTTTTTCCGAAAACGCTTGACTTTTTCTGACTTTGGGGGTATAGTAATGTTACAGTCAATTAGCACTCCACCACCAAGAGTGCTAAAAGAGCAAAAGGGGGAACAGAAATGACTCCTGCCGCAAGAAAGCAAAAAATCCTCGCGGCTATCGTCGAGAGCTACATCGGCAGCGGAGAGCCTGTCGGCTCCAAGTCGCTGATCGGCGCGGCGGGACTGGACGTTTCCTCAGCCACTGTCCGCAACGACATGGCGGAGCTGACCGCGCAGGGCTATCTTGCCCAGCCGCACACCTCCGCCGGACGCGTTCCCACGGCGCAGGGCTACCGCTACTACGTCGACAACGTCATGCGGATGCAGCCGCTCGCGCAGGTCGCCACGGCGTATATCCGCGACGTGCTCCAGAAGCACTCCGGCTCACCCGAGGAGATTCTTCAGGGAGCCGCGGACATCACCGAACGGCTCACGGGCAGCGTCGCTCTTGCGACGACTCCGGGCGCAGACAACTGCAGGGTGCGAAGGCTCAGCTTTGTGCAGACGGGCAGGCATGCCGCAATGGCGGTGCTGATCTGCTCGAACGGCGTCGTCCGCACGCGGCTGTTCCGCTGCGCGTTCGTCATCACGCCCGAAATACTCGGGATGTTCGACAAGGCGCTCAACGAGCTATGCGCAGGCGTGGAGGTCGCCTCCATCGGGCAGCCGTTCATCCAGACCGCGGCGGTTCGGTTCGGAGAGCTTTCGCTCTTCATGCCGCCCGCGCTCATCGCGATCATGGAGGCGTGTCAGCTCGCGTCGAAGGTCAGCGTCAGGCACAGCAGCCTGAGCAGGATGCTCTTCGACTACAGCGGCAGGTTCAGCCGCGAGCTGGTCGAGTACCTGCAGAACGAGAACGACCTTTCGGTCATGCTCTCACGCCGTCCGCAGCACACGGACGTCTGCATCGGCAGGGAAAACAGCCGCGTCGAGCTGCAGAACAGCGCGCTGTTCTCCGCGCGCTACACCATTGAGGGCAATCCCTCGGGCGTGCTTGCGGTCATCACACCGCTGCGCGTCGACTACGCACGCATCATCGCGATCATCGAGGGCGTCGCGCAGTGCGCGGGAGAGCTGATCGAGGAACTCATCGATACGAAAGAATAAATAACCGCAAAGGGGATGAAATAGATGGCAAAGGATAAAAAGGAAAAGAAGAACGCCGAGGTTGAGGAGGTCAAGGCGGAGGAAGTGACCGAAGAGGTCACGGAGGAACCCGGGCAGGAGGAAGCCGCCGACGAGCGCGACGCGAAGATCGAGTCGCTCGAAAAGGAGCTTGCCGCGCAGAAGGACAAATATATGCGTCTCGCGGCGGAGTATGACAACTACCGCAAGCGCACCGCGAACGAGAAGCTGTCGATCTATGACGACGCGACAGGCAAGGCAGTCACCGAGCTGCTGCCCGTAGCGGACAGCGTGAGGATGGCGCTCGAGAACCTCAAGGACGCGGACGCCGAGATCATCAAGGGCGTGGAACTGATTCAGACGCAGCTCGGCAGATCGTTCGAGAAGCTCAAGATCACGGGCTACGGCGCGGTCGGCGATACGTTTGACCCGCAGCTCCACAACGCGATCTCGATGGTCGACAGCGACGAGCTGGAATCGGGACAGATCGCGGCGGTGTTCCAGACAGGCTATAAAATCGGCGACAAGATCATCCGTCACGCGATGGTGCAGGTCGTCAACTAAGCATCAACTCATTCAATATAAATTCAGAAAACTACAGGTAAGACAAATACGGAGGTATGAATTATGGCAAAGACAATCGGTATAGATTTAGGTACAACCAACTCATGTGTAGCAGTCATTGAGGGCGGCGAGCCCGTCGTTATCGCAAACGCGGAAGGCGCAAGAACCACCCCGTCCGTCGTGGCGTTCTCCAAGGACGGCGAGAGAATGGTCGGACAGGTCGCGAAGCGTCAGGCGATCACCAACCCCGACAGAACCGTTTCCTCCATCAAGAGAGAGATGGGTTCCGCCTACAAGGTCAACATCGACGGCAAGAGCTACACGCCCCAGCAGATTTCCGCGATGATCCTGCAGAAGCTCAAGGCTGACGCGGAGGCGTATCTCGGCGAGACCGTCACACAGGCAGTCATCACCGTGCCCGCCTACTTCACCGACGCGCAGCGTCAGGCGACAAAGGACGCGGGCAAGATCGCGGGACTTGACGTCAAGAGAATCATCAACGAGCCGACAGCGGCGGCGCTCTCCTACGGCGTAGACAAGGAAGCCGACCAGAAGGTCATGGTATACGACCTCGGCGGCGGCACCTTCGACGTCTCCATCATCGAGATGGGCGACGGCGTGCAGGAGGTTCTCGCGACAGCGGGTAACAACCGTCTCGGCGGCGACGACTTCGACAAGCGCATCATCGACTGGATGGTAGCGTCCTTCAAGACAGAAACAGGCATCGACCTCTCCTCCGACAAGATGGCGATGCAGAGACTCAAGGAAGCGGCTGAAAAGGCAAAGATCGAGCTTTCGGGCGTCACCAGCTCCTCGATCAACCTGCCCTTCATCACCGCAGATCAGACAGGTCCGAAGCACCTCGACCTCACGCTCACCAGAGCGAAGTTCAACGAGCTGACCTCCGACCTCGTCGAAGCGACAATGGGACCCGTCCGTTCTGCACTTTCCGACTCCGGTCTGCAGATCAGCCAGATCGACAAGGTGCTCATGGTCGGCGGTTCCTCCAGAATCCCTGCCGTACAGGAGGCGGTTCAGAAGCTCATCGGCAAGGAGCCGTTCAAGGGCATCAACCCCGACGAGTGCGTCGCGATCGGCGCGTCCATTCAGGCGGGCGTCCTCGGCGGTGAGGTCGACGGACTTCTCCTCCTCGACGTAACGCCCCTTTCCCTCGGCGTTGAGACCATGGGCGGCATCATGACCAAGATCATCGACAGAAACACCACCATCCCCACCAAGAAGAGCCAGATCTTCTCGACCGCTGCCGACAACCAGACGCAGGTTGAGATCAACGTCCTTCAGGGTGAGCGTGAATTCGCACGCGACAACAAGCAGCTCGGACTGTTTGCCCTCACAGGCATCGCTCCCGCAATGCGCGGTATTCCGCAGATCGAGGTAACCTTCGACATCGACGCGAACGGCATCGTCAACGTCTCCGCGAAGGATCTCGGCACGGGCAAGGAGCAGAAGATCACCATTTCCTCCTCCACCAACATGAGCAAGGAGGACATCGACAAGGCGGTCAAGGACGCGGAGCAGTACGCGGCTGAGGACAAGAAGCGCCGTGAGGAGGTCGACGCCAAGAACGAGGCGGAGAACATGGCGTATCAGGCGGATAAGCTCGTCAACGAGAACGGCGACAAGCTCGCAGCCGACGACAAGAGCACCCTCACCACCAAGGCGCAGGCGGTCAAGGACGCGATCGCGAAGAACGATATCTCCATGATCAACGCGGCGAAGGAGGATCTGCAGAAGGCGCTCTATGAGGTATCCGCGAAGCTGTACCAGCAGGCGGCTCCCCAGCAGGGCAATCCCGCACAGGGCGGTCCCGATATGGGCGGACAGCAGGCGCAGCAGGGCAATAACAACAACGGCGGCGACCCCAACGTCTACGACGCGGACTTCACCGACGCTGACTGATAAAAAGCAGTTGAATACAAGGCAGGAAAGGATAGTATATTATCCTTTCCTGCATATTTTAAATCGCATACTATGGCTTTGAAATTGCGGAAGATGCACGTTTTTGCGGCGGATGTTCATCAGACTCTGACGAATCCCATGTCACAAGGAAGCGTTTGACACGTAAATGCGCTATACCCGAACGCACCGTTCCATAGTACGCAAAGAAAGCGCCCACCGGCGCACGCGAATTGACGACGGGTTCATACCCGCGGCAGTTATCACTAGAAGAACTTTAAAGTCGGGCATCCGAGTAAAATCAGATTAGAAGAAACGTCACATAGAGAAATGCGGCAGTAACCATTAGAAGAACTTTAAAGTCGGGCATCCGAGGAAGCCTCCAAGCCCGACCCATAAACTCGAGGTAAAAGAATGGCTGATAAGAGAGATTATTATGAGGTCCTCGGCGTCCAGAAGGGCGCGAGCGACGATGAGATCAAAAAGGCGTACCGACAGAGCGCCAAAAAATACCACCCCGACCTTCACCCCGGCGACAAGGACTGCGAGGAGAAGTTCAAGGAGGTCAACGAAGCCTATGAGGTGCTTTCCGACAGCGAAAAGCGCGCGCGCTATGACCAGTACGGCCACGCGGGCGTAGACCCCAACTACGGCGCAGGCGCAGGCGGCGGCAGCCCCTTCGGCGTTGACATGGACTTCGGCGACATCTTCTCGAGCTTCTTCGGCGGCGGCTTCGGCGGCAGACGCAGCGCCAACGCTCCCCAGCGCGGCAGCGACGTTGAGGCGAGCGTCACCATCACCTTTGAGGAGAGCGCCAGGGGCGTCACCAAGAAGGTCAGCTACAACAGCGTCGACGCGTGCGGCGACTGTCACGGAACGGGCGCGCAGCCCGGTTCCAATCCCAAGACCTGTACCGCCTGCGGCGGCTCGGGCCGCGTCACCATCAACCAGAGAACGCCCTTCGGCGTCGTCCAGACCCAGCGCACCTGCGACGCCTGCCACGGCAAGGGCAAGATCATCGACTCACCCTGCCGCAAGTGCAGCGGCTCGGGCAGAGTCCGCCACGCCCACACGGTCGACGTCTCGATTCCCGCGGGCATCAAGGATTCCCAGATTCTCAACGTCGGCGGCCACGGCAACGCAGGCGTCAACGGCGGCCCCAAGGGAGATCTGCACGTCTACGTCAACGTGCGCAAGCACGAGCTGTTTGAGCGCAGGGGCGACGACGTATGGTGTGACCTTCCGCTCACCTTTGCGCAGGCTTCGCTCGGCGCGGAGGTCACCGTACCTACCCTCGACGGAAAGGTCAAGTACCCCATCCACGAGGGAACCCAGCCCGGCGATATCTTCAAGCTCAAGGGCAGGGGCATCACCCATCTCGGCGGCAGGGGCAAGGGCGACCAGTACTGCCGCGTCGTCGTCGAGATACCCAAGAACCTTTCCAACAAGCAGAAGGAGCTGATCCGTCAGTTCGACAGCACCACCACCGAGAAGAACTACGCCAAGCGCAAGAGCTTCTTTGAGAAGCTGAAAGCGGCGTTCACAGATTGATTTTGGGTGCCGCAATGAAAGAATGGACAGAGATAAAAATATCCGTCAATGCCGCGGATATTGACAGGGCAGGCGATATCGCCAACGTCGTCGTGCCCTGCGGCATATATATTGAGGACTACACCAACCTCGAGCAGATCGTCGAGGACATCGCGCACATCGACCTCATCGACGAGGACTTGCTCGCAAAGGATCGCTCGCGGGCGTTTGTGCACGTCTACCTCGAGCCGGACGTCTCGCCTGCCGAGGCGGTCGCGTTCCTCAGCGAGCGCTATGAAGCCGAGGGCATCGCCCACGAGATCGAGCTGCTCGGCTGCGCCGAGGAGGATTGGCGCAACAACTGGAAAAAATACTTCTCTCCGCTTCCCGTCGGCGAGAAGCTCATGATCGTGCCGAGCTGGTACGAGAACTACGACACGCAGGGCAGGGCGGCGCTCAACATCGACCCCGGTCTTGCGTTCGGTACGGGCGGCCACGATACCACGCGCCTCTGTCTCGAGATGTGCGAGAAGTACATGAAGCAGGGCGACACGGTGCTCGACGTCGGCTGCGGCAGCGGCATCCTCGCGATCGCAGCGCTGCTCACGGGCGCGTCAAAAGCCGTCGGCGTCGATATCGACGCGGTCGCGGTGCGCACCGCCGCCGAAAACGCCGCTCTCAACGGCGTATCCGACCGCTTCACCGCCGTCTGCGGCAGCTTTACCGAGAAGGTCGAGGGCAAATTCGACGTCGTCCTTGCCAACATCGTCGCCGACGCGATCAAGTTCCTCTCCAAGGGCGTGCGCGACTTCATGAAGCCCGGCGCCGTCTACATCATGAGCGGCATCATCGACACCCGCGCCGGCGAGGTACGCGCCGAGGTCGAGAAATATTTCACCGTCATCGAGCAGCGCATCGAAAACGGCTGGTGCTGCATGGTGGCAAAGGTTTAACGGGATTCTATTATCCTCTTGCATTTGTTCATGGATTGTGATATACTATTAGTACTTATGAACAAATTGGAGGTATTGATTTTGAAAAAGCCTGATAAAAGAGAAACCATTAATCTGTTTTTTTCCGCGTTCCTGATTCTCGCGTTCATCGTCTGCGCGCACTTCTTCACGCAGTTCACCGCGAATCTTGACGCGACCTTCGCAACCGTCGTCAACATGCTGATCTATGTTGTGTTTGGTCTGCTGGTGTTCTACGCGACGAGAGTCGGCGACGGCAAGCCCGTCAAGCGCTTCTCCGTCGTCACCCTGCTCGTGATGGTGCTTCCCGCGCTCTACATCCTGATCGCGTCCGTCGCGAAGTTCATGCCGCTCAACAACATCTTTGCGGGCACCGCGGGCAGCGTGAGCGTCATCACCGCCTTAGCAGCCGTCGCGCTCGGCTACGGCATTCCCTACACCTTTGTCAGCGGCTTTGAGACCGCTCCCGAGGATGCGGAGGAAGCTCCCGAGGTGCTCGAGGGCGGCGTAGAAGCCGATGTTCTCGACGCTGCCGAGGAAAAGACCGAGGAAGCTGCCGACGAGGTCAGGGAGACCGCTGAGGAAACAGCTGAGGAGGTCAAGGAGACCGCTGAGGAAGCTGCCGGGGAGGTCAAGGAAGCCGCTGAGGACGCCAAGGACGCCGCTGAGGAATCCGCGGAATAAGCTTTGAAAATCATAAACCGAATGGGGAGTCTCTCGACTCCCCGTTTTTATCAAAATGAAATGAGGATGAAAAAACATGGGTTGTAATCACGATTGCGCCTCCTGCAGCCAGAGCTGCGGCGGCGAACAGGATTTACACGAGCCGCTGAACAATCAGAGCACCGTCAAACACGTCATCGGCGTGGTATCGGGCAAGGGCGGCGTCGGCAAGAGCATGGTGACCGCTCAGCTCGCGGTCGCGCTCAGCCGCGCAGGCAAGAAGGTCGCGATTCTGGACGCGGATATCACGGGACCGTCGATCCCGAAGTCCTTCGGCATCCACGAGAAGGCGATGGGCAGCGAGATGGGTATTTTCCCTGCCGTCACCGAGACGGGCATCGAGCTGATGTCCATTAACCTCCTGCTCAAAGAGGAGACCGACCCCGTCGTATGGCGTTCCCCGATGATCGTCGGCACCGTCAAGCAGTTCTGGTCGGACGTCATCTGGGGCGACGTCGACTATATGCTCGTCGACATGCCTCCCGGAACGGGCGATATCCCTCTGACCGTATTCCAGAGCCTGCCGCTCGACGGCATCATCGTCGTCGCGTCGCCGCAGGAGCTTGTTTCGATGATCGTCGAGAAGGCGGTCAAGATGGCGGAGATGATGAAGATCCCCGTTCTCGGCTTAGTCGAGAACATGAGCTACTTTGTCTGCCCCGACTGCGGCAAGCGTCACAGCGTATTCGGCGACAGCAAGATCGACGAGACTGCCGCCCGTTACGGCACGCAGGTCATCGCAAAGCTGCCGATCGACCCCGAGCTTGCAGCCGCCGCCGATGAGGGCAAGGCGGAGAGCTACGCGGGCAATTACTTTGACGAAGCGGTCAGCTATCTCGAGAATACGCTCGGCAAATAAGCAATTTTCATATTTTATACAAAACGGGAGTCGAAATTAGCAAAGACTCCCGTTATTTTTGCCCTCAAAACCGCTTGCTTGCTTGACATTTGGCGCGAACCTCTGTATAATAGAAGTACCTAAAATTACCAAAATCTCCTAATTATCACCATACTTCCCCGGAATGTGAGGTATTATTTCAGAAACCAAAGAGAGGTTGATTCGCAATGTCCATTTATGAATACAAGGTAAAAGACGCCAAGGGACGGAATGTCTCGATGGCGAACTATCGCGGCAAGGTGCTGCTGATCGTCAACACCGCGCCCAACTGCGGTCTCGCGCCCCAGTATGAGGCTTTGCAGGCGCTGTACGAGAAGTACCGCGATCAAGGGTTCGAGATCCTCGACTTTCCGTGCAACCAGTTCGGCAATCAGGCGGCAGGCAGCATGGATGAGATCAATATCTACTGTGACCGCGTCTATCACACCACCTTCCGCCGTTTCGGGAAGGTCGACGTCAACGGCGGCAACGCGATCGCGCTGTTCTGCTACCTCAAAAGCGAGCAGGGCTGCATGATCGGCAGCGATATCAAGTGGAATTTTACCAAGTTTCTTGTGGACAGGCAGGGCAAGGTCGTAGCGCGCTTCGAGCCGCTCACCAAGCCCGAAAATATTGAGGAAAATATCAAGGAGCTGTTGTAAGTGCGATATTCCTATACACCCAGGGGCGTCTGCCCGATGAATATCAGTTTTGAGCTGGACGGAGACACCGTCAGCAACATTCAGTTTACGGGAGGCTGCAACGGCAACCTCAAGGCGATCGCAAAGCTTGTGGACGGCTGGACTGTTGAACAAATTGAAGAAAAGCTGCGCGGCAACACCTGCGGCAGAAAGCCGACCTCGTGCGCCGACCAGCTCGCCATAGCGGTGAGAGCCGCGAAGGACGCGCAGGCGAAGGCGTGAGGGAGTACGATGATGGAACAAAACGGAGTCGACGCGCTCAAGCTCGAAAATCAGATGTGTTTCCCACTCTACGCCGCCGCCCGTGAGGTGACGAAGCTCTACCGCCCGTATCTCGACGTGCTCAACCTGACCTATACGCAGTACATCACGATGATGGTGCTGTGGGAGTGCGGCGAGTGCAGCGTCAAGGCGCTCGGGGACAAGCTTTATCTCGACTCGGGCACGCTCACGCCCGTGCTCAAGAATATGGAGAGCAAGGGCTTTGTGCGCCGCGTCCGCTCGCGTGAGGACGAGAGGATGCTGATCGTCACCCTGACCGACGAGGGCAGGGCGCTCAAGGAGCGCGCCAAGAGCGTTCCGGCGCAGGTAGGCAGCTGCATCCGTCTCACCCCCGAGGAGGCAAAGACGCTCTACCGGCTGCTGTATAAATTATTGGATACGATCGAATAAAAAAAGACGTGCATGAGCACGTCTTTTTGTTTCAAACTATCCTTTCAGCCTGTGATAGCCCTGCAAATCCGCGATTAAAATACATCCTGTGGTGCAGCTTTTCGCGCAGGCGGCGAAGTCGGGGCAGTCGTGGCATTTCTCGTAGTCGATGACCGCGACGTTGTTCTCGACCTTGATCGCGCCGAGCGGACAGACCTTCTCGCACTTTTTGCAGCCGATGCAGCCTGCCGAGCAGACCTTGCGCGTAACGGCGCCCTTGTCTTTGCTGCTGCACGCGACGACGACTCTCTCGACGTCCGCGACGAGCGAGATCAGGTGGTTCGGGCACGCCTTGGCGCACATGCCGCAGCCGACGCAGTCCTTTGGATTGATGCGGGCGACGCCGTTGTCGACGCAGACCGCGTCCTGCGGGCAGACCTTGGCGCAGTCGCCGAGACCGAGGCACCCGTAGGTGCAGCTGCCCTTGCCGCCGTACATCAGCTTGGCGGCGGTGCAGGATTCGATGCCCTCATACTGCACCTTGTCCTGCGTGTGGGCGCAGTCGCCCGAGCAGTGGACGACCGCAACCTGCTCCACCACGTCGGCGAACTCGACGCCGAGCACCTCGCTGAGCTGACGGGAAACGCCGTCCGCACCGGGGATGCAGAGGTTGGTGGGCGTGTCGGGATTCTCGCAGAGCGCCTTGGCGTAGCCGTCGCAGCCCGCGAAGCCGCAGGCGCCGCAGTTCGCGCCGGGCAGGCATTCCCTGACCTTGGGGAACCGTTCGTCCTCCTTGACCGCCATCACCTTTGACGCGATGACGAGGACGGCGGCGCAGATCACGCCGATGATGACAACGGGGATGACCGCTGTAAGTATCGCTTCCATACGCACCCTCCTTACGCGAACAGGTTCTCGATCACGCCGCCGAAGCCGAGGAACGAGAGAGAGGTGATTGCCGCCGCGACGAGCGTCACGGGCAGTCCCTTGAAGCTCTCGGGAACATCCGCGCCCTCGATGACCGAGCGAACGCCCGAGAACATCACCATCGCGAGGAAGAAGCCGAGACCGCTGCCGAGCGAGTTGACCATCGCCTCGAGGAAGGTATAGCCCTCGTCGATGTTGAGGATGGTCACGCCGAGCACCGCGCAGTTGGTGGTGATCAGCGGCAGATAGACGCCGAGCGACTTGTGCAGCGAGGGGATATAGCGCTTGAGCACGATCTCAACGAGCTGCACGAGCGCGGCGATCACGAGAATGAATACGATCGTCTGCAAATAGCCCAGCCCGTTCGGGGTGAGCAGATACACTTGTATGGGGTAGGTCGCGGCGGTCGCCATGAGCATGACGAAGATGACCGCGAGGCTCATGCCCGTTGCGGAGTCGAGCTTCTTGGAAACGCCGAGGAACGGACAGATGCCCAAAAACCGCGAGAGCACGTAGTTGTTGATAAATACCGCCGAGAGCAGTATGATAATGAGCTTTGTCATTTACACCGCCTCCTTGTCGCCGCAGCTTGTCTTGCCGCAGATTTCCGCCGAGGGACAGCCGGCGCAGCCGAAGTCCTTCTTTTTGGGCTTGTTGGGGGCGAACTTGTTGACCGCGGCGATCAGCAGACCGAACACGAAGAAGCCGCCGGGCGCCATCGTGAGGATGGAGATATGATTGTCGGCGAGGACGGGAATGGACAGACCGAAGAAGGTGCCGTTGCCGAATACCTCGCGGATCAGCGCCATCAGGCTCAGCGCAAGGGTGAAGCCCGCGCCCATACCGAGCGCGTCGACGGCGGAGTCGAATACCTTGTTTTTATTGGCGAACATTTCCGCTCTGCCGAGGATGATGCAGTTGACGACGATGAGCGGCAGATAGATGCCGAGCGACGCGTCGAGCGCGGGAGCGAACGCCTTGACGAGCATCTGCACCATCGTGACGAAGCCCGCGATCAAAACGATATAGCAGGGGATGCGCACCTTGTCGGGAATGACCTTGCGCAGCGCGGAGATGACGATGTTCGAGCAGAGCAGGACAGCCGTCGCCGCGAGACCCATGCCGAGGGCGTTCGAGATGCTGGTGGAGGTGGCGAGCGTCGGGCAGGTGCCGAGAACGAGCACCAGCACGGGGTTTTCCTTGATGATGCCCTTGGAGAAGTTCTGCAAAGTGTTCAATTAAGTCGCCTCCTTTACCTGATCGTATGCGGCGAACGCATTGGCGATCGCCTTCTTGTAGGCGGTGGAGGAGATGGTCGCACCCGTGACGGTGTCGACGTCCTCACATTCCGCCGCGTTCTTTCCCGCGTAGTTATCGCTGTAGCCGCTCGCGTTGTCCACGACCTTTGAGCCGATGCCGCTGGTCTCGGAGTGCGAGAGCGTCTTGATTTTGGTGAGCATGCCGTCGAGGATGCCGCAGATCAGGCGGATATCGCCGCCGTAGCCCTTTGTCGTGAGCATAATCACATAGCCGCCGTTGTCGGCGCGGTACATTTCCGTCACGCCGTCGGCTTCGATTTCGACCGGCTCAAAGTCCTTCGCGCCGGGCATGACCTCCAGCCTTGCCTCCTGAGCGGCTTGCTGTTCGGCAGCCGCGATGATCGGGGAGGTGACCGAGTTGATATAGGCGAGCAGCGCCGTGACGACAAGACAGATCGCCGCGAGCACCGCGATAGGCTTGATGATGTCCTTCATCATTGCTCAACACCTCCGATCAAGGGCTTGGAGCGCGTCAGCTTCGCGATATAGGGGGTGAGGATGTTCATAATGAGAATCGAGTAGCTCACGCCCTCGGGATAGTTGCCCCAGAAGCGGATGAGAACGGTGATCAGACCGCAGCCGACGCCGAAGATGATCTTGCCCCATTTGGTGTTGGGGGTGCTTGCGTAGTCGGTCGCCATGAAGATCGCGCCGAGCATCAGACCGCCCGAAAGAATCTGCGCAAGGACGTCCTTGCCGCAGACGAGGGACATCAGCGCGACGGTGCCGATAAAGGCGACGGGCGCGTGCCATGTAATGACGCGGCGCACCAGCAGATAAACGCCGCCGAGAAGCAGCGCCAGCGCACAGGTCTCACCGAGACAGCCGGCGTGGTTGCCGAGGAAGAGATCGAGATAAGAGGGAACGTCGCCGCCCTTGGACATCGCGACGAGCGGCGTCGCGGTCGAGAGCGCGTCGACGTCGGTGAAGAAGCCGACGGGGTTGACCCACTTGGTCATCTCACCCGAGAACGCGACGATCATGACGATACGGGCGGTGGCGGCAGGGTTGGCGAAGTTCTGACCGATGCCGCCGAAGAGCTGCTTGACGACGATGATCGCGGTCACGCTGCCGAGAGCCGCCTGCCAGAGCGGAATGGTGACGGGCAGGTTAAACGCGAGAATCATGCCCGTGACGACCGCCGAGAGGTCATAGATGGTGACGTCGCGCTTGCAGAGCTTTTCAAAAAGGAACTCCGAGAGGACGCAGGTGCCGGCGCAGACCGCGACAACGAGCAGGGCGCGCCATCCGAAAAGAATAGCGGAGGCGATTTCGGCAGGTACGAGCGCGATAATGACGTCGAGCATGATTTTTTGCGTGTCGCGCGGCGTGTGGAAGTGCGGCGACACGGCGGATATGAGCTTGTTCATCACTTGCCCTCCTTTTTGCTGTTCTGATAATTGCGCAGCACCGCCTTGGCGAGCTTGTTCGTCTGCACGAGCGGACGGTGCGCCGGACAGATGTAGGAGCAGCAGCCGCACTCCATGCAGAGATCGACGCAGAGCTTTTCCAGCTCCTCCGCGTTTGCAAGCTTATAGGCGCGCGCGATCTCACGCGGGTCGAGCCGCAGCGGACAGTGGTTGATGCACGCGCCGCAGCTGATGCAGGGCGTGGTGCGCGGAGGCTTGGCTTCCTTCGCGTCCATCGCGATGATCGCGTTGGTGTTTTTGAGGATCGGGCTGTCGAGCGACGGCACCGCAATGCCCATCATGGGGCCGCCGTAGAGCACCTTCGCGGGGTCGGTTTTGAGACCGCCTGCCATTTCTAGCACGTCGGCGATCGTCGTGCCGATCGGGACGACGAGGTTTTTCGGCTCTCTGACCGCGCCGCCGTCGACGGTGATGCATTTCTCGACGAGCGGCTTGCCCGTCTCGAGGTACTCCGCGATGAACGCGAGCGTCGTGACGTTGATGACGATGACGCCGACGTCCAGCGGCAGGCCGCCCTTGGGAATGATCTTCTTTGTGGTGTTGTAGACGAGCACCTTTTCACCGCCCTGCGGGTACATCGCGGGCAGGACGTGAACCGTCACGCCGTCGGTCTGAGAAGCGAGCCGCTTCATGTTGGCGATCGCTTCGGGCTTGTTGTTCTCGATGCCGATGATAAATTTCTTGATGCCGAGGTACTTCTTGAGCGCTTCGACGCCCTTGAACACCGACTCGCCCCTGTCGAGCATCGTGCGCGTGTCCGAGGTGATGTACGGCTCGCACTCCGCGGCGTTGATGACGACCTCCTGAAAGACCGAGAGGTCCTTCGTGACGAACTTGACGAAGGTCGGGAAGCCCGCGCCGCCGAGTCCGACGGATCCGCTGTTCTTCACCGCGTCGATGAACGTATCGAGGTCGTGCACCTCGGGCGGCTGAATGCTCTCGTCGGGCGTTTGAAGCCCGTCCGACTCGATCACGACGGCGGCGACCTTGGAGCCGTTCATAATGGTGATCTCGTCGATTTTCTGCACCTTGCCCGACACGCTCGCGTGTACAGGCGAGGAAATATACCCGTCCGCTTCTCCGATCTTGGTGCCGACCCTGACCTCGTCGCCGCGCTTGACAAGCGCCTTGGCAGGTCTGCCGATGTGCATCGACATCGGAATCGTCACCGTCTTGGGCGGTTCGGGACGCACAGGCGGCAGTGAAGCCGTGTTTTTCCTGTGCGGCACGTGAATACCGTGTAATTTCATAATTGACCCCCATTCGTAAAATGGTATACCAATATATTATAACATATCGTCCCGATTTTTTGTATATGTCATTTTTCACTATAAGCGGAATGTATTTATATGCAAGGTGACGGATATTGCCATTTTGCGGAAATTTGAGCCGTGTCCGCGTCAGCGGTTCCCTCATACTATATATAAGGGAAAACGTGAACCGCTGAACGCGGATTCCGTTCCCGAAATCCGTCTGTCACGGTCAAATAACCGCGAAATTGTAACCAAATCACGAGATTTTGTAACCATTAATTCGGAATCGGAAAAAATTTGTTGTATATTTTGCCCGAAATTCGCTGATTATGAAAAAATCCCCCCTCGGGGGTTGATTTTTTTGACTGTTGATGCTATAATGGTTACAAACTTGTTAATAAGTCGTTGGACGGATGTAATTTTCACCCCGTAAAATTCTCCCGAAAACGCTTATCGACATAGGAGGTAATAACAATGCACAGGATAAAAAAACTTACCGCTGTGATATTGAGTACACTGACTGTGTCTGGTGTATGTGTCGTCGGCGGTATGAGCGCCGGCGCGTCAGGCACAGGCGCCGGATTGGCGGAGTATGCGCTCAACGCGTATGATGAAGACTGGAGCTACGTCTGGGGCGGCACCTCACCGGGTGCTGTCGACTGCTCGGGACTCATCTGGTCATACTGCGGCGGTAACCGCATGAGCATGCTCTCCGACGCTCAGTCAAACGGCAGAGACTGGGGCTACGTCAGCAACGGCATCCCCAGAGTACACGGACTCGGTCTTTCCAGACCCGGCCACGTCGGCGTCTATATTGAGGACAATATGGAGGTCGACGCAAGAGGCGATGAATGGGGCGTATGCTACCAGGAGATTGGCGGCTGGAACACCTGGGAATGCTGGTTCAAGCTGACCGCCGTTTCGTATCCCGAAAACGGCTGGGAAGAGTTCAACGGAAACTACTACTACTATGAGGACGGCGAGTACATCGTCAACACCTCACGCGAGATTGACGGTACTACATACTACTTCGATTCCAAGGGTCACTCCTCCGAGACGCCCTCCGACGGCGAGGATTACTCCTCCGATTCGTCGAGCAAAAAGTCGGACAATGAGTCCAAGAAATCCGCAACGCCCTCCATCTACAGCCGCGGCTCGATGGGCGACGAGGTCGAGAAGATTCAGGAGCGTCTGACAGAGCTGGGCTTCTACACCGGTTCGATCGACGGCGACTTCGGTCCCATGACCGAGAGAGCCTACAGAGCCTTCCAGGAGGCGGCAGGCGTCGTTGTTGACGGCATCTCCGGCTCCGACCGCGAGGTACTCTATTCCGACGACGCGCCCAAGGCGAACGCCAAGGCTGACACATCGGACGACAGGGACGACGAGGACGCCGATACCGAGGAAGTGAAGGACGAGAATACCACGACCGAGGACACCAAGGCGGAGGACAACGACGCGGAGGACGCCGCGGACGAGGATACCGGCACCGAGAACGTCAAGGCTGACAAGAATGTCGACGACGAGCTGGTCGGCGCGGCTGCGGACGAGAAGTCCGGGGACGAAAAGACCGGGGAGCCTGCGGTAGAGGACATCGAGTTTGAGAAAAAGACCTCTGTCGTATACGGCGACTTCACCGACGACGTGCTTGACATCCAGACCAAGCTCCACGAGCTGGGCTACTTCGGCATCGACCCGACAGGCTATTTCGGCGACTACACGGTCGACGCGATCAAGGCGTTCCAGGAAGCGAACAAGCTCACAGTAACGGGCGAGCTCGACGCTGAGACCCTCGCGGTACTCAACGGCGGCGACGCGGTTGCCAACACCGTCAAGGAAGAAGAGATGGTCGGACCCAGTCCCATCACCTCTGAGCTGACAGCAGGCAGCGCGCAGAGCAGCGTAACCGCTGCGGCTCCGACCGCACCCGTTCAGAGCACCACAAGCAGTGCCGTGAACAACAGCAATTCCGCGGTTCAAAAGACCAACAAGGCTGCCGAGAAGGCGCTGCAGGATTCCGCTAACATGGTTCCCGACGCGCAGACCGCCAAGGTCGGCAGAACAGCCAACATTTGGCTGTGGGCAGTGCTCACCATCATCGTCATCAGCGCGGTTTCTCTGATTTTCCTCAGCAGAACGACCAGAAAGCCCCGCAAGGCGAAGAAGGGCAAGGCTGAAAGAAACACACTCAATGAGCGCTGGTAAGCGTTATTTGACAAATTGATAACCCCAAAAAAGAGCAAACCGTTTCGGTTTGCTCTTTTTTTAAATCGCGTACTATGGGTTTATTTGGGAGGTGGGTGCACGTTTTCGCGGGCAGCGTTCATCAGACCTTTCACAATCCCATTTCTTGAGGATAGGTCGCTCCGCACGAAAACAACATCAATGCAAAAAGAGCAGGCATGATTGCCTGCTCCTTGTATTATCTGCAATTATTTTTTCTCTTCCGCTGCGGGAGCCTCTGCCTTCGGAGCCTCTGCCTTGGGTGCCTCTGCCTTGGGTGCCTCTGCCTTGGGTGCTTCTGCCTTGGGTGCTTCTGCCTTGGGAGCCTCTGCCTTGGGTGCCTCTGCCTTGGGTTCCTCAGCCTTCGGAGCCGCAGCCTTTGCCGCTTTCTTCGCGGGAGCCTTCTTCTTGGCGGGAGCCTTCTTTACGGGAACCTTCTTTGCGGGCTTCTTGGGAGCCTCAGCCGCTTTGACTTCCTCCTTCTTCTTTCTGCCGCGCTTTTTGGGTGCCGGCGGCGGGGGAACGGGAAGCTCCTGCTTGAGAACGTAGTAGCATACGCCCAGCGGAGGAAGTGTCAGCTCGAGGGTGAAGTCGCAGTCATGATCCTTCTCGTTGAGTGTCTTGAGCTCGCCCTCGTTGCGGATGCCGCATCCGCCGTACTCGAGCAGCTCGGAGTTGAATACCTCCTCATAGATGCCGTAGAACGGTGCGCCGACGCGGTAGTGCTCGCGGGTGACGGGCTGGAAGTTGCAGACGACCAGCACCTCGCTGCCGTCGTTCGCGATTCTGCGGAACGCGATCACGCTGTTCTGATAGTCGTCGAGAGCGACCCAGCGGAAGCCGTTCCAGTCGTAGTCGTTCTCGTGCATCGCGGGAACGTCGCGGTAGAATGCGTTCGCAGCCTTGAAGAAGTCGTTGAGCTGACGGTGCTTGTCATACTCGAGCAGACCCCATTCGAGCTGCTCGTTGGCGTTCCACTCGTCAAACTGACCGATTTCACTGCCCATGAACAGCAGCTTCTTGCCGGGGTGCGCCATCATGTAAGCGATAAAGCCTCTCACGCCCATGAACTTCATGTCATAGTCGCCGGGCATCTTGTTGATCAGGGAGCCCTTGCCGTAAACGACCTCGTCGTGGGAGATCGGCAGCATGAAGTTCTCGGAGAACGCGTAGACCATGCTGAACGTCAGGGTGTCGTGGTGGTAATTTCTCCACAGCGGGTCGAGGGAGATGTAGGAGAGCATGTCGTTCATCCAGCCCATGTTCCACTTGTAGTCGAAGCCCAGTCCGAGACCCTCGATCGGGTAGCGGGTGACGCTCGGCCAAGCGGTGGATTCCTCGGCGATCATCATCGCGTCGGGATGGAACATATGGACAACATTGTTGAGCTTCTGGATGAAGTCGACCGCGACGAGGTTCTCTCTGCCGCCGTAGGCGTTGGCGATCCACTCGCCGTCCTTGCGGTTGTAGTCGAGATAGAGCATCGAAGCAACGGCGTCGACGCGGATGCCGTCGATGTGGTACATATCGAGCCAGAACATCGCGGAGGAGATCAGGAAGCTGGTGACCTCATATCTGCCGTAGTTGAAGATGTAGGTGCCCCATTCCTTGTGCTCGCCGATTCTCCAGTCCTCGTACTCATAGCAGCCCGTGCCGTCGAAGCGCGCGAGGCCGTGAGCGTCCTTGGGGAAGTGAGCGGGAACCCAGTCGAGGATAACGCCGATGCCTGCCTCGTGAGCCTTGTCGATGAAATACATCAGATCCTTCGGCTCGCCGTAGCGCGATGTCGCGGCGTAGTAGCCGGTGCACTGATAGCCCCAGCTGCCGTCAAACGGGAACTCGGTGAGGGGCATGAACTCGATGTGGGTGTAGCCCATATCCTTGACGTAGGGAATCAGCTCGTCCGCCAGCTTGCGATAGCCGAAGAAGTTACCGTCGTCATATTTTTTCCATGAACCCGCGTTGACCTCATAGACGTTGATCGCTCTCGTCTTGTGGGGATGCGCGTTCTTGAACTCGTACCAAGCCTCATCGTGCCACTCATAGTCATAGATATGATAGGTGCGCGACGCGTTGTCGGGACGGGTCTGGCAGTGGAAGGCAAAGGGATCGGTCTTCATGACGCGGTCGTTCCACGGGGTCTCGACGCAGTATTTGTAGCAGCAGAACTCCCAGAGTCCCTCTACAAACAGCTCCCAGACGCCGGAGTCGGAGATGCGATACATGAAGTTGGCGTCGGGATTCCAGTCGTTGAAATCGCCGACTACGGAAACAGATTTTGCGTTAGGCGCCCAAACTCTGAAAACAACGCCCTGACGGCCGTCCCAGTTTTCAAAGTGAGAACCAAGGAAGTGGTAGGCTCTTGCAGCCTCACCCTGCAAAAATTGCTCCAGGGGGGGTCTTGTGTCGTTAATTGAAAAAGCCATATTGTACCTCTTTTCATAGTTTTTTCAGATTTGCGCTTAGATAGATATTCCAATAATATTCTATAACTTATATTATAATATATTTTCACAATTATACAAGAGGAAAAATGAAATTTATGTAAATAATTTTTTGATTTTTTAATTCATTCAGAGCATATTCGTTAGAATGTGACAAATTATTTGACAATTCTTGTGCAATAGTCCGAACCCGACGGCTGAACGGGGTCATAGGCAAGCGCCGCGACGTCGCCGGCGCGGATGTCGAGCCGCAAAAACGGTGCGATTTTGCCGTTTTCACGCAGCGATTTTGCGGCGGAAGTGACGATTTCGCAGCGGCAGGAGCACAATAATCCGGCTCCCCAATCGGTCATGCCGAGCACGCGGGCGTAATCGGCAGGGGTGTTTTGCAGTTCCTCCGTGATGCCGAGGAACGCGCATGTGATGATTCTCCGCAGCCTTGCGTGCGTGTACCGCTTCGTCTTGACGCGCTGCAAAAGCTCCTCCACGCTGCCGCTATGACCTGCCGCCTCGAGGATGCGGTTTTCGAGTCCCTCGCCGACGTCGGGGACAAGCCGCAGCTCCCCGGCGGTCATCGTCCGCAGGCGGTAAAGCACCGCCGCGTCGAGCCGTTCGGGACAGGTGATTTTTTGCGGCGCCTCGGGGACGAACATGGAAACGTCCTCACCCTTGCGCAGCATTGCGCGTATCTGAGAAGCGGAGGCGTAATTGCCGCTCGGGGTACCGCTGTCATGGGAAACGCCCTTCCGCTTGATCGGCAAAGGAGCGATACCGCTGCCCTCGAGCGCGCGGATGTACTCCACCGCGAGGATATTGTTCGGCGACGACACCGCCGCCGCGGCGTCCGCTCCGTAGACCTTTTCCACCGCGCTCTGCAGCGCCCTCGGATAGCAGCCGCCTGCCTGCATCTCCTCCGCGATCAGGCTGTTGACGCGCTCGCTCCGCAATGCGTTCGCCGCCGTCCGCAGCACGCCGATGTCCTCCGTCTCGCAGCCGAACGCGAGCGTGTTGACGCACGCGAACGACTTCGCGATTCTCACGCCGCCCTCCGCGAACCGCTGCGCGTTCGCGACCGCAAACGCGGTCGGCAGCTCGATCACCAAGTCCGCGCCGCCGCGTATCAGCGCGCCTGCCCGCGTGAATTTGTCGGTGATTGCCACCTCACCGCGCTGCGTGAAGCTGCCGCTCATGACCGCGATATTCTCCTCTCCCGTCAGCAGTCTTGCCGTGCGGAACAGGTACTGATGTCCGTTGTGAAAGGGGCTGCACTCGCAGATAATTGCCGTCGCCATGGTATTCCTCCGTTATTTTTCACAAAATTTGCATATTTCCTCAAAAAGCACTTGAAAATCAGCCAATTATCATGTATGATATAAGGGTATGTTTATGTATATTATACATGACGATGGTTTCTAAATCAATAGTTTGAAGGGATTGATACCAATGAAAGTTTTAGTTATCAATGCAGGCAGCTCCTCTCTCAAATATCAGCTCATCGATATGACCGACGAGAGCGTGCTCGCCAAGGGCAACTGCGAAAGAATCGGCACCGCAGAGGCGTTTATCGGCTTCAAGACCCCCGACGGTCAGAAGATCGAGCGTCAGACGGAAATGAAGAACCACACCCAGGCGTTCCGGGCTGTCAAGGAGGCTCTCCTCGACGCGGAATACGGCGCGATTTCTGACCTCTCCGAGGTTTCCGCCATCGGCCACAGAGTCGTACAGGGCGGCGCTTACTTCGACCGCAGCGTCCTCATCACCGACGAGGTGATCGCCAAGATTCAGGAGCTTTCTCCGCTCGCTCCTCTCCACAATCCCGCGCACATCCAGGGCATCGACGCCTGCACCGAGGTTTTCGGCAAGGACGTTCCGCAGGTCGCCGTTTTCGACACCGCGTTCCACCAGACCATGCCCGAAAAGGCGTATATGTACGCCGTTCCCTATGAGTATTACGAGAAGCTCGGCGTCAGAAAGTACGGCTTCCACGGCACCTCCCACCGCTATGTCAGCGCCAAGATGGCGGAGCTGATGGGCAAGCCCATCGAGGAGACCAAGATCATCACCTGCCACATCGGCAACGGCTCCTCCATCACCGCAGTCGACGGCGGCAAGGTCATCGACACCACCATGGGACTGACTCCCCTCGGCGGCTTCCTGATGGGAACCCGTTCCGGCTCTCTCGACCCCTCCGTCGTTACCTTCATCGCGGAGAAAGAGGGCTTCACACCGCAGCAGATGTCCGACCTGCTCAACAAGAAGTCCGGTCTGCTCGGCATCTCGGGCGTATCCTCCGACGACCGCGACGTCACCGCGGCTGAGAAGGCGGGCAACCACCGTGCAAAGCTCGCTCACGACATGCTCTACTATCAGATTGCGCAGTACATCGGCAGCTACTATGTTGCGCTCGGCGGCTGCGACGCGATCGTATTCACCGCGGGTCTCGGCGAGAACCAGCCCTGCCTGCGTGAGGGCGTGTGCAACTACCTCGAGTGCCTCGGCGTCAAGCTCGACAAGGACGCGAACAACAACATGATCCACGGCAGACAGGGTACCCTGACCGCCGCCGATTCCAAGATCCGTGTTGAGCTGATCGCGACCGACGAGGAAATGGTCATCGCGAGAGATACCAGAGATATCGTATCTGCACTTTAATTGATTGCAAAAGGATTCGGGACGGGTTGAAAACCCGTCCCGATTTTTTTTTCCTTTATTCTTCTTTCATGCGTGCGAACGCTTCGCAGAGCGATACGAAAATAATCATCAGCGGCGTCGAGATCGGCAGCGCGATATTGACGACCGCCTGCGCGAGATACGCCGTGACTGCCGCCGCGCACGCCAGCACATAGGGATTCCTCTTTGCGCTCTTGAAGCCGCGCACCAGCGCGCTTCCCACAAACGACAGATAGCACGCGAGTCCCGCGGCGCCGATCGTGATCAGATAGTTGATATACTCATTATGAGCCGCGTCCGTCGAGCTGTTGCCGTATTCCTCCAGCTCCCGGAAATACGGCTCGAACGCGAAATAGAACGTGTCGGGACCTGTTCCGAACAGCTTCTGCCAGACGTTCGCTTCGCCGAAGATTTTGAATGACCGCAGCCACATGATGCCGCGATGCGTGCCCCATGCGTCGTTCATGCGCAGCAGCTTTTCCATGCTGCCGAGGTCGGTCGCGGTGTCGACCGCGCTGAAATACAGGAACACGCCGAACGCCGATAATGCCGCTCCTCCGAACAGCGCCCCGAGTATCACGGGAACCGCCTTCGGCAGCATAAAACCGGGCTTTTTCCAATCGAGGACGCAGAGCAGAACGGTGACGACCGCCGCGATACCGACGAACAGCGGCATCTTGTCCGAGAACAGAATGCCCTTCGTCAAGTCTCCCAGCTCCTTGTAGTTGTCGTTCATCAGCGACGAGAACAGCCGCAGCAAACTGACCGAGCCGAGCATGACGGTGACGCCGAGGAAATACCGTTTCAGCCGTTCGGGACGTCTCGCGAACACGACGAGCATCACCGCGAGAAAGACCGCCGAGCCGAGCAGCGCGGAATCGCTGTCGCCGATGATCATTGCCATCGAGCCGAGCGCCGTGGCGGTGAGACAGAGGACACGCATCCACAGCTTCTCCGTCAGAACCGCCATCACGAAGCTGACGGGCAGCGTGACGCAGATGAAGCTCGCGAGCATATTCTTGTTGCCGATGGTCGAGAAGAACTCCATATACACACTCGGCTGACTGTCCTTGAACTGCGCGAGCATATTGAGCGGATCGATATAGAACCCGTTGAGCACCGTCAGCAGGTAGACGATCGAGCACGACGCCGCAAGCGCGGCAAAGACGACCTCGCGGAAGCGGTAGAGCCGCGACAGCATGAAGTAGACCGCGACGTACAGCAGAATCAAAAACAGTCCGTTGTTCCTGCCGACCGAGAAGCTGCCGAGCGACATCTCTCCCCAGAACGCGAGGGTGATGTAGGGAGAGAACAGCGTCGAGAGCGCGCAGCTCAGCGCAAGAGCGATTGCCGACCAGTCCGTGAAGCTCAGCGTTTTCAAAAGCGGCTTTTGCTCCGCCTTTTCGCCTTTCTCACCCGAAATCCGCGTCAGCAGCAGCAACAGCTCCGCGATCAGCGCCATCGCCGCGATCGCCACGAAGAAGTAGTACTTCTGATGGCGGATGCCGACAAAGCCGTCGTCAAAGTGGATGAACGGGAACTGTCCGTTGATATACAGGCTGACGAACAGCGGAAACGCCGCGAACATCAGCAGCAGAAACGCGGTCACCAGCGCGTTCATCGTGGTGTAGCCTTGTTGATTTATTTTTTGTTTCATAGCATTGACCTTTCCGAAAGATTCAAAAATATTTTATACCCCCAAGCGGTCAATGTCAATCAAAAACTATTGTAATTCCGATACTTTCGTGTTAAAATGGATTTAAGGCAGGTGATACGATGAAAAAGCTAATCATTATCGGATATGACGGCACCATTGCGGATACCTCCCCGGGTATTCTCTACTGCATGAACACCACCGCGAACGCGATGGGCTATACGCCCGTCCACCACGACGCGCTCTACGGCGTCATCGGCGTTTCCCTCGAGGACGGCTTCATGAGCCTGTACGGCATGAAGGAGGACGAGATCGAGTACGCGATGAACAACTACAGCAAGCTCTACTCCATCAAGGGAGAGGAGATGTTCCTCATCTACGACGGCATCGAGGACGCGCTCCGCCGGCTCAAGGAGAGCGGCTGCATGCTCGCGATTGTCACCCAGAAGAACAAGAAGTTCATCAACAACATGCTCGGCGTCTACAACACCATCGGCGAGCTGTTCGACATGGTCGTCGCGACCGACGTCGACATCGACAGGGAGAAGAGCGACATGCTGCGCCTTGTCCTTGACGAGCTGCACGTCCCCGTGGAGGAGAGCATTTTCATCGGAGACAGCTTTGTCGACGCGCTTGCCGCGCAGGAGGTCGGCATGGATTTTGCCGCCGCTCTCTACGGCTGGGGCTTCCGCAGTCCCGCAGACGCCGAGAAATACAAATGCGCGCTCTGTCTGAACAACCCCAAGGAGATATTTAAAAAAATCTCCGCGCTGAAATAAGCGCAGAAAATATGGTTGACAAATCGGGAAAGATGATATATAATAGAGCTGTCGCTGATAAGGCGGCAGCTCAAGCAGCTTGCGCGTCCGCTTTGGGAGCGTGTACGCATTTTGTGTCAGGACAGATTTCAAAACCGCTAAACGCCGCATAACACCTTGCTTTCCGGGGTTTCCCGCCCGAGGAAAATGACGTCGGGAATTGGCTTTGACCACATAACTGACCACAACAGCGGAAGATTAGCATTTCTTTCGGGGTGTAGCGCAGCTGGTAGCGCGCCTGGTTTGGGACCAGGATGTCGGGGGTTCAAATCCCTTCACTCCGACCATATTTCTTAAAGACATTTCCAAAATGTCTTTAAGAAATATCTTCAACAAGCAACGGATGAAGGGAATTGAAGGCGAGCGTTAAGAAAACGTCACGGTGTGACGTTTTCAGCGAGAGAGTTGATGAACTTTTAGCTTTGAACACGCCGCAGCAAGCGAGATGAACTTCTCGCAAGATGGAACGCCCTTCACTCCGACCAAATACGGAGGATTAGCTCAGCAGGTTAGAGCGCTTGCTTGACATGCAAGAGGTCACTGGTTCGAGTCCAGCATTCTCCACCAAAGGCGAAGTCCGGAAACGGACTTCGCTGTCAATTTAAAAACCGGAGGATTAGCTCAGCTGGTTAGAGCGCCTGCTTCACACGCAGGAGGTCACTGGTTCGAGTCCAGCATTCTCCACCATAAAGGATATGCAAAAAAGATATATCCCCGAAAAACCCCGATTCTATCGGGGTTTTTCACGTCTCAGGGGCGTGAAAATTTTTGTCACGAAATATGGATGTAAAACCGATGTTTTCCCTTTCCTGACAGACCCGAACTTCCGAATAACAACTGAATAACTCACACACATTACGCAGACAGATAAGTAAAATGTCTGCGTTTTTCTTTTTCAGAGCCAATCGTTTAGAAATAAGCGGTTGGCTCTTTTTTTATTTTCAAAAAATTTTGAAGCCTACAAATAAAAAGTCAAGCCCCAAAATAGAACTTGACGAAAAAATATTGTAGGCAGATTGTAGGTGGAAAATCAACGGTTTCAACACGACAAATAAGCCGTCGGAAAATGGCGGCTTTGGTGGGTAGCACAGTTGTCCCAACCTGTCAAGGATAAACGGCTGGGCCGCGCCTGCGGCGTCCTTGACAGCTTGTGCCAACAGTGCTGTTATGCAGATAAGGGCGGCGATGCCGCCTCAGTCAGTATTTTACTGAGTGGAATCAGTTTCAGCTTTTTCCTTTTCCTTGAGATATTCCATCACTTTGGCATAATAGCGTCTCAGAAATTTGTTGGCTCCTGCT
>FMUA01000007.1:0-124949 GCA_900100595.1 Ruminococcaceae bacterium P7
GGCATCTACTATACGGGCGGTAAAAATTCTCCCTACATCTGGCTGGAATGCCCGAACAAAATGGGCAGCTGGGAATTCTTCGACTATCTGCTTGAAAACGCCGCCGTCGTCGGCACGCCCGGTGAGGGCTTCGGCGAAAACGGCAAGGGCTATTTCCGCCTGACCTCCTTCAACTCCCGCGGGAAAACCGCAGAGGCTGTGGAGAGAATCAGAAAGTTGCTGAGGTAATGAAATTCTTTAGTCCTTTTTCTCTTGATCATTCTTACCTGAACAGCAAGCGAAAAGAATAATTATGGATTTGGTTATGCATAATACTTTATACATTTCTCGGCTATTCTGTAATATCTTGATAAATATGCAATAGTATAAACACAATCCTGCAAATTCATATTGACATAATCAAATAACGGTGATACAATAATGAGGTAAACAAGGGCGTTTTCCAATTCATGTGGAAAACGCCCTTGTTTTATTTTTTTCAGGAGGAAAGGCTATGAAGGAACTTATCAAAAACGCCGAAACCATCAACCGCCTGCTGGCACGGTACGGCGTGAAATTCGGTATATATAAGGACGGCACTTTCAAGGAACAGCTTTTTCCGTTTGACCCGATTCCGCGTATCATTTCAAACGGCGAATTTCAGTATCTTGAAAAGGGCTTGAAGCAGCGTGTCAACGCGTTGAACTGTTTTCTGTCGGATATTTACGGAGAAAAACGGATTGTCAGAGACGGCGTGATTCCCGAGGAATTCATCTATTCCGCAAAGGGCTTTTTGCCGCCGTGCGACGGGGTGACGCCGCCGAAAAACATCTACAGCCACATCTCGGGCATCGATCTGGTTCAGTCTAAGGACGATAACTGGTATATCCTCGAGGATAATCTGCGCGTGCCATCAGGCGCTTCCTATCCGATGATCGCGCGCGAGCTGCAGAGAAGAAGCGCGCCCGATGCGTTTTCATCCAACAGCGTGATCGACAACCGCAACTATGCCGACATGCTCAAAGAGGTGATGGACTACGTCAACACGGGCGGCATCAACGTGATTCTCTCTCCCGGAAGATACAATGCCGCTTTCTTCGAGCACTCCTATCTGGCGGAAAAGACCGGCGCGGTGCTCTCTACGGGCAAGGAAATCGTCTGCGAAAACGACAGGCTGTATTATATTGACTATCTCGGCAGAAAGCAGCGCGTCGGCGCGGTGTACCGCCGCATTTCCGACGAGTACCTCGACCCGATGACCTTTTATGAGGACAGCGTCATCGGTATCCCGCATATCTTTGAAGCGTATAAAAAAGGCAACGTTGCGCTGCTCAACGCGCCCGGCAACGGCGTAGCGGACGACAAAGGCATCTATTACTTTGTGCCGAAAATGATCAAATACTATCTTGGGGAGGACGCGATTCTGAAGAACGCGCCGACCTATCTTCCCTATTACGAGGACGATATGCGCTATGTTCTCGATAAGTTTGACAATCTTGTTATCAAGGACGTCGCGGAGGCAGGCGGCTACGGCGTGGTATTCGGAAGCTCGCTATCCAAGGAGAAAAAAGAAGCATTCATCCAACTCTTGAAAAGCGAACCGCGCCGTTTTATCGCGCAGGAGGTCATTGACTTCTACGATTTGGATATTCTCGGCACAGACGGCACGCAGGTTCCGAGAAAAGCAGATTTACGCGCGTTCGTACTCACGGACGGCGAAACAAAGGTATGGCCGAGCGGACTGACGCGGTTCTCGCGCAATCCCGATTCATTCATCGTCAATTCATCACAGGGCGGAGGTTTTAAGGACACATGGGTATTATCACGGTAGACAAAAGCGACCATCTTTTCTGGCTGGGAAGGTACACGGAGCGCGTCTATACGACGCTGAAATATTATTTTCAGAGCGCGGACAAAATGATTGACGCGAACCCTGAATATTACGGCGAATTCTGCCGCAAAATCGGCATTCCGAATGCATACGGAACGCGGGAAAAATTCCTGCGTGCGTATCCGTTTGACGAAACCGACCCGAATTCCATTATTTCAAGCCTGAACCGTGCGTACGACAACGCGATCGTTATGCGCGATTATATCGGCACGGAAACAATGGCGTATATCCAGCTGGCGATCGACGATATTCACAATGCGAAAAACGGCAGCGCGGCTCTTGCTGATCTGATGCTGACCCTCGATCATATTCTCGCATTCTGGGGCTGCGTCAACGACATGATCGACGACGAGCAGATACGCAACATCATCAAGTTGGGTAAGGGCTTGGAGCGGCTTGACCTCTATCTGAGCCTTGATTTGCCTGATAACGACGTGCGCAGAGAGTACCGCAGGATGAAGCAATTCCTTGCAAAGTCCAAGCTGCGGTACGACGAAAGCGTCATCAACACAGTGGACAACATGATGACAGATGATCCGCTGAATCATCCGAATCTCAAAAAACTGCTGAGAAATCTTATTAACGAATGAAAAGGGTGGTACTATCAAACGGCTGCAATTTACTTATACACTGAACGCGCAGTTCAGCGCACCCGTCACGCATCACGCCTTTTCGGTCATGTTTCTTCCGCAGGACACAAGCAGGCAAACCATCAGCGGACTGTCCATTCATATTTCTGATAAAGAAGATTATTGTGTTTCTGAGGACAACTTCGGCAACAAAAAGCTTTACGGTCTGATTGAAGGAACACATGACCGCTTTAATGTAACAATCAGCGGTGAAGCGCAGACAGGGCTTGACATCTTTGAGGAATACACGGCAAATCCGTCTGCTTATGCTTTCCTGAAAGCGCAGACGCCGCTCACTGCGGCAGGAGACTGCATCAGGAAATATCACAGGAACCTGGAGCTTGAAAAAATCGCGGGTGATTATGACAAGGCGCTATGCATGATGAACACGCTGCACTACACCTTTACCTATGACACAGAAGCGACCGAGGTGCATGAAACCGCTGAAAACGCGCTTGCTCTCGGACGCGGCGTGTGTCAGGACTACGCGCATATCATGCTGTCCCTGCTGAGGATGGAGGGAATCCCTGCACGGTATGTCGTGGGAATGACGCTCGGCGAGGGCGCGTCACACGCATGGGTCGAAGCCCTGTGCAACGGCTACTGGTACGGCTTTGACCCGACCGACAACAAGCTCGTCAACGCCGATTATATCCGCGTTTCGTGCGGCAGGGATTCGTCTGACTGCGCCGTCATCCGCGGCAATTTCTACGGCTGCGTCACCCAGCGTCAGACGGAAAAGGTGACAGTTTCGGAAAAGGAGCAGGAACATGATTGAAACAGTCGTGTCGGTCGGTCTGCCGATCGACGAGAAATTAATGATACAAAAAAACCGCCTGATTCCGCAAAAGGGACTCAGCGGCGGTGAAAATCGCATCAGCATCGTGACGGGCACCCACGGTGACGAGCTGGAGGGACAGTACGTCTGCTATGAGCTGCAACGGAGAATAAGGGAAAACATCGGATGCCTGACGGGAATCGTTGACGTTTATCCCGCGATCAATCCGCTCGGCATCGACTCGATCACACGGGGCATTCCCGGCTTCGATCTGGATATGAACCGCATCTTCCCAGGCTCCGAGGACAGCTCGATGCCCGAATATATCGCGTCCGGAATCATCGAAGATCTGAGCGGCAGCGCAGCGGTGATTGACATTCACGCGAGCAACATCTTTCTCGAGGAGATCCCGCAGGTGCGCATCAACAAGCTGTCCCGCGATACGCTGGTGCCGCTTGCAAAGCTACTGAATACAGACTACATCTGGGTTCACTCCTCGGCAACCGTGCTCGAATCAACGCTCGCGTACTCGCTGAACAGCATCGGCACTCCGACGCTTGTGGTTGAGATGGGCGTCGGCATGAGAATCACGAAAAAGTTCGGCGACCAGCTGACCGACGGCATTTTCGCGCTGATGAAGGAGCTTGGCATCTGGAGCGGAGAGGTCGTCACACCGAAGGAGCCGATCATTTCCGAGGACGGCGAGGTATCGTTCATCAACGCAGGCAAATCGGGCGTATTCGTACCCTGCGTGGAGCATTGGAAGAACGTCAGAAAGGGCGGTCATATCGGCGACATCCTCAACCCGCTGACGGGTGAAATCAACGAGCGGATCTCTTCCCCGACGGACGGGATCGTCTTTACCCTGCGCGAATATCCGATTGTGAACGAAGGCTCGCTGATTGCGAGAATCCTTGCGTGAGGTGCATGATGAAAGAAAAGATACTATTTGAACTGAACTCTGTTTACAGAGATAATATGCGCATCAAGGGCTACTCCTTCGGAGAAGGCGAGCAGTCCGCCTGCATCGTCGGCGCGACGCGCGGCAACGAGGTGCAGCAGCTCTATATCTGCTCGCGGCTGATCAACATTTTCAAGCAGCTTGAGCATCAGGGCAAAATCCGCTATGGCAAAACCGTGATGGTCGTACCGACAGTCAACAGCCATTCCATGAACATCGGCAAGCGGTTCTGGTCAACCGACAATACCGACATCAACCGTATGTTCCCCGGCTACAATCTCGGAGAAACGACGCAGAGAATCGCGGCAGGCGTGTTTGAAAACATCAACGCCTACCGCTACGGCATCCAGTTCACCAGCTTTTATATGCAGGGCGATTATATTCCCCACGTCAGAGTCATGCAGACGGGATTTGAGGATATCGAGCTTGCCAAGGATTTCGGTCTGCCGTACGTGTTCCGCAGGAATGCCCGTCCCTATGACACCACCACGCTCAACTACAACTGGCAGCTCTGGGAAACGAAGGCGTTTTCCATCTACACCAGCGCGACCGACAGCATCGAAACCGTCAGCGCAAGAGAAGCGATCAACGCGGTGCTCTGCTTTCTCAGCAAACAAGGGATCATCGATTACAGATGTCACGAAGGCTTTATTTCTCAGTTTATCGAAGGACACTCGCTGATGAATGTCAAATCCTCCACAGCAGGCATCTTTATCCGTCACGCCAATGTCGATTCCAGAGTCAGAAAGGGTGACGTCCTCGCGGAAATCATGGATCCGTACACGGGAGAAATCGCAGACAGAGTCATCGCTCCGCGGAACGGTATCGTGTTCTTCCACGTCAACCAGCCGCTGATCTATTCGCAAACGCCGTTGTTCCGCATCATCCCGACGGATGATTTAGTATAAATGTTTAAGGGAAAAGATATTTATGGAAAACAAACCGAATATCGGTATCGTCCCGCTTTGGGACGAGTACAATCAACGAATATGGACACAGCACGGCTATACGGACTGTATTGTACGGGCAGGCGGTCTGCCTGTGATTCTTCCGCTGACCGAGGATGAAAGGGTGTTTTCTCAGTCAATCGGCATGTGCGACGGATTTCTCCTGACAGGAGGACCCGAGGTTTCCTCTGCTATTTATGACGGGAAAATCAGGAGTCACGGTATCATCACCTGTCCGCTGCACGAGAAGCTGGAAATCATGGTAATCGACAGGGCGATTGAGCGCAATCTTCCTTTGCTGGGTATCTGTAACGGCATGCAGTTTTTAAATGCGGCTTTAGGCGGAACACTCGGTCAGACTTTGCCGGCGCAAACGGAATTATCTGCCGATTCTCCTTCTCACGAGGTGATCGTTGAGCAGGACACACCTCTTGCCTATATGCTGAACAGTCAGACACTCACGGTAAACGACTGTCCCCATCAGGAAATCAAGGACTTGTCACCGATACTGAGAAGAATGGCGTACGCAGAAGACGGAGCGATTGAGGCTGTCTATATGCCGCTCAAACGGTTTATCTGGGCGGTACAGTGGCATCCTGAGCTATCCAGTCAGACAGACAAAGCGAACGCAAAAATCTTTGAAGCCTTCATTATGTATGCCAAATTGTGTCGCAATTAGAATTAACCGTCGTGAAAAATAACGCTAATTTCGGAGCAGTGCCCGACGTCACAATTATTCACGGTGTATTTGCCGTGCTCAAAGTCAAAGACGATAGATTTCAATTCTTCGACGAGAGGAAGCTTTTTATTGTCCATTTTTCTCCTTTCGGGTATAAGAAAACCGCCCTGCTTGTGCGGAGCGGTTAGAGTTCTATTTATGATTCAGTTTTTGACTTCGTCCCAACTGTTTAAGGTTTCACACTCTTCCTGAGCTTGCTTATCCAGCAAATCTCTCTCTTCCTGAGTTCTTCCTGAATCAATATAATGACCGTCATAATAACTTAATGACATCTTCATGTTATTTCTCTCCATTCTATGCCGTATTGTTCAGAATAGTCATTCAATGCACGAATAAATGCATCGTACTCACTTAGATTATACTTGGATCCTCGATATTTGTCAACTCTCATTCCAAAAGATATAGCAGTAAAAGGCTTATTCCCAACTTTGTATGTGAAAACTTTACCGTTGTGAGTGACAACAACTCCAAGCAAATATCGATGCGCACCATTAGAAGTTAAATCATTTCCTGTTGGAGGATTGTTAGTAGGATGATTATGTAAGGATATGAGCGTGTATGGCGGATGATTGGCTATAGCATTTACCATTTTCTTGTTGTAGTCATCTACACCATTCTCACCTTTTGGCTCATACTGACGTGCAACAACCTCTGCGGTTTTGCTGTCAATCAAACAGATATCCTCCCTGCTGGTTCCGTTTCTGTGTATTAATAATGCTTTTGACTCATTATATATTTTCTCATTAACTTCAGGATTATCAGTAATAGTTTTGAATTTTTCATGATATTCACGAGATTTGATGTACTCGGTATCAACCGCGTTTTCAATGGTTTTGGATGGCAATTTACCACTTATACCTTTTTCAGTATCTATTTGATATTCTCCAAAACTAACATCAACACCCTTCAAGCCGTCGATACTGATTCTTTCGCGCTGCTGCGGAAGGTTCATCGCCTTGGAAAATTCGGCGTATTCGCTCGACAGGGCGTGATATTTCGCTTTGGCGGCTAAGATATCGTCCTCGTCCGCTTCGCCCTTTTCAAGCAGCTCGATTTCCTCTCTGCGACGGCGCAGGCTTGTTTCCATGCGGCGCTGTCTTTGCAGTGCCTCGTAGGTGGTGTACTCCTTATCGCCGTACTGCTTCGGGGTGTTTTCCTCGGCGTTCCACTTATCTAGCTCCTCGTCGGTGTAGAGCCGCTTTGAGATCCCCTCGAAGAACGCAAATACGCATAGGGTCTGTCAGCGTAAACGTCGTCTTTCACGCAATCTGATCGACAATCAGGAAACCGAAGCCCTCTGTTTCGCAAAGTCGGAACGGTTCGTTGAGCAAATCATTCATTGCCTCTCCCCCAAACGCCTTCGCGATTTTGGCACACTTGTTCGCAGTCACGCCCAGCGGCGCGAGATACGACACGATTTCCTGAATAGAACGCGAATCCTTATAGCTGCCGATGATTTTCTGCAGCCGCTGTCTGCCGATACCCTTGACGGTCAAGAGCTGTTCGGGGCTGTTTTCAAACACCTCCAGCGTTTGAAGTCCGAACTGACCGACGATTTTCTTCGCCATAGACTCCTTGATGCCATTCACGGTCGCGGACAGATAAGCGATAATGCCGTCCTTTGTCGACGGAATGATCTCCTTGAATTCATTCACCACGAGCGCGTAGCCGTATTTCGATTTCTCCCACGAGCCCTTCACCAACAGATTCACTATCTTGTCGACAAAGAAATAACCCTTGATCGTCAGCGTGTCCAGCGAACCGAGCAGCGGCTTGGGGATCATATCCTCCTGCGTCGGGCGTTTTCTGAGGAGTCCGGTATGCTTCGATTCCAAGCGCCTTACTTCGGATTATTTTTTCAAGATATTGATTTCGGATAGTCGGTTCAATGCTTCGCTGAGCGTGTCGTTTCTCTTGGCGAAGTGCAGACGAATCAGGTGGTTGACGTTTTCACGGAAGAAGCTTGAGCCCGGCACCGCGCCTACGCCTACCTTTTCGGCGAGCTTTTCACAGAAATCAAGGTCGCTGTCAAAGCCGAATTCCGAGATATCAAGCAGCACATAATACGCGCCCTGTGGAGTTGTATGAGAGATTCCGATATCATCGAGACCCTTTAAAAACAAATCGCGTTTTTCGGTGTATTTTTCAGCGAGCTGTCTGTAATAATCGTCTCCGAAGCGCAGTCCTGTCACCGCCGCCTCCTGCAAGGGTGCAGCAGCGCCGACGGTCAGAAAGTCGTGAACCTTCTTTGCCACGTCGATAATATGCGGCGGCGCGATGATATAACCCAAACGCCATCCCGTGATGGAATAGGTTTTTGAGAGCGAGGAGCAGGAGATCGTGCGCTCCCACATATTGGGCAGTGAAGCGAAATAGGTGTGCTTGTGCGGCGCGTAAATAATATGCTCGTAAACCTCGTCGGTAATAACAAACGCATCGTATTTTTCGGCGAGGTCGGCAATGATTTTCAGCTCGTCACAGGTGAACACCTTGCCGCAGGGATTGGAGGGGTTGCAGAGAATCAGCGCCTTCGGCTTTTGTCTGAACGCCGCTTCCAACTCGTTTGGGTCAAAGTTGAATTCGGGCGGATAGAGCGGAACATAGATCGGTTCCGCACCCGACAGGATTGTGTCCGCGCCGTAGTTTTCGTAAAACGGAGAGAACACGATCACCTTGTCGCCCGGATTGGCGACGGTCATCATTGCCGCCATCATCGCCTCGGTGCTGCCGCAGGTGACGACGACGTTTTCGTTCGGGTCGATGTCAACGCCCATGAGTCGTGACTGCTTTTCGGCAAGAGCCTCACGGAAATTCTGCGCTCCCCATGTGATGGAATACTGGTGAAAGTCCTCCCCGGTAACCTCGGCAAGACGTTCGAGCAGTTCGCGCGGCGGTTCAAAATCGGGAAAGCCCTGAGAAAGGTTTACCGCTCCGTATTTATTTGAAATTCTCGTCATGCGGCGGATGACGGAATCTGTAAAGGTTTCTGTTCGTTTGGATAGCTCGGGCATAAAAGTTCCTCCATCGTAATTATTCTTTGGGCTGTTTTATGCCCTATTATATACTTATTAAATGACGTATTCAAGGTTGCGCTCGTCAATAACGCGCTTTGACTTGTGCTCGGAGCGTGTGTCAAGTCCGCCGTCGGGATGAACAACAACTCTTGCGGGCTTAACGCCGATACGCGCCTTCAATGCCGCGGAAACCTCAGCGGCAACCTCCTCGTCTGTCTTGGGATTGTCTGCGTTCTTCTCGATTTCAACGGCGTACTTATTGGTGAAATCTCTCTCAAAAATCCTGATAAGATATTCGCCCGTAATGCCGTCCTGCTCGCGGATGACCGCCTCGATATCGCTCGGGAATACGTTGACTGCCGAAACGATAAACATATCGTCCTTTCTGCCCAGAATATGGATTCTGCCATGCGTTCTGCCGCAGGAGCACTTGGTGTTGTCGATACGTCCGATGTCGCCTGTGCGGAAACGAATAAGCGGACGGGCGTGCTTTCTGAGCGTGGTGAATACCAGCTCGCCGACCTGACCGGGCTCTAAGATCTCGCCTGTGTGGATGTCGATCGTTTCAACCAGAATATGGTTCTCCGCGATATGAAGTCCGTCTTTCGCCTCGCACATTGCGGCGCAGGCTCCGAAAATGTCGGACAGTCCGTAAAAATCGTAAACCTCCGCGCCCCAGATGTCTTCAATCGCCTTTCTGGTGGCGTCGATCGAGCCGCCGAGCTCACCCGCAACGATGATTTTCTTGATATTCAAATCCTTCTTGGGGTCAATGCCGCTCTTGAGCGCCTTTTCGCCGAGCTGCCAAGCGTATGACGGCGAAGTCCAGATGACGGTCGGCTGATAGGTTTTCAATACAAACAGCAGGCGTTCACTCGGGAGCGTACCGCCCCAGATGCAGAGCGCGCCGAGATTCTGTGCGCCGATAACGTCGGGACCGCCTACATAGAGCGAGAAGTTGAGCGCGTGAACATAGCGGTCGTTCGGGCGCATACCGATCTGCCAGAACCAGCGGCTTTCGGTATCCTGAAACTCGTCGAAGTCCTTTTTGGTGAACGGGCTCATGGTGGGAACGCCGGTTGAACCGGACGAGGTGGAAATAAATACCACGTCCTCCTCGGGAACAGCTGCCAGCTCACCTAAGAAGGAGCCTACACCCTGTGTGTCACGCTGGGTTTTCTTATTGATAAAGGGGAACTTCTGAATATCCTTGAGGGTTTTGATATCCTCGGGCTTTACGCCTGCCTCATCAAAGCTGCGCTTGTAATAGGGCGCGTTTTCATAGGCAAATTTGACGATCTCCTTCAAGTCCTCGAGCTGTCTTTTTTCAAGCTCTTCACGGGGCAGGGTCTCAAGCTCCTCGTCCCAAAATTTATTGTTAATATCTCTGCTCATTGCTTTTTACTCCTTAAAATCACTTAAAATTTTTATTGATAAACTCCCATTTTTTATCGCGGGAGCGTGTGATGATTTCTATGTCCTCATCGGTCAGATGCTTAAATCGGCTCTGACGTCTGAGATAAGCCGATACGTCCGAAAACTCTTTCGGGCGGTGATTCAGCGTAAAACCGCCGTTTTCGTACTCAGCAAGGTACCAAAGACCGCAGTCAACGACCTCCTTGGCGATTGCAACGGTTTCGTCCGTCTTTACGCCCCAGCCTGTGGGACAGGGCGCGAGAATGTGAATGTACTTCGTACCTTTTATTTGCTTCGCTTTTTCTACCTTTCGTATAAAATCGTTGAGATAGCCTACGCTTGCGGTGGCGGCATACGGGATCCCGTGGGCGGCGACGATCTCAAATAGATTTTTCTTAGGTCTGAGATTGCCGCGTATATTTCTGCCCGCGGGCGTGGTGGTCGTCCTCGCGCCGAAGGGCGTCAGCGAGCTTTTCTGAATGCCGGTATTCATATACGCCTCGTTGTCATAACAGATATAGAGAATATCGTCGTTGCGGTCGATTGCACCCGAGAGCGCCTGCAAGCCGATATCAGCCGTGCCGCCGTCGCCCGCAAAGCCTACCGCGTGAAAGTCGGTAATTCCCTGCGCCCGAAGCCCTGCCTCAACGCCTGTCAGCATGGAAGCAGTACCCGCAAAGGTCGAGATGATGGCGTTATTGCCGAAGCAAAGCTGCGGAAAGTTGAAGCCGACAGCCGACATACATCCTGCCGGAAGGACGGCGACGGCGTTTTCTCCCAAAACCTTGAGAGCGATCCGCACCGCGAGGCTGCCTCCGCAGCCGGCGCACGCCTTGTGACCGTAAAACAGCTCTGTTTCGCTGAGCGTTTTCGCGTTAAGCGCCATTTTCTTCACCGCCGATCCCTAAGAATTTTACCGTGGACTGCTGTTTTTCAAGCTCATAAAAGATGTTGATTATTTCTTCAAAGGAAATATTCTTTCCGCCAAGACCTCCGATATAATTTGAGGTCGGAAGCTTTATTCCTGCCTTTTGCAGGGCGGAGTTGACGTTTGTATAAACCGTGCCCTCGTTGCCGAAAGAGATGTCCTTTTCTAGCACCGCGACCGCCTTTGCATTTTTGACGGCGTTTGCGATTTCCTCATTCGGGAACGGACGGAGATAGCGCAATCTAAGCAGTCCGACGCGTCTGCCCTCTGCCCTTAGCTTATCCACTGCCTCGCGGACAAGTCCCGAAATACTGCCGAGGGTAATCAGAATATAATCCGCGTCCTCGGTTTGATAGCTTTCCGTCAGTCCGCTGTAACGCCTGCCGAAAATTTCCGCAAAGCGTTCCTCGGCTTTATCAATGATTTCGGAAGCGTTCAGAATACCGAGGTGCTCCTTGTACTTGAAAAACGTGTTGGTATCGGGTCCTGCCGAAAACGCGAGATTGCGCGGATTTTGCAGGTCAAGCTTATTTTCCGTTTCGTACTTGGGAAGAAAAGCGTCTGCCTGTTCCTGCGTGGGAACATCGACTACCTCATAGGTATGTGTGAGTACAAAACCGTCGAGATTTGCCATAAACGGCGTGCTGACCTCGCTGTGCTCAGCAATGTAAAAGCTCATCAAAGCCAGGTCAAGCGCTTCCTGCGCGTCGCCGGCATACGCCTGGATCCAGCCGCTGTCGAGCTGAGAGAGTGAATCGCGCTGGTCGCCGTAGATGTTCCACGGAAGCGCCGTTGAACGGTTGGCGTTCATCATGACGATCGGGAATCTGCCGCCTGCCGCGTAGGGCAGACACTCCGCCATATAAAGCAAGCCCTGTGAGGATGTCGCGGTGAACGCTCTCGCGCCTACAGAGGAAGCGCCTATCGCACAGGACAGCGCGGAATGCTCGGATTCCACATGAATGAACTCCGCGTTCAGGCTGCCGTCCTCCACAAATTCCGAGAGCTTTTCAACAACGATCGTCTGCGGCGTGATCGGATAAGCGGAAATCACCTGCGGTCGTGCAAGGCGGACGCCGTATGCAAACGCCTCGTTGCCCGATAAGAACTTCTTAGCCATTACTTTTCCGCCTCCATTTTTATCGCTCCGGGCTTGCAGATTTTTGAGCAAATGCCGCAGCCCTTGCAAAAGTCGTAATCTATATTGATCTTACTGCCCTCGCGGAAAATCACACCGTCGGGACAGTAAAGATAACAATTCAGACAGCCGACGCACTTTGTATTGTCGATCACGGGACGGACGTTGCGCCAGCCCGCGTTCTTGGTGACAAGATACCCTGCCTCATAAGCGGTCGCGTCGGGGATATCATCAAAAGAGGTCGGGACAAACTCCCTCAGATAAGGCTTCATGCGACAACCTCCTCATATGCCGCTTTGACGGCGGCTATATTCTTTTCGTGAAGGCGGCGCGGCATGGTCTGCCGAATCGCTTCGTTTATTTCTTCAAGAGAAATTTCATGCGATACCGCCGCAAACGCGCCTAAAAGAATCGTATTTGTAATGGGCAAGCCGAGGATCCGCGCCGCAATGCCGTCGCCGTCGAGCGTGATCACGCGCGGATCGTCGAACTTTTTCTTTGTATTTAACAGTATTTTTCCGTTCTGCTTCAGCTCGCGAAAGGATTTCTCGCTGAAAAGCGTATCGTCAAGAAAAATACTGTAGTTGGATTTTGTAATTTCGCTGCGGTTGCCGATCGGCTTTTCATCGAGCTTGGTGAACGCGCGAATCGGCGCGCCCCGGCGCTCGGGACCGAAGGAAGGAAACGCCAGCGCGTAGGCGTCGTCCTTCAGCGAATAGGCGTCGCCGAGAAGTCTCGCGGCGGTGAAGGCGCCCTGCCCTCCCCTGCCGTGCCATAATATTTCCGTCACTGTGTTTCCTCCTTTCAGTACTTCCAGCGAAGCAGGTATTTTTGTATCTTATTGAACGCAAACGAGATCGCGACGATGACGATGCCGATCACGATCAATCCGACAAGCGTTCTGGTATAGTCTCCGAAATCGGAGTAGTTTTTGATGTAATATCCCAAGCCGCTCTGCGCGCCGATCATCTCAGCCGAGGTCAGCAGTACGAACGACACGGTGAGTCCCTGATTGCAGCCGATAAAGATTTGCTGCAGCGACGCCGGGAGAATGACAGAAAACAGCATCGTAAATTTTCCGACATTTAAAACCTTTGCGGAGTCGATCGTCTTTTTGTCTACATTCATAACGCCGCTCATCGTGCCTGCGAGCACAGGCCAGAAGGTCGCTAAAAAGATAACGAATACCGAGACCGAACGGAAGGTCGGCAGCAGAGCGATACCGTAAGGGATATAGACAATCGGCGGGATCGCTCCGAGAAATTTTGAAATGTAAGTTGCCGCGCTGCCGAGTCTCGCGCTCCATCCGAGAAACAGTCCGAGCGGGATCGCTATGACCAGAGCCAACAGATAGCCCTGCAAAATGATACCGACGGAGCTGAAAATGTTGGTGATGATCGTTTCGTAATCGCCGATCATTCTCCAAAAGACCTTTCCGGGCGGCGGAAACAGCGCGGGCTTTAACAGATTAAACTTCGCGGTTGCAAGCGTCCACGCGATCAGCAAGCCGTAGATAAAGCTGACGATATCCGTAAAAAGATTCAAGCCGACCGGCTTTTTGATAAATGAGGATACGAGCAGCGTCAGCGCTTCAACGCCGACGGCAAACCAAATAACGTACTGTGCGTAGGTATCGCCGCTGAGTTGATCGGGCAGGAGCTGAATCAGCAGAAGTACGATAAACAGCGCGTGAACTACTCTGAGATATCTCTTTTTGATTGTCATTACAGCACCACCTCGTCTCCGCCGATCTTGCTGACGATGTCGCTGTAGAACATCGCCAGCAGCTTATTTCTGAACTGATTGTATTCCTTTGTCTGAACAAGCTCGGCGCGGTTGCGCGGACGGTCAAAGGGAACTTCGATCTCGCGGTAAACCTGACCGGGATTCGCGGTCATCATAACGATTTTGTCAGAGAGTAAAATCGCCTCGTCGATGTCGTGCGTGACAAACACAACGGTTTTTCTTGCGCTTGTTCCGTCGCCCTCCCACAGCTCAAGCAGAAGCTCCTGCAAAATGGTGCGGTTTTTCGCGTCGATCGCGCCGAACGGTTCGTCCATCAGGAGAATGTCGGTGTCCATCGCCAAGGCTCTGGCGATCGCGACGCGCTGCTGCATTCCTCCCGAAAGCTGTGAGGGATATTTGTTTTTGAATTCGTTTAGTCCTACCTTTTCCAAAAACTCGTCGGCGATTTTCAGGCGTTCGGTTCTGCTTGCCTCTTTGTTGACCTGCTTGATTCCGAAAGCGACGTTCTTTCTGGCGGTCATCCACGGAAAGAGTGAATAGTGCTGAAACACAACGCCTCTGTCGGTGCCGGTGCCGTGAATCGGATCGCCGTTGATCAGGATCTCTCCGGCTGTCGGCGTATTGATACCCTCCAGAATGCTGAGCAGCGTGCTTTTGCCGCAGCCGCTTGAACCAATCACGCTGACAAACTCGCCGTCCTCAATGGAAAAGCTGACGTCCTTCAATGCGGTGAATCGGTTCTTCTTTTCGGTGTAGTCAACCGTTAAATTGCGAATTTCTATCTTGCTCATATACAATCATCTCAGTCTGTAATTTATTTTGACTTACTCAAATTTATCAAAGTGATTTTGAAGCTCGGCGTAGATTTTATCGTCGGGATTTTCTTTGATCAGACTCGCAAGAGCGTTCTTGTAGATATCTGTGTTATACAGCTTCTCGATATCATAATCCTCCGTATAGCCAAGCTCTACGATGGAATTTTTCAGCGTTATCGTGCCCTGCTTGTCAGGGTCGGGAACAGATGTACCGTAGCCGCCGTAAACCTCTGTGTTGATCAAATCTTCCTCGATGTCGATGTATTTCTTGACGTCCTTTACCGTACCTTCCCTGTTTTCCTGCGTGAACTTGTACGCCTTGATCAGCGCGCGCTCAAAAGCGTTGTAGGAATTGGGATACTTAGCAAGCGCCTCTGTTGCGGCGACCTGACGGCAGCAGGGCTGGTTTTCGAGGAGCTTTTCCTCGGAGCAGCGGTAAACGATCTTGTAGCCCTGGCTCTCCGCAAGCGAGGTGTAGGGTGAATATGCCGAAGCCGCGTCGATGGAATCGTTCTGGAGCGCGTTATAAGCGTCCTTCTGGCTGTCAAAATAGACGATATTGACCTTGTCCTCTCCCTCGCCGATTTCGATTTTCTTATCCTTCAAAAGGATTTGCAGCTCGGCGTCCTGAACGGAGTTCTTAACAGAAGCGACGTTTCTGCCCTTGAGGATCGAAACATCCCAGTCGGATTTACCCTCGACGAATTCGGGCTTGATCACATAACCGTGACCGTTTGTCATCTCGCCGCCGAAAATCGTGAGGTCGTGACCCTGACTCTGGAAGGTGAGCGTGGGAACGGAGCCGATGAAGGCAACGTCGAGCTTGCCGTTTTCTAATCCGCTGGAAAGCTCCGCCGCTGACGAGAACAGCGTGAGCGTTACGTCAAGACCCTCTTCCTCAAAATAGCCCTCCTCCTTTGCGACAAATCCGAGCAGATGCGCGGTTGAATTAAGGTGGCCGAGGTTGAAGGTGGTTTTTTCGAGCTTTGCTGCATCGCTTAAAGCGGTGCTTGCGGAGGTTTCAGAGGCGGATGAGCTGTCGGATGATGTATTACAGCCGGTTAATGCGGCTGCTGAAAGAACGGCGGCAAGAACAGCCGCAAGGATTTTTGTTTTCATAGTGATTTCCTTTCTATGTTTGTTAATCTGTTTTATTCTCCCGCACAGCAGTCGGGAACGTCTGAGACTTTGGATGCGTTGTTGTCTGTATGCTCCTTGTTTTTGCAGCAGTCGGGAACCTCGGAGGCGGTTGCTTCCTTGTCCTTGCAGCAATCCTTCGTTGTACTTTGGCTGTTTTGTGTGGATGCGTTTGTCGATGCGCAGCCTGCAATGCTGAACGCCGCAACAAGCGCGATGATACAGACGATGAATACCTTTTTCATTTGATTACTCCTTTTCCGCCCTTTTTCAGGCACAAAAAAAGGAAGTCAGGCGCTGACTTCCTTGGTGAAACGCAGAATTGCCCTTCACATTCGGAGCGCGCAGCATGCCACAACGCAGAAGAATCCCTTTTGCATCGTACACATCATTTGACTTGCACAACAGGCTTTACGCATGGTCATGGTGTTCTCTCCTTTCGTTTCAGTGTGTTTATTATATCATGATTATTTGTATTTGTCTAATATCCTATAGGTATAGTTGGTAATAGATTTAACCTATAACCCCTAACGCGTTTTTGTACGCGATTTTTTCAAATTCCTCCGAGGTAAGAGCGAGCCTTTGAAAGGCTTTCACCTCGGTTTCGGGACTCCACAACGGGAAATCCGCGCCGAACAAAACCCTGTCAGCGCCGTAGCCGCGAATGTATTTCGTGACCTTTTCCGGCGGCAGAAACATGGTGCAGCTCGAAATATCGAGCAGGCAATCGCTGTTTTTCAGCAGCGCGAACGCCTCGTCAAACAGCGACCAGCCGCCGAGATGCGCGGCAATGACACGGAGCTTGGGAAAATTGTCGATCACATTTTTCAGGCGGCGCGGATGGGAATAGTCAAACCGCTTGTCACCGCAGTGAACGATCAGCGTTCCTCTGCCCTGCAAATAGTCGTACACCTCAAACAGCCTTTTATCATCGGTATTGAAGCCCTGTGTGTCAGGGTGCAGCTTAACGCCCAACAAACCCGATGCAAGGATATATTCCGTTTCCGCAAGCTTTTCCGCGCAGTCGGGGTGAAGCGTGCCGAAGCCGTGAAATGCGGCGTGAGCGTTCACCTCGTCACGGATAAAGTTGTTGATATGACGCGCTTGTTCAGGTCTGGTTGCGACGGGCAAAAGGACAAAGCCGTCAATGCCTGCCCTTCTGCCCTCCTTGAGCAATTCTTCGCTCGTACCGACACAGGCAGGCGAAATGCCGTAAAAATCGCCCGTTGCATCCGTCGCCTTTCCGGCGATTTTTTCGGGATAGATGTGCGCGTGAAAATCGATGATCCGCATGTTAATCGCCGCCTATTCGTAAAGATGTTTGGTGAAATAGCGGTCTCCGCGGTCGGGAAGAATGATGACGATATTGCCCCTTGCGCCGCTGTTGATCAGCTTCTTTGCCGCTGCCAAAGCCGCGCCCGAGGAAGAACCCGCAAAGATTCCCTCCTTTGCGGCAAGCTCTCTTGCGCCGTCGAAGGCTTCGTCATCTGTCATTTTGACAACCTTATCGACAAGCGACATATCCATGGTGTCGGCGATAAAGTCGTTGCCGATGCCCTCGATGTTGTAATCGCCATGCGCGCCGCCGCCCATCGTGGAGCCGACGGGATCGGCAAGAACTCCGGTGATATTTTCATTTTGCTCTTTCAGATACTTAACAACGCCCGAATAGGTGCCGCCGCTGCCTGCGCCAGCGACGAGGTAATCGATCTTCCCATTCAAGTCGTCATATATTTCTTTTCCTGTCGTTTCATAATGCGCCTGCGGATTCGCCTGATTTTTGAACTGCTCAAGCGTCACCGCGCCCGGAATGGAGCGGCGGATTTTCTCCGCCTTGTCCCACGCGCCGAGCATTCCGCCCTCCCGCGGCGTGTTGATGATCTCCGCGCCGAGCGCACGCAAAAGCGTTTGCTTTTCCTCGGAAAATTTAGTCGGAACGACAAAAATAATTTTATAACCCTTGTTCAGCGCGGCAAAGGCGATGCCGAGACCGGTGTTTCCTGCTGTCGCCTCGACGATCGTGCCGCCCTTTTTCAGGATACCGCGTTTTTCAGCGTCCTCAATCATGTATTTTCCGATTCTGTCCTTAACGCTGCCGGACGGATTGTATAATTCTAATTTCGCATAAAGATTCGCTCCGTCGGGCAAATCAATGTGATTCAGCTTTACGAGCGGCGTGTTGCCGATCAGCTGCTGCATATCGCTGTAAAAAGCCATATTTATTCCTCGCTTTCCGCAATAGCCTGCTCCAAATCGGATAAAATATCTTCGATGCTTTCAATGCCGATGGACAGTCTGATCAAGCCGTCGGTGATGCCGACCTTCTGACGAACCTCGTAAGGAATGGAGGCGTGCGTCATGCTTGCCGGATGGCATACAAGGCTCTCCACGCCGCCGAGACTTTCGGCAAGCGCAACAAGCTTTAACGCCTTGAAGAATTTTTTGATATTGTAGTTTTCGTAAAGCTCAAAGGAAATCATCGCGCCGCCGTTTTTCGCCTGACGCTTGTTAATTTCATAGCCCTGCGCTTTGGGCAGTCCGGGATAGTACACCTTCTTGACCGCCTTGTGGTTTTGCAGAAATTCCGCGGCTTTTTCGGCATTTGCAACGTGTCGGTCAAGGCGCACGCCGAGGGTTTTGATTCCTCTGATGAGCAAAAAGCTGTCGAAGGGTCCGAGCACGCCGCCTGTTGAGTTCTGAATAAAGGCGAGTCTTTGCGCAAGCTCGTCATCGTTGACAACCACCAAGCCTGCAACCACGTCGCTGTGACCGCCGAGGTACTTTGTAGCGCTGTGAACGACGATATCAACGCCCAGCTCTATCGGCCTTTGCAGGTAGGGCGTCATAAAGGTATTGTCAACGATTGAGAGGAGCCCGTGCTTTTTTGCGAGAGCAGCAACCGCCGCAATGTCTGTGATCGTAAGCAGAGGATTCGCAGGACTTTCAACGAGGATCGCCTTGACATCGGAGGTGATTTTGCTCTCCAGCGCGGCTAAATCGGTGGTGTCCTCAATCGAATAGCCGATATTGAAATGATTGAACACCTTGTCGAGTACGCGGAAGGTGCCGCCGTAGACGTTGCTCGAAATCAGAACCTTATCGCCCGATTCAAACAAGCTGAGTACCGCCGTGATCGCCGCCATACCCGAGCCGAAAGCAAAGCCTGCCTTGCCGCCCTCAAGCTCCGCGATCAACGCTTCCAATGCGGCGCGGGTCGGATTTCCCGTGCGCGAATACTCCCACTTTGGCTCCTCACCCAAGCCGGTCTGCTGATAGGTCGAGGTCTGATAGATCGGAACATTGACCGCTCCTGTGAATTCATCTGTTGATATTCCGCCGTGAATCAGAGCGGATTCTATATTTTTATAATTTGCCATGATGATTACTCCTTATATGTTAAATCATTTTCATTCCAATTTTTCAGAACGGAGAGCATTTCTCTCGCCGTTTTCTTTGCGGCGCTCAAATCATGCTCGGCGTAGTTTCCGCACTCCGCGCGTTTGCTTCCGGGTATTTCGCCCTCAAAGTCCGCGATATATGCTAAGCTGTCGCTTACCAGACGGACAGCGCGTTCATGCGATACGCTGTCTCTGACAAGCAGGTAAAACCCTGTGCGGCAGCCCATCGGTCCGACATACACCACATCGTCCGATACATCGCTGTTGCGCGCGTAGGTAGCGAACAAATGCTCAATCGTGTGAAGCTCGCCGTTGCCGAGATAATCTCCGCCGTTCGGCTTTTTCATTCTGACGTCGTATGTCACAACGTCTCCGTCAACACGCGAAAGGTACATTCCTTTTTCAAGCCTGTCGTGATTGACGGTAAAGCTTGCTATCGTTTTCATGACGCACTCTCCTTGTAAGCCAAAATAAAATTGATATTCTCGAATGCAGCCATGTCGCTGCGGTTTTTGAAATATTGCATTTGAATCATTTGCGGCGTTTCATGCTCCTCGATTTCAAAGCCGTGACGTTCAAGCACCGCATATACCTCCTTGTATGAATAGCCGTGCAGCATTTTTTCACCGAGCTTTTCGGTGATATCCGCAAGCGTGTGAACACGCTCGGCGCTTTGACCGCGCAGGGTGGTTTCGTCGGGATAATCAAACACCACCTTGCTCTCTGCCTCACACAATGAGCTGATTTTTCGGATCGTCTCCTCAAAGACGGAAAGCGTTAAATAATACGACACGCCGAGAATGGCAAAGAACGTCGGGATTTCAGGATCATAGCCCGAACTTAGCAGCCTTTCGCTCATATCGTCCTTTGAAAAATCAATCGGTACGAAGCGGAGATTATCGGGAATGATCCATTCAAGCTCTCTGATCCTGCGCCGCTTGTACCTTCCCGTGTCAGGATGGTCAAGCTCAAACACCTCTATATCGGGATTATCGTTGCGAAACGCAAAGGTATCCATACCTGCTCCGCAAATCACATACTGACATTTACCGTGATGCTGCGCGAACAAATTCAACTCGCGTTCCGCAAAGGCAATTCGTGAGAGCGGAATCGGGGTGATATAGCGGTTGAGGCGGTTCACAATCTTTTTTGACGCAAAGGTAAAGTTAATATCCGATTTTTCCGCGTCGAAATCATTTTGAATCAACTGACCGATTTCCTCGTACTCATCCTTGCCCATCAAATCATAGGCGAGATAATCGTCGAAAATCTTATTACTTCCGATATTGGAATGAAAAGCACGGGCAAATGAGCACAGTTTCGCAGTAACGCTTTCCCTTGTTTCTACCATTGATTTACCCTCCATTCAGTTTTTTGGCATAAAAATGCCGCCTGCGCTGCAAGATGCAGACAGACGGCTCAGGTTGGAAAACAAATTTATCTTCATCAAATCCCATGACTGCCGCCTGTGTTTACACAACACATACAGCAGGCGAAGAAGGGCGCAGCAATGCCGCCGAAACCAATCGCGCTGACCTCGGCAAAAACAATATTGAACTTTGCATTGCTGTTGATAATCATTTTACTTACCTCTTATTCTGAAAACATGGGAGTTGAAAGATATCTTTCTCCCGTGTCGGGCAAAATTGCCACGATGATTTTTCCTTTATTCCCGGGACGCTTTGCCAATTGAGTTGCAGCCCAAACAGCCGCTCCCGATGAAATTCCGACAAGTAAGCCCTCATGCTTCGCAAGTGTCCTGCCTGTCGCGAATGCGTCCTCGTTCGTCACCTTAATGACTTCATCATATACTTCGGTGTTGAGCGTTTCGGGAACAAATCCCGCGCCGATTCCCTGAATCTTATGCGGTCCGGGCTTTTCTCCCGACAAGACAGGAGAGCCGGACGGCTCAACGGCGACGACCTGAATATTTGGGTTCTTATTCTTAAGATATTCGCCCACGCCCGAAACGGTTCCTCCCGTACCGACGCCCGCGACAAGAATATCAACCTTTCCGTCGGTGTCATCCCAAATCTCGGGGCCGGTTGTGTCATAATGCGCCTTGGGGTTGGCGTTGTTCGTGAACTGGCTCGGAATAAAGCTGTGCGCGTTTTCTGCCGCGATCTCCTGCGCTTTCTGAATAGCTCCTTTCATTCCCTTAACGCCCTCTGTCAGAACAACCTTCGCGCCGTATGCCTTTAAAAGATTTCTGCGCTCAACGCTCATGGTTTCGGGCATGGTAATAATGATCTGATAGCCTCTCGCGGCGGCTACGGCGGCAAGACCGATGCCCGTGTTGCCGCTGGTAGGCTCCACGATGACGGAATCCGGCTTCAAGATACCCTTAGCCTCCGCGTCGTCGATCATCGCTTTGGCGATCCTGTCCTTGACGCTTCCGGCGGGATTAAAATATTCAAGCTTGCCGAATACGGTCGCTCCTGTGTCTTTCTCTATACTTTCAAGCTTCAAAAGCGGTGTGTTGCCGATCAAGTCGGTAATTTTCTTATATATTCTCATAATACGATACTCCCTTTGAAATTAGTAGATTTACAGCAGAGTCAACATCGCTGAATGATGAAAAAGTTCATAATCATTCCTCTAATTCGTAATACCTATATACTTAGTAGGTTTGTTCTGCAACATATTATCTCACATTTCACTTCATTTGTCAAGGCGTTTTTACCACATCGGTTATAGATTATTTCTATTGCCGGATATAGAAAACGCCGGGTGTTTTTCTAAAACACTCGGCTGACCTATGCCCGACCGCGCAAGCGCCTCAACGGTGTATCCGCCGACTCCGCCGATACCGAAAACAGCTACCCTTGCCTCGGCAAGACGCTGCATTGCTTCCTCTCCAAAAACAAGCTGTGTTCTCGAAAATTGATTTAGCATTCTTCTTCTCCCGAATAGATGAATTCAACCGTATCGCCATCTTGAAGCACCATGTCCTCAAAGCCGCCGTCAAGCAATATCTCTTTCCTTGTAACGATTGAAACATAGCGCGGTCTGACGGTCGTTTCGCTGCCTATCAGCTGTGCGGCAGTCAGTCCGTCGGTCAATTCTTTTCTTTTTCCCGAAACAATAATCTTCATAAAACATACTCCGTATTTGATTATCTTACAAACGGTGCGGTATATTCCGCGTTGATTTCCGCGATTTCCTTTTCACCGTCGATATACGGCTGATACAGCGTTTCAATCCTTCCGCCGCCCCGGTTGTCGCAGCCGGAGCAGAATTCACATTCGGCTCCGCAGCTTCCCCATAAAGCCTGCTTTACGATTTGTTCGCGTTCTTCACGCGTTGTATCCTTAATCAAAATGGATTTCATAGCGTTTCTCCCTAAATTCCTTTCGGTATGATCAATACGCCGGTTCTGTCATCCGAAATCAGCGCACTCAGATTTTTATTGTCAAGAAAGCCGGTCAGAAATGTTAAATAATCCTTGTCAATGATTTGCCCGTCCGTAGAAAGATACTGTGACGAGCATTGATCATGCAAATGAAGCGCAACGCCATAGCGGTCGCGGCTTTGATCTCTCAAATCAATAAATTCCTGTATTGATAAAGCTTTCATTTCCTATCTTCTCACATCTCCGCGTGAATTTACAATACGGTATCCGACGCTGTTTACGCGGCGTTCCAAACAGCCCCTGCACTGTGCGGATTCCTCTCCCGTACAGATCTTATTATCATAAAGCTCGTATTGTTTGCGTACATTAACAGGCGAAAGATTCGGCATAACCACATTTGCGCCTGCTTTCAAGCCCTTTTCGCGTCCTGTCGCATCAACAGTTCCCAAGGCTGTTGTTGCGGGAATCAGCGCATAGGGAAACATCAGTCTCAGAATCGCAATCATCCGCAGAGTCAGCTCAAGCGTACCGCCCGAACAAGATGAAAAGGGCGTTTGACTGTGCGGAATGTACGGTCCTATTCCAATCATATCGGGCATAAGCTCCTGCAGAAACCGCAGATCCTCGATCAGATTATCCGTCGTCTGAAACGGTGAACCGACCATAAACCCCGTACCCACCTGATAACCGATCTCTTTCAGCCAATAGAGGCACTGCTTTCTCTCTGCACCGCTCATTCCGTTTGGATGCAGCTTTTTGTAGTGAGCGTCGTTCGCTGTTTCGTGCCGCAGCAAATAACGTCTTGCGCCCGCGTCATAATATTGCTGATAGCTTTCTTTGGATCTTTCACCGATAGAAAGTGTGACTGCGCAATCCGGATATTCGGAATGTATCTCCGATACGATTTCGCAAATCCTGTTGTCCGTATAATACGGGTCTTCGCCCCCTTGCAGCACAAAGGTTCTGTAGCCGAGGTCGTAACCGATACTGCAGCATTGCATTATTTCATCTTTGCTCAGACGGTACCGAACCGCCTGACAGTTGGACTTGCGGATGCCGCAATAATAGCAATCATTTTTGCAGTAATTGGTAAACTCGATCAAACCACGCAGATACACCTCATCGCCGTAATGACGACGGCGGACGCTGTCGGCTGCTGAAAACAGCTCATTGTCATTTGAGCCGCTTTCGATCAGGGCTTTTAATTCCTTGTCCGTTGCGTTTTTTATATCATATAAAACCATGTTTCGTCCAGTTCTATCTCCCTGCGCTCGACGGGGTGCTTGGAGTCGTAGTTGTACATCAGCTCCTGACTCTTGACGCTGACTCTCGCGCCCTCGGGGATGGAGCTTGTGATGAAGGCGTTGCCGCCGATGACGACGTTTTTTCCGATGACGGTATCGCCGCCGAGGATGGAAGCGCCCGAATAGATCGTCACGTTGTCGTGAATGGTCGGGTGGCGCTTTTTGCCGCGCAGGTTCTGACCGCCTCGGGTAGACAACGCGCCGAGCGTCACGCCCTGATAGACCTTGACGTTGTTGCCGATAACAGTCGTTTCACCGATCACGATGCCCGTGCCGTGGTCGATGAAGAAATATTTTCCGATCGTCGTGCCCGGGTGGATGTCGATTCCCGTCAGGCTGTGGGCATGCTCCGTCATAATGCGCGGGATCAGCGGTACGCCGAGCAAAAACAGCTCATGAGCAATGCGCGCGGTAAAGATCGCGTACAGACCGGGATAGGTGCAAATGATTTCGTCCTTGTTATAGGCGGCAGGGTCGCCGTCATAGAACGCCTGGATGTCTGTCTCGATATACTCGCGTATCTTCGGTATTTTATTGAGAAAATCAAAGGTGATACGCTCCGATTCTTTTGCGATCGTTTCATCGTCCGCATTTCGGTACTCGGGCGCGTATTTCAGCACGATCGACGTCTGCTTGATGAGGTTGTAAATAATATCCTCCAGCAAGATAGAAATGTTGTTTTTGACCGTGTAGGTGCGGTAGTTGCTGTTGCGGTGATAACCCGGATAAATGACGATTTTCAGCTTTTCGAGAATGTCGATGATGATATTCTTGTCGGGATAGGCGAACATTTTTATTTCATCGATGACCCTGCCCTTGCCGTAATCTTCCATCAGCTTGCCGGTCAGATTTGTTATTTTGGATTGTATATCAGCCATAGATAACTTTCCTTTCTCAGCCACCTAATTGAATCATCTTATCAATACATTTTCTCGCTTTGGTGATAGTGTCGCTGTCGAGCAGAATCTCCTCGCCGCCGTTGCCTGCAACGCAGTTGTAAAGGTCGACGAGCGTGGTCGATTTCATATTCGGACAAATCAGCTTTTGCGTTAGATAGTAGAACCGCTTGTCGGGGCATTGATACTGCAAATGCTCCTGTATACTGATTTCGGTGCCTATGATAAACTCCTTCTTGTCCGACTGAACGGCGTAATTCATAATGCCCGAGGTCGAGCCGATGTAGTCAGCCAAGGCGCAAACGGCAGGCGTACATTCGGGATGAACAAGCAGCTCCGCGTCCGGGTGGAGCGCCTTTGCCTTTTTTACATCGTCCGCGTTGACGCAGGCGTGGATCGGACAGCCGCCCGAAACAAGCTTGAACTCCTTTTCGGGGATTTGCGCCGCCACAAAAGCGCCGAGGTTGCAGTCGGGAATAAAGAGGATTTTGTCGTTATTGATCTTGCGGCAAATCTCAACCGCCGAGGACGAGGTAACGCAAACGTCGCAGACAGTTTTCAGTTCGGCTGTGGTATTGATATAGGCAACCACAGTGTAGCCCGGCAAATGCTCCTTCATCTGCTCAACCAGCTCTTTGTCCATCTGGTCTGCCATCGAACAGCCCGCGTCGGGGTTCGGCAAAAGCACGCGCTTTTCAGGTGAAAGCAGCTTGCAGGTCTCCGCCATAAAGCGGACGCCGCTCATTACGATGTTCTGATTGCCAACCTTGGAAGCGTCAACGCTGAGCTTGTAGCTGTCGCCCGTGTAATCTGCGACCTCTAAAATTTCCTTCGCCTGATAGCTGTGGGCGAGAATACAGATGTCCTTTTCTTTTTTCAGACGGATGATTTCGTTTTGAATATCGATAATGTTCATGCTGTTACACCTCGGCATAGCTCTTGATGATATCTTCCATGCTCTCGCCGTTTTGCAGTCGGCTGAGCATTTTCTTTGCGGGGCTGGTGCGGTTTTCCGCTCTTTTATAGAGCGGCTCTAAATAGATTTCCTCACCCAGTCCCCTCTCATAAAGTCCCTCGCGGCAGAGTTCCAAAACCTTTATTACAAGGTCGTAGAGCGCATCCTCGTTGACGGTTGACGGCAGCTCTTTTCTGACAAGCTGTTTTCTGAGTTCTACGGCAGTGTAACCGTGGTGATAGAGCGTTGTATCGCTGTCGAGTAATTTCCGCAGCTCCTTTACCTTGCCTTGCAGACCGAGGTGGAAGGCTGCGACGGTCATCGCGTCGCCGATCGGCTGACAGCACGCACTGCGGTACTCAATCGTTCCGCGGTAGGTCAGATCCTCAAACTTGAAGGTGCGCAGATAGGCGATGTCGTCGGGCTGCGGCTGAAAGTCCATTAAAATATGCTCGCCGTTTTCCGTGTATTCTCCCGTCAGCTTGTCAAGCGTGAAATACTCGAGAATATTGACCGGCGGAAAATTCAGGTATTTGCCGTTTCTCTCCACGCAGTAAATGCTCGCGGTGGCGATGTAATTCAAAATATCTTCGGTTGTTTTTATCTCGCAGTCGTACATACCAACATTGTGCGGATTGATTCCGTGGGTGCTGTTCTCCCAGAGCATATCGCGGCAGCAGAGCAAGTCCTCGTTCTCGCCGAGCAGAACAGAATTCGAGAACAGCAGCGCCTTGATCGGCTCGAGCTTGTTGAAGGTGTCAATGATCTCGGGCAAATTCTCATAATCCACATCGAGCTGCACCTGCGACGCGCTGGAGAACATGCCGAACTGCGGATATCGGTGAAAGAACATGGGAATGTAAAAGTATTTGGAGAACGACGACAGGTGGTTGAACAGCATTTTGTATCTGCCGTTTTCGATCGGGATATTGTGATTGAGCTTGCGGTTGGGGTTGATCCCCATGCCCGTCAGCGTGTAGTTGTACGGCTTGAAAAAGTCCTGCACAAAGCCGTAGTACAGCTTGAAACGCTCGTGGATAACGTGCAGGTTCTTCTCTTTGCCAAACGAAAATTCCATGTTGTTGTAGGAGCAATCGTAAGAGAACACGTCGCCGTTTTCGCGGTTGACCGCGGAATAGACGTGCCCTTCCTCGTCAAAGCCCGTCGGGGTAAAATTGAATTCATTGAGGAAAACCGCAGTCAGCTTGTGGACGACGGAAAAATCCACCGCCTCATTGTTAAGGTTGACGATCGGTATCTCGATTTCAACGCCTATGAAGCTCTCTCTTTTTTTCTCGGTCGGTTTGATAAAGCGGCCGTAAAGGCGGCTCAATACTTCTTCATTTGTCATGTTGTCACCTCTATACTGATACCTAATAAAAATGCAGGCAGCCTTTGCGGTCTATTTTCCGCAATACTTCGTTGTCGTCCTTGCAAGGCGCCAGCCTTGCGGCGTCCTTCGCCTCGTCTTGCGAAAAATATCCCCGCAAATCCAAGTCTACTTTTTATCAGGAATCAGTATTACAGATTGGCGAAGATCTGATACAGCAGCTTCATCTCGTCCTCGCTCTGAATATATTCGTGATGGTGTTCGGTTCCCGTTTTGATCAGCTTTCCCTTGTTAAATACCAAAAGCTGACCGAAGGGAACGAGCTGCCAGTTCTCGCCGTTGAGCGGCTGTGTGGACAGCAGCGCCGCGCCGTCTTTAACAAGATAGTGCATCGTGCCTCTGCAATTCGTATGGGCGTAGAGATATTTGCCGTCGGTGAACAGCAGGTTGAGCTTGTTGCCCCTTGCCATGTCGCCGATGATTTCATCAAACAGCTTGAAGCGTTCCTCAAAATGAAGCCTTGCGCCCTTATGACGCGTCGCCTCGTTGAGCCTGTCGAGCAGATAGAGGAAAACGCGTTCGCTGTCGGTATCGCCCTTCTGTTTTTTCAAGCAGGGATACAGCGCAGGATAATCAAAAATCGTACCGTTGTGGATCAGCGTCCACCTTCTGCCCGTGCAGTCCTTTCCCGTAAACGGGTGGCAGTTTTTATACTCGACGTTGCCGATGGTGGCGTAGCGGATATGCGCTAAAAGAAGCCTTTCGGTGACAGGCTGTGATAGCCGCTCGCGCAGATAGTTGCTATTAGAGGCTTTTACGCTCTCCTTTTCGACGAGCGCACCGTTTCGTGAAACGCAAGCTAACCCCCAACCGTGGGGGTGGAAATCGCTGTGGCTGTAAAAAAGTTTGAGGTAGTCGTTTGCATAAAAATCGTTTTGGGCGGAAACTCCGAATAACTCACACATCGCCCTCACCCCTTTGGTACCGCCTTGCAAGCGCAAGACCTTTTTCCATGTAGCCGTCGGTAAATCGGCGGCTGACGATCTCGGCATAGCTGTTGCCGTCGTAAAGCTTATTCAGCTGATAGTCAACAATATTCAGATAATGCGGAAAATATTGCCGGGTAAAGGTTTTGATTTCTTCGAGCGTTTTCACCGCTCTGTTTTTGATTTCCGCGTTGCCGAAAACGGCGGCGGCTTTGACATCCGCGATTGCCTGTATCTGCTTTCCTTCGTCAAAATCAAAGTCGGGCAGGCTCGAAAGCCAGAGCAGAAGCAGGTGCATAAAGCGGATATCCTCGGTGAAAATGCCCGTGCGCGTAAGCGGGTTTACATCCAAAACGCGCAGCTCGAGGTGGTTCACGCCGTTTTGTAAGAGCGTTTCCAAGCTGTTCGCGCCGCGCGGCTTGAGCCTGACGGGATAATAAAGCTCGGAAGCGGCTTTCAGGTCGCCGTTTACGATGTACCGCGCAATACTGCGGACGTAGCTTTTCAGGCTTGAATAGTCGAGAATCGGCGTGAAGTCGTTCCAATAGCCGTGCTCCGAGCAGCGTATCGAGGAGTAGACATTGCTGTCAATGCCGAGGGAAGCATCCGCGACGGGACTTGCGGCGGTCAGATAAACCGCCAGCCACGCGTACTGCGTCAGGCGCTTTGAAAGGCGCAGGTAAAAGCTGTTCTTAAACTCCGTAAAATCGGGATAATTGCCGTATAAAAACGCGGTTTTCAGAAGTTGATCGGTGAACGATAAATTAAGGTGGATACCCGAAAAGAGCATTTTTTTCTTTCCGTATTTTTCCGCTAAATAGTGACGGTACTCCGATTTGCCGCGCTGTGCGCCGTGGAACCGCGCGACGGGTATTTCATCCTCCGAACCAAAATGAGGCGGATTGGAAAACGCCCAAAGCCGCTCGTTGTTTTTGACTAATTCCGCGTCAACTTTATCAAGCAGGCTGACGAGCTGACGGTTCAGGCCGGAGGGGTCGCAATAAACGTCGCCGATTATCTCCACCTGATTTTCGCAGAAATCGCGGTCGATATGCGGATTGCCGGCAAACGGGTGCTCCGTCTGAGCGAGCTTGCCGTCCGCTGTAACGCGCAGGCTCTCGCGCTCAATGCCGAACTCAGCATTTTGCGCAAGTCGATTGATATATGAATTGTTGAGGTCGAGAAGCATTGCTTTTCCTCCAAACGAATGTATTTAACTATTGTCATAGTAGGCTAATTATATAACATAGAATTCTGCCTGTCAATAAGGGAATCTCTAATAATTCAATGTCGTGCAGAAGTACGGAAGATTTATGGCAGAATATTCTCAAAACGCCGCAGGAATACTGACGTATTTCGCGGCGTTTTGGCAAGATTATGCCGTGAAGATTTCGTGCTTATGCGCGGTAGGGAATTTTTAGAGGTTCCCATAAGTAATAATGAAAAAAGGAAACCTCCCGCGCCCGCGTTATGACGCGCCGGTCGTTGCCACGACGGGGCAGTTCGCGCTTCAAACCAACCAAAAAAGGAAACCTCCCGCGCCCGCGTTATGACGCGCCGTTGCAGGAAAGTTTCCTATTTATTTATCTATTCCAAAGGCACGCCGCTTACACAGCCGCGAAGCCGTTTTCCAGATCGGCGATGATGTCGTCGATGTGCTCTGTTCCGATCGAGAGGCGGATTGTGTTTTGGTGGATGCCTGCCGCGTCAAGCTCGTCGTCGGTGAGCTGTGAGTGAGTAGTAGTGGCAGGATGAATGACGAGTGACTTAACATCCGCAACGTTGGCGAGCAGCGAGAAGATTTTCAGCCCGTCGATGAAGCGGAAAGCTTCTTCCTTTCCGCCCTTGATATCAAACGTAAAGATCGAACCGCCGCCGTTGGGGAAATACTTTTGATACAGCGCATGGTCGGGATGATTGGCGAGCGAGGGATGATAGACCTTTTCTACAAGCGGATGATTGACGAGGTAATCGAGAACTTTCTTGGTGTTCTCCGCATGGCGTTCAAGTCTGAGAGAAAGTGTCTCGGTGCCCTGCAGAAGCAGGAAAGCGGCAAAGGGAGAGATCGTAGCTCCGGTATCTCTGAGCAGGATCGCGCGGATATATACCGCGAAAGCAGCCTTGCCCGCGGCGTCTGTAAACTTAACGCCGTGATAGCTGGGGTTCGGCTCGGATATCCACGGATATCTGCCCGACGCAGCCCAATCGAAGGTACCGCCGTCTACGATGACGCCGCCGAGGGTGGTTCCGTGACCGCCGATGAATTTTGTAGCGGAGTGGACTACGATGTCTGCGCCGTGCTCAATGGGTCTGATCAGATACGGTGTACCGAAGGTGTTGTCGATAACGAGCGGCAAACCGTGAGCGTGAGCGATCTCGGCGAGCGCGTCAATGTCGGGGATGTCGCTGTTGGGGTTGCCAAGAGTCTCGATGTAGATCGCCTTGGTGTTCGGCTGAATCGCTGCCTTGACCTCGTCGAGGTTGTGGATGTCAACGAAGGTTGTATCAATGCCGTAGAGCGGAAGAGTGTGCGCCAGCAGGTTAGCCGAGCCGCCGTAGATCGTTTTCTGCGCTACGATATGCTCGCCTTTGGTTGCAAGAGCCTGAATGGTGTAGGTGATCGCAGCCGCGCCGGAAGCGAGAGCCAAGCCTGCTACGCCGCCCTCGAGTGCCGCGATTCTTTCCTCAAAAACTCCCTGCGTGGAGTTTGTAAGTCTGCCGTAGATGTTGCCTGCGTCGGCAAGTCCGAAACGGTCTGCGGCGTGTTGAGCGTTATGGAATACATATGATGTGGTAGCGTAAATCGGAACTGCACGAGCGTCGCTTGCCGGGTCTGCCTGTTCCTGTCCTACGTGAAGCTGTTTGGTTTCAAATCTATATTCTGACATGGTTAATACCTCTTTCTTTTTATTTTATTATGATATGGTTAACGAGTGAATGCGATTACCTGCACATTCGCTCTGAGTATGGTTTCAAAATCAGTGTCATGACTTTCGTCTCCTTTCTTTCGTTGACTCAATTATATACTATGTTGGTAGGTTTTGTCTAATACACAAAAAATATACCCAGATATAGATTCAATCTATAACCGGGTGTTTTCATCTTGATTATCAAGGGGTTGTAGCAGATGTAGCAGGTAATTTCATTAACGATATAAAAAGAGAGTTATATAGAAAATAAAAAATCTACTTGCTACACCTGCTACACGTTGATGGAATACACAACAAACAGCCCGCTCAAACGAACGGGCTGTTTGATCATTTGTGTGATTCCTGATAACTGCAAAGGTATTGTTTAAGTTCCTTCACATACAATTGCGCGATGTGGCTTAAAAGCAGATTCTTCTTTGAAATGTAGCCTATCACCATATTGCTGACAACGGTGTCGTCGTCGGGTTCAAACGGAACCGCAAGATAATCCGAGCCGTTGAGCTCCTCGCTGATGACGCCCGAGCAAAGGGTGTAGCCGTTCAGCCCGATCATCAGATTGAGCATGGTTGCCCTGTCTGTCGCCTTGATCGTCTTTGGGTATTCGCTTGTGCTGAGTATCTCCTCGGCGTAGTAAAACGAGCCCTTGTCGCCCTGCTCGAAGGAAAGGCAGGGGTACTCCTTCAGATCCTCAAAGCGGATTTTTTCTTTCTCGGCGAGCGGATGACCCTTCCATAAATAGACATATGCGCTGCATTCCGTCAGCGGCGTAAAGATCAGGCTGTTGGATCTCAGCAGCTTTTCAAGCGGCTTGCGGTTGAAATCATTCAGATATAATATACCTATTTCGCTCTTGCCCAAGGCAACATCGTCAATCACATCGCGGGTGCGAGTTTCACGTATTGCGAATTCATATTCATCCGTGCCGAAGTGCTTCACCATCTCCACAAAGCTCTTGACCGCGAAGGAATAGTGCTGGGTAGAAATACCGAACTTCTTTTTCAGATTGCCGCTCTTGCCGTATTTTTCAAGCAGATTGTCGTACTGCGAAAGCACCTCACGCGCGTAGCGGATAAACTCCAAGCCGTCGTTTGTCGGCGATACTCCCCTGCCGCTTCGGTTGAAAACGGTGATTCCTATTTCCTTTTCAAGCTCCTGCAAGGCAGACGTCAAGGACGGCTGCGCGATATACAGCTGTTCCGAAGCCTTGTTCAACGAGCCTTCGTCGCAGATGACCGTCACATATCTTAACTGTTGTATTGTCAAATTCAATCACCCTAAATGATATAATCATAGCCCGTTTTATCCGTGCGAGCCAAATCCGCGATCGTGAAGCTGTCTGTATAGCGGCGGATAGCGTCGTTAAGACCGCGCCAGAATTCACGCGTTCTGCATTCACCGACCCTCGGACAAGGCAGGTTGGTTTCCTCCATACAGGCAACAGGCGCAAGACTGCCCTCCATCATGCGAAGTATCTCACCGACGTTTATCTCGTCAGGCGCTTTTGCTAATTTATATCCGCCGCCCTTGCCGCGCAAGCCGGTGACGATTTTATTCACGACAAGCTGCCTCACTATACTTTCCAGGTATTTTTCGGAAATCTCCTGCCGATCCGCTATATCACTCAATTTGATATATTCCTGACTACTGTGCTCCGCCATGTCGATCAGGACACGCAGCGCGTAACGCCCTTTGGTTGAAATCAACATAATTCTCACTCCTCAATCGTAATCAAACTTTTCGACGCGCCGTTGATGAAGGTTTGCAATCATCAAAAGTGTTCAAAAGGCGCAGAAAGTGCCCACCGATACCCCATTATAGCAGTATGTTGATATGATTTCAAGATTATTTTGAAATTTTCTATTGACAAATTCAAAAAAGAGGTGTATGATATAGCTATTCCACTAACATACTTCTTTTGTAGGTTATATTTTTTGGAGGTAATCATCATGAGTAAGATTTATCAGACAGCAGACCAGTTGATTGGCAAAACCCCTTTGCTTGAACTGACACACATCGAAAAGGAACTCGGCTTACAGGCGAAAATCGTCGCCAAGCTTGAATACTTCAACCCGGCAGGCAGCGTTAAGGACAGGATCGCAAAGGCGATGATTGAGGACGCCGAGAGCAAGGGACTTATCAAGCCCGGCAGCGTTCTGATCGAGCCGACCTCGGGCAACACGGGCATCGGACTTGCTTCCGTCGCGGCGGCAAAGGGTTACAGACTGATCATCACCATGCCCGAGACGATGAGCGTTGAGCGCCGCCAGCTGATGAAGGCATACGGCGCAGAGCTTGTGCTCACCGACGGCACAAAGGGCATGAAGGGCGCGATCGCCAAGGCGGAGGAGCTTGCGAAGGAAATCGAGAACAGCTTTATCCCCGGTCAGTTCGTCAATCCCGCGAATCCCGCCGTTCACAGAGCGACAACAGGTCCCGAGATCTGGGAGGATACCGACGGTGAGGTTGATTTCCTGATTGCAGGAGTCGGCACGGGCGGCACCGTTACGGGCACAGGCGAGTATCTGAAATCGCAGAAGCCCGACGTCAAGGTCGTTGCCGTTGAGCCTGAAACCTCTCCCGTTCTTTCAAAGGGCGTCGCGGGCGCGCATAAGATCCAGGGTATCGGTGCAGGCTTCGTTCCCGACGTACTGAACACCGATGTATATGACGAGATCATTCCCGTCTCCAACGAGAACGCGTTTGCCACAGGCAAGTTGATTGGCAGAAGCGAAGGCGTGCTTGTCGGCATTTCCTCGGGTGCTGCTACCTGGGCAGCAATTGAGCTTGCAAAACGCCCCGAAAACAAGGGCAAAACAATCGTAGTCATCCTTCCCGACACAGGCGACCGCTACCTCTCCACTCCCCTGTTCGCGGATTAAGTAAATAGTTTCATCAATAAAGCCCTCTTTCTCAGAGAAATTTGAGAAAGAGGGCTGTTTTTATAATAAATCGGATAACTTTTTGGAATAAAGAAAATCATGGATCAACTGATTCAGCTCCGACCACATCGGGAGGGTATCGCACTCGGCGGCTCTGGGGCACGCATCCGCACCGTTTTCAAGGCAGGACACGACCGCCATTGAGTTTTCCATCACATCCAGAATCTCGCCGACGGGGTATTCCTCGGGCTTTCGGCTGAGCTTGTAGCCGCCGCCTTTGCCGCTTACTCCCTTAAGGAGCTTCGCGTTGACAAGCTCCTTAGCGATGATCTCCAAATATTTTTTTGAGATATTCTGCCGCTCGGCGATCTCCTTGAGCGGCACATAGCCGTCGCTGTTTTGCCGCGCGAGGTCGATCATCACCCTCAGCGCGTATCGTCCTTTTGATGAAATCATGGCTTTCACACCCTTTTTCAGAAGAATCGTTTAATCCCGCCGTATATCAATCTTATTTCAAAAGAAAACGGATGAACAGGCGGAGAAAGTGCCCACCGGTACACCCTATTATAACATAGGTTTAATGGAAAAATCAAGACTATTTTGTATTTACCTATTGACACGGTAGGCGTATATGGTTATAATAGAACCATCGACAAAAAGGAGCTGACATTATGCAAATATACGCGGACAACGCCGCCACCACCAAAATGAGCGAGACGGCGATTGAGGCAATGACGGACTGTGTGCGAAACTGGTACGGCAATCCGTCGAGCCTGTACACCATCGGCCAGAAGGCAAAGGAAAAGCTTGAAATCGCGCGTGAGGAAATCGCCGCTGTTATCAACGCAAATCCGAGAGAGATTATCTTCACCTCCGGCGGCAGTGAAGCGGACAATCAGGCGCTCCTGACCGCCGCTCTCAACGGCAAAAAGCAGGGTAAAACGCACATCATTTCGAGCGCGTTTGAGCACCACGCGATTTTGCACACGCTGAACAAGCTCGAAAAAAACGGCTTTGAGATCACTCTCCTGCCCGTTCACGAGAATGGCATCATCCGTTTGGATGAGCTGGAACAAGCGATCTGCGAGGACACCTGTCTTGTCACGATCATGACCGCCAACAATGAGATCGGCACCATCCAGCCGATTGCTGAGATCGGTGAGATTTGCAAAAAGCACGGCGTTCTCTTCCACACCGACGCGGTTCAGGCGGTCGGACATCTGCCGCTCGACGTAAAGGCACAGCACATCGATATGCTCTCAGCCTCGGCGCATAAATTTCACGGTCCCAAGGGCGTCGGCTTTTTGTACGCGCGCAAGGGTATCATTCTGCAAAATCTGATCGAGGGCGGCGCACAGGAGCGCGGCAAACGCGCAGGCACCGAGAATCTTCCCGGCATTATGGCTATGGCAGCCGCACTAAAGGAAGCCGCCGCGAATATGGCAGAGAACAACGCCCATCTGACCGAGATACGCGACTATCTCATCAAGGGCTTGTCCGCCATCCCGCACAGCGCGCTAAACGGCGACTCAAAGAAAAGGCTTCCCGGCAACGTCAATTTCAGCTTTGAGGGAATCGAAGGCGAGGGCATTCTGCTCCTGCTCGATCAAAAGGGCATCTCTGCATCATCCGGAAGCGCCTGCACCTCGGGAGCGCTCGACCCGAGCCATGTACTGCTTGCGATAGGCAGGATTCACGACGTTGCGCACGGCTCGCTGCGGCTCTCAATCGGCGAGGATATCACCAAAGAGGAAGCGGATTATATCATCGAATCCGTCAAAGAGGTAGTAGCGCATCTCAGAAGCTTCTCCCCCGTCTGGCGCGACCTGACGGAAGGCAAAAAAGAATTTATCTTGAAATAGGAGGATTTTTCACAATGGCATTATACAGCGATAAAGTTATGGATCACTTTTTGAAGCCGCGCAACCTCGGCGTTATTGAGGACGCGGACGGAATCGGCGAGGTCGGCAACGCCAAGTGCGGCGACATTATGAAGATGTACCTGAAAATCGACGACGATATCATCACCGACGTGAAGTTTGAAACCTTCGGCTGCGCAAGCGCGATCGCTTCAAGCTCGATGGCGACGGAGCTTATCAAGGGCGCGAGCGTTGAGGACGCGATGCAGCTCACCAACAAAGCCGTAGCGGAAGCCCTCGACGGTCTCCCGGCATACAAAATGCACTGCTCTGTGCTCGCAGAGGAAGCGATCCAGGCAGCGCTGGAGGATTATAAAAGCAAACAGGCACAAGCGTAAAAATATCAGAGCAGGAGCATTTGCCGCGTATTATACGGGCACTTAGGTTCTTGTTTTTACTGCACGATTACAAACGCCGACAGCGGGACAGATACTTTTCTGTCCCGCTGTCGGCTTATTATCTGAATTTACTTTCATGTTATCCGCGTTGTTTTTCTTCGCTTCCGTTAAAAATGGCAGTATCGGTAATCAGATCTTATGACGTTTCAATTGTTAATATGATCTCCTGAATATTTCACATAAGCGTCAGGATAGTAATTTTGAACTGCATCCAACTTGTTAATTGCTTCTTTCTCGGTTCCATACTGACCGGCAGTAACCACATACCATTTCTCGCTGTTCAAATTGCTCCAATCTGTGGTAGTAAAAACAAAGCCTTGAAAGCCGTTTGAAGAAACCTCCCCTGCAAAGCTTGAGGCCTCATCATAGCTTTTTGAGGCATATACCCAAATCCCGTAAAACGATGAATAGCTGGCGTTGGATGATGATTTCTTATACTCTCCGGAATATTTTACATACGCGTCAGGATATTTCTTCTTTACCGCGCTGAGATGATTATTCGCTTCATTCTCAGTTGAATACTTACCGGCGGTAACAACGTACCATTCCTCGTCATTCAGGTTATTCCACTGTATCGTGTTCTCGGTATAACCGCTAAAGCCGTTGATAGAAACATCATTGGCAAAGCTTGATGCTTCATTACTGCTTTTGGAAGCGTATACCCAAATCCCGTAAAAAGGAGTATCATAGTGAAACGCCGCCTCATTTTCGTTTGGAGCTGACTGAGGAGCATCAGCTGCCGACACCGCTGAAGCTGCATTATCCTCCTTAACAGGTTGCGTTTCTTTTGCGGTTTCGCTGTTAGCTGCAGGCACGGTATTCACTGCAGTTTCACTGCTCGCCGCAGATTCATTTTGCTGATAATAATTATTGGTTACAAGAGAACACGAAGTAAAAACAACAGCTGATAAAACGGCTATTATCGATACAAAAATCCTTTTCATTATCTTTCCCCCTCGTCTATAAAAACAATGATTCATCGTCTTAACATACAATATACCATAAAAAACCAGAAATAGCAAGATAAGAACATCGGAACCGGTTTTCTTTCACGATTGCATAGCTGTCATCAAGCTGCTTCTTGATTTTCTCAATATCCGCGTTTTCTTTCGATCGCGTTCAAAACAGATAAATCAAATGATTGAATTGCTTCGATGATACATACAACTTTATTGTGAAAGCTATTTTCATTATACTATATGTTTTTTCAAAATCCAAGTGTAAATTGCAGAAAAGCGCATATTTTTTTATAAAGTCTATTGCCATTTTGCATTACTTTTGTGTATAATAGTAATGATAAAAGACACAAAACCATAAATACAAACTGCATTTTGCAGTAACAATCAATCACTCTTAGAAAGAAGGATATTATTTTGAAAAAAATCTTAGTCATTCTATTAGCGGCGGCAATGACGGTACCTTTTGCGGCATGCTCCGCGCAGCAGCAGTCCGGGAATAACAGCGGGCAGCCGGAAACTGCCGCTGCACAGACTGAAACGAAAAGTGCACAGACCGAAACTGACAGAGAAACGATTTATCAGGTTGCCCTCCTGCAATCGCTGACGCAGGGCTACTATGACGGCATTATCAAGGTTAGCGAGCTAAAAGAGCACGGCGACATCGGTATCGGAACCTTTGAGGGCGTCAACGGCGAGATGATCGTGCTCGACGGCACGGTGTATCAGGCGCTCGGCGACGGCACGGTTCAGGAAGCGGCTGATGACAAAACCGTTCCGTTCTCCAACGTGACCTTCTTTGACAAGGACGGCGGCGCGGAGCTTTCCGATATCAATGACGTCAACGCCTTAAAGGAAAAACTCAACGCGATGGTTGAGGAAAACGGCAAAAACCTGTTCTACTTTGTAAAAATGAGCGGCACCTTTGAGAAGATGAACGTGCGCAGTGAAATAAAGCAGGAAAAGCCCTATAAGACGCTCGACAAGGCGCTCGAAACAGACCAGAGAGAATTTAACTATGACAACATTACGGGTACGGTCGTCGCTTTGTACTGCCCCGATTACATGGGCGGACTGAACACCCCCGGCTGGCATTTCCACTTTATCTCCGATGACAAAACAAAGGGCGGTCATTTGCTTGACCTTCAATTCGCAAAAGCAACGGCGGAGTATGACGCTACACCCGGATTTGATATGTGCCTGACGGATAACGGCGATTTCCAAAAGATGGAGCTTTCTAAGGACGTCAGCGACGCCATCAAGAAGGTTGAAACAAACGAGGAATAACAAGATGAAATCAAATAATATATATCAGGCTTCCACACTTCAGGCTTTAGCGCTTGGATATACAAAGCCCGTTATCACGGTGCGGGAATTATTGGAGCACGGCGATACGGGTCTCGGTACCTTCGAGCATGTGGACGGCGAGACGATCATTCTGGACGGCGTATGCTATCAGGCGAAGGGAAACGGTTGATGATTGATACGAAATGAGGATGGTGACGGTGACTTATGAGCCTGACGAATAATCGAACTTTAGAGATACCTCTGAAACCGGAAAGCTTTGAGACAGCCGACCGGTTTATCAAACAATGGCTGACGCAAAAGCGAATCAGCCATGAAAGCAGTTTTGAGACGATGCTGCTGTTTGAGGCATTGTTTAACGATATGATCGAACAGGGCTATGGTCAGGATACCCTCCTGACCGTAAAGGCACAAAAAAACTTCGGCGAATATAACATCACTCTCGGCTTTGAGGGCGAAGCCTATATCCCGAGCATGAAAAAGGATCAGAAAATCATCTCACCCGAGCTAAAGATCGTTATGGCTTTCAGCGACAAGGTAGGCTACAGGTACCGCTTGGGCTATAACCGCGTCAGCATCGTTGTCAAAAGGAACAATAACAGCTCTCTGCTTTACTGCTTACTCGCGATCCTTCTTGCTGTGCCGGTCAGCATCGCGCTGATCGCATTCGTGAGCGCTGACAAATTAATATCGCTCGATGATCAATATATTCAGCCCGTCATCAAGCAGTTCGCAAACGGAATGCTGATGATAGGCGCGCCGGTCACGTTCTTCTCTCTTGTCAAGAATCTGACAGACATCTATATTGTTTCGGAAAAAAACTCCTCCGCCCGAAAGCTGCAGATTAAAACGATCGTCACTTCCTTTATTGCGGTCGTATTGGCGCTGATAACGGGACCTCTCATTGCGGATGTTTTATACACACATCAGGGCTATTTCGGAAGCTTAGGTCTGTTCTCAAGCGGTATGAATATGACGGAGTTCATCAATTCGCTTGTTCCCGACAACATATTTGAACCGTTCGAGACAATTATGCCGTTCCCGATCATTATTTTAGCGCTGCTTTTGACCTACGCGCTGTGTTCGATCGGAGAGTATTTCGGCGCGGTACATAGATTCATCAATGTCAGCTTAGAGGTATTCTCTAAAATGCTCACCGTCGTGATGTTCACACTGCCGTTCTTCTGCTTTTTCGCGGCTCTGTCGATGCTGATGATCGACGGCATCGACAACCTGATGATTCTGTTGGAGGTACTTCTGATTGTCGCGCTCAGTATGATCGTCATATCGGCGTTTTATCTGATACGCCTGCTCATCGGCAAGGTCAACATCAAGTCCTTTGCAAAACATTTGCCCGCGCTGCTGTGGGAGAATTTCAAAATCAGTTCCGTGATCGACGCGGTTCCGTTTAATATCCGCTATTGCTCGCGAAAATACGGGTACAACAGAAAAAGACTCTCGGATAATCTGCCGATACTCGCGCAGACCAATCTGGACGGAAACTGCTTTTTGATCATGCTGATCTCGATGAGCTTTATCTTCCTGCTCGGTATAGAGATCTCGTGGTTACAGATCATCGGCATCGCTTTCCTGATTCTGTTCCTCTCTGTCGGCGCGCCGAATCAGCCGGGCTCGATCATGATCGGTATTTTGATCATCACCCTGTATTTAAAGGCGGATGAGCTGATTCTTATCGCAATATTTGCCGAAGTATTTTTCGGCTGGCTGCAGAACATCATCAATGTACTCGGCGACATCGTCACGGTGGCAATAGAGGAGCAGAAAGCCCGGCAGCAGCTTGCTTCGTGTTAAATGAGATCGGTCTGTCAGGTAACCGGTATTTCGCAAGGTAATGAACGGCGGTTTTCCTGTGTTATCGGACAAACGGCTGCGGCCGCAGTGACGATACTTTTTCTGAATGATATTCAATCCAAACACCACGGCTCACATTCGGAATAAGCTGGGTGATCTGTTTGAAAAAATGTGTATAGAGATTTGGCTGGAGCGGGCAAATAAAAGCGAACTGACCGAAATGCAGAGCTTTCTGATTCACCGCCACGTTCAGGGTTCGCTTGCGATCGTCGCCGGATGGGCGCGTAACGACTACAAAAATCCCAAAGAGCTGATTGTCAACGCGATGTCGATTGCCGACCAAGCCGCCGAGGAGTTCATAATGAAAGAATGAAAGCTGTCTGTCAATCAAATAATTTAGCCTGCCGTATGTTGACGCTGCGGCAGGCTTTTTGTTTCTCATCGCGTCTGCAATGACGATAGAGCTTGTTTTCTGTTGAAATACAATATTACTGTTCTTTGATCTGATGAATGGTTTCCTTTACGGAGGCGAGAAGTTCTCTGTTTCGTATCACAACTACAAATTCACCGATCGCCTTGAGTATCAGCAAAGCTCCGATTATTTGATAGACAAGCGCTGCGCTGTTTGCCGGAAGAAAAACAAACACGATACCGAGTACGATAGTGAAAATACCCATGATAAGCAAAACCGTATTATTTTTCACGGGCGCGTTGCTTTTATAAGCCGCTCTTACGGTGATCACGCTTGAAATACCGTCGGCAATCAACAGGGCGCCGAAAATGACTTGAACGATGTTTACAAAAATACTTCTCCAAAGGAACATACATATCGCAAGCAAAAGAAGTAAAGTATAGAAAATCAGCAAAGCGGTTTTACCTAAGGTACCGGTGTTCTTTTGCTTCTCCGTTAACTTTTCCACTCTTTTGTCAAGACGTTTGTTGGATTCCTTCATATGCTCTCCGATGACAGAATCTTTCGCAAGAAGCTCCTGCCCTATTGAAGCGTTATCCCTTTGACCCTCAAAATAGCCCTTTACAAAACCGCCGGCAAGCTCCCGACCCTTTCCGACCAATTCGTTTTTGTTGGTCAAAACAAAGATAATCGAAACGACCGAATAAAGCAGCAGCAACAGCGAGAGCATCATTGTATCCCAGTCCAATGAGCCTATCGGTCTGAACAGGTGGGTGATTCCCGGTATCAGAAAGCACCCTGTGCTGACAATCTTATTTTTCATCACAATCTGAAAGGCGCCGACGCCCCAGTTGAACAGTCTGCTGATTTTGCTCATATGTATTTCCCAAAATAAATCTGTACGTTCGGTTCTGCCTGTCACTCAACAGCGAGGAGCTTTATCATTTCTTAGTTACCTCGTATGTATTGCGCTCAATGTGGAGGTCATACTCTGTTTTTTCTCCCTTTGGAGAAACTACGGTAAGCACCGTGTCGCCCCCTTTTCTGAAATCAGCGTGAAGCATATAATCCTCAACATCTTCCATATAGACGATTTTGACGTTGCCGTAGCTATCATCGGCAAGAGATACGGAATAAGAATCATTCAGCGTATGCTCCTCGCTGTTTGACATGATCTCTGTGCTGTAAACCGGAGGATTGAGCAGACAGAAAACCGTTATGGCGATAACCGCTGCGCTGCCGAGAGCCGCTCCGACCGCCCTGATCGCCTTGTTATGAAAGATGACAACGGGGTAAAGTATCATTGCAGCCGCGCAAAACACGGAAAGCAGAATAAACCTCGGCAGATAAAAGAGAAAATCCGAAAAATAGGTTGCGTAAGACATCGCTGTCAATGCGATCATCGGCAGGAGAATCAGGTATCCCCACCACTTGTCTTTTTTCATCCAATAGCCGACAAAGCCCATCGGGAAGCAGAGGAGCGTCCACATAAACCAATATCTGTAGTATCCGAACAGCTGCCAGCCCAGCTCGCTGAAAGGCACCTGAATCAGATAGACCAGCGGTTGACTTATCAGAAAAAACACAAAGCACTTTAATGCCGAATCAAGGTTTGACTTGCTGTTCATAATTATGATGATACCGAACAGAATCCACACCTCAAACGTAACCGTAATGCCGATAAAGGATGTATAGCGAAGCTGTGGGATAATCGCGATCACAGCGGTAATCACGCCTGCGATAACAGCAGCGATAATAACCTTCGGCCATGTCAGGTTAATTCCGCCGAACACCTTGTCCGTCAATCTTCTGAAAAAGTTTTTGTTTTTCTTCTCCATTGTTTCACTATCCTTTCATACTATTCTAACTGAAGTGATACAGCGCAAGAATCAGGGAGACGATTAAGACGATGTACCCGATATGCTTCCATTTTTGGTCGACAAGCAAGCCGATGAATTCACGCAGAAAAGCGTTGAAATAAAAATACGGTTTTGTTTTTGCGGAAATACCCTTCGCCTCAAAACCATTCTTACGGGCGAGAATATATCCGCGGAAAACGTGATAGTTGGTTGTGGCAAAGGCAACCTTTTTCTTATTAATAGCGCCGCCGTGATCTTCGATGACCTTTTTGGAAAACTGCATATTCTGCATTGTGTTCACGCTTTTGTCCTCGAGGATAATCCGCTCCGGCGGAATACCGATACCGAGCAGATAGTTTTTCATCGCTTCGCTTTCGGATATCACTTCATCGTCGCCCTGCCCTCCCGAGGGAACATACACGGCGTGCTTACCGGTTTGCTCGTATTGCTTCTTCCCGAACGCAACGGCGCTGTCAACACGCCCTTTTAAGAGCGGCGTCAGTCCTCCGTCCTTCCTGATTCCGCATCCGAGGATGATGATATAATCGCGGTCAAGCGCAGGGGTGTATTTCGTAGCAAGATATGTACACGTGACGGTTGACAGAAGCATGCACTCAAAGTACGCAATCAAATAAATCAGAATCAGACGGAGAGCTTTCGGATATTGTATTCCCCAAAGCATAAACAGGTAGCCTGAGCCAAACGTAAGAACCATTCCGGCAAACCACAGAATCGCAAAAATGATTCCGAGCGTATTGACGGGTCTTCTGCCTTCGTTCCGAATCAGCCATATATTGCTGACAGCAAGCATAACAGAAATGACGAGCATAACCGGAGTCAATCCGAAAAGGAACAGAAGTCCTGTTTCGGTTATCAGCATTAACAGCGTGCTGACCGAATCAATCACGTTGTTAAGCAGCTTGTAGAGGATATACGCAAACATCACTAAATTATAGAGTCCGATACCGCCGCAGGCAATCATCGGATAGGAAAAATCTCCCTTTTTCCGATAGTCAGTAAACATCCACAGCATAACAAACTGGAAGACAAAAAGCACTGCAAGCGCAGCGTAAACGATGTACTGAACTCCGTTGAACTTTATGATACCTTCTGTGAAGTCAATCAGGGTACCCAAGGAATTCACATCAAAGGTTCTTTCGTGCATCGGTATGACGTCGTCCCCGTACACATAGCTGATATTTACCGAAGTCTTTCCGGGGTTCAGCGCTTCAAACTCAAAGATAAGCTCCCCGTTTTCCATTCGGACGTCCGTCATGCGCGCAACATTCTCGTCACTCAGCCTGACCTCAGCTTTCGGCACTGTATCCGTCCCCAAAAAAATATTGGTATGAAGCGTATACCGGCTGCCGACGGCGAACACAGCTGCAACAGAAAATATGATTGCCAACGGTATACAAATCCAAAGTATCAGTAATTTTTTTTTCATGTCCAAGACTATCCTTTTTATAAATATTTGATGAATAATCAATCCTTAATATGAATACCAGAAACAATCGATAACTTTTTACGCTTTGTCATTTTGACTTATGGGAATCTCTAATAATTCAATGTCGTACAGAAGTGCGGAAGATTTATGGCAGAATGTTGTCAAAACGCCGCAGGAATACTGACGTATTTCAAGGGGTTTTGGCAAGATTATGCCGTGAAGATTCCGTGCTTATGTGCGGTAAGGAATTGTTAGAGGTTCCCTTATTCTTCCATTTCCTGTAAATACCCGCTAAGATCGCTCCGGAGATGTTATGCCATACGGAAAAGACCGCGCCGGGAACAGTCGCCATTGCAAGATCCGGGAACGCCGTACCCGCAAGGCTGGTAGCAAGTCCCGAGTTTTGCATACCGATTTCGATTGACAGCGCCTTTGTCTTTGCCGGAGGCAATCTGAGGAGCTTTCCCAGTCCGAAGCCGCATGCATAGCCGAGCAGGTTATGAAGAATGACAACGGCAAGTACCAGAGCGCCGCTCGTGTAGATTTTCTCGGCGTTATGCGAAACAACAGCAGCGACGATCAGACAAATCGCGATGGTCGAAACCATTGGAAGCACGGTGACCGCTTTCCCGGTTATTTTTCCGAAGAAATGGTTGATGACAAAGCCGAGAGCGATCGGAATGATGATCACCTGGATGATACTCCAAAACATCGCCCAGACATCGACACTGACGGTCGTTTGCAGCAGCAGCCAAGTGATCGCGGGCGTGAGAAGCGGCGCGAGCAGGGTGTTCACGCTCGTCATTCCGACCGACAGCGCAACGTCGCCCTTAGATAAATAAGTCATCACGTTGCTCGCCGTGCCGCCCGGGCAGGTTCCGACAAGCACCACGCCAGCGGTAAGCGCAGCGTCAAGTCCGAAAACCCGGCTCAATCCGAACGCCAGCGCCGGCATAATAATGAACTGCGCCGCGCAGCCGATGATAATATCCTTCGGTCTTTTGAAAATCAGCGCAAAATCCTTCGGCTTCATGGTAAGTCCCATACCGAACATCACGATCATCAGAAGATAGTTGATCCAAGAGGTATTGATCCACAGCGACGACTGCGGCACAAACAGTGCGAGCGCGGCTACCGCCAGAACAATGACTGCCATGTATTTTCCGATTATTTCGCTTATTTTTTCAATCACTTTCATCAAATCACCTTTTCCAAATATTACACCGCGTCCTTTTCAACAGGCAAGACACGATCAACAACGATGGCTGTTACAAATACAATAGCAACACAGTTTTCAGCAAAAACTGTTTTTACGATATCGGGGAAAACGTCAAATATCCCGGGGACTTGTGTAAATCCCAAACCGAAGCTCAAAGAAAAAGCCAAAACAGCGAGATTTCTCTTCGTCAGCCCCTAACACGGCTCCGTAACCGTATTTTGCTCCGACAACGCACGCAATCGACACGAATGTAAAGCTGATGCCCATCACGACCGGGAGTCCCGAGCCAATCCTCCAAATCGGAAACAGCTGGATGAGCGTTCCGGTACCGGCAATTATCATGGCGCTTTGAATCATATCCGCAGATTCACCCGCATCCATTCATCATGCGCCTGCAACATGAATCAAAATTCCATCCTTTTCAGCTCATTGATGATGTCGTCGATATCATCCGGTATTCTCTCGCTGCCGCCTGCCATATCATCAAACAGCCTGTCAAGGTTTTCCTCAAAGTTTTCCGGAAGCACCCTGCAATTTTTCCTGCACAGCTCTATCAGGCGTTTTTCTCCGGGGTGCGTCTGTCTGTTCACCGCGAACAGCACATCAAAATAGGATTCGAGAAACGCGGCGGTTCTGTGAACGATACTCACACGGTCTTTTCTTGCGCACGCTTTTTTGATTTGCAGGGAATACGCCGGCATAGCGGCATACAATAGATTGGTATTTCTTTTGATGATATTCTCGCGCAGCTGATCGGGATAAGGAATATCAAACCGCTCCTTTGCCTTTTTCAGTCTGCCGTTTTTGTCATATATGATCTTACAGTTCAAAAGATTATGCCACATACAGGTGGTATATCCGTTTTGTGCCTGATACTTTTCCGCAACGTCGGAAACGCCTTCACAAAAGCCGTCAAGATCACGATACAAAATATCGATATCAATATGGTTCTTTAACACACAGTTATCCTCGTGCTCCCAATATTGATTGCCGATCTCCATATATCCGCAGTATTTTTCAAGAATACAGCGTCTTGTTTCCTCGCTTACGGGTGAAGTGATGTACACATACACATCATAATCCGATTTTTCATCATAACATTCGCCGGCTCTTGAACCGCCCAAAGCGATCGCTTCCACCTGCTCCAAATCCGCAAACTCGCTGAATAGTTGATTAACCATATTATCCGCCTTTCTCTTTTTATAAGGGAATTATTTGAGGTTCCCATAAGTTATTAAAACCGTTTGACTCCATTATACCAGAAAAACCGCGCAAAAGCAACACTCGCCGAACGCTCGGTTATGATTATTCAAGACCTTGAAAAAACCGCTCTCCGAAAAATCACGGAAAACTGCGTATCATTCGGAAGCTTTTATGATGTATCGATATTGAGGGAACCTCTGCCGCTACACGGTTCATTTATCGCTGCACGGATTGCAACACGCATTTCACATACCGAAAACGGCTTGCCTATGCGGTTCTGCACGGTTTACACGGATAACACGCGATTCTCTCACAAATATAATATATATACAAATGCCTTTCGTTACGGAAAACGGCTTTACGAACAGTCACTGATAAGGGTAAAGCTCCGTGTAAAACGTGTAAAGTGTGTATTTTCCCATTCCTGTGCGGAAAATCACGTATTCTTATCCGTGTAAGCCGATTGGAAAACCGTGTAAAGTGTGTAATATTAATGGGAACCTCTGATCATTCAATGTCGCGCTCATGCGCGGTAAGAAACTGTCAGAGGTTCCCTAAATAAACTCTTGACAATCCTCCGTAAATGCTTTCCATTTATTCGGATAGTTGTTTATATAAGGAGCGACGAAATATGAACATGCTTTTTGCGGATATCCTGAAAAAACTGCGGGAGAAAAAAGGACTCTCCCAGAATGAAATCGCTAAACGTATATATGTTACCCGCGCCACAATATCCCGGTGGGAAAACGGCAACCGTCTGCCGGACGCCGCGATGATCACACGGCTTTCCGAGGTTTTGGGCGTGGATGTGAATGTGCTGTTCCATGCGGCGGCGCAGAGCGACGAGAATCTTATCGTCATCATGGTCGACGACAACAAGGTCATCCTCAACGGAGGTCTGCCGATCATAAAGTGGGCTTCATGCTCAAGCCGATCACGCCCGATGGCGTAAAAAAACAGCTTAAAAAGCTGAGATATCCTATAGGAGGGCTTGAATAGCCGCACAAAACCTCGCCGTTTTGAACGATCATGACATTTCCTCTGAACCCAACCGTAAACATTTATAAATTGTTTTCATGCAATTTCAGTCTCACGAATTCAGAAAAAACGAAAGGCAGCGCCGCCGCGCTGCCTTTTTCTCACCGCGCGCACAGGCAGTTCTCATACAGCCTGCCCGTGGTGAAATGATTGTAGGAACGGCAGCCGCCCGCGCAGATTTCTCCGTGGGGACAGGTTCTGCACGCGCCCGTCAGCATCTCGCTTGTAAAGCGGCGGTTATAGGCAAACGCATCGGGGGCTGTCCAGATGTCCCAAAGCGTCCTCCCGCGCAGATTCCCCTCGATGAAGCGTTCGTCGTACATCGACTCGCAGCCGCGCACATTGCCGATACTGTCAATGCCGATGGTCGTCAGCCCTGCCGCGCAGCCCTCAAAGCACGCGCCCTGCACACCGCGCACGCGTCCCTCCTCGGGCGTGTAATAGCCGATATTATCCGCCACGCCGACCATAAACGGAGCTGTCGGCGCGACCCTGTCGACAAACCGCAAGACCTCCCGCGCGTCAAAGCGCACCGAAACGCCGTTGTCGCCCGCATTGCCCATCGGCGAGCACGCCTGTATCTGCCACGCGAACAGCGGCAGCTTCTCTAATTCACGATACAGCTGCTCAAGCAGCGGCGCGTTGTCGGCACGCAGCGAGGTGATGACGGACACGGGAATCTTAGCTTCCGCAAGCGTTTTCAGCGTATCAAGAGCGCGTTCATAGCTCCCCTTTTGGCGGTAAGCGTCGTGAATCTCACGCACGCCGTCGACAGACACCGCCACCGACTCGATTTTTACCCGTTTCAGCTCACTGATTATATGGGGCGTCATCCGAAAGCCGTTGGTGATGATGCAGACCTTCACGCCGCGTTTGGTCAGAGAACCGACGATCTCCGCCCAGTCGGGACGCATGAAAGCCTCTCCTCCGATCACGGAGACGCGGCGGCAGCCTATATCGGCAAGCTGACGCGCCACATCCAGACACTCGACGGTCGTCAGCTCGTTTTCACGCGCCTGTCCGCCGCGTGAGCCGCAGTAGGCGCACCGAAAGCAGCAGGCAAGCGTAATCTCCCAAACGGCGCTTCTCAGCTGAAACGGAAAGTCCCGAACCTCCATCTCACTCACCCTCACGGGGCAGAACGGCGCCGCAGTTGGTGCAGAATTTATCCTTATCGCCGACGGGAGAGCCGCACGCGGCACAAAATCCCGCGCTGTTTGCAGCGGGTACAGGCGCAGGCGCGCCAATCGGCTGACGGGTATTCGTTCCGTTATAAAATTCCGGACCCGCATAGGTGCACATCATCGGCGGCGGTACGGGCGGTCCCGCGTAGACGCCCTCCATGGCGCGGCGTTTTTCCTCTTTCCGCGGCTCAACGGGTCGCCGCTCAAAAAACCCGGGACCTGCGTAAACGCACTCCATCCCGCGGAGCTCCTCTTCCTCCGGCTCGTCGGGTTGCTGCCGTTCAAAATACTCGGGACCCGCGTACACCTCGTCCTCCGCCCCGCTGTTTTCGTTCTTCCATAGTTTGTTCCACGGATATTTTTTCTTTTTCATGTTCATCCCGCCTTCGCTTTTTTCTTATTATACCATCGATCCGCAGCGAGTACAACGTATTTCTTCAGATTATCTTCAGATGACCGTGTTATCCTCATAGACAGGGTGATGAAAATGTCAGAAACAAAAAGAAAATCCAAAAAAAGAATCATCAAAATCATCGCGCTGAGCCTTGCCGCTGTCCTTGTTGTCAGCATTGTCTCCGCAGGAATCGTGCTGTACGGCAGAATTGCCGGCGTCATGAGCGTCAAACAGGTTGCTGAGGAGCTGTATACCATGAATTTTCAGCAGGACTACCATCTGGACAAGGCGCTTTCCGCCGGTATCAAAACGAAACAAGACCTGATGAAGTTTATCTGTGACGATATGTTCTTCGGCTATCAGATGAAGTCGGGAGCCATCCGCTACGCGTGCAGCGCGTTCAGCACCGAGACGTCCGACGGACAGAAGCTGGTCGGCAGGAACCTCGACTTTGAAAGCATCGAGACGCTTTCGCTCTATACGCACCCCGACGGCGGCTATGCCTCCATCGCGTCCGCCGACGTCAGCATCGGAGGAATCGGAAAATACGCGGGCGTACCCTTTTCGAGTACGGAAGGAAAAATCGCCCTGCTCGCTTCTCCGTATCTCTGCGTCGACGGCATGAACGAAAAGGGGCTGAGCGTTTCCATCCTCGACCTCGATATGGGTGAGCTGCATCATGACACCGAGAAGCCCGAATTGTTTATTCTCGTCGCGGTACGCCTGCTGCTCGACCGCGCCGCGAATGTCGACGAAGCCGTCGGACTGCTCGGAAAGTACGACATCCACACGGGACACGGCTGGACGCAGCACCTGTTCATCGCCGACGCGGACGGAAATTCCGTCGTCGTCGAATGGGAAAAGAAAACGGGAAAGATGAACGTCGTGGACAGTCACGCCTGCACCAATTTCGCGCTCTCGTCAAAGTATGCGCAGGAGCACCCGAGGGATATGTGCGAGCGCTACAACATCATCACAGATTGGCTCGGGGAAAAGCCTCAGAACTCACCGCAGGAATCCATGGATCTGCTCAAGGCTGCCAGCGTTTCCTATACACAGTGGTCGTGCGTGTTCCACCTCGACGACTTTACGGTGGATTACGCGATCGACCATGACTTCGACCATATTTACACCTTCCGACCCGAGGACTATTAAATATCAAACAATGAAATCACGAGAGGAGAAACAGCAATGAATATCAAAAAAATCACAGCGGGAATCCTGTGCGGCGTCATGTGTCTGTCCCTGACGACAGCCTGTTCAACGGGAACAGAAAGCTCACAGGCAGCCAAAGCAGAGGCGGCAAAGCCCAAGGAAGCGGAGCTTCACACCTTGTATCTCCGGGCGCCAAAAAAATACACGGAGATGACCGCGGCGTTCCTGAACACGCAGAGCGGAAAAACGGCGGAAATCGAAATGAAAAAGGACAGAGAGGACGGCGACAGCGTCGTATTCAGCTGTGAAGCGGACGTGAACCTCTATAACAGGGTGCACGTCACCTATGACGGAAACGACAGCTTGGATGTGGCGTTCAACCGCTTCGTCAGCGGCTGGAATTTTGTTGACAATGTACTTCTCCCCTATGTGGAGGGCAAGGAGCCAAAGTACGACCCGCAGTTTGAGACGAAGGTCTTTCAGTTCGACGGCTACGACAAGAACGTCTATATCTGGACGCCCGCGGACTATGACGCAAAGGCGGCGGAAAAGTATTCTGTTATCTATATGCTCGACGGTCAGAGCGTTCTGACAACGGGCGTGGACAAGGGTATGGACAACGACTTTGAAAGCTGGAACGTCTGCGAAAACGTCGAGAGCATGATGGCGGAGAGCGACAACAAGGCGATCATCGTCGCGATCGACAACAACAGCGTCTACAGATGGGACGAGCTGGTTCCCGATCTGGGCGAGATCAACAACGACGAGAATAAAACCAACATCAAAACGGAGGATCTGACCCACAAGCGCGGCAGCGCGTTCGCGGACTTCATCGTTGACACCGTCATGCCGTACATCAACGACAACTTCAACGTCTACACCGATGCGGAGCACACCTCGATGGCAGGAAGCTCGCTGGGCGGTCTCGAGACCTTCTATACGGTTCTGACGCATCCCGACAGGTTCGGCACGGGCGGCGTTCTCTCGGCGACCTTTGATATGTATGACGAGAAGGTGTGGACGAAGTTCCTCAGCGACAAGCTGAGCATGGAAAATGCTCCTCTCATATATATGTATGCGGGCGGCTATGCCACCGATAACGGCGACGTGACGGAGGTGATGAACAACCGCCTGATCGAAAGCGGCTACGCGAAGGACAAGCTCGTTTTCAGCAAATACGAAACGGGCGGACATCTGATTTCCTACTGGAGAAGTATGTATCCCGAGTTCCTCGAGGCGGCTTTCACGCATACGCTTTCCGCGCTGGAATTCGGCGTTCCCGCAGAATACGAGGACAAGAGCGATCCCTTTGAGGAGTATCTCAAGGAAATGGAGATCGATCTCGAGGACATCGAGCCGGGCTATGTGTACTACGACAACAGCGAGACAAAGTGGGAGCATGTGTACGCCTACTGGTGGGGCGGCATGGCGATCAACAGCGTCACCAAGGAATCCTATTATATGAGCGACTGGCCGGGCTTTGAGATGGAGCGCATCGAGGGCACCGACGTCTATCGCATCGTAGCGCCCTTCGGCGCCACGGGCGGCATCATCTTTGACTCGGGCGTGACCGACAGAGAGGTCGCCGAGGGCAAGGAGGCATATCAGACGGTCGATCTGCAGTTCAGCGCCGAGATGATCGGAAAAATCTACAAGATCGATATGTCGGTCGAGCCGAAAGCCGACCCCGGCAACATGAAAACAAAGCACAGATATTCCGAGGGAAGCTGGTCGGATTATTCCGAAAACAAATAACAACCACACAAAGCACGGACAGTCCGGCGGGGCGTCCGTGCTTTGTTATCATACCGATACATTTCATTCATCCGAATCGCGCGCAAATCCCCGCGGGATGTATATTACTGCAAACGGGCTCCGCAGCCTTGAAAAGGTCGGTTCCCGGGTGGATTATGTTATTTACCCACTGCGCACCTCTGACGGTTCTGAAGAAGCTCAGATGCCGCCGAAAAGCGGAGCATCAGAGCTGGACAAACGGCGGATTATCTGTTATCATGATGAAAATAAAAGCGGAAAGGATTGTGACAAATCTCCGTCAACTTCCGCTACGTCGATCTGATACTTTGAAAGCGCAAAGGTGACGCCTTTGGTTTCGCCCTCAAAGCGGTATGGGTACCCCAAAACAAAGTCAGACTGCATGCTGCTGCCGGATTGCTCGGGATAGTCGGAAAAGTAGTCTTCATAGCAGTCAAAGGCGACCGTATCGGCGTTTGCGTCAAGCGTCATCTTTTCTCCGGTTTCCTTGGTGACGGTATAGGTGCCGTCAGAATTTTTGACCTCCTCAAAACCGACGGTATAGATGTGTCTGAGATATTCCGCCGGGTTGATGCAGGGTACAGACGGCTCGTCCTCAAAAAACACACATTCGGTCGTCCCGCTTTTTTCCATGCTGTAGAAATAGGTCGGAACATTCTTTTTTTCATAATCCGTGCGTTCAGCCGCAAAAACAGCGAACGGTTACGCAAATAAAAAAAGTAAATCACGACTTCAAAACAAGCGCAGCAAAAACCGCCGTCAGGCAGGAAACATCCCGATTGACGGCGGTTTGATCATTTTACAAACCAATAGCTGCAAATTTCTCTTTGCTCACCCTGATAGTTGTCGATTCCCTTAAACTCCAAGACAAAGCCGCATTTTTCCATCACCTTCTGCGAAGCGATGTTGTCGGCAAGGCAGATTCCCGCCATTTTTGAAATGCCGTTTTTCGGCATGATGACGGGCAGAAACGCCTTGACAGCTTCTGTGGCGTAGCCGTGCCTTGTGTATTTCACTCCGATGTGGTAGCCGATTTCCCAAATGCCGTCGCCGAGCGGAACTGCCTGCACATAGCCGATGTTCGTTCCGTCCATGAGCAGTACGGGATATACGAACGGACCGTCTGAGCCGCCGTACTGCGACATCAAAAAGTCAATCGTCTCCGCGGCGTCCTCAACCGTTTCAAAAACCTCGTCGGGCACAAAACGGCGGTTATCCTCGTCGAGAGAGTTTTCGTGAACTGCCTGCGCCATATCGGGCGTGAATTCCGTGATCGTTAATCTATCTGTTTTCAATTCAAACATATTGGCACTTCCTTTCTTTTATGCCTCCGGTATATCACATCATCTGGAAAAGACAGCCTCACAAACGGTTGGAAAAAAGAATGGGGCTGCGCTACGCAGACTCACTGATTCTCATTTCTCGGATAATCTGCTGAATGGATTTGTCCGAAAGATAGTAACGGCGCGCGAGTACAGCTACCGTTTCACCGTTTTGATAATCGCGGTAAATGAACGCATTCCGCTGATGCAGCTCGCTTCTCGTGCCGGTTTTTTCTCCCCATTCGGCGCGGGAGCCTTCTTTTTTGGGAATATAAATATTTTCCCCGTCTATATATTGCTGAATTAGCCTGATGATGTTTTGCGGCAGCACTTCGTCTGCCTTGATATAGCTCATTGTTGCCTCCTAAATCATGAAATGCTTCAGGTTAAGCAATGGCTATACGTATTCACTTGATACCGAACAGCCAATGCTTATTCGGCGATAACATATCTTTTCAAAACACAGCCCTCCTGTCGCTGAATAGTATAATGGAAAATACTGTTTTTGTCAATAGATTCAGGTTGTGTCTGACTGCTCAATCATCTTTTTTCGCGCTTAGACCTGAACCACACAAGAACAACGGCAGACGAAATCAAAACGAGCAGAACAGCGGCGGAAACGAATCCGTCGCCCGTAGCGACAGTGCCGGACGAAGAGGATGATTTCTGTGCTTCGCTGCCCGTGGCAGGCTTGGTGCTTGCGGAAGTCGTGCCTGCAGTAGACGCTGTGCTTGCGGCAGGCGCTGTGCTTGCGGCAGGAGCCGTGCTTTCGGTGGGAGCAGGCACGGTCGTCGGTTCTTTCGCTGCGTAAAATTCCGAAACAAGCGAGCCGACAAGACCAAGGTCGTACAGCTTGCTGTAACTCTTCTTCTCCTGCTGTTCACCCGATTCATCCGTAATAATCTTTGTTTCGACAAGCTCATAATCCACAGGCGCTCCTTTATCGACGTCCAAGCCGGTTTCCGACACAGTCCTTAACGGACCGGAAAGCGATAAGAAGTGGGATTCCGGAGTAAACGGAAAGACGACTGCACAAGCGCCTCCTTTGCTTTTTTCTCCAAGCACACAGACGCCGTTGTCCTTGCACATGATCGGCATCGTGTTGGCGCTGGAGAAAGACGACGAGGACGCGAGAACAGCAAAATTGAAGTCATAGAAGACCTCCTTGTCACGGTCGTCAAAAACGCCGTCAAGGTTCAAATCAAGCTGTGCTTTTTCGTCATAGCGGTTACCTGTCAGCGTGTTGAAGAAATGGACGCCATTGCCGGCGTGCAATCCATAATATCATACAAAGAGCTTCTGTCATAGTAGCTGGTACCGGTTCCAAAATCGGTACTGTGCGCAAAGTAGATGCTTCCGTTGAGATACTCGGCTGTGTTATAGGTAACCGTATAAATATCGTTGAGCGTGGGAAGCGGCATATAGACCTTACCCTCATACTCGATCAGATCAATGCCGTAGGTGGAAAGATCGAGCGTCACCGGACGGGTCTCAGCCGTTTTCTCCTTCGGGAGCATTTTCGTATACGAAATGGAACAGGTGAATTACGAAACAATATTGATTTTATCTCAATTTTTGTATATTATAGTATTATGGAGTATTTTGACGGAAACAGTTCAGCAACAGTAACAACGGAATCCAAGTTACCGGCGATATTGTAACGAAAACAGAAGGAGAAAATCGATGACAGATCAAGCGATTATCAACGGATTGTACCGGTTATTGCTCTTTGTAGCGATGGCACTGCTCGGTACGCTTTTCATGAACAATCTTGTGCTGTACAAACAAAAGCTCAGGGACCGCATCTCGCTGATGCTGCTGTTTGGCGTCGTTATGTGCAGCTTTGAGCTTCTCTGGACCTTCTGCGACGGGTATTTTCCTCAGCTGAAGGCGCTGTCCTATATCGGAGCCGGCGGTTATCTGGTGGCATTTCTTGCGTTTGCGATTACATTGAACCGCTACATACTGAACCGCTTTGACCGTCTGCCGAAATCGAGGCTTCTGACCGTGCTGTTTTATCTCGTTCCGTTCGGGATCAATTTGCTGCTTTGTGCGACAACGCCGTGGACGCATTGGGTCGTGAGCGTGGATGATGCCGGCGTGCTGCACGAGGAGATCCTTTTCGACGCGCTGTGTACGCCGCTGATGATATTGTACCTTTTGGCAGCGCTGATCAGCGCTGTAGTCTACGCAGTCAAGAACCGCCGCACGGATCCTACGGCTATGCGTATCGCATACAGCATGATCGTGTTCGGTATCATGGCGCCTGCCGTCTATGTGCTGGAAATCCTCCTTTTGGGAATAGACAGCAACTATCTTGCCCTCAGTCTTGCCGTATCGGTCGCGATGGTGTATCTGACTACCAACGTCAGCACCCATACCCTTCTGGAAACGCGCGCGAAGGTGGAGGCCACCGAGTCCGAGCTGCGCGTCGCTACGGAAATTCAGGCAAGCATGCTTCCGTCCATCTTCCCGGCGTTCCCGAACCGTCCCGAGTTTGATATCTACGCTTCCATGGATCCGGCAAAGGAGGTCGGCGGAGATTTCTATGACTTCTTCATGATCGACGAAGATCATCTTGCGCTGGTGATCGCAGACGTATCCGGAAAGGGTATTCCGGCTTCACTGTTTATGATGTCCTCAAAAATCCTCATCAACGACCAAGCCCTTATGGGCGGCACTCCGGCGGAGATACTCGCAAGAGTCAACAAGCAGGTCAGCGCCGGCAACGACGCCAATATGTTCGTGACGGTATGGCTGGGCATCCTCGAGATCAGCACAGGCAGGCTCACCACAGCAAGCGCCGGCCATGAATACCCGATCATCAATATCAACGGCGAATACACGCTGCTGAAGGATAAGCACGGTCCGGCGATCGGAGCGATGCCGGTGGCAAAATATAAAAACACCGAGATCATGCTCAAAAAGGGTGACAGCATCTTTGTTTATACCGACGGTGTTGCCGAGGCGACTGACGCGAATAACGAGCTCTTCGGTACAGACCGCACGGTCGCAGCTCTCAACGCTCTCCCGGAAGGCGTTTCGCAGAAGGAGGTGCTGGCAGGCGTCCGCACTGCCGTAGACGCTTTTGTAAAAGAAGCGCCCCAGTTTGACGACCTGACGATGCTCGGTCTGAAATACAACGGTTCTGAAAACACTGCCGGAACGGAGGATAAACATGAAGGAGCTTAAAATAGAAGCGGCTGTAAAAAGCATTGCGGTTGTGACGGATTTTGTAAACGCGGAGCTTGAAAAGCTTGACTGCCCGCGGAAAGCGAGAACGCAGATCTCGATCGCGATCGACGAGCTGTTCGGAAATATAGCCAAGTACGCTTACACGCCCGACGTCGGCAACGCCGAGGTGCGGCTTGAGGTTGAGGAAGATCCGCTGTCTGTTATCATCACCTTTATCGACAGCGGGAAGCCGTTTAATCCTCTCGGGCAGGCTCATCCCGACACCGCCGCCTCTGCAGAGGAACGTAAAATCGGCGGACTCGGCATATTTTTGGTAAAGAAAACAATGGATATGGTCGAGTATGAGTACAAAGAAGGACATAACATTTTGAAAATCAAAAAGCAACTGACATAAAACCTCAGCACGTCTGAGTTCCAATAAATATCATGTAAGGAGAATTATAATGAACATTAAAAAGAAAAAGGACGGAAGCGCACTTTCTGTTATCATCTCAGGAAGAATCGATACGAGTACAACGCCCAAGGCGGACGCGGCTATCAACGAAAGTCTTGACGGTGCAGAGAGCCTGATTCTCGACTTTACGGATGTTGAGTATATTTCTTCGGCAGGTCTGCGGATGCTTCTTTCCCTGCAGAAGAAGATGATGAAAAAGGGCGGAATGAAGCTTATTGGCGTTAACGAGGACGTAAACGACGTATTTGAAGTGACGGGCTTTGACGAGATTCTGACTTACGAAAAAAGGTGATTGCTATGACTATTCTGCAGATGCTTGAAGAATACACAAAGCAAACCCCCAACGCGGCGATTCTCTTTGACGAAGCCCACACGAAAGGCATTACATACGCTCAGCTCGACGATCTGAGCGGAAGAGTATTCGCCTATCTTTCCGACAAGGGAATCGGCAGGGAGGATTTTGTGCTGATCAATCTTCCGCGCGGCATCATGCCGATTATCGCGATGATCGGCGTATGGAAATCGGGCGCGGCGTGGGCGCTGGTCGAGGATACCTACGCTCCGGAGCGCATTGAGTTTATCCGCAGGGACTGCGGCTGCAAAACCGAGCTTTCCTCCGCCAACTGGGAAGATGTGATGGCGGCCGCTCCCAAAACGGGCTATGTTACCGCTGACGACCACGACGCGGCGTATGCCATTTACACTTCGGGAACGACAGGAAATCCCAAGGGTGTGCTGCACGAGTACGGCAACCTCAAAAGAGCAATCGACTCCATTGCCGTTGATGGAAAGAATCCCTTTAACGGCAAAGACAGACTGGCTCTGCTCGCGCCGATGAACTTCGTCGCGTCGGTCATCGTAATCCTGAAGGCGCTCAGCATTTGCGGCGGCAAGACGTTTGTCGTCAGCTACGCCACGATCAAGAACCCGATGGCGCTCAAAATGTTCTTTGTTGAAAAGCGCATTTCCATCACGTTTTTAACGCCTTCTTACGTCCGTATGCTCGGCAATCAGACGGGACCGTTCCTTCGCATGCTGTTTGTCGGCAGCGAGCCTGCCAACAACGTATACAACAAAAACCTTGATCTGATCAATATCTATGCCGCGTCTGAGAGCGGCTTTGCCGTAGGCGTATTCAAAATTGACAGGTCATATGAAACCTGCCCCATCGGAAAACCCGAAACAGAATGTGAGATCACGCTTTATGCGGAGAACGGCTCCATTGCAGCCGACGGAGAAATCGGCGAGCTGTGCTTTGACAATCCCTTTGTGCGCGGTTACATCAATCTGCCCGAGGAAACCGAAAAGGCGTTCAAAAACGGAATGTATCACACCGGCGACCTTGCCCGCGTTGATGAAAAAGGTAACTACGTACTGCTCGGACGTTCCGGCGACATGATCAAAATTAACGGCAACCGCATTGAGCCTGCCGAAATCGAAGCCTCGGTCAAGCAGGTTCTCGGCATCAGCTGGGCGGCGGCGCGCGGATTTGAGGAAAACGGCAAAAGCTACCTATGCGCGTATTACACGGAGGACGTTGCGGTTGACCCCGACAGGATGCGTGAGGAGCTTTCAAAACGCCTGCCGTATTATATGATTCCCGCGTACTATATGAAAATCGACAAGGTTCCGCTCAAGCCAAACGGAAAAATGGACAGAAAAGCGCTGCCCAAGCCCGACGCGTCCGACTTCAAGACCGACTACGCCGCGCCCGAAAATGAAACGCAGGAGAAGCTCTGCACCGCTATGGCGGCGGTTCTCGGACTCGAGCAGGTCGGCATCAACGACGACTTTTATGAGCTGGGAGGCGATTCCCTCGGCTCCATCAAGGTGATCACGGAAAGCGACTTGCCCGGACTGAACGCGAGCGAAATCTTCCGCGGAAGAACGCCCAAGAAGATCGCCGCGCTTTATGAGGAAAACCACGCCAACGACGACGGAGAGGATCCCGTCATCAAGAACGCGCGCGCGATGAAAACCGATCATCCGCTCACCGCCGAGCAGCTGTATATGGTCGACTATCAGCTTTACACACCGAAATCGACAATGTACAACCTGTTCACGATGATGAAATTCGGAAAGGAAATGTTCGATACGCGAAAGGTGGCGGATGCTATGCACACCGCTATCCGCAATCACTCCGCGCTGCTTACCACCTTCCGCTTCAACGACGACGGAGAGATCGTCCAGCATTATACGCCGGAGGTGCTGCAGGATATCCGCGTTGAAAGGCTCAGCGAGTTTGAGTTCAATAATATCAAGGATAATCTGGTGCAGCCGTTTAAGATCATCGGCGGATGTCTCCACCGCTGCCGCGTGTTTGAAACCGAGAAATACGGTTATATCTTCTTTGACGTTCATCACACGCTCTTTGACGGAACCTCGCTCAAGGTGTTTATGCAGAATGTCGGCAAGGCGTTTATGGGTATGCAGCCTGATCCGGATTTGTACTATCTGATTCTGCAGAACCGCGAGGAGGAAGCGAACACCGCGTTCTACGAGGAGAGCAGACGCTACTTTGAGGAACGCTTTGAAAACATCGAGTGGTCAAGCTATCCCGAACCCGACCACGAATCCCGTGAAAACGAAATGGGCGAGCTTTTCGCGCCGATCGGAATCGAACAGCCCCAGATGAAGGCGGTGGAGCGTCATTACCGCATCAGCCGCAACGAGTTCTTTATCGCGGTCGCCGTGCTTGCCATTTCCATCTACAACAAAAAGGACGACATCAAGCTCTCGTGGATCTATAACGGCCGCGAGGATATGCTGGCAATGAACTCTGTCGGACTGCTTTTCCGCGATCTTCCTGTCGGCGTCCGTCTCAGAGACGATCTTACCCTTCGTGATTTGTTCTCGGATATTCACGATCAGGTTCAAAAGGGAATCGAGCACAGCTGTTACCCCTATGTTGATATCCACAATCAGGCAGGCGGAAACGAGTCGGCATATCTGCTTTATCAGCAGGATATCCGCGACATGGACGGCTTAGATGAAATGGACATTGAAACCATTGACATCCGCCAGAATCAGGCAGCGTCGCAGACCATGCTCGATATGGAGATCCTCGACGGCGCTGACGGCTTGGAGCTGATGATCGATTATACCGCAAGTCTTTATGACGACGAAAGCATGGAGAGCTTCAAGGATATTTTCATCCGTGTTGCCCAAGGTTTGGTAACTCACAACTCTCAGACGGATGTTAACGTCGGCGAGCTGAGAAAAAAATACAACAACAAAAAGAACTTCTTTGAAACGATCATTGGTATCTTCGGAAGAAAGAGATGACTGTTTCAAAAGGAAAAGGAGATCACATGAAACCCTTGTTAACTTATTCAAAAAAGACCCTTTGTCTGCTGTTAGCGCTTATTCTGACGGCAGCCTTTATACCGGCGGTATACGCGGCTGAACCCGAGGATGCGCTGATAAAAGGCACGTTTACCATGACGACCTTTGACGGCTTTGATCCCGGCGAGCAGACCTACTATTACAGCGACAGCTATTTTACCGCATCCGGCAAAGAATCCAACGAACATCTGCGCACCATGTCCGCCGCGCTGGTTTTTCCGGTAAGAGGAAGCTCGGACACTCCCGCTGAAACCTTTGGCGCGATTCTGAGCGAAATCGGTTTTCAGGATATCACAACCTATGATCTGGAGCATACCTCTCTTGATACAATGGGAATGATTTTGGCGCATAAGTCCGTTCACGGAAAAGAGGTCGTTGCCGTTGTGCTCAGAGGCGATAAGTACGAGCATGAGATGGCGGCAAACATGATCGCGGGAACCGAGGGTGATATCCAAGCGTTTGCGGACGCAGAGGCTCTCGTGGAAAGCCGCGTCAGCGCGTATCTTGCCGAACACGGTATCGCCTCGGCAAAGTACTGGGTAACGTCATACAGCCGCTCCGGCGCTGTGGCAAATCTTTTTGGCAGAGAGCTTAACAAAACGCCCGAAAGGTTCTATACCTCCGCAGATGATATTTATGTTTATACCTTTGAGACGGTCAAAGGCTCCGCCGACGACACCGTTTATGAGAATATCCATCAAATTATCGACCGGCGCGATCTGATCTCCTATGTGTATCCCGGGGAATGGGGTCTGAATAATAACGGCGTTACCGAGTATATCGGCACTACGGACGATATGGTCATGCTGAAAAAATTTGATTTGTTCAGCGAGAACCGCATGGCGGATTATCAGGAAATGAACCTTGTCGATTATCTGAACGAGCTGGACTCCTTCCTTTCACAAAACCTCAGCCGCGAAACCTTCGCGGAGAAGCTCGGCTTACCTCTTTCAAGAGTCCTCAATATTTATTTCGACCTTGATGAAACGCAAAGAGCAAAGGTGCTCCCGTTCTTTCAGCAGACGTTCAACGATATGATGAACGACTTTCGCACCTCGTCGACCTTATTTGCCGCGCTGCTGAATCCTGATTCGCAGGAGAACATCGATAATCTCTATGCGCTGATCGTCAACTATCTTGACAAGAATGCCGAAGAAATCGGTAATCCCTTTGACGATGAAAGCTATGAAATCGTTAAGGCTTCTCTGAGGACGATGCTTGAACCGCTGCTTCCGTTAATCAAGGCGGATTTCTTTGCAACGATTGACAAAGGCGACGGAAATGAACCCGAAAATGTTCCGCTGTACCATTTTTTGACGCTCGTCGGTAACCTTCCATACATTATAAAGAATCACTTCAACTATAATGTGTTCAACGAACTCAAGGCGCTGGATTCTTACTATTCCGAACGCAAAGACGACGTCTTACGCGGCGACGCGGACGGCGACGGAAAAATAACGATTTCAGACGCGACAATGATACAGGAATACATTGCGGATTATGATATGCCCGATCAGTTTCAGATAAGGGCATGCGACGTCAACGGAGACGGAAGCATCAATATCAGCGACACTACCGAAATCCAGCGTTTTCTCGCGGATTGCGGCAATCCCTATCACATAGGCGAATCTGTCGCTGTCAAGGATTAGTAAAAACGGCTGCCGCCAATCGAAGAATTGAGCGGCAGCCTTTGGCTTTGAACAAAATATTCTATTTTAGAATTATCAGAGGTGGTCGATCGGCTTTCCTTATCCGTTTTTCTTCCACGGGCAGATAACCGGTGCATGTCAGCTTGTCAAAATGTTATCGCCCTTCCCTGATAAACGGTAAGGAAACGGATTGATGCCGTTATGACCTGTCGGGATTTATTGTTTCGTGCTCATCGCCGCCGGTGGTAATTACATCCTCATGGTCGAAGGCAGTAATAATCAATTCAAGTCTTTCGTACAATTCCATAATTACCGCTCCTCCTTATTCCGAAACCGTTTGTTTGACCGAGTTTCCTATGTCATAAAGATAGAAATAAACAGGTTCCGTTATCTCAAATCCATCTTCTTTATCAGTATTCCATACGTAGTAGTAGGCGCGAAGGACAAGGTGTCTTGCGGGTTCGGAGTTGATGAAGGAAATAACCCTGTCAACACGGTTGTGGTTGTTATACTTATCGTTTGCGACCGCGTAGCAGAAGTAGCGGTGCTCGGTACCGGTGAGCGTTCCGCCATTTGCCAGTTTCTTCGCATTTTCGTTACTCAGAACATCGCCGCTTGGATAAACGGCAGTTGTTTTATCGTCGTCGGAGAGCGTTTCGCCATCCTCATCCTGCTTTGTGAGCATGATGTTCGGATCATATTCAACGATCAGACCTGTCTTGTAGTTGTCTGTCACCGCGTTGTCATACTTTGGATTCAGCAGCTTGCCGTCCTTCTCCATATAGGCAAGGATGAAGTCGGCATAAAGCTTATCAACCGGTTGTCCGGCGGCATCCTTCGTCTGCTCGCGGCTGTAGGACGCGTCGCTGATAAACAGCCTTTGCGCTTCCGCCGTATAGCAGGCTGTCACGGTGATATCGCCTGTGGCGCGCAGGTCAAACGCGCGGTCAAAGCATTTGGCAATCTCCTTTCCGGCAGCGGTTTCTTTGACGCTCCAGTAGGCGAAGGGATTGCCGTTGTCGCTCTCGGGCGCCTCAACAAACTTGCCGTTCGGCATCATTCAGTGTACCGTTTTTCGCGGTATAACTACGGCTCTCAGAAACAAGCGCGGTAACGGACGGCAGCGGCAAGGCTGAATTCACCGTTTACGGCGCGGATATCGGCACCGCCGACCTGAGCTTCACCGTCGACGGCACAGCCGTCGACACGACCGTGAAGGTGATTGTTGCCGCAGAGGAAGCGGAAATCATCGATACGCCGGGACAAACATAGGGAACCTCTAAAAATTCCTTACCGCGCATAGGCACGGAATCTTCACGGCATCATCTTGCCAAATCTCCTTGAAATACGTCAGTATTCCTGCGGAGCTTTGACAATATTCTGCCATAAATCTTCCGCGCTTCTGCACGACATTGAATTATTAGAGATTCCCATAAACAGATAAAATGAAAAACGGCAGCCCTGTCACAAAGGCAGGGCTGCCATAGTTTTATTTACGGAACCGAATATCACAGCGCTTTTTTCGGACATTCCTTTGTGCATTCAAAGCACAGGATACACTCCGTGCCGTTTTTGCGCTTTCTGGAGTTGTCCGTCATGTCAACGTCCATCGGGCAAACCTTTTTGCACTTGCCGCAGGAAACGCATTTCGACTTGTCGCACGTGATTCTGAAGAGAGCGAAATAGCTCATCGGCTTCAGGAAAACCGTTATCGGGCAGATATATTTGCAGAACGCGCGGTTATCCTTGAACGCGAACGCGAGGATAATACCGACCGCGTAGTACAGCACATTTCCGATAATAAACGACCAGAACATGATTCTTTCGATGTTTCCGACGTGAGAAAGAAACAGCGCGGCGACGAAAACGAGCGATACCGCAAAGGTGATATACCGTATCCAGCCGAGCTTTTTCCGGGGTCTCTGCGGCGTTTTATACGGCAGGAAGTCAAGCACCATCGCTGTCCAGCAGGCGTAGCCGCACCAGCCTCTTCCAAAAATCAACGGTCCGAAGATCTTGGCGACGGCGTAGTGAATCGTCGCGGCTTCAAAAACGCCCGTAAACAGATAGTACCAGAAGCCCTCGATCTGCATATTTTCGTTGCTGACAATGCCCAGATAGACAAGCATATACAGCCCGACAAGAAGCTGTGTGATTCTTCTTGCGTGCTTGTACTTTCTGACATATAAAAAGACGCCGAGCGCCACGGAGACGCCTATGTAGCTGAAATTAAAGAGATAAAAGATGTTTCCGAGCGTCAGCCAGAGCGTTACGGCGACCGTCTCGAAAACCGCCAGCAGGATGATCGGCAGCCGATATTTTTTGATGATTTTCACAGTTATTCTCCCCTCGCGTTTTCTCAGTATCTGATATTATTCTAGGTTTTGCATAGTCCTGTTCATCGTCTGACACGGCGGGTTACTTGTTCTGAAACTTATACTGTCCCGGGGTGCAGTTATAGGTCTTTTTGCAAAGCTCAATAAAGGATTTGACGCTGGTGAAGCCGTTGTCAAACGCCGCGTCGGTGACGGATTTATGCTCGAAAATAATATCCCGAAGCGCCGATTCCAGCCGGATATTGGAAAGGTACTGCATGACGGACGTCCTTGTGATGCTCTTGAAGCAGCGTGAGAAATACGAACCCGACAGACCGATTTCGGCAGCGATATCTCCCAGCGTCAGGTTTTCGAGGTAGTGCTCCCCCATATACTCCACCGCCGTCTTGACATATTCCAGCTCCTTGCTGCTTACAGACGACGGCTTGTCGCTGTTCTCGCAGACGCACTCGGAAAGCAGGATAAAATAAATCTCGTGGAGCAGAGAATTGATCATCATTTCATAGCCCCTTGGCTTTTCCTCAAAAAACACCGCTACCTTACTGAGAAGGCAGATGATTTTTTCTGTTGAAAGCGCGGATTTTCGCAAAGCAAATTCAAGGTGCTCATAGATCGGATAATAGCGGAGAAGCTTTTCGTATGATAAAAGCACGACGAGATATTTGATGTTGTCGTCCGGGTAGGACGTAAAGGTTTTATGGAAACAGTCGTGGTTCACGAAATAAACGCTGCCGCTGTTCAGCTCAGTGATTTTACCGTCCTCCATCACGTTCAGATGGCCGTCGATGATGTAAAGAAGCTCCATCGCCTTGTGCCAGTGAATACTCGTGTTGCATCTCCTGCCCGGCTTGTTTTGCAGATAGATTTTTGCGGGATAATTATCGTTGAACTTTACTATTTCGTACTTGTATTCCATTGAAACACCCCGTTTCCGTTTTCAGTATACCATATCTTTTTCGGCTTGTACAGAATGCAGATAAACTCCGACGACATTTCATCACCGGAGTTTATCTTTTGAGGACAATAAAGAGAGGAAGTCTATCTTGTTAAGGATGGGACGATTTCCGCAAGATACTTTTGTATCTGCGTGACGTCATTTACGGTAGGTTCGCCGTCGCTGACAACCGCCGCCGCTTCAAGCTGACGCCTGCTCAGGTTTACTTCATAACCGGCAAGGTGCTTTTGAAGCAAAATGACATCGTTGATTCTGACGTCGCCGTCCCCGTTGACGTCGCCGTAAAGGACAGGCTTCATGTCGAAGATTCTTTCGTCAAGCGCCGCAGCCGCATCATACGCCTTATGGAGTTCTCCGTTCTCGGCAATAGCCGCCTGCTCGGTTTTAGCCTGCTCAATCGCTGCGCTGAGCGCCTCGAGCTTTTCGCCCGAATACGCTCCGCCTGCGATCATGCCTTCCGCCTTTGCGATGGAGCTGTCGAGCTTGGCTCTGTCTGTCTTTTCAATGGTGTAGCTGTCGTACATCTCATCGGTATCGGTACGGTAGGTTTCAACGGTAAAGGAAGCGTCGGTCACCTTGACAAGAGAATAGGACTGGATATTATTCTCCGCGAAGGATTTCGCGATGTGGTCGTTGAAGCCCGCCTTGTTGTTTTCGTAGTTTTTGCTCGCCGAGGTGCTCAGCTCAAAGTATACGGTTCCTGCGGGATTCTGAACCGTAACGTTTGCCGCATTGTAATCCACGCCGTCCGCTTTCACGGGAGAATCGTTTTCCATCTGATAGGAGCGCGTGAAATTATGACCGTGACCCGTCAGGACAACGTCAATATCATAGTCGTCGATAATGGGATAGAGCTGTTCGCGGCACCTCTTGACCTCGGGATCGCTGTAGTGGTCGGGATAGCCGTAGATATCCTGATGGAAGTCGATGACTCTCCACTTCGCGTAGGGATTGGTCGCGATCGCTTCTTCGATGCACTTTCTGTGCTCAACGGCAATCGCGTTCGCGCTCTTGGTGGATTTCAGTACGGCGTTGGAGTTGAGCGAAATCACAAGCATATCGCCGTAGGAGAAATAGTAATCGCCGCCGGCGTTTGTTTCGCCGTATTGAGTCCGGTTCGGGTTGTTGAAATGCCATATCAGATTCGGTACGTCGCAGTCGTGGTTGCCCGCGAGGGTCGAGATCGCCATGCCTCTGAGGATCCCGGGGTACAGAAAGCCCGCGTATTGATCCTCTTCCTTGTTGCCGTCGACCTGATCGCCCATCGACATGATAAAGCCGGCGTTCGGCATTCTGTTTGTCGCAAGGCTGAGCGTATTCTGCCATCTCGCGGTATCCTGCTCGGAACCGCCTGTACCTACGCCGATTTGCGGGTCGCCGACCGCGATAAAGCCGAAGCCGTTTTCGCTGTTCTGCGTTTTGTAGGTGTAGATTTCGCTCCAGTCGCCGTCCGTCTTGTACCTGTAGCGATAGGTTGTATCCGGCTCAAGACCCTTGGCGGTTACCTTGTTGGAATAATACTGCGTGCCTGTTTCGGCGTTTCTGTAAGCGGTCGTGCTTGTGCCCGTAAACGCCGGTGCGGCTTCGTCAAACGCCGCGTCCGCCTTTACGATCTGCACGACAGGCTCGGTCTGTGAGGTGGAATACCATGCGAAATTGAGCTGCGATTCATCCGCGCCGGGGGCAAGCATTACCTTGGAGAAATCTTTTCTGATCGTTTCCCAGTTTTCCAGCGCCGCCGCGGAGCTGACGGACGAAATCAGAATGGTTGCCGAAAAGGTCAGCGCCAGTGCGCCGGAAATGATTCTCTTTAATGTGGTCATTGTTATTCCTCCTCTCCTTACGCCGCACGGTATTTGATATGGGAGCCGATCTGTGTGTCTGTTTCAATCTCGACGCAGTACTTCTGGATCAGAGTCGCGTCGTCGACGTTGATGACGCCGTCGCCGTTGACGTCGGCTGCAATTGCCTGAACGTCGTCAAGCGTCAGCAGCTCTGCCGCTTTCAGCTGAACATACGTCGCGTCGGATATGCTGACGGTACCGTCTCCGTCTACATCGCCGACAAGCACATCGATGCCTGTCGTGTACTTCTCCGGAAGGTCATAGGAAGCGTTGTATCTTGTACCGCCGTTCTTTTCATAGGCGCTGTCGGGATCGATGATCAGGATTTTTCCTTTTTCAAATGCACTGATGCTCGAGGTCTGCTCGCCGCCTTCGCTGCCGGGCTTGCCGTTGCTGAAATTGAAGCCTGTCGCGTCCTCGGGGAAGGTGATGTAATAGATATCGTCATAACCCGCGAGCTTTTTGGGCTTCACGCCCGGGAACGGCAGACATTCTGTCGTGCTGCCCCACCAGTAAGCGTAGACCTCGTCCCATTTCATCACGTTCTTAAAATAAATGGTGTTGGGTACGTATTTCTCGGAACCGCCTCTGTAGCGGATTCCGCCGTTTTTCTCATAGCTGTCCTCCGGGTCGGGGATGAACACATTGCCGAGCGTGAGCTTGTCGCCCGTGATGCTGTCGGTCTGCTGACCGCCCTCGCTGCCCGCCTTGCCGCTGTTGAAATTCAGTCCCGTCGCGTCCTCGGGGAGCTGTACGGAATAGAGGTTCGTGGCGCCGTCAACCTTTGTCGCGGGGATTCCGGGGAATGCCGCGCAGGGTGTTTCACCACCCCACCAATAGGCATAGACCGCTTCCCAGCCAACGGTATTTCTGAAATAGAAGATGTTGGGTACGTATTTCTCGGAAACGCCTCTGTAGCGGATTCCGCCGTTTTTCTCATAGCTGTCCTCCGGGTCGGGGATGAACACATTGCCGATCACGAGCTTGTCGCCCGTGATGCTGTCGGTCTGCTGACCGCCCTCGCTGCCTGCCTTGCCGCTGTTGAAATTCAGTCCCGCCGCATCCTCGGGAAGCTCCACAAAGAAGCAGCCGGGTCTGCCCGAAACGGGAGTTGCCTTGATGCCGGGGAACGCGGCGCACGGAGTTTCTCCGCCCCACCAGTAAGCGTAAACCTCATCCCAGCCGGGTGTGTTCTTGAAATAGAAGCAGTCGCCGTCGCTCTGGGTTTCGACAAGCGCGTCGATCGCTTCGGTGAGCGCCTCTGCCTGAGCGTCAACGGTGTCCTGTGTGGCTGTGACGGAATCGTATACCGCCTGCGCGTTCTTTGCCGCAGTCACCGCGCTCCGGTAGGTCACGGCTGTATACTTGCTCTCGTCAAGTCCGCTGATATAGTCGAGCTTTTCTTTCAATACGGACTTGTTAACGCCGACTGTGACCTTGCCCGCTACGAGGTTCGAGGAGGTGAACGGAACCTCTGTGTTCTCATCCGCGAACATATCGGAAACCTTAACCCCAACCTTGATCTGCTTTGATTCGGATGCAACAACCTTGAACGGTACCGAAACAAGCAAGGCCTTCTCGGTGTAATCCACCGCGTTCGCGCCTGAGCACACAAGAACGAGGTCGCCGTTTGCCTTTGTGTTGTAAATCACCTTGCCGAGCGTTGCGTCAATTTCGCCGCTTTCGCTGACAGGCGCGATAACACTCTTGTCAAAGGAAAGATTGACGACGTAGCCGCTGAGCTGCGGCACGTTCCGGAGCGTCAGGTCAAGCCCGAATTCCTCATTGAACGCAGGAGCCAAGCTTTCGACCGCAATAATCGGCATACCCTCGACGGGCTCGTCCGAAAGCGCTCTGTCAAGGCTGACGTACTCGCCTGTATTCGCGCTTTCACCCTCGCTGAGAGGATTGATGACAAAGACCTCGGAAACGCCCTCGACGATATCCTGAGTCGCGAGGTTTACGGTCTGCTCGCTGCCCTCGGCGTTTTTCTTGCCGCCGTTGTTGAATTTATAGTTGGTCGATTTCGAGGGGATCTCGCAATAGAAAACATCCTCGGAATCTCCGTAGGGCTTCATCTTCACGCCCGGCCAGACGGAGGTCGATTCGCCGCCCCAGTAATGAATGTAAACATGATCCCAGCCTGCCGCGTTCTTGGCGTATACGGTGCGGGAGTTGTTTTTGTTGAAGGTGTATTCGTATGAATAGGAGGTCTCGCCCTTGACCGCGGTGAGGGTGATATCGGTCGTGGACAAGGGTGCGGTATCGGCGCCGATGGTTACCGGCTGACCGCTCTCAAATGACGTCTGCTCACCGCCGTCAACGGAATAATACGCGCTGTCGCAGTTGAAGCAGTAAAGGTTGATCGTCACCTCGCCGACAAACTGGAATACGCCTGTGTTGATGGCAACTCTCGGTTCCTCGGTGTTGTACGGCTCCCAGTGACCCGTCGCGGTTTTGGTTCCGGCTCCGTTGTCGATCAGGAAAATCATGTCGCCGCCCGGGATCGCGAGGTCAACCGTCTGCCAGTCTCTCTGCTGACCCGTGTTGAAGTTGAGAAGCGTCTGGTCGCCCGGAATGGTATATGACCAGATATCGTTTTCTTCGTCAACAAGCGTCATGTGCTCGCCTACCCACGGAACGTGCTGTCCGTCGGTGCCGCCTGCTACATACGCGGCAGGCAGAATCTCGGCGCCTGTGTTTGCGTCTACCCTGCCCTTCCACTCTGCGGGACGCTTGAAATATACCGTTTGTCCCTTTGACGAGCTTGAGGCGTTTGCCGTGACAACGCCAAACTGGAGAAGCACGATCAGCAGCGCAAGAATCAGGCTGACCGGCTTTGAAAATTTATGTTTCATTATTTTCCCTCCCGTGTCTGCATATTTACGTTTCGTATTTATTATAGCATCAGACGCGTCATATTAATATCCGATTCTTACCCATAACATAGTCAAAAATTGATAATCCGTTTTCTCAGCAGGCACTCGGCAACAGGACAATTTGGTAAAAGCGATCGTCCAAAAGAAACGGAAGCCTGTTTGGGAGAATCCCGGCGTTCCATTGAGGGCATGCATCTGCCGCACCCTGACGCGCAGGATGAACGGCGATATTGATGCAGAGGTACGTGAGGGCGACAGGACTGTCACAAATTTTATCAATAGCCTGATTTTTACCCGTTTCTTCAGATGAACTACAGATGAATGAATTATAATCAAGTCAAGAGAATGAAAATACACATCAAAAAGGAGAGTCACTATGAAAAGAAAACAGATACCAAGCACTTGAAGCCCGGTATCTGTTTTCAAATCTTACTGTTTATGACATGAGCCGTGCATCGCGCAGCCCTTGCAGCTGCCGCAGTTACATACTGCGGATTTTCCCTGCTTTTTCTTTCTGACCATATTGATGATGATTGCCGCGACAATTCCGATCAGCACAACGCAGATGATGATCGTCCAGATATTACTTACAAGCCATTGCAGCATTTTCTCAGCTCCTTTTGGTCAGTTTTGTGGATTCCCTGTAGGGCTTTACGAGCATGAACAGCATGCCTGCAATCAACAGGATCGAAACGATCAAACCGATGATATTCAGATTGCCCGTAAACGCGCCGCCGATCTGATTGATGCAGAGAGCGACCGCATACGCAAAGGCGCACTGATAGGCGATCGCGAACGCCGTCCATTTGGCGGAGTTCATTTCGCGTTTGATAGCGCCCATCGCCGCAAAGCAGGGAGCGCAGAGCAGGTTGAACACGAGGAACGAAAAGCCCGTCACGCCGGTGAATACCTGCGCTAGCGTCGCCCATGCGGAAAGCTCTCCGCCGCCGTAGAGCACACCCATGGTGCCGACGATGTTTTCCTTTGCAATAAGACCTGTGATCGACGCCACAGCCGCCTGCCAGCTGCCCCAGCCGAGAGGCGCGAAAAGCCACGCGATCGCGTTGCCGACAGCCGCGAGCATACTGCTGCCGATTTCCTCCGCGGCGAGCATCTGGAAATTGCCGTCAACCCAGCCGAAGCGGCTCAGGAACCAGAGCACGATCGTGGAAAGGAGAATGATGGTACCCGCCTTCTTGATGAACGACCAGCCGCGCTCCCACATGGAGCGGAGGACGTTGCCGATTGTCGGCAGATGATACGCGGGAAGCTCCATCACAAACGGAGCAGGCTCACCCGCGAAGGGTTTTGTCTTTTTCAGCATGATACCCGAAATGATAATCGCCGCCATACCGATGAAGTATGCGCCTGTGGAGACCCACGGCGAGCCGCCGAAAATCGCGCCTGCCATCATCGAGATGAAGGGAATCTTCGCGCCGCAGGGAATAAATGTCGTCGTCATAATCGTCATGCGGCGGTCGCGCTCGTTTTCAATCGTGCGCGAAGCCATGATACCGGGAATGCCGCAGCCTGTGCCGATCAGAATCGGAATAAAGCTTTTTCCCGAAAGCCCGAAGCGACGGAAAATTCGGTCGAGTACAAAGGCGATGCGCGCCATATAGCCGCACGCCTCGAGAAAGGCCAAGAGCAAAAACAGCACGAGCATCTGCGGTACAAAGCCGAGCACCGCACCGACGCCGCCGATGATGCCGTCGATGATCAAGCCCGAGAGCCACTCGGGAGCGTTCGCGGCTTCCAGCCATCCCTCAACGATTTTCGGAATACCGGGCACCCAGACGCCGAACTCCGCAGGGTCGGCAGGTTTTCCGTTGTTCTTTTCAAAAACCTCCGCGGCTGATTTGACGTCCTCACCGCTTACGGTTTCCTCACTGACCTCAAGCGTATCCTCGTCCTCCGACTCGTAGGTAAATTCGTCGGTGTCCTTTACGCCTGCCGCAAAGGTATTCACAGCGGAAACAGCAGCGTCCGCGTCGTAATCCTCACTCTCAAAATCGAGCGCATCGGAAAGCGCTTCGTTTTCGGCAGCGCCCGCAACGCCTGTCAGTACCCCGACAGCGTCCGCGTGTTCGTCATACTCCGCATCTCCGATGCAGAAGAGGTGGTAGCCGTCGCCGAACAAGCCGTCATTTGCCCAGTCGGTCGCGCCTTTGCCGACGCCGACCATCGCGATGTAGTAGACAAGGAACATTACGATAATAAAGATCGGCAGACCGAGCCAGCGGTTGGTGACGATTTTATCAATTTTGTCGGACGTCGAAAGCTTTCCCTTCTGCTTGTTTTTATAAACGCCCTTGATGATTTTGCCGATCCAGACGTACCGCTCATTGGTGATGATACTCTCCGCGTCGTCGTCATATTCTTCTTCAACCGCTTTGATGTCATTCTCAACGTGACTGCGCGTCGCTTCATCCAAGCCGAGCTTGTCGATCACCTTGTCGTCACGCTCAAAAATCTTGACCGCGTACCAGCGCTGCTGCTCCTCGGGAAGCTCGTGCACGCAGGCTTCCTCAATATGCGCGATCGCGTGCTCCACCGAGCCTTCAAACGGGTGCTTCGGAACGGGCTTTTTACTCTCAGCCGCTTTGATCGCTGCTTCGGCGGCTTCCTGTATTCCCTTGTTTTTCAGCGCCGAGATTTCAACAACCTTGCAGCTCAAAGCCCTCGACAGCTCGGCGGTATTGATTTTGCAGCCCGTTTTCTCCACAACGTCCATCATGTTGATCGCGATAACAACGGGGATCCCCAGCTCGCAGAGCTGCGTTGTCAGGTACAGGTTCCGCTCCAGATTCGTGCCGTCTACAATGTTCAGGATCGCGTCGGGACGCTCGTCGATCAGATAGTTACGTGCGACGACCTCCTCCATCGTGTACGGAGAAAGCGAGTAAATTCCCGGAAGGTCGGTAATTGTCACGTCGCTGTGCTTTTTGAGCTTTCCTTCCTTTTTCTCAACGGTAACGCCCGGCCAGTTGCCGACAAATTGATTTGCTCCCGTCAGCGCGTTGAACAGCGTTGTTTTTCCGCTGTTCGGGTTGCCTGCCAAGGCAATTGTCATTTTCATTTATGCTCCTCTTTTCGTTGTTTGTAGTTAGCTTGTGATAACTATGGGGTAAAATAATTACTCCACCTCGACCATTGCCGCGTCAGCCTTGCGGATGGAAAGCTGATAGCCGCGGACGGTGACCTCCATCGGGTCGCCCAAGGGAGCGACCTTCTGCACCTTGATCTCCACTCCCTTTGTGATGCCCATGTCCATGATGCGGCGCTTTACAGCGCCCTCGCCGTGGAGCTTTTTTACCTTGCAGGTGCTGCCGATCGCAACCTCTCTGAGTGTTTTCATACTCTGACTTCCTCCTTTTTAAATATAAATCTTCTGCGCCATTTCGCGGCTTATCGCAATACGCGCATTTTTTACATTGATAATCAGATTGCCGCCCATAGAGCTGACAACTGTTACAACGGCGCCCGAAACAAAGCCTAGGTTTTGCAGATGCGCCCGAACCTCGGCGTTTCCGCCGATTCGTTTAATGATGTATTCTTCGCCGGGAACGGCAAGCGTAAGCGGCATAGCGATTCTCCTTTCCGGATGTTTTGTATATGGTTAGTTAGGGCTAACTATTTGGTAAAATACTGCGTTCACTTTCGGCGGCAGACGGTGCTGATTCTTTGATTCGTTCCATGCTGTCCTCTCATTCAATAGTTAGTGTTAGCTAACTTGTGCGTAAATAATAAAAGCCAGTCGGTTAGCCTGACCTTACCGGATTATTATATCAGTCATTTCAGATTTTGTCAAGCCCTTTTCCCCGTATTTTTCATGAAGGCTTGCATTCCATAGAACAGGCGCTGTTCGTATCGGTACCCAACCGTCAAAAAAGACGGCCGGGTACATATTTCTCTTTACAGTGATTCTGTCAGAATGGTCACAAGGTCGTCCTCATTCAGCGGCGCCCATGCTTCCTCCAAGCCCTCGTTGACGGCAATGTGGTGCGCCATTTCACCGATTCTTTTGTCGTCAATTCCGACGTCCCTCAGGTGCATGGGGATATTAATCGACTCAAAGAATTTATATGTGGCGTCGATCGCCTGATTCGCAATCTCAAACCTCTCCTGATTCGGGTCGATTCCGAACACATTAACGCCGTACTTGACGAAGCGGTCAACCGTCCGCTCGCTGAGAATGTGCTTCATCCACCGCGGCGTGATGATAGCCAACCCCTCACCGTGGGTGATGTCATAATAGGCGCTGAGAGCGTGCTCGATTCCGTGGCACGGCCAGCCCGAATAGCTGCTGCCGAGCGCGTAGATTCCGTTGCAGCCGTAGGTGCAGGCGAGCATCATCTCGGCTCTTGCGGTGTAGTCCTCGGGATTTTCCAGACATTTCACGGCGTTGATCATCAGGCTCTTTAAGCCCGCTTCCATAAAGCCGTCGTTGAGGAGCGTCGAGTCCTCGCAGAAATACTGCTCCATAATGTGGTTCATCGCGTCCGCACAGCCTGCCGCCGTCTGCTTCTTGGATACGGAGAAGGTGTAGGTCGGGTCGAGGAACGAAACGGCAGGGAAATTGTGGCTGTCCATATAGCCGATTTTATCGTTGGTTTCCGTTCTTGAAATCACTCCCCCGCAGTCGTACTCACTTCCTGTCGCGGCAAGCGTGATAATATCGACAATCGGAACCGAGCCGGCCGCGAACGCTTTATAAGTAATCAGATCCCACGGGTCGCCGTCGTACCTTGCGCCTGCGGCGATCGCCTTTGAACAGTCGAGCACGCTTCCGCCGCCGACCGAGAGGATCACGTCAATATCGTTTTCCTTGCAGATTTTCACGCCGTCGAGAACACTCGGGTCATACTTCGGATTCGGCTGAATCCCTGAAAGCTCGAAAATCTCAAAGTCCTTCAAAAGCTCCTTCACCTTGTCGTAAAGTCCGATTTTCCTGATGCTTCCGCCGCCGTAGGTGAGCAGTATTTTCCTGCCGAACTGCGCCATGACCTCTGGGAGCTGTGCGACAACTCCTTTTCCGAAGATGAGTCTTGTGGGTGTTTGATAATCAAAGTTTTGCATCGTCAGTCCTCCTGTTTGATAAAGTTTTCCAAATCATCCTTGTTCCGCATTGTGTACGCGCTCCGAATCATTGTCGTCAGCCCTTTCAGAGCAGGTATTCCGATCCTCCTCAATAAACATTCCCGTAAATTCCGGAACCTGAAAGCGGTTGGTAAAGCGTTCGCATTTGCAGAGGAAGGAATAGAAAATATGCCGTCCCTGACCGCTGAGCGCTTCATAATTGCCCTGCCCTTTTGCCAGAATCACGTCCGCGCAGTCGATCGCGTTCTTCGCTTCATCGGACATCATGTCATAAACCGTCCCCGAGACGGGAACGCCGCTCGAGACGATCTCCGCGACGCTGTCAATTCCGGCATACAGCGCGTCCTCGACCGTCGCGTCGTTGAGCACTTCTCCGCCGCGGACCAGTACCGCGCGCTTCATCTGCGGATACTGCTGCCCGAGCTGTTCCAGAAAGAGCTTGTCCAGCACGATCTCTCCGCTGTTATCCGCCAACAGCAAGAGGCTGTCGGCATTCGCGCACTGAGCGGTAAACGAATCGAACGTCCGCAAATCATGCTCCGAAAATTCATCGCGCTCCAAAAGAGATAGAAAGGTTTTTTCGTCCACCTGCCGAATCGCGCCGAAATCAATATAGTTGCCGGTGCGCGCGTAGGAAAAGGCAGTCAGGAGCGGATGCTCCGACTGATTGATTTTCCCGCGGAGAGCGTCCTCCATCGACAAAACAAGGTCATTATACTGTTTCTTGACGTCTGCATAGGACACGGTTCGCCCAAAATATTTGCGGTAGGTTTGGTTGAAACGGTACACCAGATACGGCGCAGTGGCGTCCTGCCCTCTGTTGTCAATGATGTCCCTGATCTCAGCCAGATATGCCTGATTGTCCGTCAGCCGCAGCTGCCTGTTATACAGGCACTCGGCACAGCTTTCTATTACGCGCATCTTCATCACTCCTGCTTCTATGATAACCGTTTGCTCTCCATTCGTCAAGTAAAAGCACAATCAAACCTCCAGAATGCTATCAATAATTCAGCCACCGTATTGTTACGATACGGTGGCTGTTATGACGTCTATGACATTATCTTATGAAATCGGCTCATTCGGCAATATGGAACTGGATCGCTGTCGCGTCGCTGACGTCGATGACGCCGTCCTTATTCATGTCGGCAATTTCAAAGCTGTCCTCGTCGGACGTATTGATGATCGGCGTTCCGTCGGGATTGGTAATATCCGCCGCATGGCGCTGGATCGCGGTCGCATCCGAGATGGTGACCTTGTTGTCCGCGTCGGCGTCGCCGATCAGGAGGTTCTTGAACGGTGTGCCGCAGGGCACCTTGCCGTCGAAAATATAGCCCTTCTTGGGAAGAATGTCTGTGTTCCTGTCCAAGCTCATCGCCTCTGCCTGCTCTCTGGTGAGCGTCACCATGTCAAGGTATTTTTTGTCAAGCCTTCCCTTTTCGACTAATTCCTTGATGTAATATCCCCAAATGCAGCCATCATCAAACACAGCGTCATCCACGCTCCACGTGTCATTTTCGCTGTTATAGTAAAACTTGGCATTTGTTGTTTTTTCCGTGATTTCGTCTACCGTGGGGCATCTGTCATAGTAGCCCGTGTCGGCGTTGTACTGCCACTTCCACGCGACTTTGATCTGCGGGATCGTCACCTCGGTCAGATAGATATCGGCGTTCGGGTGATCCGCGAATTTCTCTCCCGGAACATACCTTCTCCACTGATCGATATATCTGCCGTCCATCCATGTGTCCTTACCATATCCCAGGTCTCCGCCCCAGTACAGACTGTAACCGGCTCCCCATTCGCTTGCGCTGAAAAAAGACCCGTCGCCGCGTTGGTATAAATAGTTATAGACGCCGTCGCCGAAACTCCATTTGTCGCCGTTTTTCCATGCGCTGCCCGAAATGCGTACCCATGCGCCGTCTCCCACGGTATCGTAGACCTGCTTCCATGTGAGCGCGTCCTCACGCGGAATATCGTCGTCCATCTCGACCTTGGAATACCCATCCAACAGATCTTTTATGTCGCCGAGCGCGAGTTTGGTGCCGTTCTGACCGAAGGAAAAGTACTGCCGGATGTTGTCCTCGGAGATTTTCTGCCCTTCTCCTATGCCTGCGCCGCCGTAGATTCTTGTTGTGCCGTTATAGGTGACATTGATATACGCGTGCTGATTTTCAGACCATTCGTACGTCGAAGAACTGTCGAGCCTTTGCGAAATGATTGCCATCATAGACGGAAATCCCAGAGAATCATAGCGGAACGGATAAATCATGGAAGCAAACAGCAGCTTTCCGTCTTTGCGCACATACGGGCTGTAAATATAGAAGATCTGATCAATATATCCCGCAGCCGAGAGGAACCAGTAATCGTCTGTTTTTTTCAGCTTTCCGCGGATTGAGGAACCGCTGTATAAGCATACGGAGGAAAAACCTTTCTGAACCGCGTCCATATTTTCAAAAAAGCTGTCCTTGTCGGCATAGGTTTTGATGAGCCAATCTGCCGTGTCATAGAGCTGCGGAAGCGTCAGCGTGATGTTTGTGTCGATCCATTGAGGGGTTTCCCATCTGTGTTCCGCGGGCTGCAAACTCTGAAGCGTGATCTCGCCGCCGTCGGAATTGGCGTAGTCGCTGTAGAAAATGTAACCTCCGTTTACACGAAGCGTCTCCGTGTCATCGAATCTGACGTCGGCAAAGTTGTAATCACAGTGGGTAATGTAATCCTGTTCGCTGTAGATTGTCGACTTATCGACAAACCGGAAGGAATTCGGATCGGGATTGTCTGTTTCGACAAAGAAACAATTGTTGAACGAATCCAACAGCGGCGTAATGGAATAGGTATACGCCGCTGCGTCGACTGCGGTTGTTTCCGCCGCCTGCACCGGCACTGCGGTAAGTGTGGTTGTTACGATAACGGCGGCTGCCATTATCGCGGAGAATGCTTTTTTCATTGTTCTTGCCCTCTTTTCGTTTGCCGGTGTTATTTTCGGAAGCTTTCACAAAACATCAGACACCGGTTAATGCATATTATAGCACAATTTTCCCAGTGGAGCAACACAAAAATTCAAGGTTCATTTTGTGCAATGCAGACAATCTCGACTCCTTCTCACTTTGATTGGAGCCTGAAAAGCCGTATGCTGACCGTACCGCACAAGAACGGCAGCCCCGGTACGGAGCTGCCGTTCTTGTGATCAATCTATATAAAACTTCCTGTATGACACCTTACATATCATCCAGATAAAGCGTTCCGTTGTACATGGTTCCTCTGTAAATTCTTCTGCCGTAATCCGCGCGGAATGCGTCCTGGTGGGATTTGGAATCCAGATCCACAACCGCGATATCGCTTCTTGAGGAGGAAGAAACATATACGGCGGAGCCTGATCTGTCGAAATCTTCTCTTGTGTAGAGCAGAGCCTTTTTGCCGGAATCGCTGACAAGGTAAGCGTTGTCGCCGCTGTTGTCCCTGATGATGACCGTGCCGCGGAGGTAGGTGTCCGCCGCCTTGAATGCGCCTGCGCTGCAGTAGATACCGCCGCCGTGACCTGCGCTGTTGCCCGTGACGGTAACATTTGTAAGCCGGTGATTGGAGACTGTCAGTGCGCCGAGGTAGATACCGCCGCCGTTGCCGCCTGCTCTGTTGTTGATGATGGTCGTGTTATCCGCCATCAGCTTTGCGTGGCAGCCTGCGCAGATCGCGCCGCCGTCAGTGCCTGCCGTGTTGCCCTCAAATGTACATCCGGATACGGCGCCGTCCTCATTGCTGCGGATAAACAACGCACCGCCGTCATAATCGGGAGGCTCTTAACGGAAAAAAAAATCGAATAGGATAACAAAAATTGCTATAGATTCCCGTGACGAATCTATAGCAATTCTGTTTTCAATTAGTTTTCTATTTTGGTCTTTAAAGCTTTTTCTAATTCATTTTTTATATTTTTTAGTTCTCTTTTGTTTTTGTCACTTAACGATAAATTGCTACTATCTAATCCTTCTATGATAAAACTAATGGCCTTTTTTACATATTGAACTGCTCTATCATCATTATATCTATGAAAAAACCTTAATGCTCTTTTTGCAAAAGCCATAAAATGTATTGATTTTCGCTTATCATTAGAACAACATTCGCTGAGAATGTCGAGTGCATTGATAGCTTGTTCTTCATTAATTCCAACATTTGCATCAAAATAAATTTGTGAATATGTACTGTCAATTGAAAACCGATTATAGTGAGATAAATTACGAGCCATATCTATCCAATTGAAAGCTTTTTTGTATTCTTTCTTTTTTGAAAAATAAAGTGCTGCCTGTTGATAAATATATTCGCTGTTATCCCTTTCTTTGCATAAATTGTAAAAGTTTTCTCCCTCCTCCGTGTTTTTAAAAGCACGGAGGACAAAACCAGCATCATAGGCATTTCTTTTGAATTTATCATACATGCATATTTTATATGCTGGAACGTAAAGGGCAAAATCGTTTAACACTTCCCCAAAGACTTCGCTTCCATTTGGAAGGTTTGACAATATTTTTTCAGCAAAATATCTTGATCGACAAACATAATAGTCCTGCAGGCTTTCTTCTATATCATACTCGACTGTATTATTTGTAACATCTTTAATTAGTTTTCCTATTCTATGAATGATATCATACATTTGTTCCCATGTATATGTATCATCTCCAAGAAATGAATATACCATATCAAATGAACATGGAGTTCCACAAGCGTGCACATAAGATATCATCAAGAAAACTTTGGTTGCTTCCGGATCTTGTTTGTTAAAGTTATCTATAAATTTAAAATTGATTGACTTAAGATGCGTTGCAAGCACAGATATAATAGTAGGATCTTCATCGAATTTTTTATTATTTGTTTCTTTCCTTCTTAATTCATTTGGGATAATATTGATAATGCTTTGAGCATCCTCTTTTTCTATTTCAGTAATATCAATTAATTCATATGAATTAAATTGAATTCTGTGATATTGCCTTTCATAATGAAAATCCCTATCCAAACAAACAACTTGAATATTTTTTTGATTAAACAAATCTATGATTGCATCGGTGTCCCTAAAGGCATCATCTATAAATAACAAACTTTTCCGTCCATTTAGAAGTTTGATGTATACTTGTGCTTGTTGAAGTGAGGGTGCAACCATATAGTGCTTCATACAACTCGTTTTAAAATCCGCAAGCAACTGCATCATTAAGGTTGTTTTTCCCGAACTTCTTATTCCTACAACTATAATGTCATTTCCTTTTAAGATTAAGTCTGATACTTTTTTATATGCAATTGTTTTTGGAATATTATTTGAAAATATTTGTGACCATCGTGGCGTGTAATCAATAAAAAACGATCTTAATGGGTACGAGGGTAAATTATTATCATTTTTAGGTATTTCATATTTTTTTAATTTTTTATCAACAGATGTTTTCTCTTCATAAGGTTTTCTTGATGATGACGAAAAATTATCTGATAAGTATTGTAACATTTCTAATGTGCTACCAACAATAATATTAAATTTTAATGACGATAAATAGTCAATTGTTTCTTCATCTGGATTATATAATAACACCCAACGATTTGTATTATCTTCAATATTGTTATTATTTCCATACATAGCTTCAATTGGACCAGAGTCTGAGAAATTCCAACCCCAAAACAATATTGGAGAATTTCTGGCGTCATTTGCAAGACTTTTCCATGAGTCCCTGTTATTTGTCAGTGAAAAAGCACTAGCTATTTCCGTTGCGCCAAAGACATATTCATCTTGATTTCGGACACAGCCGTGTAGTGGAAAGTAACGGATGGCATTTTCATCGTTATATGTATCCCCATTCATACTCAAATCACTTAAATAAATCGTTCTATCAATTTGATTGAATATTTTAAAAAACAAATCATCAATGTTGGTTGTGTAAATGTTTTTGATTGAGATATTTAGCAAAGACATATATAAAGGATTAAAATTACCTACGGTGAATCGTTTTTGTAAAAAATCATAAAACAATTCTTTTTCTGTATTTTTTATTTTTGTGCATGCACGGGGCAGAGATGAATATTTTTCTATTTCTGGAAAAACCTTCTTCATTTCGACTAATAGACCATCTCCAACAGGCAGTCGATTTTCCGAACTATCAAAGGACTCAACAGAAAACCCTGCACCGCAGAACAAACTTATTCCTCCCGAAAGTGCGTTCTTAAAAGTTGTTTCGTAGCCATTTCTACTAAAATCCAAAGCCATAATCTCAACCTTTCTATACAATACAATTGAATGAATTATAATTCCAAGTTATCCTTCATTTGTATATACTTTCACTTATAATACTATTATACTACGATATCCACTGACGATAAATACACAGATTTGTAGAATATTGAAAATAATATTTGTGAAGTATTTACTAAAAAGATAAATTTGCGTGCGAACAATTGAACTGAAATACAAATCACTATAAATGCAAAATAAGCACAAAAAACCTCTACCTCTCGGCAATTCTGTCGAAGGGGTAAAGGAGGTATTAGGCTATTGAATAAGTTACAAACACATCCATATAATCCAACAATGCTTCTTCCTCTGTCAGTAAAATAAAGGATTCAGAGTGTGCCGTGCCGAAATCGGAATCTCGCTGTTTGGGACATTTCGTCAGCAGAGAAATACATACATCCTGCAAAATATCCTCCGCGTCTGCGATATTGCTTAAATTGTGAACGGCGATTCTGTATATCATGTCAGAATACTGCCTGATGATTTGTTCTGCTTCTTCGGTAGGTTTTCTTGTCGATCACCCTGCTGCCGCTGGTTTTGATATTGCAGGACTGTTCGCCGATCTTCTTGTTGGCGTGGATATAATCGAGAACGATAGAGTCGATCTGCTCTCTGAATTTCTGAGAATCAATATTGGAATTGATCAGGATGAGCTTTCTCATTTCCTCATCGTGGTACTGATCCATTTTGTTCGACACGTCGTTGATAGCGTTCATCAGCTTTTCCGCATCGGGATTGACCGTGGTTTTGCCGTCGAGATAATCCGACAAATCAAACAGGAAGGAAAGACCGTCGCAGACCAGCGACGCGGGCATACCCGTTTTGCCGACCTTCTCGAGAACCTTCTTGAAAACCTTTGTTGCGATATGCTTGGCGATCTCCGAGGCGGATTTGCCGATTTCGGTGCTTGTGTTTTTTTCTTCCAGCGTCCGCACATGAGAAGGCTTGACTCCGTGTACCTCAGCAGCGGAGGCCGTTGATAATGACATGCCTGCGGCAGAAAAAACGGTGATTGCCGAAAGTACCGCCGCGATGATTCTTGTTTTTTTCATTATTTTTATCCCCTTTCCTCGAGGTGTTGTCCTCTGTTGTGCCACTATCATAGCAGACCGAGTACAACGGAAGTACAACAGAAAAGGGAGTTTTGAAAAAGAATTGCATTTTTTCTTTGTATACGATAAAATGGAAGTATAGTATCACCGAGGAGTGAGCGGCGTTGGATATTACATTGAGAATCAATCAGTTCTGGAACAGACACCGGTGGGTCATGCCGATATGTTTTGCCGTGTCGCTGCTTTTTACCGTGAGCAGCATCGTGATGTGCATGCTCCGCGGCTTTTCCGGCATGGCGGAAGGAACGCTTTTCAGTCTCGGCGCGGATATCGTCAGTCTGGCGATCTGCACCGTCTTGCTGTACAGCATGGTGCAGAGCAGAGAGGGCTGCAGCGAGTACGCCCGTACCTTTGCCCTGCTGATCTCCGCGACTGCCGCCGTGCTCTTTACGGACGCGGCATGGTGGATGATCGAGGGAATAAAGGAGCTAAGGCTCTGGAATATCCTCATCAACGTCCTGTCCTATACCTTTACGACCCTGCTGATTTTCTTCTTCTGGCGGTATGTGGTCAACGCCCTGAAAATCGGGGGACGGTTCGGAAAAGCCGCCAATATCATCATGAACGCCGTTCTTGTACCCGCTGTTATTTCAAATCTCGTCAACTTCTTTTATCCGCTGCATTTTCACGTTGACAGCGGGGGCGTCTATCACCGCGAAGCGCTGTTCCCGCTGAGTCAGGCGTATTTCCTGATCGGTCTGATTATCGTGACGATCGCGTTTTTTATCTCAAGGGTATCTGCCAAGGAAAGGCTGATCACGGCTTCCTTTGTGCTGATTCCCGTGCTCCATCAGATCATCACCCTCTACTCGTTTGAGTTATCGACGGAATATCCCTCGATGCTGATCTCGATCGTGCTGGTGTTCGGCGTGCTGGTGACAAAACGCGAAAAGGATCTGCTCGCCGCCGAAAAGGAGCTGTACGAGTCCAAGGTCAAAATCATGGTCAGTCAGATACAGCCTCATTTCATGTACAACACATTAAGCTCGATCGCGATGCTGTGCAAGATCGATCCCGACACGGCGAACAAGGCGGCTATCACCTTCGCGCAGTATCTCCGAGTCAATATGGACTCCTTGAACCAAACGGCTCCTATCCCCTTTGAGCAGGAGCTGGAGCATCTGAAAAAGTATTTATACATCGAAGAGCTGCGGTTCGGAAAGAAGCTGAAAATCGCGTACGATATTCAGGCAGCCGACTTTCTGCTGCCTCAGCTGAGCATCCAGCCGCTCGCGGAAAACGCCGTCAAGCACGGTCTGAGCAAAAAGCGCGGCGGCGGTACGCTCACGATCGCCGCAAGAGAAACGGAAGCCGCGTTTGAGGTCATTGTGTCGGACGACGGCGTCGGCTTTGACGTGAATGAAAAGAAAAACGACGGACGTTCGCACGTCGGCATGGAAAATGTAAAACACCGTCTTAAAGAGATGTGCAATGCCGACGTTGTCATCACCAGCGAGGCCGGCAAGGGCACCACAGCGAAAATAATCATTCCAAAGGAGAATCACCATGAGAATACTTTGCGTTGACGACGAGCCGTTAATGCTTCAAATGCTCGAAGCGGCTGTCAGAGAAGCGAAACCCGAAGCGGAGATCATCGGATTTGAATATCCCGACGAGCTGCTGGAGGACGCCGGACAGAACGGCTGTGATATCGCGTTTCTCGATATTCACATGAGCGAAATGACGGGCGTGCAGCTCGCAAAGGAGCTAAAAACCGTCAATCCGAAAAAGAATATCATCTTTGTAACGGGCTTTTCGGAGTACGCGGGCGACGCGATGAAGCTGCACGCGAGCGGCTATATTATGAAGCCCGTCACCGCCGAGGCGGTCAAAAACGAGCTTGACGACCTCCGCTTTCCGATCGTACCCCAGGACGATGCGCTGCTCAGGGTTCAGTGCTTCGGCAATTTTGACGTGTTCACTCCCGACGGAAAGCCCCTGCATTTTGAGCGCAGCAGGTCGAAAGAGATCTTCGCGTATCTCGTCCACCGACACGGAAGCTCCTGTACGACAAGAGAGATCGCCGCGGCACTGTTTGAGGACGAGCCGTACGACAAAAAGCAGCAGAGCTACCTCCAGACGCTGATCGCGGCAATGATCAAAAGTCTGAAAAAGGTCGGAGCGGAATCGGCTATTGTCAAAAGCTATAACGCGTTATCCGTCAACGTCAAGGCTCTCGACTGCGACTATTACCGTTTCCGGGAATTGGACGCGGGCGCCGTCAACGCATATCAGAACGAGTATATGAGTCAGTATTACCGGGCGGATTTCTTATATTATGATTGAAACACAAAACAGCCGACGGGCAGGAACAATCCCTGCCTGACGGCTGTTTGTTGATTTCTGACGGAACACGAACGTTCCGTACAGTCTTTTCTTGATACTCAGTTTAGGGAATTTTTAGAGGTTCCCTTTAACCAGTCGCGGATAGTCCCGATATCCTCCGGGTGGATAATGGCGTGACTGTCGTCATCGTAGGTGATGAAGGTGCAGTCGGTACTGTCCTTCAGCTTTGCGTACAATTCCTCTGACTGACTGTAGGAGACCTGCTTGTCCTGTTTGGCGTGGAACATCAGCACGGGAACCTTGATTTCATCCGCCCAATACACGGCAGAGCGTTTTTTGTATTCCTCGGGATTCTCGTCGGGCGTATAGCCGATGGTCTCCTTCAGAACCGTTTTCATATCGTCACGGGATTCATACGCCTCAAACAAATCCGACTCGGCGCTCAACGCGATGATCCGTTTGATTCGCTTGTCCTGTCTTGCCGCCGGGTAGGTCATAACGCCGCCGCGGGAAGCTCCCGCAACGCAAAAATCATCCATATCGATAAACGAGAAATGGTTTTCACACAAATCAATCAGCTTGATCACGTCGCGCAGATCATCTCCGCCGAACTGATCCTTCCCCTGTGAGCCGCCGCATCCCCTGTACTGGGACGCGATCACAATGCGTTGGCAAGCATAGCTGACTCTTGCGGTAGTGGCTTTCGTCAGCGCTCCGTAATCCCTGTTGCCGCCGTGGTTAAACATCAGGCATTTACCGGGCTTCTGTGTGTCTGCAACAGAAAAAGGGATGGAAACATAAGCGTTGATTTTCAGCCCGTCGGACAGATAGCTGAATTTATAGGTGGTGCAAAAATCGTCATAATCCGCACCCGCATTGACCTTGGCGATTTGAAAGACCTCGCTGTTTTCATAGTTTTCCATGCGGTAGAGGCCGCCGCTGTCCGCGGCTGACGCATCGGTCAGAGCGGAAGAAGCAGGCTGACCCGACTGCTCCGGCTGACACGCCGCAAGCGAAACAAGGACAAGCACGGCCGCCAAAACGATTCCGAGAATTCCGGTTGTTTTCATATGGATTATCTCCCCTCATGCTGACGATATGTCGATCTGTCTTTCGGTTCAGGATATACCTCCGATTATCAGCGAAGCGATAAACGCGCCGGCGGAGCTTGTCAGCGCCACGACGATCAGCGGCAGGTTGAAATATGCCATGACAAGCGCGATCACCGTACCGATCACCGACGTGATCACATTTCCCGTCGCGTAAAAAATCGCGGGAAAGGTCATCGCCGACAACACGGCGAACGGGATATAATAGAGTACGGAATTGAGAAAACGGGATTTGATCTTTCCGCGCACAGCCGCAAAGGGAATCACGCGGATCAGGTAGGTAGTGACCGCCATCACGGCGATATAGACAGCGACGCTCATTTTTTCTCCTCCCCTTTATTCTCATCCGTAACGGGAAAGAACAGCGCGCCGGTAACGGAGGCGATCACTGCCGCGATGATGATTGCAAAGCCGCCGGAGATCATGGGCAGGCAGTAGTGCATCACGACGCTCAGCGCCGCCGCGATCAGAACCGCAAACAGCACCCTGCTGTTTTTCTTCGCGGGCGGAACGATGATCGCGATAAACATTCCGTAGAGCATCAGCGAGAGCGCCGCCGTCACGGACGCCGGCATGATATCGCCTGCCAGCGCGCCGAGCAGCGTACCGCTGCTCCAGCCGAGGAAGGGCGTCAGTATCAGCCCGTACATATAAGCGGGCGTCAGCGGCTCAGTCTGCGCCGAAGCGACGGCAAAGATCTCGTCCGTCACGCCGTAGCCGGCGAACAGCCTGTGCATCAGGTTGAACGACGGGTCGAGCTTCTGACTCAGACTCAGACTCATCAGCGAATACCGCAGGTTGATCACCAGCTGACACAGGATCATCTCGATCAGCGAACCCGAAGCCGCGATCACCTCAACGCCTGCCACCTGTCCCGCGGAGGTCAGGTTTGTGACGGAGATGCCGACAGCCGCCAGTATGGATAAGTTCTTCTGTATGCACAGCACGCCAAAGCCGAAGGACACGCTGAAATACCCCAGCATGATCGGTATGCCGTGCCGCATACCCTTAAAAAAATGTTGTTTCATAGCTAATCATTTCACAATCATTCTTACTTTTGTCCGCGCGCGGAAATACGGCGGACAAATCGAAATCTATTATATAATAAAAGCATGGGAAATTCAATAGCTTTTTTCTTATTCGGAAAAGCAGCGGTTTCCTCAGCGGTCAGAAAACCGTCCGCTGATATTATGCACAAAAACATTTACAGAATTTTAGCAATTATCTACAAGCTGTGAATAGCAATACAATCCGTTTTATGATATAATTTTCCCGAAACAGAAAGGATGATTGGATGTTCAAAAGAGTAATTGCAGCAGCGCTGTCCCTCGTCAGTCTTTCCGCCGCAGCCCTGCCGTTCACGGCGGCGCAGGCGGCTTCGGTCACGCGCATCTCCAAGGGCACGACGCAGACGAACGGTCAGCTGATTTTTTACAGCTACAACGTGCCGAGCAGTACAAAGGCTTTTATCAAAGTGGAAAATGACAATACGCACAAGGAAACGACCTATAAGTTCAGAGATTTTTATAACCATCCCCAGTCCTATCACCTCGGTGAAAACACGTTCACCACAAAGGTCGGTGTAGCATTGAGGGGCGGAAGCGGCTACGGAAGCTCTCCTTCTGTCGACCTGAGAAACTCTGCGGGACGCTATGAACGCATCCGCATCAAGCTTTCGGAATTCAGCAGCTACTTTAACAAGGACGGTTCTCACACGGAGTCATCCGCCCTTTTCGGAACGCACAAATACGTTTTCCATGAGGAGGAGCCGGATTCCGACGGCACTGTATTCAGCTCCGTTCTGGTCATTTACAGCGGCGGCGCAGTCAACCATGTGGTTCCCGACAGCAAGGGTGAGGTGGAGCTTTATGTTTCCACGAACCTCGGCGAGGAAGTCGTATTTACGACGAAGTTTCAGTGCGCAACCAAAAACAGCAGCGGCGGCGGTGGCGGCGTCACCGGCTTATCGATAGGCGGACTTGCCATCGGCGACTGCGACCCCAACGGCTATCTGGACATTACCGACGCGACCATGATCCAGAAGTATGCGGCGGATCTGGAGAAATTTGACTCGGCGCAGAAGCGCTGCGGTGACGTCAACAAGGACGGTTCCATCGACGTTGCCGACGCGACGCAGCTGCAGATGTTCCTCGCAAGATAACCCTGTCATCATACAGCTATCGAAAAAGGCAGTCCCGGTGACTGTCTTTTTTCTTATCCGATCAAAAGCTGACGCCAAATTAACAAAAGTCTGATATTCATGCAGACCGCGCTCCCAACAACCGTTTTTCCTGCTTGATAATCCAAATCAGCTATGGTACAATTTAAAGGGAACCTCTAAATAACTTTTACAATAACACACCCCGGGGAGGTCAATTATGAATCCGATCATTTTTGTTGTCGTCATTTCGCTGGTCTGCCTGCTCGGCTTTTTCAACGAGAAGGTCACCAAGCTGACCTATGAAATCTCACTCATGCTGTTCTCCGTCGTTATCGGCGGCATACTGCTTTTAATTGTTACTTTGGCAAAGGGAAGAACCGACATCGCGGATGTGCTCCCGCAGTCCCAATTCATCAACATCGAACGCTTTTTGATGGAGGGCGTCTTGTGCTTTATGCTGTTTGCCGGCTCCTGTCACATGAAGCTCTCGGGATTCAGGCAGCTCGCGCGGCAGATATCGGTGCTCGCTTTTGTCTGCACCCTGCTCGGCGCGTGTTTTTACGGCTTTCTGTTTTACGGAGCGTCGCTGCTGCTCGGACTGAACCTCTCGCTGCCTGTCTGCCTGATGTTCGGAAGCATTGCCGCGCCGACCGACCCGATTGCCGCGACGAGCATTCTCAGCAAATTCGGCTTGCCGAAACAGCTTTCCTTTCTGATTGAGGGAGAATCCCTCTTTAACGACGGCGTCGGCGTCGCGCTGTTCGTCTGCTTCTCGGGGATGGCGGCCGCAAGCTCGTCGGGCGGTTTTTTCACCGTCATGCTCAGGGAAATTCTCGGTGCGGTCGCAGTCGGAGCGGTCGTCACCTGCCTTTGCTTCCTGCTGTTCCGCAACACCAAGAGCAAAACGCTCGGTATTTTTGTCACCCTGATGACCGTTTCGGTCTCCTACGCGATCTGTGAGCGGCTCAGCTTCTCGGGAGCGATCGCGTCCGTCATCTGCGGGATCCTGTTCTCCTATCTGCGTTCCCGTTTTTGTCAGAACGATGATGCGGAAAAGGCGGAAAACTTCGACAGCTTCTGGGAAACGCTCGACGTCCTGCTGAACTCCCTGCTGTATGTCATGCTCGGACTGTCCTTCGTCCATATCCTTCAAATGGAGCACGTCGTCATGCTCTCGCTGATTGCGATAGCCGCCAACTTTATCGCGCGCTGCGGCAGCCTCAGTATCTCGTCGCTGCTGATGGGAAAAATCCCCGACGGCTATGACAGACTGAATTTCATCAAGCTGCTGACATGGGGCGGACTTCGCGGAGGATTGTCAGTCGCTCTCGCGATGAGTACAAAGGAGCTGCTGCCCGAAAATAGTTATTCTATCATCCTCGGCGGTACATACGCGATCGTATTCTTCACGACGGTCGTTCAGGGGCTGACAATGAAGCCCGTCTATAACAGAATCAGCCGCTCCGTTATCCGGCATCAAAGCAAATAACGCAGGATGAAAACGGCGGACAGGTTTTTGACCTGTCCGCCGTAGTTTTTTTTCAAATCACCGCTTGGAAATACGCTTACGCGGTTATCATTTCTCCGATGTGGTTTCCGTCATCAAAGCCCGCCAGATAGCGCTGAATGTTGGTGCCGTCGCTGATATTCAGACCGTTGCCGTCGATGTCGGCCGCCTTTTCGTTGAACCCGGGAACCTCGATTTCGGCAATAAACTTCTGTATCGCCGTCACATCATTGATGGTGACCGCGCCGTCGCCGTCCGCGTCGCCGAGAAGATAGCTTTCGCCGCCCTTGGAATCGGAGATCACAAGCTCTTTTTCACCGTAGCCGCCTGAGATGATCTCTACTCCCTCGCCGAGAACGATCGCGCCCTCTTTGTCGTAGATCTTCTCGCACACCGCTTTCTGAACAGCCTCGACCGTCAGGGTACCGCCCGTGACGCCGATTCTGCAGTTTTCGCTGTCGGCGTCGATTCCGCACTGACCTCTGAGCGTGAGTGAACCGCCGCTGAGCATCAGCGCGCTTGAATCCACATCGCTGCCGAGCAGAAGTCCTACGCCCTGCGTGCTTTCCGCAACAACATCGCTGTCCTCGAGAATGAAGCTGCCGTTATTCACGACGATGCCCGAGAAGCGCGTGCTGCACTGAGAGAGGATGTGTGATTTATTTTTGACGGAAAGCGATTTCGCCCAGATACCGGTCGCCGCGGAATTGATCGTGAAATTAACGCCGTCCAGCGTGAGCTTGCCGGTGCAGTAGAAGCCGTAGCCGTACAATTCCGTGCTTTCGGTGATCGTCAGACTGCCGTCGCCCGTCACCCTGATATCGTGGGGAACCATTTGATAATCGTCGTCAAACTCATAGCTGCCGATACCGTCGCCGCCTGTCTCCGTGATGGAGCACTTGCCGTTGACAACGATCGTCAGCTCCTTGTCGAGGAACGTGAGGATACCGGTGCCGAGGCAGTCCTTCTCGGCGCCCTGCGTGATCTGCGCGTTGTCAAGGGTCAGGGTGTATTCCTTGGGGTCAAAGGTCGCGGTACCCTCTCCGCACTGTACGGTGAGGTGATCTTCGGTGATCTGCTCGTTGTTGACCCAGAGGTCAAACGCTTCGGGGACATGGCTTGTTACAACGTATACGCTGAAATGGTCGGTCGCAAATTCCATCGCCGCGTCGTCAGCGTCGTAATATGCTTTCATATCGGTCAGCGTGCCGTCGTCCTCCTGACGGAACACCTTCGCGTTCTCATCGCCGCCCGGGATTTTTACGATCACGTCGCCCTCGGGCTGAACGGTACTGCCGCCCTCCGTGAGCTTGATATCATACGCCTTTTCGACCTTCTTGTCGCTGTCGACCTTGATCGCTTCCAGCTGCGCGTCGTCCGTGATCTCGGTCACGCTCGGGGTCGCCTCGGGCTTTGCCGTCACCTTGACGCCGGCGGCTTCCTTCTCGGTGTAGCCGGTCGGAGGAATCAGCTTCTGCTGCTCGATCACCAGACCGCAGTCCCCGCAGTGAACGCCCGCTGTTTTGCCCGCAGTGGTCGCGGTAGGCTCGACGGCGGGGTCATTGACCTTCCAGTGACCGTAAGCCCTGCGGAAATCGGACTTGCTGCTCTCACCGCAGTTCTCGCAGCAGGTCAGCGTATAGCCCTGCTCGGTGCAGGTGGGATAGACCTTCTTGGTTGCCCACTTGTGACCCGTCGCGGGAAGGATCGTACTGTCGCTGAAATACTGGTATCCGCATTCGCACAGGTGGATCATCAGTCCGTCCGTCGTACAGGTGGGCGGAATCGATGTGGAGGCAATGTAGATATGCGAGAGCGGATTGGCAGGATCATGGTTGAGCTGAATCGCCTGAGCGGCTCCGCCGCCGCCGCCCGATATGGGATCGGTATTCTCCTGATAGTTATTCTCCTCCTGAATCTTTGCTTTCAGCGAGGGAGACGCGTAGATATTCACCTTGCTGCGCGCGTATCCGAAGGGCTGATAGCCGATCTCCTCGACGCTGGAGGGAACATGGACGTTGGTAAGACTTGTTTCGAGGAACGCCTGCGCGCCGATCTTTTTCAGCGTGTTCGGCAGACCGACAAAATGGATGGACTTGCAGTACATGAACGCGCTGTAGCCGATCTCGGTCACGCCGTAGGGGATTTCGACCGAGGTGACGCCGAAAATATTCTCCATACCTCTCAGACTGCTGCCGTAGAACGCGTAATCCTCGATTTTTGTCAGCTTGCCCACCGGCATCACGCAGTTGACGAGCGTCTGATGATTATAGAACGCGTAGGCGTGGATGGTGGTGACGGAGGTCGGCAGATCGACAACGCCCTTGTTGAATCTTGCAAATACAACGCCGTATTCGTCGGGATCCGCTTTGCTGCCGTGAATCGTATCCATGTAGTTCTTGGTAGCCTGCTTCGCATAAAGGACGCCGTCCTTGAACTCGAAATATTTGTTCTCGGAGCTGACGTTGATCGTCTGCAGCGCGGTGCAGTCCATAAGCATCCAGCCCGCAATATACCGCATATTCGCGGGGATGGTCAGCTCGGTCATGGTTTTGTGGTTCTTGAAGTGACGGCCATCCTTGTCATTGGTATCGGTGTTTCCGAAAATGCAGTTGTTGTACAGGAACACAACGGGCTTGCCGTCGATCTCATTCGGGATGGTGACCTTTTCATCTTCGCCCGTATAGTTGGTGATCCAGACCTCATCAAAGCTCTGATAGGTTTTTTCGTCGTAATTTGAGTGGATCTCATACTCCCAGTCGCCGAAGGTATATTTCTGCGCGGCGTATACCGTCGCGGGAAGGATACTGAACAGGGACAGCACAAGCGCCGCACTCAAAAAGATTGACAGTATTTTTTTCATTTGCTTATTCTCCTCGTTTATTTATCTATCCAGCCGACATATCCCTCGGTGTACTGATTGTCGGTGATCGGGGTGTAGCGGTTCTGATCGCCCATATCGTCCAGAAATCCGTTATAGGCGCGGTAGATCTCTCCCGTGTTGTTGTCGTAAACGCGCTCATACTCCTCGAGCATATCCGAACGCTTCTCCTGGATGATGGTGTCGGACTTGCTTCTCTCCTCGAACACCTCCATCACGGGGTCGTTGTCGCTTACGGTGGATTTCGGTTCCGTCACCGACTGCGCGATCTGCTGCCACTGCTGAATGTAGAGGTCGGTGTATTGGAAGGACTTGGCGATCGTGTCGATCACGGGCGCCCAGTTGACCAGGGTACCCGCGGGCGCCCACTGGGTACAGATGCAGTTGATCTCCCACGCGCCGTAGTTGGCTCCTCTGACGACGACGTCCTTGGAATCCATGATGACAGCCGAGTATACGCCCTCACCTTCCCGGCCGTTCTCCTTGAAGGTCGCGTAAAGCGCCTGATAATCCCTGATTGCCGTGTAGGGACGGATCGCCTGAATCACATCCTTGTTGCCGGGAACACAGGAATTCTGAACCGAAAAATAGTCGGTGGTGTCCTTGTACATGGTTTCAAAATACTCCTGAACCGTGCCCTCCGACAGCGACATGCTGAACCCGAGGGCGGACGCCATCGACGCGTCCTTGGCGGCATAGGCGTGATCCTGGTTGAAGAAGCCGATTTTGCCGTCGGGGCTGACCGCTCTCCACGCAAGCTGGTTCGCGTCGCCCTGCCACTCAACCTGCCAGCCGCTCGGAATATTCAGCGTAAAGTAGGGGCTTGAGTACGGCTCCCACTGAACAGACGCCCATTCGGCAGGTCTGACATTGACCTCCTGAACCGCCGGCGCTGTCTGCAATTCGGTAAGCTCGGGTACGGGGATGGTGTTTTTGGGGTAATCGTCGATCTCCGGAAAGGTGCCCGGAATATCCACCGTCATATCCTCGTAATCTTCTTCGTCATCTGCGAGAAAATCCCGAAGAAAGCCCAATCCGTAGCATCCCGAAAGCGAAGCCGCGGCCAGCATAGCGGCCAGAATGACCGCTATTGTTTTTTTCATATATCTGCCTCCTTTTTAAATGAATATTTCATAATAAATGTAGCATATTCCTCGTAAAAATAATATAGAATGTTCCTGCTATGTGGCTTTTTATGAGGTTTTTTGCACAAAAGAAATCCTCTCCGCCCCGGGAGAGGATTCGCACAATATTATCTGTCAATTATTCATCACCAGCTTGCACAGAGCCGAACGGGTCTGCGTACCCGTCTTTTTGTAGATCGAGGTGACGTGGTGGCGCAGGGTGCTGACGGAGATATTCAGCCGTGAAGCGATGACGTCCTGCTTGTCGTCGGTGCTGACAAGCTCACGCAGCACCTTCATCTCCGACGGGGTGATGCGGTAGCTCTCCTGAATCGCGCTGAAAGGATCCGTTTCCGTCTCGGTCTGCGGCTCAGGAACCGGAGCCGTTTCGGGAACAGACTGTGCTTCATGACGCGCATGCTCCGAGAGATCAAAGGCTCCCGTGAGCGTCATCATGATGATCGCGACGACGAGCGCCGCAATGTCGGTCATCAAAACCGCCGCCTGCGAGAAGGTGGAAAATTTGAGCGTCATGCCGAGGACAACCGCCGCGCTGTCAATGACCCGACCCATGACAGCCCATACCGCGGGATGCCTTGTCCTCGCGGCGAGCCGGATAAACGTCAGGTTATAGTACGCGATCACCGCAGTAACCGCGACGTAGTACAGGCACATATTCAGTATGTAGGTTTCCCTGCCGAGCAGGACGGTGTTCAGCAGCGCGACAACGACGACGCAAAGGGTACCGAGAGGAAGAAATTTGCCGTCCCTGAGATCTCCCAGAAAGCCGAACAGCAGAATCGCGGGTATCATCAGGAGCCGCGGCCAGGTGTATACATTATAGTCGGTATAGCCCGACGCGATCTGCAGATGATGGATATAGCTGTTGTAGTAGCTCGTAAAAATCAGCAGCGCCAGCGTAATGACCGTGGTAAAGAACAAAAGCGGCCGCGTAGCGAAGTCCTGTTCCTGTTCGGGTGCAGCCAAAGCCTCCGTGCTTTTCAGAAGGAGAAAGCCGAGCGCGCCGAAGGAAACAGCCAGCATCACCGACAAAGCGGGAACCACCGTCCATTGCAGCTGCAGACAGAATTGCAGCGCGACCGCGGCCGCGTAGCCCGTTCCGATGCAGAATCCCGCACGCGCCTTATTCGCGGTCAGCGAAACGATCTGAGAGTAAACCGCGCCGCCCGTAAAGCCGAGAAAGAACACGCTCAGTCCCGTTACCGCGAGATAAAACAGCGACGCCGCGGAGCTGAACAGCATTACCGCGGTTCCCGTCATGCAGAGAGCAAGTGAAACAAGCGTCAGTCTTTTATAGTTTTTTTCCGACCGGACCTTTGTCCTGATCAGCGCGTGAATGAAAAATCCGCCGATAACCACAAGCTGAATAAAGAGATAAACAAATTCCTGGTACTGTTCCTCCAGATAGCCGCGTCCTGCCTGGTTGCTCATGCGCAACATAATAAACTGTATGAACATAAACGAGGAGAACAGGACGCTCATTCTGATATTATTATTCTTTTGAACGGATTGCAAAAACTGATTCATTGTCTATTCTCCCTGAAAAATGTCAGCAACACATCCATTATAGCGGAAAACGCGGATTTTTTCAATAGGATAAAACCGAATTGACAAAGCCATTCCTCATTTACGCAGCGATAAAAGAGGAATTTTCCGCGGAATAAGCTGGAAATCCGCGCTTAATTGTGATATGATACTATTATCAGCTTACGGAGGTCTTTGTCATGATCATTCATTTCAATCATAAGGTGCTGACGGCGCTATGAGAAACGAATCCAAATCGCTTTCAGGCGCAGCAGTCATCAGACACGCGATAATTATTCTTCTTTCCGCCGTATTGGCATTCTCCGCCGTGCCTGCCGCGGCAGCTGTCACGGCGACGCCCGACGAGGTCACGGCGCCCGATTCCGACGCGCTGTACGGAGACGCGGACGGCGACGGCATCATTTCCATTGAGGACGCGACCCTGCTCCAACAAGCGCTTGCAGACGGCTCTCCCGAAGCCTTTATCCCTCATTGGGATGTTGACGGCGACGGAGCGCTGACCATCGGGGACGTCACCCTCGTGCAGCGGTTCTGCGCGGGCTTTCCCGACTGCGGCAGAACAGGACAGCGTTCCGGCGATTCCGACGTATCACCTGTCCTGCTTTCGCTTTCCTTTGCCGAAGCAGACGTCAAGCTCGGCGTCGGCGAGGTCTTTCCGACCTTACTGATCGCGGACGGCGACACGGACAAAGCGGCATATTCATCCGCCGACCCGCGAATCGCGTCGGTGGACGCGGACGGCGTAATCAACGCGCGGGAAGCGGGAAAAACCGTGGTATCCTGCGAATGCGGCGGACTGCGCGCCGACTGCACTGTTTTGGTCTGCCCTGCGGCGACCTCGCTCACCCTCAATCAAACCGAACTCAAGCTGGGCGCCGGGGAGCAATACGACCTTGACAGCTTTGTCAACAGCGGAGCGGCGGCGTACTTCCGCGCCTATTCCTCCGACAATCCGTCGGTTGCGGACGTCGCCGAGGCAGGCGGCATGGTCACTGCCCTGAGCGAAGGAGTCGCTCACATCTTCTGCACGCTCCAAAACGGAGTGCGCGCGGTCTGCACCGTGACGGTCATGCCCTATGCGCCGTCCCTGAGCCTGAACGCATCGGAGGTCACGCTGGACGTGGGACAGACCTTTGACTTCGACAGCTACGCTCCCTCAGGCACCGCGGCATATTACCGCGCTTACTACAGCGAAAACCCCGGCGTCGCATCCGTCGCGCTCAGCGGAGGAATCGTCACGGCAAGGTCAGAAGGCTCCGCACGCATTTACTGTCAACTTCAAAGCGGCTTTCGCGTTTACGCCGACGTCACCGTGGAAAAGGGCATCCGCAACAGGGTACTGCGCTTTCTGCAGGAGCAGGTCGGAAATAATAACCGCCCCTATGTCGCCTATTACAATTCCCACGCGGGTGGCAAAAAGGTCTCAACAGGCTTTGCCTGGTGCGCGGAATTTGCGTGGTGCAGCCTTGATCAGTGCGCATCCCTGCTCGGCATGCGCAATCCCGTCAATCCCTGCTGCCACGTCAGCGAGATCGCCAATCAGGCGCGTAAAAAGGGCGCGCTCAAAAACGCCTTTTCCTCGGGCTACGTTCCCAAAAAGGGCGACCTTTTCACCACCTCCACCGTCAAAAATCCCGGCACAAGCGGCAGACTGCACATCGGCTTTGTGGAGTCCGTCGAAACGGACAGCAAGGGACAGGTCACCAGGGTACACACCATCGAGGGCAATTTCAACTGGGAGAACGCGTCCCCGGCCTCGACCAAGGTCAGCCGCTCGGTCTGGACGATCGGACAGCGGCGCTATGGCGGCTTGCTCTGCGAGTATATTGATATCGAAAAGCTGTTTTCGTAAAAACATTGAACAAAGGCAGTCCTGCTTTGTCACAGGACTGCCTTTGTGCGTTGCGCTTGCCATTATTTTACGCCGGTCTGACCGATACGGTACGCTGTCGGAATGTCGGCAAGATAAAGCTGGATAGCGGTAGCGTCGGTAATGCTGAGCGGCTGACCCGTCACGCCGCCGCGAAGCGCAACGCCGCCGTCATCGTCATCGATCAGCTCCGCGAGCAGTTTTTGCACGGCGGTCACATCGTTGATATCGATGACGCCGCTGCCGTCGCTGTCGCCGATCAGATAGCGCAGGGAATCAATATCAAATTCCTCCGAAAGCCACGCGTCGCGTTCGGCACACCAGTTTTTCAGATAGGCAAGGTTCTCCTCATAGGTCGGAAGCGGCTGCATCATCACGTTGATCAGGTAACGCATACTCCAGCCTGCCGTCGTATAGTTGCGGCCGAACACCTCTGAATAGGTATCGGCAAGGCTGTCGATCATACCGCCGTCGGGATAAAGCTCCGCGATATAATCCGCGTGCCGTGCGTATTCACGCCGCACCTCCGTCATGAACCAGTCGTGGGAGCAGAGCTTTTTGTAGAACAGCTTGTCATTGATCTGCAGCCCGTCCGTCCGAAAGGCGGACGCTGAATTGGAGGAAAAGTCCTTGTTGACATTTCCCATCGAAAGGTCGTAGTCCCACGGCGGACCCGCGTAAAATTTTCCGTCCTTGTAATAAAAGAAAACCGAGCTGAAATTGAAGTCGTTTGTCTTGATGAACTCGTTGAGGAGATAGAACTTCGCGAACGAGGGAATGTCAAGCGCCTCCTCGATCGCCTCGCGGCCGCCGCTGTTGATGATATCGGTCAGACGCTGCAACGTCTCGGTGATATAAGCGACCTGCTCCTCATCCGGCTCATCCGGCTCGCTGATGCCGAAACGCAGTCCGCCGACGGTGATGTATGCCGTACCCTCGTCTGTACGCAGCCGCTCGTATTCCAGCATAAAATCGCGGTTGCCCTCAATGTCAATATCGACCCTGTCCTTCCCCTCCTGCACAGGCTCCATCAGCGTATAGCAGCCGCGGAATTTTCCGTCCAGCCACAGCTCGACGATCTTCTGCCGGGAGGTGTAGGAGAGTCCCAGCTCCTGCGCGAAGTCAAAGGCGATATAGCTGCGCAGCAGCGTCGGGTCAAAGGGATTGGCAAGCAGCACCCATTTTTTCCCTTTTCCCATTCCGTACAGGTCTTTTTTCTTGTCAAATTTGAAGGTAAAGGACTTTTTCGCCGTCATGGCGGTGCTGTTTCCCCTGACCTTGACAACGATATGCTCCTCTTCTCCGCCGTCCGCTGAAAAATTGGCGTCAACATAGCCGTCCTCCTTCTCCAGCGACACGCCGTTTCCGTTGACGGTATCGATATGAAGCTGCGGCGCCGCAACAGAAGCCGCCGTTTCAGCTTCATTTCCCAGTGCTTCCGCCGGGATCGTCAGAAACACCGACAGCAGCGCGAAGCACAGCAGACAGACGATCCGTTTTTTCATCATACCCATTCTCCGTTCTGTTTGAGTTTTCCAAATGACAGTTATCCGATTTTGTTTCTTCCATCATAACATACCGCAAAAGGCGCCGATTCCCTTGCTCAAGCCAAAGGCTCCTATGGTACTTTCTGCCATAGGAGCCGTTAATTCTATTATCCGTTTGGAGCGGTGCCTGTTATTCCTGCGCCTGCTTCTTTTCAGACGGAGCGACCTTTTCCTTCATGTATTTTTTCGCGTCCTTGAAGAAGCTCCAGATCATCAGTATCATGATGATGCCGATCGGGAACGCGCTGATAATACTTACACTCTGAATATTGTTCATGGAGCTTTCCGAGAATACCAGAGCGATCGGCAGAACGATCAGCAAAATACACCACAGCAGGGTGATCATCGCATTCGGCTTTTCGTCCTCGCCTAACTTCTTATAGCTGTAGCAAGCCGCCGTGTATGCGATCGAGTCGAAGCTCGTGGCGTAGAACGCGATCATGCAGATCATGATCAGCACAAGAATAAAGGTTCCCGCGGGCATCGACTGGATGATGCTGATAATCAGTCCGTACAAATCGCCGCTCTCGTTATACTGCGCGATAAAATCCTTTGCGCCCGAGGACTGGAGTCCCAGTCCGAAATTGCCGAGGATGATGAAAGAGCTGATGGTCGAGCCTACGCCGAACACATAACCGCCCAGAATGGTCTGCTTGATGGTTCTGCCGCGGCTGATATTGCCGATAAAGAACGGAGCCGCAATGCACCATACCATCCAGTAAGCCCAGTAGTAGATCGTCCAGTCCTGCGGGAAGCTGCTGGTACGGTTCGGGTCGGCAAAGGTACTCAGTCCGATGAAATTCTGCACCATCTTGCCCAGTGACTGGATGCCGTTCTCAATGATGAAACGGCCCTCGCCGCCGATCAGCAGAACGAGGATCTGAATACCGAAGAACAGGTAAATACAGAACTTCGCGAGGAAGGAAATGCCCTTGAAGCCGTGCAGGACAGCGTAGGTATAGACCGCGCAGGTGAGCAGCAGGATGATGATCGTGATCACGGTACGGCTCACATTGATGCCGAACAGCGCCACGATAATCTCGGACATCAGAGGCGTTGCGACCGAGAAGGTCGTCGCGGTACCCGCGAGAAGCGCGAACAGCGCAAACAGGTCGATGACGCGACCGAGCAGGCCGTGGGCGTTCTTTTCTCCGATAACAGGGAGACATGCCTCCGAATATCTCTGACGGTTTCTTTTTCTGCAATGCAGCATGAAGCCGAACGCGACCGCAAGCACCAGATAAAATGCCCACGGGATAAAGCTCCAATGGAAAATCGGGAAAACGCCTGCCCATTCCGTGATGCTGCCGCCCATTTCGGCAAGATGCGGATTGGAAGCATACATCACCCACTCCGCAAAGGAATAGAACAGAATATCCGCGGCAAGACCGCAGGTGAACATCATTGCGCCCCAGGTGAAGAAGTTATACTTGGGCTTTTCACCGGGATTTCCCAATACGATATCGCCGTATTTGGAAAAAGACATGAATAGCGAAACCAGCAGAACGCCGATTCCGATCACCAGATAATAGCTGCCGAGCGTATCTCCGAAGAAGAAACGCACCTGTCCGATGACGTCATTGGACTGCTCGGGAAAAAGGAAGAGCAGCAGCGCAACGCTCATGATCAGGACGAACGGCACCAGTGTGATCATCCAGTCGATCCTGCCCTTTTCCCTTATTTTTTTGTTCATGAAATGATCCCTCCAAAAAATGAATGATACTATCTTCCGGAAAATCCGCCGGCATCCGCCGCGTCAGCCCCGGCAGGACGCCGCTGTCTGATTGGGAAGATATTTATTGTAACTGTGATCGATGCAGGCAAGCTCCTGAATGCTGTCGATCTCAACGATATCGGATTTCTCCATCTGCCGTATTCCCAGCGAATACGCGTTGAAATGACAGAACATCGCCACATCGTCCCAGTAAATCTGACGGTTTCCGCCTTCAAATTCCATTTCGAGATGCTTTTTCAGCTTTCTCCCGTCTGCCGCCGTCCACCGCGAAACAGAATATAACTGCCAGCCCTTTGAGCCGCCCGTACGGGAACAGCTCGTGACGATTCCGTTTTCGACCGTCATCAGCCATTCATTTGTTTCTCCGTCACACCATACGGCGTTGTAGCCCGATAACGAGAACTCCCGTGACAGGATCTCAGGGTTATATATCATCTGATCGCCGTCGATGATCATACAATCCTCGAGGTGATCCCGCGCCGCATAAAGCGAGGAGATGTTGTTGCAGGTATCATAAAAGGGATTTTCAATGATTTCCACGCCGTGCCGCTTTTCCGCCCATTCATAGAACTGCTCCTTGAGGTAGCCGACAACGACATAGATCTCCGCAATACCGTTCTGACGGAGCGCATCCACCACCGTGTCGATCATGGATACGCCGTTGACCTTGATCAAGGGTTTCGGTATCTCCAGTGTCAGGGGCTTCATCCGCTGTCCGATTCCGGCAGCCATGATGATCGCCCGCTTGACCGAATGTGTTTCTTCCGTCATATTTCCGCAGCCTCCTCACCGGAAAGCTGCCCTATCAGCGCTTTTGCATTTTTGTAAAAATCCTTTGCGTAGCGGTACTGTCGCAGCGAATACTCGCCGAATTCAACGCCGAGCTTGCGCTTATATTCGCACCAGTTCGACCACAAAAGTCCGCACGCGGCAATATACGCGTATATCTTCGCTCTTGTCATACCGTCGCAGGCGCCGCTGAAATAGATATCGATCAGCCTGTCGCACTGCTGCTTTCCGTACAGGCTGTAGATGCAGAACATCGCGATATCCACATGCGGATCCTGCATTCCCGCATACTCCCAGTCGGTGAGCTGCAGCCCTTCCGTTCCGTCGGGCAGGGTATAAAACAGGAAATTATCGGGAACCGCGTCGATGTGCGTCAGGCACCGGTCTTTTTCCAGACCGTCAATAAACGCTTTCAGGCTCAATACATTTGCCTTTGTTGTTTGGTAATCCCCGAATATGCTCGGCTCTCCCTCCCACAAGGATTCATAGAACGCGATCTGACCGAAAATATCAAAGGTATGGGAAACGACCAGCTTTGATTCATGGAACTCTCGGAGCACCTTCATACAGCGCTGCAGATCGTCGATGCTTTCGCTGTCGCAAACCCTTGTGTTTTCCAGATACCGCGTGATTTTGTATCCCGTTGCGGGGTTGATGTAGACAGGATCGTCGCAGAAGCCGAGACCGCTGATGGTGCGGAACACCTCCGCTTCCTGCTCGCGGTTGATCAGGCGGTCGGTGCCCTCTCCGGGAATGCGCATGATGTATTTCGTGCCGCGGACACGGAAGATAAACGAACGGTTTGTCATTCCCTTTTTCAGCACATTGATATCGACGATCTCCTCGGTACCGCACTGCAGCGCCGACGCGATCGTGCTGATGGCGTCGGAATCGAGGTGGTTGGAATGGGAATCCAGATCTCTGAGCTGCTCATAGGTGTTGATCTCAACAATATCATGACTCCGTGCGATTCTCGCCTGCACGATCATCCGATTCTTTTTGTACAGCGTTTCTTCCCAGAAGCTCTCCGCGTATTTGGGATTATCCATGCTCTGCAGCCTTTCGCGGACGATCGCCGCCTCCGGCTCCAGAAGATATGAAATACCGATCATGGCGTTTCCCGCATCGTGCTCGGGGATTCTGACCAGCTCCATTTTTCTGTTGACACGCACGCTGCTTTCGTTCTCCACCAGATCGCTGACCAGATACCAGGAATAAAGCTCGGCGCTGCTGAACGGATTGGTGTCGCACCAGATATCGGACGGAATAATATAGGTATTCCGTATGCGGCCGCGCACCAGAGCAAGCGAGTGAAGGTTATTCGCTGACGCGTAATCCTGATTATAGACCAGCTCCACACCGTATGCGTCGATCAGGTATTCAAAGCGATCCTTCATAAAGCCGACCACAACCGTGATATCGTCGATACCGACAGCCTTGAGCTGGGAGATCAAGCGGTCGATCAGTCTTTCGCCGTTGACTTCAATGAGCGCCTTCGGCGTGCTGAGATTGATCGGAACCATTCTCATTCCGAACCCCGCCGCTAAAATGATCGCGTTGCGCGGAGCGCTTGCCTGAATCGTTTCCCGGGCAAATCCCGACAACTGCATTCTGTCATCAAGATAGCCGTTTTCCGTCAGGGATTTCAGGCATTTGTTGACGATGCCGACGCTGTGTCCCGACCTTTCAGCCAGCGTCCGCTGATTGACAAACGGAGCCGACAGCAATGATTTCAGGATATCGGATTCCTGCAGATTCATGAAACCACCTCTTCAAAAATATCGTGAATCATTATAGCACTTCTTCGCACTGTTGTCAACGGGATGATTCCTAATAATATGTCGATTCAGCCGCGGGTTTTTGCTCTGTTTTCACAATTTCAAAAAACAGCGCCGCAGCCTTTTCGGCTGCGGCGCATTCTGTTTATCAAAAAACTGCCGGCAGATCAGCGGTGGTTTCTGATGATTTTATTCAGCTCCGCGAGCAGAACCTCCTCCTTCAGACCTGTTTTCTGCACGGCGTCGGCGCCTCGGTGCGGCGCGTAAAAAACGATGTAGTACGGAACAAACAGCCCGATCAGCACAGCCGCAAGCAAAACGGCAAAAACGATTATCCAAACAATCATCACATCATCTCCGAATCATACGCAAGGGTTCCCTATTATTTTACCACGAATCCGAAAGGAGTGCAACTGCAACAGCAGCCGGACGCAAACGGCAGGGAGCGCATCATTTAAAAACATAATATAGAAGATGTTTATTTGTCATAAAAAATCATTCACAGGCAGCTGCGCAGATGTGTATGATAACAATAGAGAAGCCGTATTTTCTGCCGAAAAAAGAGGAAACGGATTTACGGAAATCTCAATATTTTATTCAGGAGGCGTGATGAAAGCATGAAAAAAACCTACCCGTTGACAGCAGCACAGAATATGCATTATCAGTGGATTAAGGAGTATAAGACACAGCAGGTGTCCGGACTGAGCATCGTCGCGGCTTTTCAGGCGGATATCGATACCTGACCTACCAGCCGCCGCTCAACACCAAGGATCTGAACCCGCACGCGGAGAAAATGCCGATCTACGTCAAGTGGTTCGCCAACGGAGCGGCGACCAAGAAGATGTACCTCACCGTATCGCATCTGCCCGACAGAAAGCTGAACTTCTCCTATCACTATCAGACGGTGGAGCTGACGGAAAACGACTGTGAGAAGATGTATTATTACATGATGCGGATCCTGTTCAGGGGCATCGAGGATCCGGGCAGAACCATTTCCGAAATCATTGATATGGTATAATAAGGCTTGAAAGGAGTTTTATCACAATGGAAAACATGGAAAAGCAATTCAAGGAAATCGCGGAGCGTTACTGCTCCATCAAAGCGGAGGATATCACCAACGACATGAATCTGCGCAGCGACCTCGGACTCAGCTCACTGGATCTGATGACGCTGCTCGGAGACGTCGAGGACGAGCTGGATATTGAATTTGAGTTCGGCGAGGACGAAAGCAAGCTCGCAGGCATTGTGACGGTCGAGGACGCCCTCAACCTAAAGCATCCGGAAGGGCTTTGCCGCAGAGGGCTTTTCCCACACGCATATCGCGCTGATCGGTCTCAGCTCCGCGGACTGGATCGAGGCGTATATGTCCGTCGTCACGAGCAATAACGCCGCCGTTCCGATGGACGCGGGACTTCCCGCAGAGGATCTTATCGACCTCGTTTTCCGTTCCGATTCCGAGGGCGTATTTCTGGATGAACGATTCGCCGCCCTTGTTCCCGCGATCAGGGAAAGCTGCCCGAAGGTCAGAAAGATCTGGATGCTTTCGGGAGAGGCTGCCGAGGGTACCGAAACGGTTGCCGATCTGAAAGCGGCAGGTCAGGGCTTTGACGAGCCTGAGCCGCCTGCGGAGGACGACGTGTCCATGATCGTCTACACCTCGGGCACCACGGGAAAGAGCAAGGGCGTCATGCTCACGCAGTCCAATCTGTACTGCAATATCGAAGCGGTTCTCTATGACGAGGATCCGGGGCTGGTATTTCTCAGCGTTCTGCCCGTTCACCACTGCTTCTGTCTGGTCATGGACTGGCTCAACGGCTTCTGGATGGGTTCGGTGCTGTGCATAAACGACAACCTGATGCACATGATAAGAAACATCGGCATCTTCCGGCCCGACGTCATGCTGATGGTACCGCTGATGCTCGAGACCATCTACAAGCGCCTGAAATCGCTCGGCACGGATGTTCCCCCAAAGGCGCTGGCGCAGAAGGTATTCGGACCCAGACTCAACCGCATCTTCACGGGCGGCGCCCACCTCGACCCGTATTATATCGACGAGTTCGAGAAGTACGGCATCAGCATCTATGAACCAACAGTATAATCCCATCACAAACCTGACAGAAACAAAATACACGCACATTTCCGGGACAGACAACCTGCCGCTCAGCGTACTGCGCATCGAGCCTGAGAACCCCGCGGATATCAGGGGCATCGTCCAGCTGATACACGGCAAAAACGAGCACAAGGGGCGCTACAAAGCCTTTATGCGGTTTCTCGCGTCGAACGGGTATCTGACGATCATCAACGACCACCGCGGACACGGCGAAAGCGTCATCGAGCCGGATGACCGGGGATATTTTTATCAGGGCGGAACCGACGCACTGGTGGAGGATCTCCACGAGATCACGCTGGACGCCAAAAAATACGCGGCGGAAAAATGCGGCAGAGACGGCCTTCCCGTCACGCTGCTCGGTCACAGCATGGGCTCGCTTGCAGCCCGCTGCTATCTCAGACAGTATGACGCAGATATCGGCAAGCTTGTTCTGACAGGCTCCCCGTCGCGGTCTGACAAGATCAGGCAGGGACTGCAGGTCGTGAAGCTCCTGAAAAAATTAGAGGGCAAAAGAGCGCGTTCCCTTCTCGCGAAGAAGCTCATCATGGGTGTGTCCTATGAGCGCAGGTACCGTCACGAGGGATTGCACAACGCGTGGACGAACTCCGAGAGAGAAGCCGTCATCGAGCACAACAACGATCCCCTGTGCCGCTTCAACTTCACGCTGAACGGCTACGAGGAGATGCTCAAGATGGCGATGCTGGCGTATACGGGCGGTTATACCCCGCAGAATCCCGCTATGCCCATCCGCTTTTTCTCGGGAGAGGACGACCCCTGTGCCCTGTCACGTCAGAAATTCGCCGAGGCGATGCGGCTGATGAAGAATATCGGCTACACCGATGTGCGCTGTCTGCTGTACAAGGGCATGCGGCACGATATCCTGCACGAAAAGAACAAGCTGCGCGTGTACAGCGATATTCTCCGTTTTATCGAAACGGGAAGCACAAAGCCCGTAACGGAAAACAACGGGCAGACACCGTAAGTGATAAAAATACAAACTCCCCTGACAGGGCACACGCTCAGTCAAGGGAGTATTCCTTTTGTGATTCTGCTGTTATTCCGCTGTTCTTCCGTTGCAGAAATAGAAGATCGTCAGCAGGCCGGGACCGCAGTGCGCGCCGATGACGACGCCGAGAGAGGTGATCTCGATTTTTCCCACCTCCGGGAACTCCGAGCGGATCGCCTTGCTCACAAGCTCCGCGTCGCCGAAGCAGTCCGCGTGAAGAATGTGGATCTCCGCACCCGTGCAGTCGGTCGCGCGCAGGTCGCGGAGCACGCAGTCCGTAATGAATTTGAGGGCGTTCTTTCTGCCGCGGATCTTCTTTGCGACGTCAAGGGTGCCGCGGTCGGGAACATACAGCACGGGCTTGATGTTGAGAATCGAGCCTACCAGCGCCGAGGCGTTCGACACGCGTCCGCCTGCCTTGAGGTAATTCAGATCGTCCACGGTGAAGCGGTGGGCGATTTTGAGCTTATTCGCCTCACCCCACGCAATCACCTCGTCGAAGCCCATGCCCGCTTCCATGCGGCTCACCATATTCTGCACGAGCAAGCCCAGACCGCCCGAAATGCACAGCGTATCCATGATGTAAAGCGTCTGCGCAGGGAATTCCGCCTGAACCTGTTCGGCGGCGCTCAGCGCGTTTTTATAGGACACGGACATCTTTTCCGACATATCGAGGAAGATCACGTCCCTGCCTGTTTTGAGAAGCTCTCTGAAAAAGTCGCAGTACACAACCTCGTTGATCATCGAGGTTTTGAGGAGATCACCCTTCCGCATGCCCGCGTAAACCGCTTTGCGGGTTTCTTCACGGCAGTCGTCCTCATACAGATCGTTGCCGATGGTGTAGGTATAGGGAATAAAGGGAACGCCGTGTTCATCGAGCCAGTCCCGTGTCAAGTCCGAGGTAGACGATGTTGCGATGATGTAGTTTGCCATTTTACAACTCCTTTTCCGAGTGACCATACCGGAACGGTATGACTCCTGTCATATTTTTTTGAGCATCCGCTTGTCAGTGCACAAATTTCCATAATATAATATTATCATAAAGTGAGGATTAAGTCAATATGTCCACCTGATCTCAAAAAAAGAACGCCTTGCAAAAAGAATGATTTTTCTGACTTTTTTTGTAAGGTGACGATTGAATTATTTCATATTTATGATATAATATAGTTACTATGATAAAGGAGGCGCAGTTTGTTATGAAAATCGCAATGTCAAACGACCATGCCGGCACATCAATGAAATATGAGATCAAGGCTTATCTGGAAGCGCAGGGACACACCGTTGTGGATTTCGGCGCGTACGACGAGGAATCCTGCGATTTGTCGGATTTTGTCCTGCCCGCTGCCCTTGCGGTCGCAAAGGGAGAATGCGACAGGGGAATCTTCGTCGACGGGGTCGGCTACGGAAGCGCGATGATTGCCAACAAGGTAAACGGCATCTACGCCTGCGTCTGTCAGGATCCGTTCTGCGCGCAGTTGGCGCGTCAGCATAACGACGCGAACGTGCTGTGTCTCGGCGCGAAAATCATCGGCGGCATGATCGCGATGGAGATCGTCAAGACATTCATGAAAACCGAGCCGCTGACCGCGGAGAAATACGTCCGCCGCGTGAAGAAGGTGCAGAAAATCAACGACGAGCACTGTGTTCCCGTGAAATAAGCGGCAGCAGAAGCCCAAAAGCGCAAAGCGCAGCGGAAACGATCACCGCTGCGCTTTTTTAGTTCCTTCCTCTCTCCTGCAGTATTTTGAGCTGCTCGGTCATCATTCCGGACTGCCGTACCCTTCTCAGCCACATCATCAGCGACGCGAGAAGATAGACGATCAACACCGCCGCGGCAAGCAGGATGCGGAACAAAACCTGATTTTCCTGTTCGGGCGGCTGAATCTGCGTCAGCACGATACCCTCGATCAGAATCAGCCGGATGATGTTCCGCAGAACGACCTGTCTGACGGTCGGTTCCTTTCGGGAATAGGTGATGAATGTCGGCAGGACGCATAACGCCGCAAGAAAAACTGCGCCTGAATCGAGAGCGTACCCTCATTTTTCAGGTAATAGTCAAACCAGTTGAGAACCGCGCCGTTGATCTCCTGCATGAACGCCTCGCTGTTGACCCCGCTCTTGCCGCTGAGCATGCTTGAAATGAACGGCGAGAGCATCGACAGGTCGGTGAAGTCCATATGATACGATGCAGCTGATGATTGTCCACGGCTTCTTTCTGACGCCGTTGTTCCTTCTGCGCATGACCAGCCAAACGATACCCGCGATCAGCAGGCGGACAGCCAAAACAAACAGAGCGCCGAAGAATCTCCATTTCATGTGAACCGCGGGAACCAGAATGATGCCGAGCATCAATACCGCTTCTGCCGCTCTGATGACCGCACGGTTTTTCCGCCATGCGGCTTTTTCGCGGAATTTGGTGAACGTCAGTACGACAAGCGCGATCTCCGCCAATGTGAATACAATCAAAAATACCAGTCCCATAACCAACAGCCTTTCGTCTTTGATGGTCTAAGTATAGCAGAGCAGAACAGGCTTTGCAACCGTTTCACGGGTAAGATGCAGAAATCGGAGGTAAGATGCAAAAAGCATACCCTTTCTGCCGCTACACGGTTCATTTACCGCTGCACGGATTGCAACACGCATTTCACATACCGAAAACGGCTTGCCTATGCGGTTCTGCACGGGTTACACGGATAACACGCGATTCTCTCACAAATATAATATATATATACAAATGCCTTTCGTTACGGAAATCGGCTTTGCGAACAGTCACTGATAAGGATAAAGCTCCGTGTAAAACGTGTAAAGCGTGTATTTTCCCATTCCTGTGCGGAAAATCATGTATTCTTATCCGTGTAAGCCGATTGGAAAACCGTGTAAAGTGTGTAATTAATGAAAGCGGATATCCGTATCAATGCCGATTCCGTCATAGCCTCTCGCTCTCTTGCCGCGCTCGAAAACATTGGGGTTATATCGGATTCCCCGTTCTTTCCCCTTGCTGCGCAAAGCGCTTGAAAACGACTTTGCTTTGAGCGCCGTTATCACATTTTCATTACAAAAGTCCAGATAAATCTCATGCAGTCTCGCTGTTTGAGCTGACAGCTCAGGACTTATCCTGATATCCTGACACTCGTCAAGAAACAGCGTAACGCTGTCGGATTCACGCTTGATCTGATCACTGACCTTCCGTGTGCGCTCGCTGATATAGATTTTGAAGTGATTTCTTATCAATTCATTCAAGCCGTTCACAAGCCACAGGACAACTCCGTCCGCTTCCTGCCCGATGATCTCGCGGTCAATAAACGGGTCGTCGATTCTGTTCCTGTCCTTCGGCTTCGCCTCCAGAACCAGCTGACGGCGCGTAAATCCCTCGGATGTATCATACAGCGCCTGAAGCGTAAAGTTTCCGAAACACAAAAAGCGGACATAAGACTTGAACTGATTGTCCTGTACAAACTTCTTGTTTGCCGAGATAACGGTTTTGTTGGTAACGAGATTCTTGAAATTCCGCGCGCTCTCGAGCGCCTTTTCACTCAGATCATCGTCTACAAACAACAGCTTGTTTTCTACGTTCGCAACTCCGAAATCCTTTTGCAGAACGCTGATGCTCTCATTATAGCAATTGCTTTCGCCGAGAATACCATTCAGAATTGCCCCGATAACGCTCTTGCCCTCGCCGCCTGCGCCGATGATAAACAACGCCTTTTGGAGAACCGTTGTCGGGAGCAGACAATAGCCGCAGTATTGCTGCAGGGTGATCCGGTCGTCAGCGTGATAGACCTCCTCCAGATACCTCATAAAACGCACGGGGTCGGGTGCGTATGGATGATACTCTGCCGCAATGCGGTTGATACAGAATTCTTTTTGATCGCTCCACACAGTAAACAGCCCGTTTTCGTCGCGGGAGAGTGTGCCGTTCCGAAAGTGCAGCTTGTCCAGACTCGGTTCAGGCGGCTCCGCATAGCAATACTGCTTGATGCCTTTGAGCAGTTTTTCCGCTTTGTCGCCGTGGTTGGATTTGACGTAGGGCAGAATCTCCGTAAGAATCATTTGCTTTGCTTTTCCGTCGCGAACGGCTCCCTCTGCGGAATACAGCTTACCGTTGATGCACCGGACGCGGTGCTCTTTTACGAACTCCGTGATAAACAGCTTTTCGTTGAGCTTACGGGAATCTCCGTCGCCGTATGTCCATATCGGATATGCGGGTTTCCCGTCCTGCGGCTGCTGATAGATCGGGGTGATGTCCGTCAGCGCAGACAGACGATATGCTACGGTCTCGGCAATACTCTTGCCCCTGATCGGCGTGTCGTTCTCGTAGACGTCGGTGATATCACCCTTTTGCGGCAGCCATTCCCATTCAAAGGTCAGGTCGGGCAGTCTGACTGACCGCGCAGCAGGCAGAAGCTGTGCGGCAATGTATTGTGCAAGGCTGTGTCCGGCTTCGTCATTATCGGAGAGAACCGCGACGTCTGCACCCTCAAAGAGCGCGTTGTACTCTTTATGCCACTTCTTATCAAGCCTTCCGCTGCCCGCGCCGTGCGGAGAACAGACCGCATAGAAACCAAGCTTTTCTGTCAGCGTATCAGCGTCCTTTTCGCCCTCGACAATATAAACGGTTTTCCCCTCTCGTTTCGCCGCCGCGATATTCTGTTCACGGTACAGCGACGGCGTGATATTCCGCCCGTCCTTATCCTTCGGCAAATTCTTTACCCACTTTTCACCCTGCCTGTGCCGCCAGCAGAATGCTTTCTTATATGTTTGTGTCTTTTCGTCCCAATAATAATAACGGGATTTTTTGAGTGTGTCGGAATAATAATAGTCTGTACCCTTCGGCTTCGGCGGACGGCTCTGAGACTTCTGATAAAACAGATCCTTGACATGAATGCCCAGTCTTTGCGCTACCGTTTTGCCGTCTGCTCCGCATACAGGGCAAGACATGATGAATCCCTTGTCTCCCGCTCGTATATCAAGGCTCGGTTTATGATCATCGTGACACGGACAGAGCGCTATGAAGTGATCCTTTCCCCCAAGCGCCCTGACTCCGTTAAACCGCGATAACAGTTCTTGTATATGCAAGGCAGCCCACCTCACACAATGCGGCAGCTTCCTTTACGGTTCGCATGCGCGGGATTCTTTTGTTTGCATGATAAACTTCCAATGCTGTCAGCTCCTTTCGGTAATTCGAGTTAATGGAGGGAGTTCCTCACTAACAGGTCTGAAATGCGGAAAATTGCAGTCTTTTATGCAATTTCTCAGCACGGAGGCCGGAAAAAGCTGCACGGCATTGAATTATTAGAGATTCCCATAAGAAAAACCGCACGGAACAGCCCGAAAACGGCTTATCCATGCGGTTTTTGCTTTGGAGCTAATGAGGGGACTCGAACCCCTGACCTACTGATTACGAAACAATAGTCATTTTTGATATCAGTCAAATAATTCTTCATTATTATTTTTCTCTATTATAAATGTGTTATAATTGCTGACACATCAATGCAAAGGGTGAAATGATGAGAAATTTTGAAGAAATAACACAACGTTGGCTTGAAAGTGTATTATTCGGATTGCGGTATACTTATCAGAATGAATTAAGATGTACCGCTGCTCATTTAGTGAATTATTTTGGCAAAATGAATTGTGAGGAAATTAAAGGATTCTCCGTTGATGCGTTTATCCGTTACCTTTCCGAGCATAACAATCCTAATACCGGCAAGCCGTATTCAAAGAGATTATTCGTAGAAATTATAGATGTTGGGTGCCGAATATTTGAATTTGCACTTGACAATGAATTGATTCAATGCAGAAACCCGTTTTATAGAAAGAAAAAGAAGATTCCGAAAACTGCTCCGAAAACAGAAAGAACGCCGATTGATGATATTCAAAAGGATTTAGTACTTAAGGTTTATCATAGGACGCAAATAGCAGCACTCCTGATGTTGTTCTGCGGTTTACGCAGAGGTGAAATAATTCCATTAGAATGGAAGGATATTGACTTTATTAACAAACAAATTGCTGTCACTAAATCGGCAGAACGAATTGATACAAACAACTACAGAGTAAAACCACATACGAAAAACGGTAAAGATCGATATGTATCAATACCTGATAATATAATTCCCTGCTTAAAATACGAAAAGTCAAATTCAAAATTCGACCTAATCTATCCTCAGACACGAGGTTCAATACACACAGCTTCTTCGTGGAAGTCAACATGGAACGGATATCAGGCGCAGCTTAATTACACATATTATTGCGAAACAATGAAGAAGCTTGGCAGAACACCAAAACATATTAATGCGCCTTCAGGGATTCCTCAGCTATTGGATAAGTTTACTGCACATCAACTGAGACATACATATTGTACAATGCTCTATCTCGCAGGAGTAGACCTAAAAACCGCTTCAAAATTAATGGGACATTCAGATGTAAAAATTACATTAGAAATATACACACACTTAGACGAAAAACACAAAAGACTTAACATTGATAAATTCAACCGATTTATAGCAGAAGATACTGCCAATCAAATCATTAATTATTGAAAATGCAGTATAACACAGTACGATTACTAAAAGTAATCGGCTTTTTTTTGCGCTGATTTTTTCACAAATTTGTGTGGTTTTTCTTTTGGATATCAAACGGAAAGACTGCACATTCAAATAAACAAGTGGACAAATTGTCCACTCAGTAAAGAAAGGATAAGATTAAATGGACAAGAACAAAAAACCTACTATCATCACCATAGCCAATGAAAAAGGCGGCGTGGCGAAAACGACCTCGGCGATCAACATTGCCGCAGGGCTTTCCCTCAGAGGAAAAAAAGTGCTGCTCGTTGATATTGACAGCCAAACCCACCTCACCAACTGGCTTGACTTCTGTTTTGACGGCAAGCCTACCATCGCGGAGCTGATCTATCAGACGGTTGCTCAGTTTCCTGTCAATCACGACGACTTCATCAGACACAACGACAAGCTCAATCTTGACTATATTCCCGCAACGCCGATGCTTGCGGGAGCTGTTACAACGCTCAAAGCAGACCAAACTGACGAAACAACCGTCTTTTCCCGTATCTTTTCTGATGGGTACTTCACAAAATACGACTATATCATCATCGACTGCTGCCCGTCGCTCGATTTACGAATTACCAACGCGGTGATCTGTTCGGATATCCTTCTGATAACCGTGCAGGCTGACCCGATACCTTATCAGGGAACCGATAAAATGCTCAAAACGCTGCTTCGCATGAAGCCTACCGCAAATATCGGCGAGGACGTTCTGATTCTCCCGACAATGGCAATGAATATTCAGGTCAGCAAGGCGGTTGTTGAAGCAATCTACGCAAGCTACGGAAACATGGTGCTTTCCCCTATTCCCTTCCGTGCTTCGGTTAAAAATTCTTCCGCAAATAAGACCGTACTGGTCAGAAGAACGTCCGACGATGTGGGTAGAGCCTACATGAAAGTCGTTGACACGCTGATTGGAGGTGAACACAATGGCTGAAATCAAAAGGAAATATAACTGTAACTGTAAGGAATTTACAGTTGATGTACAGGGGAACTCCTACCTTGTCATTTGCGGCAAGCACGTCAATGGAGCCTACTGCGCTTTTCCAAATCTGAATATTGCCGCAGAGCTGTCGTCCTTCGACGAAGATATAGCATATAACGAAAAGAAGCTGCGCCTTGCCTTCAACGGTCGCAACGAGGTTGAAACAGCAAGCGTAATCAGGGAGCTTGCAAGAGTGATTACTGTCGCTATTCAAAGTCTCCCCGATGTGCTGCCGTTCTGAGGGGGTGTGAATATGCCGAAATTTAACATCAAAGCGCAGACGATTCCTACCGTTGAAAGCGCCTATGCCGACGTGATCGGCACATCGGATAATCAGATCGTCGAAATCAAAAACGAGCTGATCGTTGAGGATAACAACCAACGATTTCAGATTCACAACGAAACCATTGAACAGCTCGCGGAGCGCATTGCAAAGGACGGGCAGCTAAGCCCGTGCATTGTGGCTCCCATGTCCAACGGCAAGTATGAGCTGATAGACGGACGGCACCGCCGCAGGGCAGTGATCAAAGCGGGCTTGCCGACAACCAAATGTATCATCAAAACAAATCTGAGCGAAAAGGAAAAGCAAACCATTCGCCTGACAAGCAACCTGATACGCAACAATGATTACCTTCCGTCCGAGCTGGCGTTCGCCTACAAGGAGCTTGCCGAGTTGGAGGACATGAAAACCATATCCGAGGAAACAAACCTCAGCAAAAAGAAGATTTACCGCTATATCCGGCTGACCTATCTGATCGAGCCGCTTCTGAACAGAGTGGACAGCGGTGTTATTCCTTTGATTGCGGCTGTTGAATTATCTTATGTTAAGCGTGAAGTTCAGGCAATGGTTTTTCAATATATGCTCAACAATCCTTCTTTTCGGATTACAACTGAAAACGCGAGAATTATTAAGTTTAACGGACATTCATTTCCATCAGTCATCGAGGTTCTCAAGGAAAAAGAGAAACAAGAAGCTGAGGTCGTTGAAGATGAAGAAGTGGACAATTTGTCCACTACCGAGCCTGATCAGATTTCCGAGACACCCGAAGAAACAACCTCCTCAGATTCAGTCAAAGCACTCGTGGACAAGGCGCTTGAGCCTTATCGCACAACCGCGCCCGCAAGCTCGGGAAAACATACCGAAGAAGAATCCGCCGAGGACAATGTTTCGGAAGTGGACAATTTGTCCACTGCGGAGGATAGCGCTGACACCGAACAGCCGCCCGAAGCCAAAGAATCCGTTCAGCCCTTGCCGCGCGGTTCTTCATCGGTCAACACAATGATTCTCGGAAAAGACGACCTCCTGTATCTGGATTTAGAGGGTAATGCCCATAACGTTAATGAAATTGATGAACGCGTGCTGAAAATCATCTGTGAATATGTTATTAATATCACTCGAGCAGATTACTTTATTTTCCGCCTTGCATATGATTCTCGTGAAATCTTGCACGATTGGAATGAAAGGTGTATTAAAGTTCAGGAGGGCGGTACTGTACTTGGAAAAGCAGGGGGAATTGTAGGTTTCGCGGATTGGAATTATTCATCTAAACGTATGTTTAGAATTAGAATAAATGGTCAATTCTACGTATTCCTGCATACAACGCTTGAAAAAACAGTACGGCGCTATATCAGGCGCACATACACAGTTGAGCGTATAATGGAGGTTATCAAGAATAACAAATGAAAGACATATCTTATGAACTCAATGTTTATGATGTGATAGCCTATAAAAAAGAAATTCGTAATTTTTATAATCGCATTATTTATGTTAAGCGAAAGCTGAAAAATCGGGGAGCTAATGACATTATTCTTTCTGCCTTTGATGTTGAACGAAAACAGTTGTTTTCAGAAGTTAAACATTTTATAATGGATTATTATATCAAGCAAGATAGAGCTTATGATTTGTGCTACGCTTCCACGTTAAAAGAGTATAAAAGCAGGCTTGACACAATTTTCGAGAAGTATTTGAACACATTGCATCATCAGAAAAATTACAATAACGGAGAGGAAGTCCAATCGGACTTCTCCTCCATTGAAATATCAAATGAAAACCAACCGAAATCTCTGCAATCAGCTGACAGCTACTTCATAGAATTGGGCGATCAAGGAAATTATAGCTTTATGTATGACAGATATACAAAAGTAATGTACACACAATACTATTCCTTGAGAAGCGGCACTACCAGTCTGACAGTAATGGTGAAAGCAGACGGATCGCCTTTGACTTATGACGAATGGAACCAGAATGTATTTGAGGAGAAAAATGAATGAAGGTCACATCAACAAGAGTAAGAATCATAGGCGGTGACGGAATCTACGCGATTGCTTCTGTAACGATTGATAAGCAACTCACAATTAACGACATTAAGGTAGAACGGCACGGAAATGAATTTACCGTTAAAATGCCCAAAACAGAAACCGCAAAACTCAACCACCAGTACACGATTCATGTGAATGACAACAGGCTCTACAAGGAGATTAAGGCGAAAATTCTTGATAGAATTGCTAAAATATCATAGAGGTGTCCGTTATTTTGGACACCTGTTGTGATATTATGAAAAAGTCAAACAACGTAAATTGTCAAAGTGAACCCAAAGTTTTACAAAAATCTTGCCTGTTTAGGCAATGTTCACGTTGGCAAAACATTATCTTTTTCACGGAGGTACAGCATGAGCATTGAGTACAATCAAAACAATATCACCGGCGAGATTACGCCAAATCAGTTGGTGGAAAACCAAATGTACCAATTTTGGTTTGACCACCACAGCAACAGAATTACCGAGGAAGAACAGGCAAAAGGTGTTGTCGCTAAGCTCACCGCCGATTACTCGGGCGTTATTCTGAAGGACGACAAGCGCATTGTGCGCTTTGAGTTCATTTATTTCGTTCTCTCTGATGGAAATCCAAGACAAACATATGAAGATTTTCTCGAGGTTGACGTTATTCTGCCCGAAAACGCAGTCAGACAGATTGACGAAAGTCAGATAGGAAAAGTCAAGTTTGACGCGAAAATCCTTTACAAATGGACGATTATGCGCGATCCTGAGTTCCTTTCAAAAATACCCGTCAAAAATGAGCAGATGAAAAAAATCATCAAAGAGTTTAACGAAATGTTCAACGAAAACTTACCCTATTAAGAAAAGGAGATTATAAAAATGAAAAAGGTATTAATTATTATCGCTTCAATCATCACAATTACAGCGGCGCTCTCGGGCTGCGGAGCAGAGGAAAGCAGCACCGCCGAAACAACAATCGAGACAACAACCGTTGCGGCAACTACCATTGCACCAACGACGGAGCAGCCGACGACAGCGCAGCCGACAACCGTGGCTGAGGAAGATGAAGATTATCGCGTAGAAAATCACAATTATCAAATCCGATACGATGAAAACGGCGACCCGTACATCATCGACACCGAAGCCTACCGATATACAAGCGACACCGACGGTGGAAACGGCGCAGGCGGCGCGCACTAAAGATCGCGTTATAATCACAAAATAATAATTAAAATAAGCAGAGCAAAACGCTCTGCTTTTATTTTACGAAAGGGTTCGGCATGAAACTACAGCTTGTGGGTAATATCGTTGCACTTCATCACACGGTAGAATCCTTCAAAAATCATCAACGAATAGAATTACTTCACAAAAGGTCGTCTGAACGAAAAATACTTCTCTTAGCATCATTAGGGTGTTTGGCAATCTATGCGTTGATTCTGATTTTTGTTTTCATTTGCTCCATAACTACGGGAATCGCATTATTAATTCTTGTTTCCGCTTTTTTGTTTCTTATTATCTGTAGAATATTCTCAGTGAAACCTTTTTATGCGTTAAAAAGCAAGGAAGATATTGACAAAGAAGTAATCGAATCTGCGGGCAAGACTTATGGAGAGCGATTTGCTATTTTGGAATCTTTTCAATCAGGGTTCATTTTTTCTGCTATGATTACCGGAGCAGAGAATAAATCAAAATTACACTCTGTTGTCACACTTAACTTTAAATGTGCCAATGACAGTAAAGGGATAAAAACACATACAATACGCTCAACGGCAATAAAAACTTCCGATAATCAGTGCTGCGGAATATTGTACTTAAATATTGAAACAGGCAACTTGACTTATTATTGTCAAGACGAATTACCTGTTGGCATGGAGCTTGAGATAACAAATCAATTTCTCCCGAAAGGATAAGTGATGAAAAGAAAAATTATTGGAATAGCCGCAGCCTTTTTTATTCTGTTGGGAGCTGGACTGTTGATTATTCCCCGTGTTTCAAATTATATCGGTGTCCAAATCGCACACACTACCGTCAATGATTTTTTGAATCTGAAAGAGAATATTGTAGAGGGTGATAAACCATCAAATGAACCGACACCGGATATGACAAAAGAAGCGAGGAAATCGGAAAACCTCTTGGATATTCCGAAAAACAAAGACGAAGTTGAAAGTAATGTTGTTTTGTATCGAGTAGATATCGACAGACTTCTTGCAGACAGCATAGCTTATAACGAAATGCTGAAAAATAATCAGCAAAACCTCTTAATTGACGAGTTGTCTTATCAAAGTCCATCGTTGAATCTCTGGAATTACGGAATACCGAACGGCGTTTATGGTTACGTTTCAGCTTCAACAATCGGCATGGAGCTTCCGATCTATCTCGGCGCGTCCGAGAATAACATGGCATACGGAGCAGCACACATGACCTATACCTCACTGCCGATCGGCGGCAGGAATACAAACGCCGTACTCTCAGGGCATTCGGGCTTTATTGGGAGAATCTTTTTTGATTATATCCGTAATCTGAATCAAGGCGACGAGGTTGTCATTGAAAATTATTGGGATAAACTGACGTACACGGTTATTGATACGAAGATTTGCAAAAGCTATCAATCCTCGGACTGTTATTTGTCAGAGGGCAAGGATTTACTTACTATGCTCACCTGTATTTCAGACGGACAGGGTGGTTTTGACCGCTACTATGTAATATGCGAGAGGGAGTAACGATGATAGATATTAAATGCACGAAAGCTCGATTAGTAAGTATCTCTCAAAACAACGATATACAAGAAAGGAGATCGGAATCATTATGATAATAATTAAGATTATTTTGATTTATCTGGCAATAAGTCTTTCTGTTTCAATACTCTTTTATGCTTTCATGATGTTGGCGTATTTCTTTAGGAAGGGCAGGCTTATTCGTCAGATTAATAAAAACGAGAAAATAATCATGAAATTAAAACAGAAGAAACAGTATTTAAGCGAACAAACAGCGAAGAAAGAATCTTCCATCGGCGTTAATATAAATGATCTGCGATAAACTCAAATTATGCCGCGAAAGAAGAAATTATACTCAAAAAGAAGTTGCAGAACAGCTACACATTCATCGTTCCACCTATTCTAAGTACGAAGAAGGAAAATCCGAACCAAATATTGAAATGCTGAAAAAGCTAACCATATTATTCTGTGTAGATTTTAATTATCTTCTTTCGGACGACTAACAGCTAACTACTCACTTTATTTTGCATAGGGTTTGCAATTTTCACCTATGCAACGCAACTCATGGAGTTGCTTTCTCCTTTCTCCCGGACGGGCATTTTATATGTCCGTCTATGGGGGGAAGAAAAGTGGACAAATTGTCCATTCATGCTTGAATTATTATGGAATCAATGGTAACATTAAAGCAGAAAAGAGGTAAATGCTATGAAAAAACGATTCTTTGCAATCGCATTAGCTGCGATTATGACAATGACGGCGGCAACGCTCGTTGGTTGTGACGAAAACACAGCTGAACCCATTGCAGTATCAACGACAGCTACACCATCAGAAGCAATAAAGGCTACAGGCAGCACGCTCAGCACAAACAGTACAACAGCACCTTTAACCGTTCCGGAAACGACGACGGCGACAACTGCAAACACTCCGACCGTGAGCACCACAAAAGGCGACAGCAATAAGACTGAAAATAAAAGCAGCGCATCTACCCAATCCAACAGTAATGTTGCTGTAACAGGCGTTAGTCTGAGCAGAAACAGTATTTCTTTATACGAAGGTGATTCCGCAACCTTTGAGGTTGTGATCAGCCCCGAAAACGCGACCGACAGGCAGTACAATGTAGTCACGAACAACGGAAATGCTTCGATCGACTGCAACGGCTCGACCGTGACCGTTTACGGCGAAAACAGCGGCAGCTGCGATATCACTGTCAGCTCTACCAATGGAAAATCTTCGTCATGTAATGTGACTGTCAATTCGCGAACATCTTATAACAACAATGTGTCCGGGAACAACGGCAGCTACTCGGAAAACAACGGCGGTAATACAGGAAACAACGGCGGCGTAATTACAGATGATACGCTTTTAACTCACGAACAGTTGTGTTCAGAAATTATTCTGGAAAGACTTATGAATAAAGTAAACACTCTGTTTCAACAAAAGGGAATGACCTATAATCCCTCACTGACTAAAAGTAATAGTGGTTGGTTACTTTCCGGGACAAATTATTATCCGGGAGATTATTATTATTCAACCAATTCTTTTATTTCTAAAGAGTTGGCTGGATATGAAGAAGAAGTAGACGCACTTGTTCGTTATGATGGTGATTCATATTCTGATTTTCAATTCCGTTGTTATTACGAAAGACAGGATAACGGTGAATATAATTTCTACTTCTGCTATGGTTAATCATAACAACTGAATAACTGGACAATTTGTCCACTCACCCGTCATACAGGCAGTCAAACCTATATAGTTTGGCTGCCTTTTCACGTTTAAAACGGAGGTGAAAAATGAAGTCAATGTTGCTGACGCGTGTGATCGCGAAAAAAATGAAAAAACGTTACAGAATACGCGATAGACCTTGACAGATCTTGACTTATCTATTTCGTGTTCAGATTTTAATTATTCTCAAGAAAGGAGCGACTTATTTGTTAAAAAATCTGAAAAAAGTCACTGCGGTTGTTTTAGCAGTTATTGTTCTGATAACTACCTTTTCAGTTTCAGGATTTTCCGCAAACGCAGCGTCGTTGGAAAATGACGACACCGATTTCATTCCCGACAACTATGGCGAATATATTTCAAACGACGAGTTAGGCGAGCTTGTTTCCTACAACGGATATATTGCCAAATCGGAATACGCTCGGCTTCTGAACGATGAATCGGTTGGCGCAGGATATTATTCACCGACATTTGAGGGCTGTTATGATACAGGCGGCAATCAAATATATGTCAGACGGGCAATGGCTCGACAATACGTCGGTGAAGCGGCGCTGATGATTTGGGTTGGCGGCTCAAGAGCCTATTGTATACAGCCGGGCGAGCCCTTAAACTCAGGCTCCGCGTTGGAACAAACCACAGATTACGGCACATGGGCTGATTTATCACGCACACAACAGCAAGCGATCAACACCGCTCTCTGTTATGGTCGCGAGGGCAATTTTTCCGCTATTAAAGGCAATACATCCATTAACTCTGATCAGTGCTACATTGCTACTCAGCTGATTGTGTGGGAGATTGTAAACGGGGAACGAAGTTCATCTGCTCCTTATAATCTTGTTGGGAACGGATATCTTTCTATGTATTGTGCGGATGGGTATAACGGGAATATAGCCGAAGCATATCATAGAATTGAGAATGAGATGGGAAAATACTGGAGCATTCCATCATTTGCAAAGAGAGAATCTGCAAATGCTCCCACCTACACCCTTAACGCTGTTTTCAACAATATCACACAGAAGTGGAACTATGAAACTCTGACACTAACAGATTCAAACGGCGTTCTGAGCAGCAATTTCAGTGCGTTTAATAATAAAACAGTCAATGTTGGAAATGCAACGGTAACTGTTAAAGTTGATGGAAATAAACTTACACTTACTCCATCTAACGCTAGTCTGACTGCTTCAAGTAAGGAAGTTCTGCTTTCTGCTGAAAAGACAGGGATTCCTACTACAAACGAAGGAAGAATATTAGCTTATGCTTCCTCGTATCAGGACGTTGTTGCAGGCGGCTCAATTGACCCGCCAAGCGCTTATTTCAATGTGCGTGTTCAGACAAAGAAAACCGCTAAATTAAACGCTGACTTCCGTATCAAAAAAGTAATCGGAACACAGTTTGAATATGATACATCGCGCGAAGATGAAATCGACGGTCTTGTTTCGACGGCAGAGAACCTTGAAGGGTGGTATTTCCGAGTAGAAGTTTCAACTGTTTCGACTTTTTACCATGATTATCATGTTAAGAGTTTTGTTCTCGGTCCGACTAACAAGGCAGGATTAACTCAGACAATCGGTGAATATGTCATGGAGCATTTTGATTACAGCAATGTTAATGCTATTGTTCCGACTGATTATTATGAAATAACCGAGCTGGGAAAACAAGTTGAGGGTTCAATTCGTAAAGCAATTCCCGATTTCTATACACCGTTGTTTACAAGCAGATCATTCTACTTTGATTCAAGCGACGTGGACAAAGAAATACCGCTGATTCGCGATCATGTTTATACCAATATTTTTAATATTCCCCTTGAAATTAAGAAAATCACTGATGATGGCAGTTCACCGGATAACTATTATTTCAAGATTACCAATCAGGAAACAGGAGAAAGCTATACTGCTCATACGCGAGAAAACGGCACCTTCTGTATGGGAAATCAGATCAGAACAACAGACGGTCGGTATTACTTGGTTCTTCCGGAGGGCAAATACACACTGATGGAGCTTGGTCTGAAACAAGACGGCGGCGGTTATGCTATTCCCGAAAGGTATATTAAACCCGAACCCGTGAATTTTGAAATATCTGCTGATGCGTACAAGTTTGCCACTGAAAGCGGAGATAACGCAATTATTATTAAAGTGACAAACAATTGCGAAGGACAAATCAGAATCAAGAAAACAGAAGAAGGCAGCGACAAACCTGTCGGCGGCGCGGTTTATGGTCTATTCTCCGACAGTAATTGTTTAAATCTCCTGTATCAGTTCCCGGCTACTGACAGTAACGGTGAAGCTCAGTCTGAGTTGGCTTTTCCTTGTAATGAACAATATTACATCAAGGAAATCGAAGCGCCTATCGGATTTCAGTTGTCTGATACTGTATATCCTGTTAAGATTGCACCCAAAGAGGTTTCCGAAATCATCTATGAGCTTGGTGTTACCGATCAGCCTGCACCCAATCCCGTTGAAATTCGTAAAACGGATATCACGGGAACAAATGAGATCGAGGGTGCTAAACTTGAGCTGAAAAATGCCAACGGTACGCTTGTTGAAAAATGGACTTCGGGCAAAAACGCGCACGTTATCAATGACTTGGCTCCCGGCAATTACACACTTACTGAAACGATTCCCGCGAACGGATATGTAACAGCTGAGAGCATCACCTTTACCGTTCAAAAGGACGGTAAAGTTACTCGCGTTACTATGAAGGACGCACCGACCAAAATCGAGGTTATCAAGGTTGATGAAAACGGCAGCCCACTCAAAAATGCTCAACTAAAGATTCTTGACAGCAACGGTGATACCGTTGTTGACACATGGACTACGGACGGAACTCCGTATGAGGTCACAGGCAAGCTCACGGTTGGCAGCACCTACACGCTGCATGAAGTAAAAGCACCTGACGGGTTCTTATCAGCCGATGACGTTGTATTTACTGTAAGGGACACCCCTGACGTGCAGCCAATTACAATGACGGATAAACCAACTGTAACGAAATTCAACAAGGTGGACGAGAAAGGCAATCCGGTCAAAGGAGCAACTTTGCAATTATTCGATGTAGACGGAACCAAAGTCACGGAATGGATTACTGACGGAACGGCAAAGGAAATAAAGGGACTGACCGAGAGAGCAAAATATATTCTTCGCGAAAGCAAAACGCCTGACGGTTATACTACGGCGAAAGACGTTGAATTTACCGTTAAGTCAGACGGAAGTATTACAACGGTTACCATGACCGACTTGCAGACCGTTTCAAAATTCAACAAGGTTGATGAACACGGTGTACCTGTTATCGGCGCAACCCTGCAGATATTTGAAGAAAAAGGAGCAAAAGTTGCAGAATGGGTTACTGACGGAACGGCAAAGGAAATAAAGGGACTGACCGAGGGAGCAAAATATATTCTTCGCGAAAGCAAAACTCCTGATGGTTATACTACCGCCGAAGATATACTCTTTACAGTTAAAGATACTGGCGGTGTCACCTTTGTAACCATGACCGATCACCGAACAGAATATAAGTTTGCTAAGGTTAATGAAAAAGGAGTACGAATTGCAGGAGCCGAGCTTCAAATCCTTGACAGCTCAAACACAGTAGTTGTTCCAACTTGGGTTTCGAGCGCAACGGAAGATTATGTTGTATCCGGCAAATTGATTGTCGGAAAAAAATATAAGCTGCATGAGGTCAAGGCTCCAGACGGTTATTCTTTGGCTGACGATATTGAGTTTGAGGTTAAGGATTCTCTTAAACCCGTCAATATTACCATGACCGACCTTGCTACAGGCGTGTATATCACTAAGATCAATACTTCGGGAGAAGTTATTGAGAACGCTCATTTACAGCTCACAGATATCGACGGAAATGTGATAGCTGACTGGATTAGCACTAAGCTCCCGAAAGAAATTGAGGGACTTACGGTTGGCAAAAGCTATACTCTCACAGAAATTAATCCGCCGACAGGCTATGTTACCGCAAAGCCTGTTACATTTACCGTCAAATCCGGTGTTACGTTTGTCAAAATGACTGACTATCCGATCACTTGCTTTTTTGCAAAATTGGAGCCGGGTTCGGGTAAGTTCCTTTCGGGTGCACATTTACAGGTGCTCGATTCTAACGGAGCTGTACTTGAGGACTGGATTACTGAAGATGGTTACCATATAGTTGTTGGTAAATTTGAAATCGGCAAATCATATGTTCTGCATGAAGTAGAGCCACCGAAAGGACGCGCTGTTGCGGAGGATATTTCGTTTACGGTTAAGGATACTTCTCTCGTTCAAAATATTTCTATGTACGATCCTTCAACAACGACTTATGTATCCAAATTCAGCATTACAGGCAATGAGGAGCTTGAAGGAGCACTGCTTTCAATTACGGACAGTCATAACAACATCATTGCTGAATGGACTTCCACTAAACGCCGTAAGCTGATCAACGGCTTGGCGATCGGCGAGGAATACACTCTTACTGAGCTTATTCCCGCCACAGGATACACCACCGCTGAATCCAAAAAATTCACAATCAACGAAGATGGTTCTCCGACAACGGTAGAAATGCGTGATGCGCCGACAAAAATCC
>FMUA01000007.1:125629-153078 GCA_900100595.1 Ruminococcaceae bacterium P7
TAGTCAAAATGAAAGACGCTCCTACTGAAACCTATATATCAAAAACTGACATTACCGGTCAGCATGAGGTTATCGGTGCAACCCTGACCGTGACTGATTCCGCAGGGAAAAAAGTTGATGAATGGGTATCGAGTGATTCGGCTCATGAAATCCGTTACCTTGTTCAAGGAGCAGAGTACACATTAACCGAAACAATTCCTGCGCCGGGATATGTAACGGCTGAAAAAGTACACTTCAAGGTTAATACCGATGGAACTCCGACCTTCGTTGAAATGCGTGATGCCCCCACTAAAATTCAGGTTATTAAGGTTGACGATAACGACAATCCATTAAGTGGTGTTCAGCTTCAGATTCTTGACGAAAACGAAAATGTTGTTGTTCCAACATGGACTACGGACGGAAATCCGCATGAAGTCACAGGCAAGCTCGTTGTCGATCACACTTATACACTGCATGAAGTTAAAGCTCTTTACGGGTATGATATTGCAAGAGATGTTTCATTTACTGTCCATGATATTGACAAGGTTCAAACCGTTAAGATGGTTAATACAAAGTCTTTAGGTTCTCTCGTTGTCCACAAGCAGGACGGAGACGGCGAGCCGTTAAGCGGTTCCGAGTGGCAGATCTTTACTAAGGACGATGTGCAGCTTCGCTTTTCCGTGAATAATGACAGCAGCTACTCTTATAATACGTCAGGACGAAGATTCAGTCTAAACTCTGTTAAACCCGATTTGGTTGTCAAAGACTTACCTGTGGGAGAGTATTATATCGTCGAAACAAAAGCACCAGACGGCAAAACTGCCTACAGTAAACAAATACCGTTCTCAATTAAAGCAGATAACGAAACCACCTTAAATGTAGAGATTACCGTTAAGGACAACAATGTTGTTATGTTTAACACTGGTTCTTTCGGTAACGCACCGCTCTATTTTGCTGGAGCCGTGTCGCTCGTTGCTGCTTTAGGGGCGGTATTTCTTCTTTTCAGAAAAAGAGTATTCAATTAATTATTAGGAGGTTAATTCCATGAAAAAGTATTTTGTAAAATCGTTCACATTGTTTCTCGCTGTTATGATGCTGATTATGACGGCTATTCCGTTCGCGTCGGCGGCGACGCTGCTTGACGAAGAACAGAAGGCTACTGTTACCGTCAACTGCGATAAGGTCGGCTACACCTTTGAGCTGTTCGAGGTCGCCGCGCTCAAGACCAAAACAGACAGCCCTTACGAAACGTACTATGAGCCGCTTTTTGACGGCATTGCGGACGAAGTAAAGTCCGGCAAGACCAAAGACATTCTTGCCAAGCTCGATGAAATCTCTCCGGTCAACACCGATATGCCTTCAACTGCAATTTCCTATGGTTATTTTACTTCTTCTGAGAGCAGCAAAACAAAGACGTTCTCTGATCTCGAGCAGGGCATTTACTACGTCAAGTGCGTTAAGTTTCCTGCGGGCGTAAAGGCTGTTGAAAACTCTGTATTTGCTCTGCCTTATTACGAAAACAATTCTTGGGTTTATACGCTCGACCCCATCAATCTTGCAACTAAAGTTGCGGACGATACGCCTACTACAGTAAAGGAAATTACCAATTCCACAAAGAACAATGTCAATTATACCGACGTTTCCATTGGCGACACCGTAGACTATGCGTTATATAATACTACCGCAGGCTCTATCGCGTATAAGCTCGAACAGTATACCGTTAAGGACAAAATGAGCAAAGGACTTACCTTTGACAGCAGTTCGGTTAAGGTCTATCTTGCAGACAGCAACAAGACAAAGATCGCTGACCTCACAAAAGACACTGATTATAAGCTGAATATTACTTCTCAGGGCGATGGTAAGGACACTGAATTTAACATTGCGCTGACTAAAACCTATCTCGCAGAGAACGACTTCTACGCAGAAAATGTTGCATATGTGATCGCAACCTATTCAGCTGTTCTCAATAAACACAGCGTTATCGGCGCGGCAGGAAACCCTAATGACGATATTGAACTTGTCTATGGCAATCAGTCCTCCGTTGACAGTGTTCCCGGAAACCGCGTTTATACTTATACCTACGGTGTTGGCGTAATGAAGCTCAACGAGAGCGGCACGGCTCTGTCCGGTGCAAAGTTTAGCATCTTCAAAACAAATGATGATGCAGAGAAAAAGACTAACGCTCTTGGTTCTGGTGTTTCCGGCACAGACGGCAAGGTAACCTTCCTGAACGACAAGGAAGAAGAAGTGAAGCTCGCAAGCGGCAACTATTTCATTGCTGAGATTGAAGCTCCCGAAGGATATAACATCTATGGCAAGGTAATTCCTGTTTCTATTGAAGCTACCTACCATGATACTATTCAAAATGAAACATGGGTTGAAAACTGCCCTGCTGACGGTGCTGCGATCGTCACGGTTACCGATACAAAGCTGATCGTACCGCAGACAGGCGGCTACGTTATGTTCCTTTACATCGCTGGCGCTATCTCATTGATTATCGGCGGCGCTCTGTTCTTCGCCTTCCGTAAAACTAAAACCACAAAATAATTATCGAATCATCGGGGCAGCCTTCTGGCTGCCCCTACAATTTGTAAATTGTATTATATGAAAAAAAAATTAATTATCCTTCCCATCATTGCTACGTTAACAGGATTCAGTCTGTTCTGTTTCCTCTATCCGTTCATCAGTAACCTAATTAATGAAAGCTATAATGAAAGTAAAATAAACGAGTATAACAAAAACACCGATACCATTTCCTCTTACGAAATTAACCAATATTTTAATCAAGCTGAAGAATACAATCGGCTGCTCGCAACCGATTTTTATGATAAAACTGTCGAAACTGACAACGATTACCAACGGATCATCAACAGCTATTTTGATATTTTAAACATAGATAGCGGTATTATGGGATATATCGAAATCCCATCAATCAATGTCCATTTACCGATTTATCACGGTGAAAGCGAGGACGTTCTGACGAAGGGAGCCGCCCATTTGGAACGCACGTCCTTTCCCATCGGCGGCGACAGCACCCACGCCTGCATATCCGCTCACAGCGGATTTCCTACTCAAAAATTTTTTGACAATATTGACGAGCTGCAACCCGGGGATACCGTTACAGTCAGGGTGCTGAACAGGGTTCTAACCTATACAGTCTACGGAAATGAAGTTGTAGAGCCGGACGACGCAAGTAAGCTGCAAGTCATTCAGAATGAGGATATTCTCACGCTTGTAACCTGTTACCCCTACGGAATCAACAGCCACAGGCTGCTTGTCCATGCCCGGCGAAACACTGCGGAGGAAAGCACCGCGTCGTCCGAAGGAACACCAAAACCGACAGTTATCGTCGAAAGCTCCACAAGCGGCACAAAAGGGCTTGTAATTGGCTCTGTAATCGCCGCGACAGGGATTTTAGCGGTTTTGAGTATAGTTTTATTAAAAAGAAAGAAAAACGCAAGGAGATGAAAATATGGAAGTTTTAGAGAACTCTGACAATAGAAGATACAGCGTAATCTTCTCAAAAACCGGCAACAAGTCTGCAATTCTCGAAGAATATCAGCACGGCGGTATGACAATGCGCCTTCCTTTGGGAGAGCTGCTGTTTACCGTCCTTGAATCTCTCGGTGTGATACTCAACAACACTGAGCAACCCCCATGCTTTGATAGTTTCTTTTCCGAACGGGAATATAATCTGACTGAATTTATCAGTGATTTTTCTTTTGATAAAAACGAAGCAAAACGGATTGCGCTGATCGTTGATTATCTCGAAAGAACATCTATCAATACAAATTCATTCAATCATTATTCGCTTAAAAATTTATTCTATTCCGTTTTGCCGCGCGAACATTCCTTTTACTATCTGTTTGACACGGCAGACAGATACAGAGTGCGCCGTATAACCTCAAAGCTGACATTGCCGTTTGGCAATTCTACGGAATACATTTACAACAAACTATCCGAAGGATATGCTTCGTTTTCCTTTATCACCATAACCGAATTTCATACCATGTCAGAGCTTTGCCTGCTATCGCTTTTTGAAATACTGGAAAGTGGACAATTTGTCCTCCGGTGCAAAGAATGCGGCAGATTCTACGCGACAAAGAGAAAAAGGTTCCTGTGCAACCGTCCCGCTCCATTCAACGAGCACAATGGCTGTGAAAAGCTTAAGCTCGCAAAATACAATAAAAGCTATGGACAGAGAGAATCAGTCAAAGAATATAAAAACGTATACAACAGATTACAACAGCGGACAACGCGCAAGACTAATACTCTTACGGATACGCAAACCTTTGAAACATTTAAAAGAGAATGGACAAAACTAAAACTTAGATTTATTGATTCCCCTGATCTCGAACAAAAGAAAATAGAATTTTTACAATCTGAAAGGTGGAAATAAGATGCTCAACACTTGCATTTTTGTCGGCAGAGTATCGACGGAGATCGAATTAAAGAAAACAAAAAATCAAAAAAGCTGCTGCAATTTTCAAATGGCGGTTCGGCGAAGCTACAGCGATGAAGCGGATTTCCCGCCTTTGTCTGTCTATGGAAATCTCGCCGATATTCTTTGTACCTATGCGAAAAAGGGCGATATGCTCGGCGTTCGGGCGCGTTTTCGCTCGGTCATGAGAAATGAAAAAAAGTATTCTGAATTTCTGGTTGAAGAAATCCAGTTTTTACAAAGAAAAGACAAAACGGGAGACTATGATGATATTGAAATACCGCAATCGGCAAATACTGATTTTAACCCTGATAGCTTTAACGACGACGATCTGCCTTTCTAACCAAAGAGTATTAGCAAAAACAGAAAATGAAATCCAAACGGTCAAATCAAGCCCACCTGTTCAGATAGATTATCCTGTCACAAATGAATTTCTGTTAAAACCTTTGATTAAGATTATCGTTGATTATCATGGAATCGAAAAGAAATACGAAGTTCCTTACGGTTCGGTAGGTAACACTCTGCGCCGCTTGGGTATTGTGCTTGCGGAAAATGACGTGCTGCCATTTGACAAAGACGATTTTATTTTTCCGAACCAAACAATTTCAATTCCGGAGATTGAAACAAAAGAGCGTAAAGAAAATGAAATCATCAAATTCACAACTCAATTTATTTCATCTGATGATTTGCTCGACGGCGAAAGGAAAGTCGTGCAACAAGGTCAGGACGGTCTTAAAACCGTTACATACAAAGAGGAATTTTTTAACGGGTATTTGTGGCACAAATATTCCTTAGCAGAAACAACGGTTATTCCCGTAAAGAATGAAATCATCAAAATCGGAACACAGAACATAATTGAATACAACAACACCGATTCAAAAAATGAAAAAACAGTTTTGGTAAAAACAAAAAATGACGATGATGATTTTACGCTGCCAAAGGTTGCGTTATCGGAACATGACAGGGACTTGCTTGAAAGATTGCTGACAGGAGAATTTGGCAGCAGCTTTACCGGCGCAGCTCTGGTCGCTCAGGCGATCAAGTGCGCGATCGTTTATGACAATTACACTTCAATGGAAAGTCTGATCAGCGGAATGGGATATGTCGGAAGTACAAATATCGGAAAAACGCAAAACGCCGTTGACGCGGCAAAATTCATTTTTGACGAAAACGGATTGGCTGTTAAACACAGACTGTTTTATATGTGCACCGAAGATTATTATGATTCCGCTCCGGGCAATTTTCACTCTACGCAAAACTTTATTTTACAGTATGAAAACGTCAAATTCTTTGACCGTTGGTAGGAGGACTTCAAAATGGAAAAACAGAAAACCGATAAATTAGAAAAGCTGATTGATAAAATCGAAAAAGTGACTGAGCAAATCAAGAAAGAGAGCGCAATCATAGAACAGGCAAAGCAAAGACTGAAAGTGCTTAATGCTCAGAAAAAGAAACTGGAAAAGCAAATACAAAATGAAGAATACGCACAGCTCCGCGACGTTCTCGCGGATTACGGTATCAAGACGATTGAGGATTTTGAGAACTTCATTGATAAAACCGAAAATCCGCAGGCGCAATAAAAACGCCGCAACCAACAGAGAAAAGAAAAATACAAATTTGAGGATTTTGCAAAATGAAAACAGCAAAATCGATTTTGTAAAACTCGCTTTTACGGCTGAGCGCAGTGATTATTTTTTGATTTCGGTTTTGCCGAAATCGGGGTTTTAGGGTTTCTCCCTAACGAGCGATTTTGTATATCACTTTGATATACAAAATCTGTGCTCGCAACCCCCAAATCGCAAGCGATTTTTAGGGGGTTAAACCCTTACAGAAAAAAGAGAAAAAATCACTCCTTTACGGAGGTAAAAATGGAACGAGAGAGAAAAACCGAAAAATTATTGTTACGGCTCACACCAACAGAAAAAAGAAATGTCGCTTATCACGCCCAACTTATGAATGTGTCGGTCAACGAATATATCTCATTGTTAATTCGCAGAAAGAGAATTGTGATTTGCGAAAATATTCCCGAGTTGATTTACCAAATTCAAAAAATCGGAAATAACATAAATCAAATCGCGGCTATCGCGAACACAAATCAATATATTTCAATTAACAATGTTTCGGAGGTCGAGCGGTTAATGAAAGAATGCTATAATCTGCTTAACGGTTTTATAGATTTCATTTCCGAACCCGAAAAAAACTATTTACAAAACGATACGTCAAAAATTTCCGAACAGCTTGAAAGCATTGTCACCTCCATGAAAACCATGAGTAAACAAATCAATGAACTCAGAAACCAAAAAGAATAGTGTGATACTATGGCAATCGTTAAAACCATTTCACCGAAAATAAAAACACAAGCGCATTTATGCGAAGCGCTCGCCTATATTACCCAAGAGAAAAAAGCAAGCTCCGTCTATTATCACCGATGCCGGAATTATGACGGCATTGAACAGGTTGCACGGGATTTTGAATCCACAAGGATTGCCTGCAACCAAAACAAAGGAATTATTGCGGCGCATATTGTTCAATCCTTTTCTCCTGAAGATAATATATCTCCTGAAGCAGCACACAAAATTGGAATTCAAACTATCAACAACTGTTTTGCTGACTTTCAAGTTGTCATGGCTACTCATACCGACAGAGAACATCTACACAATCACTTTATTATCAATTCCGTAAGCGTTTTGGATAACAAAAAATTCCTTGATAATATGAAAGTCCTGAATCAAATCCGCAAAGTCTCCGACGAACTGTGTTACAAAAATGATTTAAGCGTTATCGAAAGTGATAACGTGACAAAGTACGCTCCGCTTGACCAAGCGACGTTAAATGCCGCCAAGCGAGGGCATAGTTGGAAACTGCGATTAGTGAAAGATTTGGATAAGGCGCTTGAAGATTGTCAAAGCAAAAATGAATTCATCAATTATTTTCAAACGCACGGTTATGAAATCAAATTTACAAATAAAAACATTACGTTCAGAAAAAACGGAGAGAAAAAAGGAATCCGCGCCGATACGTTAGCCAAACAATTCGGTCAAAAGTATTCTAAGGCAAGCATTGAAAAAAGACTGAACATTTCAAATTCAGAAAACATAAATCCGAAAGCGCACAATTCAGAATCAAGCGGCAGAAGATTTCAAATACCAAGTTACGATTACTACAATCAGCTCGCCGCGATTAATTGGAAACGGTATGAAAAGAAATATGCTGATAAAATCCGCGTCACTGACAAACGGCTCGGCAGTCCCAACCTTTTCACAAAAAATCCTTTCCTGTTTTCGCTTCGGCTGATTAGATTCATTCTTAATCAAAAAAACAAAAACCGCTATAACCAAAAGAGAAGAATTAAATCTTATTCGACCACTTATCAGGCTCGGTCTTTTGTTGATTATAAACGCGGTAAAAAAGTTTTGGAGAATATACCATATAAGGATATCGTCAATTCCTTTGGCGAAAGCGTTCAGATCAAATTGTACGCGTGGCAAATCACGCATTTGCTTAACAACAATATCCTTCTTTCGAGCCGCATTGATTTAAAAACAGGCACGGCGGTTGTCACTTTGAAAAAAACAGACTTGCAAAGAGTATCCGCAATCCTCGGCGTGTCCTATAACAGTTTCGCTGAACAAGCTGAGAAAATAAAAAACAGAAAAATAACTGCCGAGCTGAAAAAGAACAATCTGAAGCTGAGTCATCTTCTGGTTACGCCCAAACAGGCAGAAGCATTGCGCGAACACTGTATTACCTTTGCAAGCTATAAGAAAGGCGATAAACTCAATATCGCCTTCGCGCCGGAGGATAAAGAAAAAGTGCTTAACACACTTTATCCCAACAGAGAGGAAAAGAAAGTCAACAAAGAAACCTTCTTTAAGCGAAATGCTGTGATCAACCGCAAGCTCAAACAGATTTCACAAGAAACAGGCGAAAAGCTCTGTTATAAAATTGTCTTGTCAAACCAATATAAGCTGCTGAGAAATACCACGTTGGAATTTGCCGTGTTCCGAACAGACAACGGCAAATACAATGTGGTATTTTTGGAATCACAAAAATCAGCCATTGAAAAAACGTTAGGAACATTTAAGCCAAAGGCACCTAACGCAAATATCAATCCAAACTTGAAATTGTAAAGGTGGTGAAAAAATGAGTGAAAAACAGTTTTTCATTGAAACAGGCGCTGACCTTTCGGCTATAGCGCCAAACGAACAGCCCGAGGAAGAAATCATTTACGATTGGAACGGAGAGAAACTGAATGAGTAAGCTAAATAAAATGCGCGAGCAGATAGCAAATCAGTTTATCGCCGCGTTACAGCAGGAAGAAATACCTTGGCATAAGAATTGGCACTACATAGGTGCACCGCATAACGCTGTCACCGGGAGAGGTTATCACGGACTAAACCATTTCTGGTTGTCCTATATCGCTACTGAGAAGAACTATGCCGATCCGCGATGGTGTACCTTCAATCAAGCTAAAGAAAAGGGTTGGAAGATACTCAAAGGAGAAAAAGGAACTCGGATTGAGTTTTGGAGCATGTATGATACAGAAACAAAACGAAAATTAAAGCCTTCCGAGGTTCAGAAGCTGCGTGACAGCCTGACAGACGTGGAATTTCACGAACGTGTAAAGCCCATATCAAGCGTGTTCATTGTATTTAACGGACAACAAATTGAAGGAATTCCTGAGTATCAGGAGCTTGAGCGACCTGTGTTCAGTACGGTGGAGCTGACGGCAGCGCGTGATAATCTGCTGAAAAATATGCAGCTTGAGCTGCGTGAAGGCGGTAACCGTGCATACTACAGTCCGTCAGAGGACTATGTGAGAATGCCGAAAATCGAACAGTTTGACAACGCCTACAGCTATATGTCTGTATTTCTTCACGAATCAGCTCACGCTTCGGGAGCTGAACACAGACTCAACCGCGACCTAACAGGCAGATTTGGCAGCGAAAGCTACGCAAAAGAAGAACTTCGTGCGGAAATTGCGTCGGCGTTTACAGCCAATGCTACGGGTATTGATTATCAACAATCACCCACAATGGAGAACCACGCTGCATATATTCAGAGTTGGATAAAGGTGCTGCAAAACAATCCTAACGAGCTTTTCGCGGCGATAAAGGACGCTGAGAAGATTTCTGACTACCTGTTGGAAAAAGGTGAATTTATCACCAAAGAACCGCCGGAGCTTGTCGATCAAGAGATTGATGTAACGGCAGAACCAACAGAAGAAAAATACAGTTACCGTGAAATCACCTTTGACGACTTCAACAAGCTGCGCGACGCGGGCTTTGACGTGGCTGACAACTGCCGTCAGAGCACTAAACACCCTGATATGGTGATACTGCGTTACACCGAACAGCAGGCGGCGCAGATCAACGCCGTTCTCAAGCCCGCCGTTGGTGCTGCCATAAAAAAATAAAGGAGCAAATCAATGAAACTGATGCAAATCACACATGAGGATATTCCCTGTCCTCACTGTCAAAACATGACCGACAAGGGAGACTATGAATTCGGCGCGGATTTTCCGATCGTTGAATACGACGATTTATTCTACATCAGGAAAACAAAAGCCACCAACCGCTTTGACCTTGTATTTGAGGGAGAAGTAAATAATTCATGCCGTATTTATTTTTGTCCGATTTGCGGAAGGGAGCTAAGATAAAGGAGCAATCAATGAGATTCTTTCAGGATTCACCTTATTTATTTCTGTCAAACCATAAAGTTTATGTTATTGAGGAATTGGATAATCAGAAAAACATCGTTGAGAAACTTATTAAAGATATTTTAATCATTCAGGATCACGTAGAAGTAAGCTGCGGTTTGCATGAGTACTACCTTATCGGCGAAGGCGCTTTTGTGACAAGAGAAGATGCAATTGCATATATACTGCTGCAAAATTCAAAAAATCCTCTGGTGAAGTCAATGCTTATGCTCTACAGGACAAATGACGGTTTAGAAGGCACAATAGAATTTCTTTCTTGGGAACTTTCGTGGTATTGTTTTAGCCGAGAATTAGATGATATTTGTTATTATGAGCTGTTGGACATTCCGGATAATAATATCTATCAGTTTCGTAATATCCTTACAGGTCAGCGTTTTGATGTGTATTTGCCATCGGCAGAAGACGGAAAATGCGATACATCTAAAGCGATGTTTAGTTATGTTGATAATAACCTCACCAGACATAACGTTAAACGAGCGTCTGAAGCAATCAGCAAATATTGGTCGGAATAAAAAAGCTCTTTGTACTTATATACAAGGAGCTTTTGAAAGAACCGTGTTGCGGTTGATTATATTAGATTTTGAATATCTCTGCCGCCGTAAAAAATCCTAACAACTGTCACGGTACGAATATCGTTGTCAACCAGATAATAAGCTACATAGTTGTCAACGGCAACTTGCCGCATGTTGATTTCCGACCAAGGCTTCCAATCTACAGCTTTGTATTTTTCCGGAAATGTCGTTAAACCGTGAATTTTCCTTCGGATTCGTTCCGTTTGATTTTTAGCGTTGCCCTTTTCTCCCAAATCAACAGCAATATAACGGTAGATCGCTTTTAAGTCCTCGTTCGCTTCGGGAGAATAGATCACCTTGTATTCTGAAATGCTCATAAGCTGTATAACTCCGATAATTCCTGCTCAACCTCAGCTTCGGTTAATGCTTTGCCGCTTTTTAGAGAATTGACACCTTTCAATAATTCAGCGTTAAGCTCCTCCTGCGACAATGAGGAGATATCAACAGGCTTGCGGGCAGGCATTTTGATTTCAAACGGCATTCCCTGTAACAGCACGATTTGGCTGTATAACATCTGAATGGCGTTGGAGGGAGAAATACCAAGCTTATTCATAACGCTTTCTGCCTCTTCTTTTAATTGTGTATTGATTCTTGCGTATACCGGTGATGTGTTTGCCATAATAGTCACACTCCTACAATAAAGTAATCATTTCTTTTGCTACATTGATTATATCATCAATCGCTTGCAATTGCAAGCAATACATACAAACCGGTGGACAAATTGTCCACTTTTTTATTTCGGAGGTGAATCCAATGTAGAGAATTATTTGCCCAATCGTCAGAATGAAAACAAAATATCAATTTAAGGAGAACTGTACTAATGAATGAAAAATACCTTAAATTAAACAAACAATTCGAAAATGCTGTTTCGCAAATTTGTCAATCTCCTGACGAGTTTAACGCATTGTTGAGAGTAGCTGCCTTTAACTACCGTCTGACCTTTCAAAATGCTGTGTTGGCATATGCACAGGGAACAAATTCGGACTTACTGCTGACATATGAACAGTGGCAGCAATACGGACGCGTTCCGAGACGGCACACAAAGGCGACGTTGCTGTTTGACGTTAATAAACGCAACAGATACGTTGTGACATTTCCTATGTCAAGAACGGTTGTGGATAAGCGTATTCACAATCACAAGGAGCTGCGTTTCTTTGATTACCGAAATGATACTGCGGTCGTGGCTGCTATGCAAGCTATCTATCAGACGGACGCGAATAATCTGACTGAAATTCTCTATGCTGAAAATCGTCAGAGATTTGAGAGCTTTTTTGACGACGCATATCCGGCGTTTGACAATGAGCCTGATTTTTTAGCTAAAGCGGTTACCAATATGCTTGTGTGCCGTTTCGGAGAAGAAATGCCTTATAAGAGCTTTTCTTTCTCTGATGGTATCAACAGGGATAATATCGAGCACATCTATCAGATGGTGATTGATGTGTTTCGTGCCGAGTATGCCGAGATTGTGACTGCCCTTCCTGCCGAGTTGGAAAAGGCTCGTGAGTTTACGGAAGATGACGACTTGTCCTTTGACGACGTTTCTGTTTCAACGGACTCTGTGACCGAAATCAAACAGGACGGTATCAGCCTTTTCAAAGAAAAAACCAACGAGCTTTTTCACAGCATAGACGGTTTATCTCCCTCTGAAATCGAGCATATGGTCAACGAATATGCAGAAAGTGTATTTTCCGAAAACGAGATTTCTGCTGAAATTCTCGACATAGCAATCAGCGGTTCCCGTTGCCGAGGTTTGGAGCACAACGGCTCTGATTTGGACGTTGTGATTGAGGTGCAGTCCGACGCAAAGGAAACCGCTCTTTTTAATCTTCTTAATGAGCGCGCCTTTGAAATCGGCGGCGTTCGGGTTGATATTAACCCGATTAAGGCTGATGAAACAGGAACGCTCAGAGAGTATTTGCCTTCCGTAGAGAAGTATTTGGGAAAAATCGAAAACCTCGATTATGGCAAATATAGCATTGACAACCGCACGGTATTTAATGCAAAAAAGGGAAGTATCTACACCATACCGATCGATACTTCTCCCAATTTACTGCGCAGACTTGAAAAGGTCGGGATTGCACCAAAGGACGAAATGTCAAACGTTGTTTTCGAAAGCGATAACGGCACTTGGAATAAGCTGATTATCCCCGACCGCTACGGAAACAAAACCAACAGCATTGATATTTCCGATGTTTTATCACAAAGGGAAATAGCGGTTGCCCACACGGTACTTGCCGACGTTATTGAGCGCGAACAGTCGCGTAATGAAACGAATCAAAGTCTTACCAGAGATGATGTTCGGTTGCTTCAAACAATAGAACCGAGGAAAAGCGTTCTTAATGAACAGGCAAAGGTGTTTCAGGTTATCACCAATGCGGGCGACGATGGCGGCTACGATGAAAAGTCGGAATATGCCACTCTTGACGAAGCGATTCAGGCAGGAGATCAGTACATTGCCGACGGATATATTGGTTTTAGCGTATTCAATACGGATACAAAGCATATCGAATATACAGACGGTGATTTTAATATTACCAAAGTCTACTCCGACGATGTTCTGCAAATCAACAACATTCCTGTTTCACCCGTCGTACCAGTTGACAATTTTGACGCAGAAAACGCAGCATTAACCATATTTGATGAAAAAGCGGAAGAAAGAAAATATCCATTCTTCGGCGTTTCCGAGGTTGTCAACAGGATTCTCGCGACAACGACGCGCCTTCACGCGAGCTTAGAGGAAATCGGTACGTTTTACAACACCGTTTCAGACGAAGCAAAGCGCGAGGACTATATCCGCAGTATCTTTAACAACGATTCCACTGAATTTTCCCTTTCTGATGGAACTCATGTAGGCTATAAAACCTATGAAAACGGCTTGTTGATTTGGAAAGGCAGTTATGACAGCCGCGAAGGACAAAGCTTTCTGCATTGGGACGACGTAGCAGGGCATTTTGAAGCTATGCGTATGTTGGAAATGCTGACAAGCACAGAGACAGCAAGCAACCAAAACGGTCAACTGCTTCTTTTCCCTGAAATCACAAAAAAGCAGAATGAAAAGTTTTCATTTCCGCAGGAAGTGATCGACCGGGTATTAACTCTCAGCGGTGGAGAACGCAAACTGAGAATATACGAACAGTTTGAAAAAGCGCAATCCTCAAAGGAGAATATGGCGTTTTTGAAAAATGAATATGGTTGGGGCGGCTGTTCCGAGGTTATTCGTTATACAGGTATTGCGGAGGACTATAACGCCAAAGGCATAACGCTCGGTATCGGTTATAAAGAAACCGCGCCGCGTCAAACGATCAAATGGAACGAAGTTGAGAAACGAATTAAAGCACTGATAAAAAGTGAGCGCTTCCTGACACGCGAAGAAAGAGAGAAATATCCCTCTTGGTTGGAAGAACAGGAACGCCGCAGAGCCAAAATCAAGGCTGAGCGCGAGCTGAAAGGCGCGATCTATCAGCCGTCAGAGCCGATAGAAATTCTCCCGTCAAGCGAACTTGAGCACTACGAACCGCCGAAACCTCAGTATACCCCTATGATGCAGGAGTATTTCACGGTTAAAAACGAAAACCCCGACAAGATTATTCTGTTTCAAATCGGCGCGTTTTACGAAGCAATGGGCAATGACGCAAAGCTTGTGTCCGATGCGCTTGAGCTTGTGATAACAAAGCGCAGATTGACAGACGACGAGAGCATAGATATGTGCGGATTTCCTGAGAATCGGTTGGAAACAAACCTGAATATGCTTCTTGACAGAGGACTTTCTGTTGGTATTTCAAGTATTGATGAAAACAGAAACCGCATTTTTGTCCTGATGGATTCCCAAAAGGCAGCGCCTATTCAGTCGCGTCCTGTCGCAAGGTTGGATTATTACCGAAACGGCAAGGTTGAACAGAGCTTTGAATATCTCGACGCGGAACAGTTAAAAAAGCATATTCTTGAGGATATAAACCGTCCGTCACCAATGGGGCTTGTCGTTTATGCTGATGAAAGCGGAAATACGATTGATCACAGCTTTGTTAGGGACTTACCAAAGCCGTTAGTCAGCGTGGAGGTTAAGCCTTTGCCGCCAATTCAATCGGAGCACGATATTCTTATGAACCGAGCACAGGAGCTGATTGGCGAATATATGAACGCGGAATTTGGCAACGATGATAAGCCTTATGAGCTTCCCGAGGATTTATCCTCGGTCAATCTGGCGTTTACCACCACCGAAGATGAACAGCACGAAATTACCGCCGACGCCAACCTGATTGACTTTCGAATTGAAACGAAGATCGACGAGAAGGTTGTCCGCGTTGAGCAATATGATTCATTGCAGGATATGGTGGAAAACGGCTTGGACGGAATTCGATTTGACGACCTTGTGTACGTCAGTGATGAAGAACTTATACCGTTTTACACCGCCGCCGACACAGCTGATAACGCTGTTGCGGATACCAACAGCTTATCGGACGAACCAACAGAGGAAAAAATCTCTCTACCCTTGGAAAAACCTGTTGTACAGCTCACGCAGCAGGATATTGACAGCCTGATTATTCTCAAACCTACCGTACAAAACGGTAAAGCGGAAATATATCACGCTATTCAGGAAGAAAAACCCGACAACGAGTTGATTCGGCTTATCAGGGAAAAATATCACGGTAGCGGAAGAAACGCCCGAAGCGCAAGCGGCTTGATGCTTCAAATATTGGATAATTCCAAAGGGATTTTTGTTGCCGCTTATGGCAACGCGTATCAACCGATTGTTATTACCTATACGCAGCTGTTAAAGAGAATACGGGAGCTTTCCTCTACAAACCGTTATTTAACCGATTCGGAGTTTGACGATTATGCGGAAAATTATCATCTTGGCGATAAAGCTGCCGTCCTAAAGCAACTCAAGTTCAAATATGAAATTGGTTCTGCGGTAAATATCAGCGGACAGCTTTACATGATAACCGCTATGTCGCCTGTCAGCGTTGTGGTCGCACAGCCGGACGCGCCATTGTTCGGTCACACCTACAGTCTTGAAGATTTTGAAGCGCTTCTGCTGCAAAATATCGATGATAATCTTTCACTTGTCGATAAACCCGAAACAAGGTACGAAATTTATCAGGTTGCTGATACGGAGCAGGCGCACAAGTACATTTTCCTTTCTCTGAAATCGCTTGAAAAATCAGGCTTGGCGGTTGAACGGAGTAACTATCAGCTTGTCTATTCAGGAACGCTCGGCGAAGGCGAAAACCTCGACACATTATTTGAGAGGTTCAACATTAATCACCCTGACGATTTCTCCGGTCACTCTATGTCGGTATCCGATGTTGTTGTCCTCACGAAATACGGCGAGAGCAAAGCGTATTTCTGCGATGATGTAGGGTTCCCCGAGGTTCCGAGTTTTCTTTCTCAGGAACAGCTACAGGAATATATTTTGCTCCACCCCGAAGAACGCGCGGTTTCATGGATTTATTACAATCCTGACGGAAATCAAGGAAGTGGACAAATTGTCCACGAAACTATCTCCGCAGACGAATTGGCAAGCAGCATAGATTCGTTGTCACGTGACGGGCTTTCGGAGTTCTTTGCGAACAACGGCGCTCAGCGTTTACAGGATATAGAAACACCCACACAGTATACATTGGAATACTCTGAGTATGTTGACGAGCAGCCGAACGGTATGCAGCTGCTTTGGAATCCGCAAATGTCCGATGAAGATTTTGAATCGTTTAAGGACAAAATAAAGGAGTTTCAAAAGGCTTCGAGGGTTATGCGCCAACCGCAAATCGTTATCAATTTCTCCGAACACCCTGCGCTGTCAGATATTGTTCGTGATAAAGCACGGCTCAGTTTTTCCTTTGCGAATGAGCTGCTTGGCAGACTGGATATGTTGGAAAACGCAAAGCGTGAAAATCCTAACGTCGGGTTCTATTACAAAACGGACTTTACTGTCTACGCTTCAGAGGACGGTTTATCTTTGAGCAGCTTTAACGGCAGATACGACCTTGCGGACGGAGAAACAAACCTTATCGGTCATATCGAGCGCGTCAGAGATTATGACGACAGCTCAAAGGCACCCATTTACAATGAATGGTTAGTCATGCTGCAAGACAGCTTGGAACGCAATCCTCTGACGGAGAATGAAAAGGCTGAGATCGAGCGCATTGTTACGCAAGATTACGGCTTGGACAAAACCGAGGACGTAGAATTGCCAAAAGCTCCCGATAACAGCGATCTTGTAGATAAGACAGTTGATTACGCAGACAAGACCTTCCGCGTGAAGTCCGTCAACCAATTCGGTCAGGCGCATTTGGAAGATATTTCTTCTCTTTCTGATGGTTTCATTCCGATTGATACCGTTTTGCCTGTAGAAACCGTCAGGGAACTGATAGAAGCGCAGACGGAGAAAAACCCCGAAAACTTTGTCATTACCGACAACCATATCGGCGCAGGAACACCCTCCGAGCGATTCAACAACAATATTGCCGCGATCAAGGTCGTTCAGCAGCTTCAAGCTGAGGAACGTTCCGCAAGCAAAGCCGAGCAGGAAATATTGTCAAGGTACGTTGGTTGGGGCGGTTTGCCGCAGTATTTTGACAAGAGCAATCCGCATTATGACGAACTGAAAAAATTGTTGCCGGAAAGCGATTATCAATCAGCCTATGACAGCACACTGACATCATTCTATACGCCGCCTGTTGTTATCAAATCAATCTACAGCGCATTGACAAACATGGGCTTTACCAATGGACGAATTCTTGACCCTGCCTGCGGCACGGGTCATTTTTTCGGCGTATTGCCGGAGCATTTAGCGCAGTCTGAGCTGTTCGGCGTAGAGCTTGACAACATTTCGGGACAAATTGCAAAGGCGCTGTATCCAAACGCCAACATCAAGATTCAGGGCTTTGAGAATACCAATATTCCGAACAATTCCATTGACGTTGCAGTCGGCAATGTTCCGTTCGGTGACGTTCGCGTTTTCGACAAGGGATATAATAAACATCACCTGTTGATTCACGACTATTTCTTTGCTAAAACGCTTGATAAGGTTCGCCCGGGAGGAATCATTGCTTTTGTAACTTCAAAGGGAACGCTCGATAAGCAGGACACAAAGGCGCGTATGTTGTTGGCTGATAAAGCTGAACTGTTAGGCGCAATACGCTTGCCGAACGATACTTTTAAGTCAGCAGCAGGAACAGAAGTAACCTCAGATATTATTTTCCTGCAAAAACGTGAAAGTGCAGAGATCATCAAGGATTATCCCGATTGGGTTTATACCTCTGAAAATTCTGACGGTATTCGAATGAACAATTACTTTGTCGCTCACCCTGAAATGGTTTGCGGCAAAATGATTATGCAGTCAGGGCGATTCGGCGATGAAAGCGTTTGCGTTCCTTCCGAGGATATCAAGCTAAGCAACGCGCTCAAAGCGGCGATAATGAACGTTCAAGGTGAGTATATTCCATATACAGCCGCGAACGAGGAAAACGCGGAACCGGAGAGTATAGCCGCCGATGAAGCGGCTCGCAACTATTCCTACTTTGTTAAGGACGATAGGCTTTATTACCGCGAAAACGGCATCATGTTTATCAGCTCTTATGAAGGAAAAAAAGCCGAACGTATTAGGGGCATGGTTAAAATAACCGATATTACGCGCCGCCTGATAGACGCAGAGGTTTCAGGTGAAGCGGACAATGTTGTCACGGAGCTGCGCCGGGAATTGAATACGGAGTACGATTCGTTTAATGCTCAATTTGGCTGTCTTAACAGTTTTGCCAACAGGGTTTTTAAGGACGATAACAGTTATCCGTTGTTATGCTCGCTCGAAAACGTCATTGTCAATGAGGAGACGGAAGAAAAAAGCTATGTAAAAGCTGACATTTTCAGTAAGCGGACGATTGCGCCAAATGTTGAAATCAATTCTGCGGAAAACGCGGAAGAAGCTCTGATTATTTCCGTATCTCAAAAAGGCAGGGTTGACCTTGATTACATGGCAGGGCTGACAGGTAACAGCACCGAACAGCTCATTGAGGAGCTGAACGGCAACAGCATATTCTTGAAGCCGTATGAAGGCGAATATGTCACCGCTGACGAATATCTCTCCGGTAATGTCCGAAAGAAACTGACAACGGCGCGTATGGCGGCAAACGACGACCAAAAATACGCCGTTAATGTCAAGGCTCTTGAAGCGGTTATCCCGAAGGATATCCCTGCTTCGGGGATTTCCGTGAGATTAGGCACAACATGGATTCCTGTACATTATTACAATCAGTTTTTGCAGGAAACGTTTCACCCTCAGTCACCCTCTATTGAGGTACAGTTCAATGCAATGATGGGAAGTTACTACGTTACTCACAAGACGTTTGATAATTACTCCATTGAATCCATCAACAAGTACGGTATCAAGGAGCGTAACGGTTACGCAATCTTGGAGGATTGTTTGAACCTTAAAACCTCCGAGGTGCGCGATACCGTTATTATTGACGACAAAGAGCGCAGCGTTATCAACAAAGAGAAAACCGTGCTTGCACAGAGCCGACAGGAGTTGCTGAAAGCAAAGTTTGCTGAATGGATTTACCGTGATCCGACGCGCCGCAGGGATTTGGAACGGATTTATAATGACAAATTCAACTGTATTGTTCCCCGCCGTTATGACGGTTCTCACTTGACATTTCCGGGCAAAAACCCCAACATCACATTCCGTACTCACCAACTCAACGCGATTGCAAGAGGGTTGTATGGCGGCAATGCGCTTTTGGCGCATTGTGTCGGTGCAGGAAAGTCATTTGAAATGATTGCGATTGCTATGAAGCTCAAGGAGCTTGGCTTGGCACACAAAAGTCTGATTTGTGTGCCGAAACATCTTGTCGCACAAATGGGCGCGGAATTCATGCGGCTGTATCCTGCGGCAAATATTTTAGTCGCCGAGGAAAAGGATTTTACACCTCAGAATCGCAAACGGTTTTGTACGCGCATTGCTACAGGCGATTATGACGCAATCATTATCGGTCATACGCAGCTTGAAAAAACCCCGTTAAAGCCCGAAACTCAAATAGCGATGCTTAATCGCCAACGTGATGATATTCTTACGGCTTTGGAGGAAGCGAAGTCCGACGGATTGGCAGATGCAACCGTTAAATCTCTTGCGCGCAACAGAAAAAAGATTGAAAGCAAGCTCAAGGAATTGAGTGAACGGTCACTGAAAAAAGATGATGTGATATGTTTTGAAGAATTAGGCGTTGACCAAATTCTGATTGATGAAGCCCATGCGTTCAAAAATTTGTATATTTACACAAAGATGTCAAACGTAGCAGGAATCGGCGCAGGAAGCGAAAGTGGACGTGCTATGGATTTGTACGGTAAAATCTGCTATCTGAATGATTTAAACCCCGGCAGAGGTGTTGTATTTGCAACTGGAACACCAATCTCCAACACAATGTCAGAAATGTATACCATGCAGCGTTATTTACAGCCGCAAATGCTGCAAGCAATGGGATTGATGAATTATGATAGCTGGGCAACAACATTTGGCGAAACCGTGACGGCGTTAGAAATCTCTCCCGAAGGCAACAGCTATCAGGCAAAGACGCGCTTTGCTAAATTCAATAATATTCCTGAGTTGATGGCTATGTTTCATGAGGTTGCCGACATTCAAACAAGGGACACATTACAGTTGCCCTTACCTGATGTAAAAAGGCAAATTATTGAAGTACCGCCAAACGAACAGCAAAAGAAAATGATTGAACATTTGGGAGAACGCGCGGAGGTAATTCGCTCCGGCGGTGCCGATCCGCGCGAGGACAACATTTTGAAGATTATCAGCGACGGTAAGGCGATTGCACTTGATCCCCGTATTCTTTGCACCGAAAACAACAGCGGAATGAAAGTTGCAGCGTGTGCGGAGAAGGTTTTTTTTATCTGGTCGGAAAGTGAGGACAAAACGCAGCTTGTTTTCTGCGATCTGTCTACTCCTTCTGTTGGTAAAAGCAAAACGAAAGATTTTACCGTTTATGAGGATTTGAAAGCCAAATTGGTGTATCTCGGTATTCCCGAAAGCGAAGTACAGTTTATCCAACATTATAAAAGCTCTAAAGCAAAGCAAAAGCTGTTTTCCGAGGTTAGGCGCGGCAAGGTCAGAGTATTGATAGGTTCAACCGAAATGATGGGAACGGGTATGAATGTGCAGCATAAGCTGATTGCCCTTCATCACCTCGATTGTCCGAACCGTCCTGCCGACATCGAGCAGCGCGAGGGTCGTATTATCCGTCAGGGCAATACAAACCAAACCGTACAGATTTACAACTACGTCACTAAAGGCACCTTTGACGCGTTCATGTATCAGATGGTAGAGCGGAAACAGCGGTTTATTTCATCGGTGATGACAGCAAATCACTTTAATGAGCGCAGCGTTGAGGATATCGATGAAGCAACGCTGAACTTTGGTCAAATCAAGGCTGTTGCAAGCGACAATCCGCTTGTCATGAAGAAATTTGAGATTGACGGCAAGGTTAGCAAGCTCACAGCAATCCGCAATGAGTACATAAACGAGCACCGTCGTATGGAGGACGAGGTACAGCTGCTTCTGCCAAACACAATCAAGAAACTCGAAAGCCTATCTGCAAGCTACAAAGAGGATATGGAATTTGCAAAATCAAACCCGACTCCCGATCCGTTTGATATCGAAATTTGCGGCGTTCACTACGACAAACGTACAAAGGCGCTTGAAGCGATTGTTGCCCAGAGAAACCGTATCAAAGATAATGCCTTACTGGAAATAGGCACTTACAGAGGTTTCAAGCTCTATCTGTATCAGGAGGGTGTGGGAACGTTAACCAATCTTTGTATGACAGTCAAACATCAGCTTGGCTACAGAGTCAAGATTGAGCCTGATAACGGAGCAGGAAATCTGGTGCGGCTTGATAACGTAATATCCTTTAAGATTATTGAGAAATACAACGATACCGTTGACGACTTATCGAGGGCAACGCACCGTATGGCTACCGCTCAGGAAGAAATGAACAGGGAATTTCCGCAGGAAGCAGAGTATCAATCCCTGCTTAATCAACAGGCAGAGATTAACGCTAAGCTGACTGTCGGAGAGGATAAACAAAATGACGGTAAAGCTGAGGATAATAACATCAGCAAAGATTCTTCTCCTGATGGAAATCCCCCACAGCAACTACCGCCAAACCGTCCGAAGATAAGGAGGTGATTTCATGAAAAAACGTATTATGACAGGCAATTCCGAAATCGAAATTGAAGATACCGACTCTGTTGAGCGTATGCGGCACAGGGACACCGACGGCGACGGCGCAGTCGATTACATTGACAGCAACGGCTATTCAAAGCCGAGTGACAAATACCGCTATAAAGAGGTATCGTCGGAGGAATACCGCAAACTCCAAGACGCAGGGTTTAATCACGAAAGTCAGCCCAGCAAAACAAATCCGAACAATCGCATTGTTCGCTTTACGGAAAGCCAAACAGCCGATATTGACAGGATATTATCGCCTGTCCTGCGCGGAGGTATTGCAAAGTAAAGCATTTCACAAAAATACTTTCTCACTGTACATTATCTGAAATTAGAAAGGATTTTTACTATGGCAAACAATAAAAATAGTCAAAAAAAGCAGTTGGAACAGCTAAACGTTGAACTGGATAACGCAAGCGCCTTGCTTAACGAACAGCATGACAAAATGCCGTTAGTTCCAAGCTCGGAGTACCTCAGACAAATGCAGGAAACGGCGTTAAGAGTAGAACGTCTCCAAAAAGAAATTGCGGCAATGAAAGGTGAAGCTGATACGCAAGCCGTAACCAATCTCTCAATTTCAAAATACACGATTTCGCCCTTGCAGCCGCCGATCAACGGCACGGTCGCGGTATGCTCCGCGACGTTTTATAACACACTGACTGTCAACGGAATCACCATTAACGAAGGTCGTAACGGATTGTATGTCAGAATGCCGCAGAAGCGGACGCAGCAGGGAAAATTCATCGACGTTGCTCACCCATTGTCGGTAGACGGGAGACGAAACATCAATCAAACGCTGTTGAGCGCTTATCGCGAGAATGTTTTTAAGCAGGAATTTAATGTGCCTGCGCCCAAAATCATTGCGGCGCAGAACTCTGTTAAGTATCCTCCTGAGTACGGGAACAGTCTTGCGCGGCTCGATGTCGTCGTAGGCGATATGGTTGTCCATAACGCCAAGATTATCAAAACCAACAACGAGCCGCGTCTGTTCATGCCAAGCTACAAGGCGAAGGACGGCAGCTTTACGTCAATCTGCAATCCTGCGACTAAAGAGGCTTTTTCGGAAATGAACCAAAAAGCGCTTGAGGAATATAATACCGAGTATTCCTTCCGCAAGCTCACAGATGATGATGTAGCTGCGCTCAAAGAATCCGGTATTAAAGTTCAGTGCCGCAAGAACGCGCAGGGCGAAAATGTGGTTAAATTTAAGTTTGAGGACTTGCAAAAGGTCAACGCGATAATCAATCCCACGCCAACCGCCGCACCGAAAATCCAATAATCTTTTCGGAAAGTGGACAAATTGTCCACTTTCCTCTTTCGGGAGGTGATAAGATGGACGAATTAGTAAGCTGTGAACGGGGAAATTACTTTATCCAAGAGCAAACAAAGGTTGCCAACACCTACTACTTTATCGCCTTCAACAGAAAAAAGAAGGCAGAAAAGCCATATATGGTAGGTGAAAAGCAAGCTGACGCGGTTATGAGAAAATACAGTAATCTAAGTGTTACTGACAGCTACATTGCCGCGCTTGAGGAATGGAACCGTCGTATTGCGTCGGCAATTTCGAACTTAAAAACAGCTGCGGCAAGCGCAGGGAGGTAATCGTTAGTGGCAGTACCAAGTCAAAACATTCTAAGGCGGCACCAAAGCAAAAAACCGATGATCATTGTCTTTGCGATTCTGTTTGTCAGTGTCTTTCTGTTGGTATCGTATTTCTATTACCGTTATCTGAACTATGTATACATTCACGGTGAAGTTAACGAATTAGGAAGCTATATTTTAGCTCTCTCGGACACCACGGAAATGAAGCTGCCTTTTTTTTCAGCTTTAGGCAATATTCTTTGGTTTAATCTGAAAATATGGTGGGTGTATCTGTCCGTTATCGCCATCATGTTTATTTTCATGACTTCCCGAAATCGAAATGATTTTAAGAACATGGAACATGGTTCGGCAAGATGGGCGAATGCACGAGAAATAAAGAGATTACAAAAGCAAAAAACAGGTATTCCACTGGCAAAAGATACATATTTACCGCTCAAATCAAAATTAGCGGCAAATCTCAATGAGACTGTCATCGGTGGTTCGGGAGCAGGTAAATCATTAAGAAAATGCAAGGCAGATATTCTTCAAATGAACGGCAGCTACGTTGTAACAGATCCAAAGGGTGAATTGTACCGTGACTGTGCAAAGGTTCTTAAGGAGCATGGATATAAGGTGCGAGTCCTGAATTTGATAAATATTAATTTTTCGAATTCTTATAACCCGTTTGATTATATCACCTCTGAGCAGGACGTTGTTAATATTGCGTCGCTGTTTATGAAGAATACCGCAGGCGAAGGTGAAAAATCCGACTTCTTTTCCGAAGCAGCAGGCAAGCTGCTTGTAGCGGTAATGTTGTATCTGTTCAAATCTTCAAACGAAATCAAAACATTTGGTCGCGTGATTCGCTTGTTAAACTCAATTCGCTATAAAAATGGAAGTATAGACCAGTCCTGCGAATTTGCAAGATGCTTGAACAGGCATGTTTCGGAATATCCCAATGATGCAGCGTCTATCAACTGGAGCGGTATGCAGGCAAACGCACAGGAAACGCAATCTTCTATCAACGAGGTGCTTTCCACACGCTTGCAGCTGTGGGCTACTACCGATTTGGACGCCATTACGTCAACTGACGAAATGGATTTTGACAGCATTGGCAAGGAGAAAACCGCGATTTTCCTGATTATTCCGGCTGCGGGAAACCCCTATAAAGCTGTCAGCAATATTTTTTACAGTCAGCTGTTTCAACGACTTATGCGCATTGCTGACAGCAAGTATCGAGGTCGTTTACCGCAACTCGTCAGTTTCGAATTAGACGAATTTGCCAATATAGGAGAAATTCCTTCGTTTAATGAAATCCTTGCGGTTGCGCGCAGCTACAACATCAGGATTTGCATTATTATTCAAGGATTGTCGCAGCTTAAATCTATTTACGAAAAGACTTATGACAGTATCATCGGTAACTGTGCCATTTTTACTGTTTTAGGTTCAACCGATAAGGATACTTTGGACTACGTTTCGGATAAGCTCGGTAAAACAACAGCCCGTAACGACAGCCGTTCTTTTAACCGCTCAAGTATGCAGGGCGGCGGCGGTCAGGACACCGAAGCTGTTGCTGAGCGTCCGTTGCTTTACCCTGACGAAATTAAAGCGGCAATTAACCCAACAGGAGAAGCAAGCGAATACGGAGGTAATTCCATTGTATTTGTTGGTTATGAATATCCGATGTTTTTGCCTAAGTACGATACATTTAGTCACCCGCTTTTTGCTCGGTGCGGTTCACAATACGAAGGATTTACACAGAATTGTACCGACATTGAAAAAGAGTACACGCCTGTATGGGAGCAAAGGTTGCTTGTTTATGAAAAGATGTATGAGGACTATACGGTTATGGAAAACGACAGTCAAAAGGAATATGCCGCTCAAGCGGAAACCGAACAATTGGAGCTTGAAAAACAGTTCAGCGAGAGTAACCCCATTCAGCCGCCCGAGCTACGGCACTCTGAGGAAGAATACGCCGAGTATTCTGAAAATGCAGACAGAGTTGACTATGAACCCGTAGACGACTATGAAGATGAACCAGACGCAGAATACGATGATGTTGCTCCTATCGTCGGAGAAATGTTAGTACTTGTAGGAGATGATGAATGATGAACAAAGAGATTATTGAAGAATCAAAAAGCGGGCTGTACAAAGGTTTCACGCAGAGCCTTTTTATCGGAGCTAAAAAAATAGTTGAGCTGACCGCCAAGTATGCGCTGCCAAAAGAACTTGACAATGCAGCATTAAAAAAGGGAGCGCAAGATCGGCTTGTACGGTTATTTGGATACTGCTTCGTAAATGAACAGCCTCCTTCTTCAGTTGCGTTTAGCCGTATTCTGCATGAATCCGAAACAGATAAAGATTTAATGAATGCACTTGAATATGACTACTCTGATGAATTTGAACGCTCTGTCAACGAGGTGCTTTACGCTTGCTTCAAATTTTTCATTGAAATCGGAGAAGCCTTGACAGACGAAGATATTGAGGATATTGAGGAGATGATAGATAATGCCGACTGTTGATGAAACCGCGCAAGCAATGTTTGGCATGGGACGAATGAATCCTATGACATTGCTTCAAGTGGTTCGTGAAATTAATTCAATCCTGAGCATGTTTAAGGCAAAAACATCACCGCCAACAAATACTCAGTACGATCCGTCATCGGATACTACTTACAGCTTTACAGGACAACATACCGATATAGCTTTTGTAGCGGAAAAAGGAAACTTTACCGCTTCGGAGATTGCGAAAATCCCTGATGAACAACTCAGAAGCAACGTCGAAAAGAGTTTTTCAGAAGCTGTTCAGGACGGTTATCTGGATTATGACAGTAAAACAGGTAAATTTACGCTCACTCAAAAGGGCGTGGAGCATATCAATTCCGAAGCCTTTATGCGGCAATTTGAAAAAGACCAGTTGGGAAAATTCTCAAATGATAAGGCTCAGGTTGCGCTGACAGGAAACGCTGCTGATTTAAACGTGTTTCGCTATACCGATTCCATCAGCCTGAATCATCTGGCTCATACTGACCCCGCCGCGTTCAAGCGCGTACAGGAGTATTTCTATGAATGTGAGAAATACGGTTTTCTTCATATTTCCCCTGATGGTATCGTTACGGCAACAGATAAATGCAGGCAGTATTTGGAGCAAAACCCCATGAAGCAAATCAACATCAAAAAAATCACGCCTGATAACGTCAGACAGGTCGCCAACGAGCTAAAGGACGGCATGAGCGAAGCGGCAAAAAGCGCTTTCGAAAACGTTCTCGACAAAGCGGAGGGCGGTATCAGCGCCGCCACGAAAACAGTATCCTTTGTATCCGGCGAATCATCGGGAGCAGACGTTGCTGCGGAAGGCGCGAAGCTCGCAGCCCAACAGGGAACAAAAAAACTGCGCGACGAAGCAGCAAAAAAAGCAGCCGAAGGTGCCGCAAAGAAAGCCGCCGCAAAAGGAGCGTCGCAAGCGGCGGCAAAAGCAGGAACGACCGTTGCCGCAGGTTCTGTTTCAATGGGCATAGGAGCAGCGGTTTCAGCGGTGGTTGATTTGACTTCGCAGGGCGCAAAAAAGCTGACAGATTTTAATACGCAAAATCACAAACATACATTAAACACACACAGATAATCAGTTAAAAGCCTACAAATAAAAAGTCAAGCCCCAAAATAGAACTTGACGAAAAATATTGTAGGCAGATTGTAGGTGGAAAATCAACGGTTTCAACACGACAAATAAGCCGTCGGAAAATGGCGGCTTTGGTGGGTAGCACAGTTGTCCCAACCTGTCAAGGATAAACGGCTGGGCCGCGCCTGCGGCGTCCTTGACAGCTTGTGCCAACAGTGCTGTTATGCAGATAAGGGCGGCGATGCCGCCTCAGTCAGTATTTTACTGAGTGGAATCAGTTTCAGCTTTTTCCTTTTCCTTGAGATATTC
>FMUA01000075.1 GCA_900100595.1 Ruminococcaceae bacterium P7
AAAAACTAAATCGCCGCACAGAATTGATCGAGCGGGGAGATTTCAGCGACAAGATGTTTGACTGCGCGAAGCAATTCGCAAACGCAGATACGATAATGATCGCCACGCCATATTGGGATCTGTCCTTTCCAGCGCCGCTGAAAAACTATATCGAAAACATCTACGTCACAGGTATCGTCTCCGCTTATAACGAAAATGGGTTGCCGGTCGGCTTATGCAAGGCGAATGACCTCTACTACGTCACCACCGCCGGCGGTCCCTACGACCCGACCTACAGCTACGGCTATATCGAGAGCCTCGCAAAAAACTTCTTCGGCATTTCGAAAACGCATTTAGTGAAAGCCGAAATGCTTGACATTGCCGGAAACGACGCGGAGAAAATCCTAAACAACGCGATTAACAGCGTACTCTTTGATTAACCGCCGCAAAAAATGAGACGTGCTCAAAAATCGCCGACACCGCGAGAACGCTCTTGGTCGGGTACTCACCCTGCTTTTCCCAACAAATCGCACACAGGGCGATACACGGCGAAACAGGGCGTGAAAAAAGGAGTTGCCTGATGATTCTCGGACAACCCCTTCAATTTGTGGTTAAGTATAGGTCGTTTGCTTCTGTTATGAATTCCTTTGCGCGGCTAATGGATATCTTTTGTTTGATTTAAAATTCGCGGATACGCTCAAAAATCACCGACACTGCGTTAACGCTCTTGATTATGTAACATTACTCTTCTTTCCAAAACAAATCGCACGCAGGGCTATACACGGCGAAGTGGAGTAAAAGCAGGATACTGTTATCTTTGCTTGCTAGTTGATAATCGTAATAATCTTTACAGTTTAACACACTTGATTGACTCACTAAACCTGAATTATTCACACCAGTGCCTGATAATCGCCTCAACACCGAAAAAACACAGATAAAAATGAAAAATGGGCTTTCACCTAAAAGATGAAGCCCGCAAGGTATGGAAAAGGGACTTCAAATTTGGTATAATGTAGTTACGACACAAACAATAAACCAAAGGAGAGAAGTCCCATGGCCATTATAACAGGTATTGCATTGGAAAGCAACAAGAAATTTCGCGTAAATTTCGATGGTGGCAATCTTTCTTCGGATGGCGGTCTGCTTCTGCTCAAGGAGTTTTATCATAAACTGGATGTCAATTCGCTGCTCAGAAAACATTTTCACACAACAGACTCGGCTTCGTTCCGGATTCACAAGGATTATCAGAACCTTTTGCAGATGCTCTACCAGATTACCGGTGCCTATTTTCAGGACGATCACGCCGACAGTCTGAGAAACGATCCGGTCATGAACGCTGTTATCGGCAAAACTGCTTTAGCCTCTCAGCCCAC